>JAAYCM010000109.1 GCA_012729765.1 Chloroflexota bacterium | reverse complement strand
TCGCCGTACCGGTCGCAAGTTGGCACGCCACTGGAGCTTATTTCGGGAAGGCTGGACCTGGTATCTCAAGTCCAGCCCTCCTCTCCGAATTTAGTGTCGCCCCCTCAGCGCAGCAGTGGGGGAAGGGCCAGGGGATGGGGGGCAACTGAACAGCCGCTATCAGTCAATTGTTCGCCACTACCCACGAAAGGAGCGTTGAGGTGGCAGATGATCTGAAGAACAAACGAAACAAAGAGGATGCAGAACGCGAGCAGGAGACGCGCGGCCAGCGTTACACCGGGGGCGATTACGATCCCAGCCAGGTCAGCACGCGCACCCGCGATTACTACGCGCGCAGCTATGAATTCGAGCGCATCCCGTCTGCCGGGCGCGGCTTCCCCACCTATGGCGAGGACGAGGATGGCGATTGGCGGCGCGCACCCGTTATTATTTTCCTGAGGATGGCGAGCGGGAAGCGTGGGAGCGCCCCGGTCCCTACACCGGGCGCGGCCCGCAGGGCTACCGCCGCTCCAAAGAAAGCATCCACGAGGAAATCTGCGAGAATATGACGCGGCACGGCTGGCTGGACGCCAGCGAAATCACTATCACGGTGGACGATCAGAACGAGGTCACGCTGGAAGGCACGGTAGAGAGCCGCCGCGCGAAACGCCTGGCCGAGGACCTGGCCGAAGATGTGCGGGGCGTGCAGGATGTCCACAACCGGCTGCGCGTCCAGCGCCAGGACCCGTCATAGCGGCTGGCACCGCGCTCGATAGAGAACTGTGTGAACAACGCCGAGCGGGGCTTCCTGGTCGGCGTTTTAGCTGGCTTCCCATGCGGCGAAGGTGTCCAGCAGCGGCAAAATCCGGTGCTCGATGTCGTCGCGCACACTGCGGAACACGGCCATCATCTCATCCTCGGTCCCGGTCGCTCTGGCCGGATCGGGAAAGCCGACGTGCACGCGCTGGCCCTGTCCCAGCCAGACCGGGCAGTTCTCGGCGGCGTCGTCACACACTGTCACCACCAGATCGAAGGCCGTGCCGCGAAATTCATCGGCCAGCTTGGGATACGCGTTTGGATGCCGGATGCCGATCTCGGCCAGGGCTTGCAGGGCCTTCGGGTGGACCTCGTCGGCGGGCTGGGTCCCGGCGCTAACCGCCGCCCAGCGATCGCCGAGCCGTGCGTTGACGAGCGCTTCGGCCATCTGCGAGCGGCAGGAATTCCCGGTGCACAGAAACAGAACGCGGACAACTCTCATCGTCACGTCTCCAGTGAGGAAAATGATCGGGCGATGCAGCCGCCAAGCATACCGGCTGCACGTGCAGGGGGCAACAATCGGCGGTGTGGCAGCAGCCCAATCCGGCTTCCGGGATATACTAAAGAGCAGGATCATCGTCGTCACGCACGGGGGCAGAACGGCATGCGGCTGAGAACCGAACAACGCGCCTACATCGACGAAACGGGGCGGCTGGTGCTGCCGCCTGATATAGTCGCCCGGCTGGGGCTGGTCCCCGGCACGCCGGTCTTTCTGGACGAAGAAGCGCGCGGCCTGCGCCTGCGCCAGCCGATTACCCGGCTCGCCAGGGTCTATGTCGAGCCGACCAGCCGCTGCAATCTGGCCTGCCGCACCTGCATCCGCAACGTGTGGGACGAGCCGCTGGGCACCATGTCCGCCGCTACCTACGCCCGCATCCTCGACGGGCTGCGCGCGTTCCCGCTGCCGCTGACCGTCTTCTTCGGCGGCTTCGGCGAGCCGCTCTCGCACCCCCGGATCATCGAGATGATCGAGGCCGCCAAAGCGCTGGGGGCCAGCGTAGAGCTGATCACCAACGGGACGCTGCTGAACGAGACGATGGCGCGCAGCCTGATCGCCGCCGGGCTGGACCGGCTGTGGGTGTCGCTGGATGGGGCCAGGCCGGAAAGCTATACCGACGTGCGGCTGGGCGCAACCCTGCCAACTGTGCTGGCAAACCTGGAGCGCTTCCGCGATCTGCGCCAGCCCTGGCGCCACCTCGCGCCGGAGATCGGGATCGCGTTTGTGGCGATGCAGCGCAACGTGGGCGATCTGCCCGATCTGCTGCGCATCGCCCGGCAGCTTGGCGCGGCGCGGATGATGATCAGCAATGTGCTGCCGCACACCGCCGAAATGCGTGAGGAAATCCTCTATCATCGGGCGCTGAGCAACGACGATTACCTGCCTTCGCCGCGCCTGCCCGATCTCTACCTGCCACGCATGGACAGCGCCCGGCTTGCTACACCGGCGCTGTATGAAGCAATCGCGGGGGCGTGGAATCTGATCTATGCCGGGGGTGATGGCGACGAGGACGCGGCCAGCTCGCGCTGCCCGTTCATCGAAAGCGGCGCGACCGCGATCGCGTGGGATGGCAGCGTCAGCCCGTGCCTGCCCCTGCTGCACAGCAGCGACAGCTTCCTGCACGGCCTGGGCCGCTATGCCCGGCGCTATGTGATCGGCAGCATCCACGAGCACAGCCTGGCCGAGTTGTGGCAGCAGCCGGAGTACGTCGCCTTCCGCGAGCGGGTGCAGGCGTTCGACTTCGCGCCGTGTACGATCTGCGATGGCTGCGCGCTCTCCGAGGATAACGAGGCCGACTGCTACGGCGGCGAGTTCCCGACCTGCGGCGGCTGCCTGTGGGCGCAGGGGATCGTGCAGTGCCCCTGATCCGGCCAATCGCTTGACACATCGACAAATATCGATATAATCAGGAATATGAATACTGATCCGGTAGTTTTCGCGAAAGCACTGGCCGACGAAACGCGCCAGGAAATCATGAAGCACCTGTGCTGTGTCTGGCTCAGCGTGAATGACCTGGTGGACAAGCTGGGTGGTAAGGTCAACCAGCCGACGGTCAGCCACCACCTGAAGAAGCTGGAAGAGGCCGATCTGGTGCTGGTCCGCCAGGAAGGCCGCCACCGCTTCTACACACTCAACCAGGAACAGCTTACGGTCTGCTGCGGCGTGCTGGTTACAGCGTTCGCCCCGGACTACGCGAAACAGGTAATCCGGCCTGAGGATATCCCGGTCCGTGAGGCTTAGCCTCTTTTTTTGCACCAATCCATCGACATTTATCGATACATTGCAGCACAAGGAGAAGCGCCATGAGCAGCAAGAGCTATTTCGATCAGGTCGCGGCCCAGTGGGACGACATGCGCCAGGGGTTTTTCTCCCCCTCCGTGCGCGAGCGCGCTCTGGATATGGCCCAGGTCCAGCCCGGCCAGGTCGCCGCCGATATCGGCGCGGGGACCGGCTTTGTCACCGAGGGCCTGATCGCGCGCGGCCTGCACGTGATCGCGGTCGATCAGTCGGCGGCCATGCTGGACGAGATGCGCCAGCGGTTGAACGATCCGGCGGGGGTCGAATACCGGGCCGGTGAGGCTGAGCGCCTGCCGCTGGAGGACGAGTCGGTCGATTACGTCTTCGCAAACATGTATCTGCACCACGTCGAACGGCCCGCGCAGGCAATCGCGGAGATGGCACGCATCCTCAAGCCGGGCGGGCGGCTGGTGATCACCGACCTGGACGCGCATACCTTCGAGTTCCTGCTAACCGAGCATCACGATCGCTGGCCGGGCTTCCAACGCGACGACGTGCGCGGCTGGCTGGCGGAAGCCGGGCTGTCGAACGCGGCTGTATTCGACACGACCGACACCTGCTGCGCCAACTCGGCCTGTAACACGCAGCAGGCCAGCGTCAGCATCTTTCTGGCAATAGGGACCAAAACCTCGGCGGCAGGCGAGCAGCCGGAAAATGTGATCCACCGCGCCGTGCAGGCCCACTACGGCGCGATCGCGCGCAGCGCCTCAAGCGGCGTGAGTTCGTGCTGCAAGGTGGATAACGGCCAGCCCAGCGACTGCGGCGGGGCGGTTTGCTGCGACACGGCATCTTTCTACGACGCAAGCCTGCTGGCCGATCTCCCGGCGGACGTGACCAACCTGTCGCTGGGCTGCGGCGATCCGGTCACGATCGCCAGCCTGCAGCCGGGCGAAGTCGTGCTCGACCTGGGCAGCGGCGGCGGGATCGACTGCTTCATGGCGGCGCGGCAGGTCGGGCCATCCGGGCACGTGATCGGCGTGGATATGACGCCCGATATGCTGGACAAGGCCAACGCCGCTAAAGCGCGTATGGGTGTGACCAATGTCGAGTTCCGCGCCGGGCAAATCGAAGCGCTGCCGGTCGAGGACAACAGCATCGATGTGATCATGTCCAACTGCGTGATCAACCTCTCGCCGGACAAAGCCGCCGTATTCCGTGAGTCATTCCGCGTGCTCAAGCCGGGCGGACGGATCGCAATCAGTGACATCGTGACGCAGGGCGGCCTGCCGATGGCCCCCGATCTCCAGTCGTGGGCGGCCTGTGTCGCCGGGGCAATTGATGTCAACGACTACACCGGGCTGATGCGCGCCGCCGGTTTCGAGCAGATCGAAGTGGTCGATAAGCGCGCCGACAACGGCACCAGCATCACGCCGGCGTCCATCTTCAGCGCGCGAATTGTGGCGCACAAACCGGCCTAATCGCCGCACGCCGGCTCGTGACCCCATGAAGCAGCCATCGCGCGCTCACACGCAAGTGGCTGCTTCATGGTTTTGATCAAAGATGGGCAAATCTAGTGCGTTTCGGCCAGGTAGTCGATCACGGCGTCGCGCTCCTCATCGGTGAGCGGCGTACCATAGGCGATCATCCGCGCCACCGTATTCTCCCAGCCCGCGCGATCCTTGTCCTGATGATCGATCCGGTTCAGATCGTGACAGCCCACGCAGCGCATCTGGACCAACTGCTCGCCGTCGAGCAGCGCCGTATCACCGGCTGCACCGCCCGGCTCCGGCCCGGTGACGACCGGCAGATCGTCTCGATTGCCCCATTCGGCCCACGAGCCATCATAGCCACGCACATTTTCGTAGCCCATCAGCCGCAGCAGGAAGTAGAGGTGCGCCCCGCGCCAATGCGTGTGGCAGTAGGTAATGATCTCGTGCTCCGGTGACAGGCCCAGATCGTCGAGCAGCGCTTGAAGCTCGGCAGCAGATTTGAATACTTCCACATCCTCGTCCCGCAGCTGCTCTTCCCAACCGGATTCGACGGTGTAGACGGTGTCGCCGCCGGTCAGCGCGTCAAGCCAGGTGAACAGGCGCGCCCCCGGAATATGCCCGCCTCGCGCCGCCAGCGCGACTTCGCCCGTGTACTCCTGCGGGGAGCGCGCGTCCAGAATCACCACGTCCGGATCGTCCAGCCGCGCCACGATTTCCTCAGCCGTAATCAGCCGCGCCGGCTGTAACTCGATCGGATATTCGGTTGACTCGATGGTGGGCGCATCGGTTGAGGCAGGCAGCCCGGCGGCAGCCCACGCATTCCAGCCGCCGTTGAGAATGCGCGCGTCGGCGTGGCCCACATAATCGAGCGTCCAGAACAGGCGCGCGCTGTTCATCATGCCTAGATCGTCGTAGAGCACAGCGGTCATGTCCGGCATCAGGCCAATGCGGTTGAGCGCCGCCTGCACCTCGTCCTGATCGAATTCCAGGGCGATCTCGTCAATGGTGGACGCAATATCCCCCACCGGAACACTGACCGCGCCGGGGATATGCCCTTCGGCATAGGCGTCGGTGCTGCGCAGATCGATCACGCGCACGGTGGGATCGTCCAGATGATCGGCCAGCCAGTCCGTCTCGACCAACAGCCCGGCATTCGGATAGCTGTCGTCGGGAGTCGGTGATGGTGTGGAGTCCTGGGCATGGGCCGGCCCAATAAGCGCTGCCAGGATCAGTGACAGCATCAGGATCATCGCGAGCGTAGGCTGGCGAACGACTGTTAACCGGTGCATAAGGTGTTCCTCCTCACAGCCTATCCGCGGCTGCCGCCTTCATAAGCAGTTCGGGCGTGCGCCGCGGTGATGTGGCGCGAGATGATGCCGCGCGCCTGCTAGTTTCAAGACTAGCAAGCTCGCCCGGCAAGGCCAAATTTGCATTATCTTTATCACTTTTTTTTAGGCTCAAGGCAGGGTAATATATTGACCCATTTGAAATATTTAGCCCGATGGCAAACACCGCCAACGGGTGACATTTAAAAGGTCGTTAATTCTTTTATTAGCATACCTTAGTCTATCGTTATGAACTGAGTGAGCAATGGTGATCGCTAATCCAACATGACAAGGCCCCTCGTGCTTCTCCGCCCATATCGTATGGTGCTTTTCACTGCCGTCATTGTCCTGGGCCTCTACCTTGCCAGCCTCTACAGCTACCTGCTGTTCCACAGCATCGTCGAAATCTTCAGTATCATCGTCGCCTACAGCGCGTTCATTTTCGCCTGGAACACGCGTCGTTTTCTCGAAAACGGCTACATCCTGTTTATCGGCTTTGGGCTGCTGTTCGTCGCCGGGATCGACCTGATCCACACCCTGGCGTATAAGGGGATGGGTGTGTTCCCGGAGCACGATGCCGACCTGCCCACCCAGCTCTGGATCGCCGCGCGTTATCTGCAAAGCATCACGATGCTGATCGCCCCGGTCTTTCTGCGCCGCAAGCTCAACATCACCGGCACGATCGCCGGTTACAGCGCCGTCATCGCCCTGCTGTTTGCGTCCATTTTCGTCTGGGATGTGTTTCCAGTCAGCTTTCGCGAAGGCTCTGGCCTGACGCCCTTCAAGAACGGCAGCGAGTATGTCATCGTCCTGATCCTGTTCGGATCGATCCTGCACCTGCTGCGCTACCGGGCTGAGCTGGATTCTGACATTCTGCGGCTGCTGTTGTGGTCGGTAGTGCTGACCATCGCTGCGGAACTGGCCTTTACCCAGTACATCAGCGTTTATGGCGGGATGAATCTGCTCGGGCACTTCCTGAAGCTGGCTGCGTCCTATCTGGTCTACCGGGCGGTGATCCATACCGGGCTGGTCGAGCCATATAACCTGCTGTTCCATAACCTGCGCAAGGCCGAGCAGCAGTATCGGGCCGTGTTCGATCACTCGTTGAACGGCCTGGCCCTGCATGAGACAAACGACAGCCAGGGCAATCCGGGTGATTATGTGCTGGTCAATGCTAACGCGGCCTTTGAGGAGCAGACGGGCTTGAGCCGGTCGGGAGTCATCGGGCTGTCCTCGGTGCAGGCCCTCTCGATGATCGACCCCGCCCTGCTCGATGATATCTACGCGCAGGTCGTGCTGACCAACTCCCCGGTGCACTTCGACCAGTACTCCGGCGAGCTGAACCGCCACTTCAACATCTCGGCTTTTTCCCCCGGCCCCGGCCAATTTGCGACCGCTTTCGAAGATATCACCGAGCGCAAACGAGCCGATGAAACGCTGCGGCTGAGTGAAGAGCGGCTGCGCACCGTGCTGGAAAACATGCCGGTGCTGCTGGTTGCCAACGACGCCGAGGGCGGCCTGTTGATCTGGAACCGCGAATGTGAGCGCGTGACCGGCTACAGTGCCGAGGAGATTATCGGCAATCCGCGCGTCGGGGAGCTGTTGTTCCCCAACTCGGAGTATCGCGCGCAGGTTTTGCAGGAATGGAACCAGCAGGGCGGCAACCATCGCAACTGGGAGATCAAGATCACCTGCAAAGACGGCAGCACGCGCTATACCTCGTGGTCCAACATCTCCTCGCAGTTTCCGGTGCCGGGCTGGTCAAGCTGGATGGTGGGGGTAGACATCACGGGGCGGCGGCAGTCGGAGCAGCGGACCGCCCTGCTGCAGCAGGTGACCGCCGGGTTGTCCGAAGCTGTCACACTCGAGCAGGTTGCCGAGGTAATCGTCAGCCAGGGGTTAACGGCAGTCGGCGGTCACCTCGGAACCGTCGCCTTGCTCCACGAGGATGGGCAGTCGTTCGAAATCCTCAACCGGCGCGGCGTACCGGATGACATCTACCAGCAGTTTCGCCGGACAGCGCTTGACTATCCCGGCCCGCTGAGCGACGCGATCCGCACCGGCGAGCCGCTGTGGATCGAAACGCTGGACGAGTACATCACGCGCTATCCACAACTCGAAGCAGTGCTCCGCGAGGCAACCGGCAGCCGGGCGACGGTCTGCCTGCCGCTGGTGGTCAACGAGCGTGTGATCGGGGGCATCGGCTTCAGCTTCCAGTACGAGCGCCACTTCGAGGAAGCAGAGCGCGCCTTCATGCTGGCGCTGGTCCAGCAGGGCGCTCAAGCCCTGGAGCGCGCCCGGCTTTACGAGCAGGCGCAGCATCTGGCCGCCCTCGAAGAGCGCCAGCGCCTCGCCCGCGACCTGCACGACGCGGTCAGCCAGACCTTGTTCTCCGCCAGCATCCTGGCCGAAGCGCTGCCCGGTCAATGGAAACGTAATCCCGAAAAAGGCGAAAGGCTACTCGACCAACTGCACACGCTGATTAGAGCCGCGCTCTCCGAGATGCGCACGCTGCTGCTGGAGCTGCGGCCTAATGCACTGGCCGAAGTCGAGCTGAGCGATCTGCTCAAACAGCTAACCCAGACCTTGCAGAGCCGCCAGTCCGGGAAGGTGATCGTCACGACCGGCGCCCTGCCAGACCTGCCATCCGATGTCAAGCTGGCGCTCTATCGTATCGCGCAGGAGTCCTTCAACAATATCGCCAAACACGCACAGGCCGCCGAGATCACGGTTCAGCTGTGGTTCGAGGACGCACACGTCCACCTGGCGGTCGAGGACAACGGGCGGGGCTTCGAGCCGGCCCAGGTCCGACCGACCAGCCTGGGACTGAACATCATGCGCGAGCGGGCCGAGACAATCGGGGCACAGTTGATGATCGATACCGAGCTAAAACGGGGCACGCGCGTCGAGGTAATCTGGCCGCATGACGCCGCTGTCCCGATCGATTCCAGCCTCGGCACCGGGCGCAACAACCACCGGCTTTAGCAGTGCGGCAGGCGCTGATCACACCAGCGGCGGGCAGTGCAGACATCGTCCCACGATAAAACCACACCGATAGCATACGAGGCGGATGGCCCGCGAGCCGCCCGCCTCGTTTTTGAACCCCGCGCTATTCGTAGCGCAGGATATTGAGCGGCTTCTCGCCCGACGCGCCCCATACCGAGAGGATCGCCGCCACCAGCGAGATACCGATGCACAGCGCCATCAGCCAGAAGGCGGTCGCGTAGGGGATGGCGCTGTTCAGCTCGTTTTCGAACATGAGCGCCAGCGCCAGCGCCAGCCCGACGAAACTGATCCCGACCCCGATCAGGCCGCCCACCAGTCCCAACAGGCTGTTTTCGAGCAGCAGCATCCCCAGCACGCGCTCGCGCTGCAAGCCGATAGCCTTCATCACCCCGATCTCGCGCCGCCGCTCCAGCGTGGCGAGGGCGACGGTGTTGGCGATCACCACGCCGCCGGTCACCAGTGCCAGCGCCGCGACCAGGATCGGGAACGAGGTAAACTGATCGACGATGCGGTTGATCAGGTCATTGAGGAAACGCGTCTCCAGCACGAACGAGCCGGGGATCGTCGCCAGGCTGCGCCGCACCGTCTTGATCTCGCTTTCCTTCACATCCGCAACGGCGAACACGCTGTCCGGCTGGATGCCCTCGAAGGCTTCCAGCGGGGCGTAGACGCCGGAATTGCTGATCATCACCCCGGTTTCGGACTGGATGCCGACCAGCCGCAGCCTGATTTCGCGCCCCCCGTCGCTGGCCCTGAAGGTCAGGATGTCGCCCACTTCTATACCCATCGAATCGACCAGCCAGCCATCGCGCACCACCGCCGACCAGACTCCCTCGGCGTCCGGCTGGCTGTCGCGCGCCGGGTTGAGATTGCGCCCATCCACGAACGAGCCGCCGGGCAGGTTAGCCAGCTCACGCCCGTCCACACTTCCAATCGAAACCCCGAAGCCAGCCGAGCGTGAGCGGCCTGTGCTGGCATCCCAGTAACCCTGCATCTGGACCGAGAAGCTGCCGACAATCGAGAGGCTGCGTACGGCGTCGCCCTCTTCGGCCAGCGTGGTCCGGATATTTTCCAGCGATTCGCGCCCGCCGGTAGTCACGATCATGATGTTGCCGCCGGTCGCGCTTTCGAGCAGCTCTTCGAAGACGTTCGTGATCGAATCGACCAGCATGGTGATGATGCTCAGGGTAAAGACGCCCACCACCAGCGCCAGCAGCGTCGTCGCGCCGCGTCCTTTGGCCGCCAGCAGCGCCCGCATGGCGATCTTGAAGTCCACAAAGGTATAGCGTTGGATCAACCAGCCCAGAATCCACAGCGGGATCAGCAGCACGATCAACAGTGGGATCAGCGGCCAGAACAGCGGGAAGGCCAGGATCAGGATGCCCGGCCAGATTTCACGCACACGCCCACCGGCCACCGCCCAGATCACCAGCCACAGCGTGACATACAGGTAGCTGACGAGCAGCAGCGTCACGGTCAGAATGAACACCGCTGGCACGTTGTAGCCAAACAGCGCGCCCAACACCGGCAGCACGACGAGCAGCACCAGCCAATAGAGCAGGTGCAGCAGCCAGCTTCGACCGCGCCGCCGCTCGCGCATCGACATGATCCCGCCCAGCACCAACGGCACGGCAATCGCCAGCCCATAGACGGCCCCGATGATGGCGGTGATGGTCGTGAACGGGATGCCGCCCAGCGACTCGGCGTCCAGCATATTACCCAGCAGGCTCTGCGCCACCAGGCTCAGCGCCAGGGTCAGCCCCACGATGGCCCCAAACGCGCGCAGCCGTCCGGCGCGGGGCAGCACCATTTCGCTGGGGCGCAGCACGAGCGCGGGCCGGATCTGCCCGGCGGCCAGCGTCGGCAGGAAGCCGAAGATCGCCGTGATCACGATGCCGACCACGAAGCCGTTGAGCGCGGGGCGCAGCGCGACACTGAAGGCCAGTGACTGCCCCAGGAAGTTTTCGGCAACGCCTTTGGTCAGATACGCCAGCAGCCAGCCGAGCAGCACGCCCAGAAAACTGCCCGCCACGCCCATCAGCAGCGCCTCGACCAGGAACAGCACGGTCACTTCCTGCGGCTGCAACCCGATCGTTTTCAGCACGGCGACCTCGGTCGTGCGCCGACTGACGATCACCAGCATCGTATTGACGATCCCGATCCCGCCGATCAGCAGCGAGATCAGCCCCATGATCACAACCAGATCGTCCACGCTGTCGGAGAGAATCTCATTGGCCTCTTCCAAATCGCTGGTCGTGGTGATGTCGAAGGCATTGAAATCGCGCTGCAAACGGCGCGCCACCGCGTCTACCTGCGACGGATCGTCCAGCCGGACATAGACGGTCGAGGCGTAACCCGGCTCGATCTCGTCGAACAGCTCAACTGAGCTGATGTCCAGATAGAAATAGCCGAAGAGATGCGCGAAGATGTTTTGGAAGCCCGGTTCGGAGTCGGCGGGCACGATGCCGCGCACCGTGAAATCCTGGCTGGCCCCCGTCAGGCGCAGCGTGTCGCCAACTTCGGCTTCCAGATCGGACGCCAGATTCGCGCTGATCACGATGTCGGTCGGCTCGCGCAGCAGCTCCGACAGCGACTCCCCGTCGCCGGTTTCGACGCGGCCATAGACCGGGTACTGATCCGCCTCGATGAAGTAGTTGAAGATGAAGAACTTGTCGGTGTCGCGCGCGGGGATGCTGGCGCTGGTCGCAACATTAAAGCCGGTGACGGCCTGCTTGTAGGTGATCTCGGAGCCGGGGAAGTTCTCCTCGAACCAGTTACGGAGCAGGGTCAGGCCCTCAGGTGTGACGATGTAGCCGCCTTCGAAGCTGATCTCGTCTTCGCCGATCTCGGTGGTGTAGCGGTTGAACCAGCGGTTTGGCACGAGGCGCAGGTCGCCGCGATTGCTCTCTTGCAGGCTGCCCGCCAGCGTATCCTCGATCATCACGGCCAGCGTTTGCAGGCTCACGATAGCCGCGACCCCGGCGGCGATGCACAGCAGCGCGAACAGCGTGCGCCGCCGGTTGACGTTTAGATCGTTCAGGGAGTGCCGGATATAAAACATGAAGCGCTCGAACATTAAATCCCTTTCTGCCTCTTCCGCCAGGCATATGCTGTCATGCCAGCATACACCGCCGCCGGTTGAACGCATGTGACGTGCGCGGCATTATAACTCTGGATCAGCCGATCAATCGGTTAAAATCGGGCAGTCCCCGGTGGTGGCCTGGACCGGAGCGATCGGGCGGCACGACTTGGCGCTCGACGTGCGTTTGCGCCAAGATCGAGACGGTGGCAACATTCCACCGCGTTCCTTCTACATCTACGGATAATCGAGCAAAAAGTGGCGGAAGAAACCGTATTGGTGATCGGCGCGGGGCCGGCGGGGCTGGCCTGCGCTTACTATCTCGAACAGGCCAATATCACCTACCGAGTCGTCGATCAGGCCGATGTGGTCGGCTCGACCTGGGCCAGCCTGTATCCTTCGCTGCGTCTCAACACGACGCGCTTCTACTCGCACCTGCCGGGGCGGCGCTTCCCGCTGTCCTATGGCATCTTCCCGACCGGCAGACAGTACCACCGCTACCTGGTCGAATACGCCCGCGCTCACAACTTCAACATCCACCTGGCCGTGACGGTGTACTGCGCGCGGCCAGAGCGCGGCGGCTGGTGGGTGGAGACAAGCGAGGGCGCGGCGTGGTATCCGGCGCTGATCTCGGCCACCGGGCGCTTTTGCAGCCCCTATACGCCGCCTATACCGGGGATGCGCAGCTTCCGGGGGCGGCTGCTGCACGCGCACGATTACCTGGGACCGGAGCCGTTCGCCGACCAGCGCGTGATGGTCGTCGGGAACGGCCCCAGCGGAGTCGATATTGCGACCGAATTAGGCGCGTGGGCCGATCCGCCGGTGCTGCTCGCCCAACGGACCGGCGTGGTGCTGCGCCCGCGCTATCCCTGGGGCCTGCCCAAGCATGTCTGGATGATGATCTGCGACGCGCTGCCGGAACGGCTGGCACGCCCGCTCGACCGGAAGATTGCGGACCTCAAGTTCGAGGACCTGGACGCGCTCGGCATCAAGACGCCGCAGAACGAAACCGACAGCACGGCGGCAGGCGGCACGCGCGGGCGCGAACTGATCGAGGCGGTGAGGGCCGGGCGGGTGCGGTCGGTGGAATGTCCGGTGCGCTTCCACGAGGACTGCGTCGAGCTGGCCGACGGATCGTGCGCGGTGGTGGACGCCGTGATCGTGGCGACCGGCTACCGGCCCGCGCTGTTTCGCTATCTCGACCTCGGCCCGGTGGAAACCAACAAGGACGGATGGCCGCTGCGTGTGGACGAGCCGCCGGGGGATGTCTCGGCGGGTAGGCGGCAGGTGAAGGGCTTCCCCGGCCTGTACCTGGTCGGCGTGTTCTATCAGGGCAAGGGCGCGATGTACAACTTCAACACCGAGGCGGCGGCAGCGGTCGAGGAAATCCAGGCGCATCTCGCCACACGGCGGGAGAACGGATCGGCGGAATGAGCGAAGCGCCCGGCGTGCTGTTTCTGGACGAGATTGCGCCCGGCAGCCGCGCGCTGGTCGGTGGCAAGGCGCTGGCGCTGGCGACCCTGGCCCGGCTCGATTTGCCCGTGCCGCCCGCCTTTGTCGTCACCACGCACGCCTATGCCGGGGCGCACGCACTGCCCGATCTGCCGCCCGACCTGCACGACGCGATCGCGCACGCGCTGGAGCGGCTGCGCGCGGCCTCGCACCGCTGGGACCATGTGATCGTGCGCTCGTCGGCCCCATTCGAAGACAGCGCCGAGTTTTCGGCGGCGGGCCAGTTGGAGAGCGTGATCCGCCCGGCCAATCTGGACAGCGTGCTCGACGGCATCCGCACCTGCTGGGCCGCGCTGGATCGCCCCGCCGTGCGCAGCTACTACCGCGCCAGCGGCGGGGCGGGCACACCGCAGATCGCCGTGATCGTGCAGGAATATCTCGATACGTCGGTTGCGGGCGTGCTGTTCACACGCGGGCTGGGTCCGGCGACGCATCCCGACGCGCTGGTGAGCGAGGCCTCGACCGAGGGCAGCGCCGGAGTCACGTCGGGGCAGGCCACGCCGGACCGCTACGTGATCGACCGCACGACGCGCGCCGTGCTAGAAGAATCCCGCGCGCCCGGCGACTCGTCCCGGCGGCTATCCCCGGTTGAAATCGCGGCGCTGGCGGAGCTTGGACTGCGGCTCGAAGCGCACTATGGCACGCCGCAGGATATCGAGTGGGGCATCGAGGGCGACCGGCTGTACATCTTGCAGGCGCGCCCGGTTACGGTCCTGACGCCTGCACCGGGCGCGGACGCCTATACCACCCACCCGGCAGACGACTCGATTACCTGGGTCAGCGGCTTTTTCGAGGAGCGCTTCCCCGGTGCGGTTTCTCCGCTAACGTGGACCTACCTGTTCCCGGCCATCGAGCAGACCGCGCTGCGCGAGCCGGTCCGCTACGTCGGCACGCCGCACCCCGACCGCCTGCCGATCCTGCGCCTGTATCAGGGCCGCGTCTACACCAATCTGGCCGTGTTCCAGATGCTCTACAAGTGGTTCCCGCCGGGGCTGGTGCCCAACGACGCGCGCCGCTTTTTCGTGGGCGGGGACGTGAGCCAGCGCCGCGCGATTGCGCAGCCGGGGCTGATCCGCGCGGCATGGCACGTGCTGCGGACGATGCTCACCGAGCCGAACTGGCACCCGCTCAATTACCGTGTCTGGCAGCGCTTCACCGGAGTCCACCGCGCGGCGCTGGCCTACTACCGTGCGCGGCTCGACGCCGGGCTGGACGCCGGCGATCTGCTGGTGATTCTCGATCATCTGCGCGTCTGGACGGTGCGCCTGCTGCGGATTCACCGCTGGAGCATCAATTACGCCGAGGTGATCAGCACGATCCTGAGGCGTCTGGTGGCACGCTGGACCGATCTCTCGCCCGAAGCGGTGCACACCTATCTCGCCGCCGCTGAGGACAGCCCCACACGCCGCACCGATCGCGCACTTCAGTTGCTGGCCGACCGCGCCGCCGCGCTCGGACTCGCCCCGGATATGCTGGCGGAGCAGGCCCCGCAGCACCCGGAGTTGGTCGCGCCGATGGCCGGTTTCCTGCACGAGTTCGGCCACCGTTCATTCTGCCTGGACCTGATGTGCCCGCGCTACGCCGACGATCCCGCCGAGGTGTGGGCGATTGTGGCGCGGCTGATGCCACCGGAGTCTGCGCCGCAGGCCGAAGCCGGACAGCGCCGCCGGGAGCAGGATCGGCTGCGCGCCGAACTGGATCGCCAGCTTGGGGATGTGCCGCTCAAGGCCGCGATCCTGCGCGGGGTGCTGTTCTTCGCCGGTCGCTACGTGGCCCTGCGTGAGCAGCAGCGCTTCGAGTGGCAGCGCGGCCTGCACCTGATGCGCCGCGCCTTCACACTGGCCGAAGCACGCCTGATCGCGGATGGAATGCTGCGCCAGCCCGGCGATATATTCTTCCTGCGCTGGGACGAGATCGCGGCGCTGCTGCGCGGCCAAACACTCGATCAGCCCCCGGCGGCCCTGGCGACCGCCCGCCGCCGCGACTTCCGGCGCGTGCAGCATGCTCCCTACCCACGTTTCCTGAGCGGCGATCAGCCGTTGGACCCCGGCGATTCCGTCCCTGCCGGACACCAACTGGCCGGAGTCGGGGCGAGCACCGGGCGGGCAACCGGCATCGCACGGGTGATCCTCACGCCCGGCTCGCTCAACGAACTGCTGGCCGCGCTGCGCGAGGGCGATATCCTGGTCACGCAGGCGACCGATCCCGGCTGGACGCCCGCTTTCAACCGCATCCACGCGCTGGTGATGAGCGTCGGCGGACAGCTTTCGCACGGCGCCATCGTCGCGCGCGAATATGGCATCCCGGCGGTGGTGTCGATTGGGGAAGGTGTGCAGCGGATTCAGGACGGTGACCGGCTGCTGGTCGATGGCGACAATGGCACGGTCACAATCCTCGATCCCGGTGGCGAGCGCTAAGAATGCCGGGGGCGGCCCGGCTGCTGGTCGTCAAAGCGCGACATGGGGTGTTACGGACGCCCGCCGCGCGCCTGCTGAACCATCTCGGTCGGCGTCTGAATGCGCACGTCCAGGCGATCGCGGACGGCGAGCAGGTGCTCGTCATTCGAGATCAGGACGGCATCCGCAGCGGCGGCGAGGGCGGCAAATTTGCGGTCGTCCGGATCCTCGATCTGCTTGAAGCGCTCCGGATGGGTGCGGCGGGTGAACTCACCTTCCGGCGCGAACAGGCGCTCGAAGCGCGGCCAGAGCAGCGGCGGAATCTGCTTGAGGATGTGCTTCGACTCGGCGCGCGTGGCCTGATTCCAGATCATCTCCAGCTCGCCCGCTTTGACGGCGCGCACGATCTCAGCCGAGCTGCTGCGCGGGTTGAACCCGGCGGCGACCAGAATATTCGTATCCAGCACAACTTTCATCGCGTTTTACCTCACCATCACTCAGCAGCGATCCCCGCTATTGTAACTATACGCCCCCAGCCGGGCGGCGTCATGGGCTGATCGGCGCGTTTTAGGCTGGTCCATCTGGCGGGCTTCAGCCTGGGTGATGTGGGCAGCGGGTCTGCGTTATGACCTTTTGAGGGGCCGCAACTCCGCCTTTGGTCGGATGAAAGGCGGCGCTACCTGGCTTACCATATTGCTACGGCGCGCCCGGGAACGCGCCGATTGTATCCGTTTTTCGTACGAGTGGAGACGTGGGATGTTGCAAAGATTCATTCGGATCGCCAGCCTGATGATGATTGTGGCCGTGCTGTCGGCCAGCCTTGCCGCCGCACAGGGCACCGGGCTTCAGGAGCAGCTTTTGGGCGAGCCGCTCGGCACACCGCTGGGGACGCTCTATAACGATGTCGTCGCAGGGCCGGATGGGCCGGTCGTGTTCTGGTCGGATGGCATGCTGATCTACGCGGCGCGCTGGGATGGCGCGGCGTGGCAGATGATCGGCGACGATGCCGGGGTCCAGGATGGGATGCTGGAGAGCGTCGCGGTCGGTGAAGATGGATCGGCGGTCGTGACCTATCTGAGCGCCAGCGAAGATGGCAGCACCGGCGAGCTGCACGCCGTCATGTTCGACGGCACAGCCTGGACTCCGCTGGGTGAGAAGATCAACCTCTACGCCAGCGGCACGTACAATTTCGATGAAGCGGTAGTCATGACGGCGGAAGGGCCGGTCGTGGCGTGGCGCGAGGCCGAAGAATTCATGCAGCCCGACCAGCTTTACGTCCACCGCTGGGATGGCACCGCGTGGCAGCCGTTGGGTGATGGCGAGTCATTGAACAACGATCCCGCCCAGGCCGTCGATCTGGTCGCGCTGGCAGCGGCACCGGAGGGCGGCGTGGTGCTGGCGTCCGATGAGTCCGGGCAGACGTTCGTCCGGCGATGGGACGGCACGGCGTGGCAGATGCTCCCCGACGTACCGGAAGAAGGCACCGTCTCCCTGATGCGCGCAGCGGTGGGAGCCGATGGCAGCATCGCGCTGTATCGCTATTTTGAGGATGGCAGGCACGACGTGCAGCAGCTTGCGCCCGACGCGGCAGAGTGGGCCGCCCTGGCCGGCATCGAGGGGACTCCCGGCCTGAGCGCCGACAGCTATCTCGACGAAGCCGATCTGCGTGTGGCCGAAGATGGCAGTGTGCTGTTCGCGTGGTCGAACGGCAGCAGCGGCACAGCCGGGCTGGCGCGCTGGAACGGCAGCGCGTGGGAAGCGGGCGAGCCGGTGAGCTTCATGCCGCAGCCGGTCAGCTTCAAGGCTTCGACCGCGATCGGGGCGGACGACTCGCTCACGATTGCGCGGCTCAACACCGGCTTCCTGCTCGAAGTCGCGCAGTACACCGGCGGCTAATCTCCCGATACATTCCGGATCACAAACAGCAGCGCGGCGCTTGGACAGGCCGCGCATTTGCTGCTACAGCCCCTTCTGGGATGTGTCCTACGTCAGAGAGGGTCAAGTGGCTACCTTTCAAACCCACCATCTGCCTCATTTCAAATCGCGCCTTCGGCTATAAATTTATGCTAGTGCACAAACTTGTCGCGGCCTGCGTCCCGGCGCAGCCGGACAAGTGGTAGAGCGGAATGAGCGGTATCGTATTCTCCGGTATCGCTCAACTTTTTCAAATGGCCGCCGGGCTTTCATCCCTACTCCCCAGGGGCGCACGGTGAGCGGGTAGAAAGGAATGAGCGTCAATGCACTTTTTGAAGCGACACTTTGGTATATGGCTGGCCGCTTTGCTGCTGCTTGGCGTCCCGATGCTCAGCCCCGTTCTGGCCCAGGATGCCCCGCAGATCGGCGCGAGCGCGCTCCTACAGGATGTGGATGGCAACCAGGTTGGTACGGTCCGCTTCCTGGAAGAAGCCGATTTTGGAACGCTCGCGATCGTCGTGCAGGTCCAAAATCTGACTCCCGGCTTTCACGGCTTCCACCTGCACACCACCGGCCAGTGCGATCCGGGGGCGGATCCACCCTTTAGCTCCGCCGGCGGCCATCTCAACCCGGCTGACACCAATCATCCGGAACACGCTGGCGATCTGCCGCCGCTGCTGGTGATGCAGGATGGCACTGCTGCGATTTCAGTCCGCACCGACCGCCTGGCGCTGGCCGATCTGCTGGATGACGACGGCTCGGCCATCATCGTGCACGCCAACGCCGATAACTTCGCCCATATTCCTGAGCGCTATGCCGAAGCGCCCGATGACGACACGCTGTCGTCCGGCGATTCGGGCGATCGGGTGGCGTGCGGTGTCATCGAAGAAGGGGATATCGCGCCCTCCGAACCGGCTGAGGCTGCCGCCACTGAAGAGGCCGCCGCCGAGTCCGAAGATGCTGAGAGTGAATGAGTGGGGCTTATCGTTATACAAGTTTGAGGAGTAACCGCATGAACCGGCAAAACGGCATGAGCCAGCAGCTTCCGGCCAAAACCAACAAGGACCGCCCGGCCAGCAAGGACTCGCTCGTACAGTCGAGTCTGGCGGACAAGGCTAACAAAAGCCGGATGTCCGACAAAATCTATCTGAACGATGGACCTGCCCGCTAGTACTACCGCCGCAGTCGCCCCCATCCTAAATCCTTCCCCCAAAATGAGGGAAGGACTTGAAAAACGCCGCGGTTCTCCCCTTCCCTCCGCGCCAGTGTGAGGGAAGGGGCGGGGGATAGGGGGCAACAAAACGTCAGGTACGGCGGTAGTACTAGGCTGATGAGCACCATTCGATTCTGGAGCCGCCCGGCCATCCCCGTGTGATTGGTGGATGCGTCCGGGCGCTGTTCTTCCCCTGCCCGGCAGCGTTTTTTGCCCGGTCCCCGTCTCAACTCCATAATTGCAGCAGATCGCCGCCCCATCACGGCGGTCGAAACTTAGAGTATTGATTCCAACCCGAAAGGACCAGGCGATATGCTGCGCTCGAAACTGATTCACCCCACGATTCTCGGCGTGCTGGGCGCTGCCGGGCATGGCAGCCGCGTACTGATCGCGGATGGCAACTACCCCTTCTCGACCGGCTCCAATCCTGAGGCCGAACTGGTATTCCTCAACCTGATGCCCGGCAAGCTGACCGTGATCGACGTGCTGGAAGCGCTCATCTCCGCGATTCCGGTCGAAGCGGCGCACGTGATGCAGCCCTACGACGGCTCCGAGCCGCCGATCTTCGCCGAGTTTCGGCAGCGGCTCCCAGAGATCGATCTGCAAAAGCTGGAGCGCTTCGACTTCTACGAGGCGGCGCGCGGGCAGGATGTCGCGCTGGTGATCGCCACCGGCGAGCAGCGCGTGTGGGCCAACATCATGCTGACCATCGGCGTGGTGCCGCCCGCCTAGAGCGTGTGATGTACTGGAAACGCTGAACGAGGCGGATGACACCGCCCCCATCCTAAATCCTTCCCCCAAAATGAGGGAAGGACTTGAAAAACGCCACCATGCTCCCCTTCCCTCCGTGAAACGTGGAGGAAGGGGCCGGGAGATGGGGGGTAAAAGTGCATAACAGCCCCTAGCCGCCGCAACAAAACAGGCCCGTCGAGATGGCGGGCCTGGGTATGACTCGTGGCGGGAGCAGCTAAAACCCGGCCAGCTTGCTCAGGTCGGCGCGGCCTGCGGCCAGGGCCGCGATCGCTTGCAGCAGGCCCAGGCGGTTGTGGCGCACCACCAGATCGTCCGCGTTGACCAGCACGCGGTCGAAGAACGCCTGGATCACAGGCACGACCGGCGCGAACGCGCTTAGGAAGGCATCCACGTTGGCGTCGTGATCAAGCTGCGCGGCGGCCTGCTGGTAGGCGTCGTAAAGCTGGTGCTCGGCGTCGTCCTCGAACCGCGCCGGATCGACCGGGTGCCGCTCGCTCTCGCCGCGCGTGATGCGCACGCAGCGCGCGTAATTATCCAGGATCACCGGCCAGTCGGCGCGCTCGACCCACGCGGCCAGCTCGCGCACGCCCTGCACCGCCCGCGCCGGATTGTGTCCCTGCTCGGCCAGCACCGCCGCGATCACATCATGCGCCCAGCCGTGCTCGTGCAGCCAGACATCCAGCCGCCCGGCGATGAAGTGCACCACCTCGCGCTGGATCTCGGCGCTGGCCGGGATCGGCTGGGCCGCCGCGACAAGCTCGACGGCAGCGCGCAGATCGACATCCAGCCCGCGCTCGACCGCGATCTGCACCACGCCCAGCGCAGCCCGCCGCAGCGCGAACGGATCGGCGCTAGAAGTGGGGGCCAGCCCCGCCGCGAACAGCCCGACCAGGCTGTCGAGCCGGTCGGCCAGCGCCAGCAGAATCCCTGCTGCCGATTCGGGCAGGCGATCCCCGGCGAAGCGTGGCAACCAGCCCTCGAAGATCGCGTCGGCCACCGGCTCGGATTCGCCGCCGTGCAGCGCGTAGTAGCGCCCCATGACGCCTTGCAGCGAGGTCATCTCGACCACCATCTGCGTTGCGAGATCGGCTTTCGCCAGTTGGGCCGCACGCCCCGCCACCTGCAGATCGTCGCCGCGCACGCCGAGCAGCTCGCCCAGCGCCGGGATCAGCGCCGCCACACGCTCGTTTTTGTCGAGCATCGAGCCGAGCTTCTCCTGAAAGGTAAGCGTGCCCAGGCGCGGCAGGTAGCTGATCAGCGGGCGCTGGATGTCGGCCTGATAGAAGTAATTGGCGTCGGCAAACCGGGCGCGGATAACGTGCTCGTTGCCGTCGATCACCTTGTCGAGATGCTCGTCGTCGCCGTTGCGCACCGCGATGAAGTATGGCAGCAGATCGCCGCTGGCGTCCTGCACCGGGAAATAGCGCTGGTGCTTGCGCATCACGCCGATCAATACCTCGCGCGGCAGATCGAGATACTGGCGCTCGAACGTGCCGCGCAGCGCGGTTGGCCGCTCGACCAGATTGGTGACTTCGGCCAGCAGCGCCGGATCATCCGGGATGGTGCCGCCCACTTCCGCCGCCAGCGCCGTGACCTGCTCCCAGATCGCCCGGCTGCGCGCGTCGGGATCGAGGATGACGCCCTGCGTCTGCATCGCGTCGAAGTAAGCGCCCACGTCGGGCAGATCGATCTCCGGCGAGCCGAACGGTCGAATCCCGCGTGTGACCGCGCCGCTGGACACCCCCGCATAGCTGAAACGCAGCGGATAGCGGCCCAGCAGCCCCACGATCCAGCGCAGCGGGCGCGAGAAGCCGATCCCGCTCTCGTTCCAGCGCATCGACTTTCCAAACCGGATGTTCGCAATCAGATCGGGCAGCACCCCGGCCAACACCTCGTGCGCGGCGCGGCCTTCGGAGCGGACCAGCGCCACGACATACTGCCCGCCGTCCATCTCGCGCACTTCCAAATCTTCGACGCGCACACCCTTGCCACGCGCAAAGCCTTCGGCGGCTTTGGTCGGGTTGCCGTCCAGGTCGAAGGCGCGCTGCGCGGGCGGCCCCTTGACCAGTGTTTCCTCGTCGCGCTGGCGTGGGGCGACGCCGCGCACATGCACCACCAGACGCCGGGGCGTACCCAGCACCTCAATTCCCGCGTGCTCCAGCCGCAGCGTGTCGAGCAGGTCCGGCACCAGCCGCCGGAGCTGATCCAGCGCGTCGGTCAGATCGTCGGCGGGCAGTTCTTCCGTGCCGATCTCCAGCAGCAGATCAGCGGCGTTGGCGGGCGGCTGCGCGCCATCCCGTGCCGGAGATTCGCGGAGCGTGGCGGCCTGCCACACCGGGAACTTGTCCAGCAGCGGGTATTCGAGGCGTTGGCGCTGCTCGGCATAGGCGGCGGCCACGTTGCGCGTCATGTCGCGCATCCGGCGGAAATAGGCCGCGCGCTCCGTCACGCCGATCGCGCCGCGCGCGTCCAGCACGTTGAACAGGTGACTGCATTTGAGCACGTAATCATAGGCCGGGATGACCAGCCCTGCCGCCAGCGCCCGTTCGGACTCGCGCTGATAAACGTCGTAAGTCTGCTTGAGGCCGTCCACGTCCGCGACCTCGAA
Organism: Chloroflexota bacterium; assembly: GCA_012729765.1. GTDB lineage: Bacteria > Chloroflexota > Anaerolineae > Aggregatilineales > Aggregatilineaceae > JAAYCM01. Next base: position 212,770 of record JAAYCM010000109.1, on the reverse strand, counting down.
GTAATACTTGCAGTGCTCGATCTCGCTCTGCAGGCGCACATCTCCATACGCCACCGACGCGGTCCAGTCGATATCCCACACTGCGTTTTTGCCTTGCAGCGCCAGGACGATCCGCTCCAACCCATAGGTGATCTCGACGCTGACCGGGTCGAGAACCAGGCCGCCCGCCTGCTGGAAATAGGTAAACTGCGTGATTTCCTGACCGTCGAGCCAGACTTCCCAGCCCAGGCCCCACGCGCCCAGCGCCGGCGATTCCCAGTTGTCCTCGACAAAGCGGATGTCGTGCTCGCGCGGGTTGATGCCCAACGCTTCCAGGCTCGCCAGGTACAACTCCTGCGGATTGCCGGGATCGGGCTTGAGGATCACCTGGTACTGGTAGTGAAGCTGCATCCGGTTCGGGTTTTCGCCATAACGCCCGTCGTCCGGGCGCACGCTCGGCTCGACATAGCCCACGCGCCAGGGTTCCGGCCCCAGCACAGACAACAGCGTCGCGGGGTTGCCGGTGCCCGCGCCCACCTGAATATTATAGGGCTGCCAGATCACGCAGCCGCGCTCGCCCCAGAAGTGGTGCAGCTTCAAGATCACGTCTTGAAACGAAAGTGGTTTGGACATCGTATAGGCTCTCAGACAGTCTTTGCAGCGGTCGTCATCCGAATGGGCGGATTATACCACAACAGTCAGCGGGGAAGCTGGCAGCCGCCCGGCGGGATGACTGGTCAAAAACACGGCGCGGGCCGTACAAATGGGTACAGGAGAGTTGGAGCAACAGGAAGCCACCATGATGCAACGCCTGCACTTTGTTTCGATCTGGATCATCATCACGCTGCTGCTGCTCGCCATGATGGCGCTGGCGCTCTTCATCGTGCCGTCCGATGCCGGCGCGCAGGACGACGAAGCCGACCTGCATACTCTGGTCGCGGCGATGGAGCAGGCCGTCCTGGACCAGGATCGCAGCGGCTATCTGGCGCTCGTGGACCTGTCCGACCCGGTTTTCGCGCGCGAGCACACCTATTGGGTCGAGGATTGGATGGGGCCGGGCGCGGTCAGCGATTTCGAGCTGGCGCTGGACGATCTGAGCGTCGCGGATGATTCGGCCACCGGGCGGCTGCGCATCACCTGGAAGCTGCGCAGCGACTATATGACCCAGAAGGCGAGCCTGCCGGCACGCTTCGTGCGTGCTGAAGATGGTGCGTGGCGCTATGCAGGCGAAGCCTGGACGACCTTCAACTACGACCGCTTTCAGGTTCATGCTGCGCCCGGCCTGGAAGACGTAGCCGAGTCGCTGAGCGGCCTGCTGCCGGAGTTGTACGGGCATGTGACCGGCAGCCTGGATCACACACCCGAAAACGTGGTGCAGATCAAGCTCTATGCCAGCCCGTCAGCCCTGACCGCCGCAACCGCGCTCAGCCTGCCCACTATTCGCGGCTGGAACGAGCCAGGTGAGTCGCTCAAGCTGACCGTCCGGCCCGGCACGCCCGCCGCGAGTCTGCACCCCGTGCTGGCGCACGAGCTAACCCACTTCCTGATGTTCGACCTGGCAGATACGTCGCACGGCAGCTATCCGTGGTGGCTGGCCGAAGGTGTGGCCGAATACGTCGCGTCGGCCTACGGGGACGAGAGCGCCCCGGCGGGCCTGCGCGGGCAGGTGGCCGGGTGGCTGGAAGCCGATGCACTGGCCGACTGGAACATGATCAGCGACTTCGAGGAGACGCCGCGCGAGTTGTGGGGCATGGTTTATCCGCAGGGCTATGCGTTCGTGTGCTATGTGAGCGAGACGTTTGGCGACGCGGCCCGCAATGAGTGGATCCGCCTGATGGCGGTCGAGATGGCGCTCGACGAGGCAACGCAGGCTGCGTTCGGGATGCCGTTCGAGGAACTGGACCAGGGATTCCATGTCTGGCTTCAAGCCGAGCCGGTTCCGAGCGCGTCGTAGAGTGTATTCCCTGTAAGGGCGATGCTTGCATCGCCCGTCAACAGAACGGGTAGAGCAAGCTCTGCCCCTATACGAATCCTCCCACAGCCGTAAATCTACGACTACACCCCCGCCACGCGATACGGCGCGTCGCCGGGCCGGAACGCCGCGCGCGCCATGCTGTAAAACGCCATCATACTGCTGTAGGCCCGTTTGAGGCCTTCGTTCGTCATCCCGATCTTTTCCATCACGCGCTGCGAGGCGACATTCGCCGGGACCGCCACCGCCACGATCCGCGCCAATCCACGTTCCTCGAAGCCAAAGCGCAGCGCCGCGTGGGCTGCTTCTGGGGCGAAGCCCTGCCCCCACACATCCTGGGCCAGCGCGTAGGCCACCTCGATCTCGGTCGAATCGGGCAGGTGCATCAGCCCGCAGTGGCCGATCAGCCGCCCGTCTTCGGCCCGCTCGACTGCCCACAGCCCGATCCCGTCGCGCGCCCAGTTGTCGATCTGGCGCTGGATCGTGAACCCGGCGCGATCACGGGGCAGGGGCTGGCCGCCCGGCAGGTAGCGCATCACGTCAGGATCGCTGAGAATCGCCGCGTGATAGGCGTCGGCGTCGGCCAGCGTCAGGGGGCGCAGCCGCAGCCGCGCCGTTTCGATCACGGGTATCGCGTTCATAGTTCCTCGCGCCGCAGCCGCCGCAAAAACTCGACGCTTTGCAGGCGCTGCTCCAGCAGATAGGTAATATAGGCCAGAGTCAGCCGCTCCAGTTCCAGATGCAGCGGCGTGTTGATGTGCAGCGCCTTGATCGCGTCCCAGGGCTGGGTCTGCATATGACGCAGCACCTTGAGCGCGGTCAGGCTGATCGGCATCCCGTGCGCCTGCTCAAAATAGTGATCGGGGCAGATCACGCCGCCATCCGCCACGCTGAAGAACTGATCCTGCGGCTCCAGCGGCTCCTGCCCGACACTGCAATAGTGCAGCGACGGCGCGAATCCGGCCAGCGCCAGCAGCCTGATCTCGTAGTAGCGGGCCGCCGTGCGTGGATCGAGGTCCTCGCACAGCCAGCCGAGCGCCCGCGCCAACAGGTCAAACTCCGCCCGGCTGCTGTCCTGATCGCTGGTGAAGCGGTCGAGCAGCTCGGCGAGATGATTGGCGTAGGTGTTGCGCACCAGGTCTTCGCGCAGCAGCAGGAAGGCGTTTTTCGTCTCGGCCTGCGCCACGACATACCACTCGCCCCGCCGCCGGATCAGCATATCGACCAGCGTGAACAGCTCGACATGCCCGGTCTTGCGCGCCGCCGGCTTGCGCGTGCCGTGCGCCACCGCGCGAAACTTGCCGTGATCGGGCGTCAGGAGCAGCAGCAGCCGGTCGGCCTCGCCAATATCCTGCCGCCGCAGCACGATCGCTTCGGTGCGAAAAACGCGTTCCGCTTTGGGCATTACTCTCCGGCAGCCTTCTGGCCCTGGGCCAGCTTTTTGGGTCCGAAGCCGTGCAGCAGCAGATCGGAGAGCGGGCCTTCCCAGGAAATCTGCCCGGCCTCGTCGGCCATGATCACGGTCATCTCCGGCCCAAACTCGTACAATACCTGGCGGCAGATGCCGCACGGGGACGCGCCGTTGCGCGTCACGACCGCGATCGCGCGGAAGTCCTGATCGCCGGCGCTGACGGCCTTCACCGCCGCCGTGCGCTCGCCGCAGATCGTCGCGCCGAAGCTGGCGTTCTCGACGTTGCAGCCGGTGTAGATCGCGCCCGACGCCGTGAGCAAAGCCGCGCCGACCGGATACTGTGAGTAGGGCACATAGGCGTATGCCTGCGCGCTGCGCGCCTGATCGACCAGGTGGCGGCGCTGTTCGTCACTGAGTGAAACGGTATGAGAGGTCGTCATAGGGTATCCTCTTGATACATGTACCTAATACCGGATCAGAAGCACCAGTCCAGCACGCGGCGGCAGTTGCGCACCTCGATGCCGGGGATCAGCACCCGGTCGCTGCCATCGGGCAGGGTCAAACGTTCGCCGCCGTCGAGCCGGTACAGCCCCACTTCGACGCTGTAATAGCCGGGCGGCAGGTCGTCCGGCACTTCGATTGTGCGCCGGTCGGCAGCGGTCAGGCCGGGCCACCACGCGGTGGTGGGCGTCCCGGTGGGGTAACTGTCGCCGGTGGCCCAGACGATACTCCCCGTCTCAGGGTGGGGCGGGCCGAGCAGGTGCGCGAACACCGTATAATCCGCGTCCGGCTGCGCTTCGGCCTGCCAGGTGAGCACCAGATCGAACGGTTCGCCGGGGCGGACCGGCAGCCCGTCGAGCCGGTAGCCGAGCAGCCGCAGCGCGCCGAAATCGGCATCCAGCTTCACGGCGGGATCACCGGGCGCGGACTGGCTGTGCGTCACCCGGAAAGAATACACTTCGTCCGCCGCGCGCAGGCTGTACTCGCCAGGCGCGTAGATCGGATAGATCGGGAACTCGACCAGCGCCCAACTGGCGGGCGTCTGCGCGGCCAACACCTGCTCGCCACGCAGCAGATCGACGCGCACGCCGCCCGGCACCCCGATCCGCACCGTGTCGCCGGGGCGGGCCTCGCGCATCACCGGCGGCACGATCGCCGCGCTGGCCGGGGGATTATCGTCCCCGCTGCGGCTGTACAGACTGAGGCCATTATATCCGGCGCGGGTGTGGTAGACGCGCTGGTAGCGGGCATCGATCCACGCCCGGCGCGCGCCCTGCGGATCGCCCAGCCCGGCCTCGATCTCAACCAGCCAGAAGCGTTCGCGCTGGCCGATGGTGCGCCCCATCAATGACTCGACCGGCTCGCCCTCGTCGGCGGGCACCCCCACCGGCTCGAACGGCGGCTGCGCCCCGGTAGCACGATCCAGGTTGTAATACACCAGCGGGTAGCGCTCGCCGGAGATGAAAAAGACCGCGTCCCCCGGCTCGACCAGCGCGGCAGCCGCCGCCAGCAGGGTTTGATAATCGTCCTGAAAGTAGCGCCGGTCGAGCGCGTCCAGCACACTCACGCCGTAGACCAACGCCAGCGCCACAATCACGGTTAGCCCTGCCGCCCGCGCCACACGCCGCAGCGCGTCCAGCGCCAGCCCCAGCCCGGCATAGACCAGCGGCACGAAGATTACAAAATAGCGCTCTTCCGGCTGCGGGGCATAGAAGCGGCTCCAGGGCATCGACAGCAGCACGATGATCCCCGGCGGGAGCAGCAGCGCCAGCAGGGGCAGCAGCGTGCCGCGCCGGTTGCGCCGCCACGCCAGCCCCAGCGCCAGCACGAGCGCGAAGGCCAGCGTTACCGCCGTGTAGCGCGTCAGGTTGATCGACTGGCCGACCGCCAGCAGGGTGAACGACAGTTGGAACACATCCAGCAGCGCCGCGTCCGCCGTGCCGCCGCCGCTCCGAATCCGCCCGTAGGCGTAGAGCGCCCAGGCCCCGTCGATCAGCGCGATCAGCAGCATGGCCGCGATCCAGCGCGTGTGAAAGGCGCGCGCCCGGCTGCGCCACGTGAGCAGCCAGTGCAGGTTGAGGATGATCAGCACGAAGCCGCCGAGATAATGGGTCAGCGGCAGCGCCGCCCCGGTCAAGATCAGCAGCACCCACCAGCCGGACCAGCGCTCCCCGGCGCGCAGATAGGCATACGTCGCCAGCGCAACCAGCGCCGTCCCGACCGCGTACATGCGCGTTTCCTGCGACCAGCGGATATGAAAGATCGAGAGCGCGATGAAGAACGCCGCCAACCCTGCCGCACCTCGACTCCCGCCCAGCCGCCGCGTCAGCGGGTAGACCGCCGCGACGGTCAGCAGGCCCGCCAGCGCCGAGAGGGCGCGCACGGCAAATTCACTGATGCCGGTCAGCCGCAGCCAGCCATAGAGCAGCCACTGGTAGAAGGGCGGGTGCGCGTCGTGACCCATCATTTCGGTCAGCTCGCGCAGCCCGTGCTGCGACACCCACACCGACCATGCCTCGTCCCACCATACGGCCTTGTCGCCCAGCAGGATCACGCGCAGCGCCCACGCCAGCGCCAATACACCTGTCATCAGAATCAGGGCGCGGATGCTTGCATGACGGCGCACGGTGGGGGCAGATTGGCTTGGGCGGGCGGCGGTATCCACGCTGGGGAAATCCCTGGTACACACGGTTCGGGACCGCAGAGTATACCGCATCTGAGGCGGGATTTAAAGCTTACGACGCGTGCCACAAAATGAAAACGGCACCCGTTACAGGTGCCGTTTTTGAGTCGTGATGAGATTTTGACCGAAGCCTGTTTTGCCTCCCATCCCCACAAGGTGGAAAGGACTTGACAGCCACCGTTATTCTCCCCTTCCCTCCGCGCCAGCGTGGGGGAAGGGGCCGGGGGATGGGGGGTAAGAATGCATAACAGCCGTCAGTTCGACGCTTGCGGCGTGCGCACCGAGGTATACACGTCGAACGCCGGTGGATTTTCCAGGTGCTTCTTGACCGCGCACAGCTCCGCCGAGCGGATGACCGCCGCCTTATACTGCTCCGGAAAGCCGGGCGGAAGCTGGATATCCAGCTCGACGCGGTCGATCAGGCGCGTCTGTGAGTTGTGGGACATACGCTGGATAATGCGCAGGCCATCGGTGGGCAGGCCGCGCTGCTGGCAGAAGCCGAGCACATAAATCCCGGCGCAGGTGCCCATCGAAGCCAAAAACAGGTTGAACGGGGACGGGGCGGAGCCATCCTGATCGGTTGTGATTACCAGATCGCCCAGGATCGCATCGACGCGCGCGCCGCCGGGAAAGACGATTTCCATTTCCATGATCGTATCGTTCCTTTGAGTCGGGCTAAACCATTGAATATCGGTGCTTTCATGGTATTTAGATGCACCGCCCGGCCAAAGGTTTCACACGAAATGCCCCGGTCAGATTTCGCCCTGGGCGGGCTGCTCGCCCGGCATGGCCCAGCGCCGCAAGCGTCCCGGCAGCAGCGGCGCGATGCGGGCCAGCTCCTCGGCATGGAAGGGGCGCAGCACCAACAGGGCCGCGAGATAGACGCCCGGCGCGGCCAGCAGCGCCACCAGCGGCGCGATTGGCCACACCAGCGCCAGCATTCCCAGCAGCAGCAGGGCCGCCGCCGCCGGTCGCCACAGCGCATAGCGCCAGCCCATCCCACCCAACTCCTGCCGGATGATCCAATAGAAGGCCACCAGCAGCACGCCTTCCGACAGGATCGTGATCGCCGCCGCCGCACGGTAGCTGTAGGCCGGCAGCAGCAGCAGGTTCGCCAACAGGTTAAACGACACCCCGGCCACAAACGCCAGCGTCAGCGTACGCTGGCGGTCCAGGGCGACGATCACGTAATTCGTCACACTGTTGATCCAGCCAATCGGGATGCTCCAGATCATAATTTGCAGCGCGATCCCGCCCGCCGGCAGAAACTCCGGCCCGCCCAGCAGCCGGATCAGCGGCGCGGCGATGAAGGTTGTCACCACCGCGACCGGCAGCGCGACCATCACCAGCAGCTTGACCGCCAGCCGGTAGTTGCGCCGGAGGCCGGGGCGATCCTCGTGCGCCTGGCGCGCCATGACGGGCAGCAGCGCCATCGTCAGGAAGGCAGGGATGATATTGAGCGCGTCGAGCCACTTGTAGGCGGTCGAATACTGGCCGACAACCACATTCCCGTTGATCGCTTCGAGCAGCACCACATCGATCTTGAAAAAGACCGTCGCCAGCAGGTGATTGATCATCAGCGGCCAGCTTTCGCCCATCATCTGCCTCATCAGCCCACGATCGACCGGCTGGATGAATCGCGTGACCAGCGGGCGCGCCAGCCATGCCAGCACGCCGAACGTCACCAGGTTGGTGATGATCGCGCCGCCCGCCAGCCCGACCACGCCCCAGCCCAGCAGCAGCGTCGCCAGCCCGACCGTCACCTTGACGATGGTGCTGATCGTGGTGATCGCGGCGGGATATTCAGCCTTTTCGAAGGCATAGAACAGCGCCGTCAGGCCGGTGCTGATGCTGTTGGGCAGCAGGCCGATATAGAGAAGCACGATCGCGGCGATGGCCTGCGTCTCAAGCTCCGGGCTGACGAGCGCCTGCCGCAGCAGCAGGAACACGCCCAGCAGCGGGATCGCGACACCCGCCAGCCCCAGGCGCAGCAGCGTGCTGTTGAACAGGTAGCGCCCGGCCTGATCGCGGTGGCGCGCCACCTCGCGCATCAGCAGCGTGTTGAGGCCAAAATTGGTCAGGATATCGAACCAGCCGAAGACGACGATCGCGTAATAGTAGATACCCGCGTCGCCGGGGCCGAGGATGCGCAGCATGACGAACGCGAAGGCGAAGTCGATGCCGCGATTGAACAGGTTGAGCACGATCGGGGCCAGGCTGTTCTTGGCGATCCGTTTGGCGCTGCCGGCCTGGGACTCGTCCTCGCGGTAGAGCCGCCGCCACGCCCACAGCATCAGCATGAAGATCAGCAGCATCCCGCTCAGGAACGAGGCGAACGCGCCGACCTGGAAGCCCGGCGGGCTGTAGCGGAAGCGCACGGTCCACGCGCCCGGCTCCAGCCGCACCCCGCGAAAATTGCCATTGACCAGGTGCACGTCAATTTCTGCTTCCGCGTCTGGGGCGGCTCCCTGCGGGCGGGCGAACGCCTTCCAGCCGGGATAGTAGCTGTCGGCCAGCACCAGCCACGACTCTTGCTCAACTTCGGCATCGAGCGTGACCTCGATCGCGCCGTAGCCGATGATGGCGGCGGGCTGCGGATCGGCTTCCTGCGCGGCGGTCGGCCAGGTGTAGGCGACCTCGCAGTTCTCCGCGTCGGGGAAACCTTCGATCACCACCCGGCGCGGATCGGCCTCGAAGCTGGCGCTGGTAACGATGGTGGCGAACGAGTCTGGCACGGCGCCGCACAGGTCCTCGGTCAGATCGTGATAGGGCAGCGTGTAGGCGCGCGGCAGGGCGTCCTGGTTCTCATAGATGCGCGTCGCGCCATCGACGTACACTTCGGTGTAGCCGAGCGCGTCCGGTTCCTCGATCAGCCAGTCGGTCACGACGTAGCGCACATTGAGCAGATCGAGCAGCGGTGAGGCGAGCGCCTGAGCGTCCGCGTTCCAGATTGGGTCGATCCGGTTGTACATCAGCCCGCCCTGCGGCGCGATCAGCCCCATGTAGTCGGCGTACTGTTTTGGGATCAGACTGTCATAGCCGCGCGCGTCGTGCAGGCCATAACGCCACGTGCTGTTGGCGTGCAGCGGATCGCCGCCCCAGTTATAGGCCGTGTAGCGGAACGGCCCTTCCTGCATCATGCGCTCCTGGAGCCAGGTTACGGGCGGCGGCGTGTAGTCCAGCCAGGCGGGATCCGCCGCCGGATTGAAGTTCCAGACTCCGGCCATCAGGTCGAGCGCGATCACACCCACCGCCAGCGGCCCCCACAGCGCGATCCGGCCCAGGCGGCGGGGCAGGCGCAGCGGGCAGCGGCTCAGCTCGATCACCAGCCCGGTAGCCAGCGTCGCCAGCGCGAAGTGCAGCCCGTTCCAGAACTGGTAGCTGTAGAAGCTGCGCGCATCGGGGAAGGCGCGATCCGCCCCGGCCAGGCCGTTGAAGACGCGCTCGACCAGCGGCTCGAACGTGCCATAGGCGGCGCGGCTGGCGAGCAGGCCGAGCAGCGCCAGCCCGCCGAACGCGATCAGCCCCCAGCCCAGCCAGCGCACACCGCGCGGGAACGTGCCCTGTTCGTGCATCCGGCTCAGCGCGTCCGCGCCGAAAGCGGCCAGTGCCGCCACACAGAACGCCAGCGGCCACACCCAGCGGAACGGTGTGTGAAGCTGGTCGGTGTTGGGAAAAACATAGTAGATCAGCGCGTAGGTCGGCAGGCCGAAGGCGAAGGTGAGCGATACCAGCGCCAGCAGCGCCAGGATCAGACGGTAGGGCGGCGCGGGACGTTCCGCCTCTGCATCGCGTGTGGGACCAAAGCGGCGCGGCGCGAACAGGCCCACCGCCGCCAGCGCCAGCGTCAGGATGCCGAGGTACGCCCCGCCCTCAACGTAATTCTTGATACCGAAGTCGGTGCTTGTCACGCGGTCATAACGCGGATCGGGGCCGCGCTGCCAATCGACCGCCACGCGCTCCCATGCGAACACGTCGAAATAGTTGTGATGCGCCGGGCTGCCGTAGACGTTGGGCATCAGAAACTTGGCGACGTGGCGAGGCGGCAGGGCGTAGCCGCGCACCGTATCGAAGTCGGTGCGCGCCGTGCGGAAACTGCGCGATCCCAGCTCGTAGAGCGGGACGAACTGCGCCGCGCCCAGCCCAATCCCCAGGATCACCAGCGCCAGCAGGCTCGCCGCCGGGCGTACCAGCCGCCGCCAGTCGGCGCGGCGCGGCCACCATTCTGCCAGCAGGCGCGCCGCCGCGTAGTAGGCCATCACGATCAGCGTGTAGTAGGTGATCTCGACGTGCCCGGCGAAGATGTTCATCATCAGCGCCAGCGCGCCGATCGCGATCCAGGGCACGGTCGCGGGACGGTCGCCGCGCACGGGCCGCCGCCGGATGATGAACTCGATCATCAGCAGCAGCAGCGGCAGCCAGGCCGCCCCCGCGATCATCATCGGGAAGACGGCGCTCACGATGAAGAACGCGCCAAACTGGTAGGCGACTCCCGCCACCGCCCCACCGATCCGCCGCAGGCCCAGCCCGCGCGCGAAGACATACATCAGCGTGCCGGCCAGCCAGAGCTGGCTGACGGTGAACCAGCCATAGGCGCGCGGCAGCGGCAGGACGTAATAGATCACGCTGAAGGGATACAGCGCCGAATGCTGCCCGGCGGCCAGAAAGGGCGTCCCGGCGAGCTGCTCCGGCTGCCAGAGCGGGATTGTCCCGCTGCGGATACTGGCGCGGATGAACGCTTTCCACTGGTAATTTTGCAGCACGAGATCGGAGAGCAGCGCGTTATGCGGCACATCCGGCACACCGACCGCCTCGCGGGCGCTGCGCCAGGGTTCGTACTGGTAGAGGTTATCGGCGGGGATCAGCGTCTTGCCGCCGAGCGTAACCGGGGCAAAAAACAGAAGTGGCAGCGCCAGCAGCCCTGCCACAATCAGAATGTCCGGGAGCCACTTACGTGACATCTGGCAACCTTAGCTGGAAGACGATGCGACCTGCGGAGCGGCCTCTTCGGGCTGGCGCATCGCGGGTGTGAGATGGCGGTGCCGCCACCAGACCTGCCACACGCGCAGCGCGGCCTCAAGCTGCACCTTGAAGCTCATCTTCGACTGGCCCTCACGCCGGTCGGCAAAATAGATCGGGATTTCGCTCACACGATAGCCCAGCTTTTCGGCCACGTAGATCGTCTCGACCTGGAACACATAGCCGTTGGAACGAATCCGGCTCAGGTCCATACCGCGCAGCACGCCCGCCCGCCACAGCCGGAAGCCGCCGGTCGCGTCTTTGGCTTTGGTGTGCAGGATCAGCCCCACATAGACGCTGTTGGCCCACCAGCTCAGCAGCTTACGGTGCCAGCCCCAGGTTTCGTCCAGGCTGCCGCCCTTGGTATAGCGCGATCCGATCACGATATCGCACGCGCAGGTTTCGAGCGCCTGCACCATCTCGGGAACATATTTCGGATCGTGGGAAAAATCGCTGTCCATCTGCAATACGGCATCCGCGCCGCGCCGGAATGCCTCACGAAAGCCCGCGATATAGGCGGTGCCGAGGCCCTGCTTGCCGGCGCGATGCATCACGCTGACGCGGTCGGGGTGCTCGGCTGCCAGGTCATCCGCGATCTGGCCGGTGCCATCGGGCGAGTTGTCGTCCACCACCAGGACCGTTAAGTTCGTTATGGGCAGGTCCAGCAGCGCATGGACCATATTGGCAATATTTTCCGCCTCGTTGTACGTGGGCAGCACAACGACGATTTTCATGATAGATTACTCCGACGCAGCGCGTTATTAACGATTTCTTACGCGGCGCACACTATAACTCACCGATTGGGTGGTGGCAAAAGGTGGCCCGCACACGGCACTGCATTATAATGGCCCGTATGCGATTTTCAACTCTCAACCGCTTCGTGCTGCCGATCCTGGCGGCCCTGATCATTGGAGCGGCGCTGCGGCCCAACATCACCGGCCCGGCTGCCGCGCAGACTTCCAACAGCCTGCCCGCGCCGCACCTGGGCTACGGCGTGCACGTCGGCCCGCATACCGGCGTCAATCCCGGCCTGGTCGATCAACTGCGCGTGGACTGGGTCAAGCTCTACGACACCGCGCAGATCGGCCAGTATGCGCACAAGCGCATCCTGTTCCGGGTCGATGTGGGCTGGCCGGGCAACTGGGCCGAGTTCCGCGCCCGAATCCAGGCCAGGGCGCACGATCTGTGGGTGCGCGGCGTGGATGCGGTCGAGATTCACAACGAGCCGAATCTCTCGATGGAATGGCCGCGCGGCCCAAACGCCTGGGAATATACCCAACTGCTGCGCGTGGCCTACACCGAGATCAAAAAGGTCGCGCCGCAGATGATCGTCGTCTCCGGCGGGCTGGCCCCCACCCTGACCACCGGCGACCGGCAGGCGATCAGCGATATCGACTTTGCCGCCGAGATGCTCGACAACGGCGCGGCGCAGTGGTTCGATGCCTTCGGCTATCATCCCTACGGCTACAATGCTCCGCCCGAAACCGAGCCGGCCTATGACCGGCTGGTATTCCGCCGCGTGGAACTGATCCGGGCGCTGTTTGAGGAGCGCGGCATCTACGATAAGCAGATCTGGCTGACCGAATTCGGCTGGCTGCGCGATCCGGGTGAGGACGGCGTCACCTGCTCGGACAGCGATCCGGCTTTCGCCGGTTTCGCGTGGCTGCGCGTCCCCGGCCAGACGCAGGCCGATTACACCGTGCGCGCCTTCGACTGGGCCGACCGCAACTGGCCCTGGGCCGGGCCGATGTTCCTGTGGAATCTCAACTGGTCGATGATGTCCGGCGAAACAGGATCGCCGTGCAGCCACATGCGCTGGTTCAGCATCCTGCGCGCCGACGGCTCGCCCCTGCCCGTGTTCGACCGCGTCGCCAGTATGCCGCGCCGCATCAGCGACTACCAGCCGCAGCTCACGATCTACACCGAAGATATGACCGGCGAGGGGAATGTCGCTTGTCCCGGTGAGATCCGCGTGGGCGATTTCAAGGTGCTCAACACCGGCTACCCCGGCCAGTTCACGGCCACCGTTGAGCCGGTCGCGCCGCCGGGCGGACCCTACCCAACCGTCTACCCGGACACCGTCGGCAGCGGCGAGACGGTCGAAGTTTACGCCGACATCACCGGGCTGGACTTCGGCCTCTATCCGGTCTATATCAACGTCACAACCACGATCGGCGGTGAGCCGGTTGCGCAGTCGATCCAGGGCTATATCGTGATCGGCGCGGACGTGGCGTGCGACGGTTAAGGCGTACAAAAAAGCGCCCCGCTGGATGCGAGGCGCGTGAGTTGCTTTAGAAGCCCATGTAATTCCAGGGGTTGTCGGGCGCGCCGCCCGCGCCGCGCACCTCGAAGTGCAGATGCGGCCCGCTCGACCGGCCAGAGCTGCCCGTCACGGCGATGCCCTGCCCGGCGGACACCATCTGGCCGCACGAGACGAACGCGCCGTTCAGGTGGCCGTAGAGGCTGAGCGTGCTGCCGTGTGCGATCACGACGGTGTAGCCATAGCCCCAGGTGCTCCACCCGCTGAAGATCACCGTCCCGCCGCCCGCCGCAAAGACATCGGTGCCAGCCGGAACGGAGAGGTCGATCCCGCCGTGCGCCCACGAGAAGTCCTGCGTGATGCGGTAGCGGGCATAGATCGGGGGCGAGACGGGCGGCGTCCCACCGACGACCGGCTGCTTGCCGCACGAGCCGGGATCGCCGACCGCAAACGCCGCATACTCTCCGGCGGCGGTGATACCCGCGCCGACCGCGCCGCTGCTGCCCGACGAGTCCGAAGTCATGACGATGCCGGGGTCCCAATAGATCGGCGTGGTCGAACCCTTGCCGCCCGGCACGACGACCCACAGCCCTTCCGGCAGGATCGTCTCCGGCGTCACACCAAACAGGGTATTGTATTCCGAGTCGATGATAGCAAACGGGTCCACCTGGTAGCTTTCGGCAATCGCGGTGATGGTCTGCGGCTCCGCGACGTGGTGATACACGCCATCGACCGGCAGGATATTCAGTTCCAGCCCGACGCGCATCGCGTTGACATAGAAGCGGTCGTTGGACCAGATGATCGTGGATTGATCCAGGCCAAACCGCTCCGCGATCGAGCCGAGGTTGTCGCCCTTTTTCACGGTATAGATGATCACCGAGCTGCGCGAGCGCTCCGGGATGATGGTGAGCGGGTCCTGCTTGCGCTGGATCGTGCCGCTCTCTGGCGCGGCCATGACCGGCGCATCGAGCGCCGCCGCGATCTCAGCCGCCGCTGCTGTCGGGCGCGTCCAGTCGATCACGACGGGCACCTGCTGTTGGGGCGGGCGAGTCGGCTGCGGCGTCGGGTAATCGACCGCTACGATCTCAAGGGGCTGCACCACCGGCGCCTCGGTCGGCGGCGCGGGCGGCAGCGTCTCTTCCGGCTTCGATCCCAACACGACGCGTCCCACGATCAACACCACTGCCAGCGCAATCAGCATCGTCGCGCCGCCTACTCCCCAGCGCTTCCAATCGCGCCGCTGCGGGGGTATGCCTTCTCTCGTCACCATACCGCCAGTCCTTCTCCCCCATCCGGCTCACAATAAAACGGCGGGCGGAATACTACCGCGCCCGCCCTTATTTGGCAATTGAGGGCCAACCGGCCAGAAAACCGGCGCGAGTCAGGATCGAGAGCCGGACGAGCCGTCATCTGAGATGCTGACCGATTGAAACACCAGCGTCACGACGCGCCGTGTCCCACTGCTGTCCTCGCCCTCGATGGTCACGCGATCCACCAGCAGCGGATCGTTGGCCTGCAGGCACAGGGCGAACAGATCATCCAGCGTCATAAAGGATGACGAGGTTTCGTCCAGCCCGGCATGACGGTCCCAGCGGCGGAAGATAACCATACCCTTTTCGACTTTGATGGACATCGAGGTGCATCCTTTACGGCTTATGGGGGCAGCGCACGGCGCGCGTGCCCCCTAAGTGTACTTTCGGACCCCGGTGGCGGCAAGCGAAGTTGACAGCCCACTTCCCTACGATATACTTTTGAGCCGTCAGCCCGGCGTGCTGGCCGGTTGCGTTACACTGCCACAGGGAGCCAACCTGCGATGCCCTCGATCCGGTTTCTCCTGCTCGCTCTCACCCTGATCATTCCGGGTATGCTGGCGATTCCATCCCTGCCGGCGGCGGCACAAAATGGCACCGGCGCGCTGTGCGTCGCGGCCTATGCTGACGCCAACGGCAACGGGCTGCGCGAAGAGAATGAAATCTCGCTGGGCGGCGTCAACGTCAACCTTTCGACCGGCGGGGTGATCATCGCCACGCATATCACCGCCGACAACGAGGAGCAGTTCTGCTTCGAGAACCTGGCCGCCGGCATCTACAGCCTGACCTTCACCGAAAGCCCGACCTACCGCATGACCACCTCGAACGAGGGCACCTACAGTCTGGACGCCGAACAGCGCCTGACGATCGCACCGTTTGGAGCGGTGCCTGTGCCGCTGGACGCGCTGCGGGCCGAGGTCGCGGCCCAGATCGTGGCCGCCGACAGCGACGAGGAGCCGCTCGAGACGTCTATGCGGCTGCTGCTCTCGACCGCCGCCTCGCTGGCCGTGATGGTGATCATGATCGGGATGGGCGCGGTGATCCTCTCGATGACGGGTTGGAGCCGCCGCCGCGCCTGATCCGGCTTTGCCCTTGAAAAATCGCACCAAACGGGCGACACTAGATGTTACAAGAGGGGGCCAGCGCGATCTGGCCTTTTGTCGTGGTGGGGGCGGGAAGCAAATCAGCGTCAGGCGAGCGTCCGGTGGGCGTCGAGCCTGCGGCCTGTTCCCCGGTCATAATCCCACCCGCATCGAAATCGAGAGTTTTTGGCGAGAGAGCTTATGATGCACCGGGCGAAACGCTCATTGATCCTGTTGCTTATCGGCGCCGTTGCCCTGACAGCGTGCAGCGGGCTGACCAGCAGCAGCCTGAACAATCCCAACATGCCGGGGCCGCTCACGCTGGAGCAGGCGGAAGAGACTGCCGGTAGTTTTCTGAGCGCCTGGCAGTCATCCGACTTCGCGGCCATGTACGCGCTGATCAGTCCCGACAGCCAGAGCCGCTATTCCGAGCAGGCCTTCACCGACGCCTATACCAACGCCGCCACGCAGATGACGCTCAACAGCCTGGAGTCGAGCATCCACGAGGCGGCGCGCCAGGGCACGACCGCGATCATCCGCTACGATGTTACCTTCCAGTCGGAGATGCTTGGCCCCATCGCGGACCCCAACCGGATCATGCGCCTGATCGAGACGCCGGACGGCTGGCGAGTCGCGTGGTCGTTCATGGACATCCTCAGCGAGCTGACCGAGGGCGCACGCCTGGAACTACAGCGCGTGCTCCCGCCGCGCGGCAACATCTACGACCGCGATGGCGATGTGCTGGTGGATGATCGGGGCACGGCGGTGCAGTTGTACCTGATCCAGCAGAACATCCCCAACCCGGACGGCTGCATGAACGCGCTGTCGCGTATTCTGCGGCGCGAGCTGGACGATCTGCGCGCGCAGTTCGGCAACTATTTCCCTGAATCGCGCTTTCTGGTGGGCGAGATCGACGAGGAAACCTACCAGCGCGAGCAGCAGTTCCTCTCCGAGCTGTGCCGGGTGGAGATCACCTCGCGCACCACGCGCCTGTACGCGGGCGAATTGGCGACCCACCTGATCGGCTACGTCGCGCCGATCCCGGCAGAGCAGCAGGACGAGTACAAAGCCTATCCGGTGGACGCGCTGATCGGGCGCGAGGGCATCGAGCGGGCCTACCAGCAGGAGCTGGCCGGGACGATCGGCGGCGCGCTGCGCATCCTGGCCCCGACCGGCGAAACCCTGCGCGAGCTGGCCGCCATGCCAGCGGTGCCGGGCCAGGACGTGTACCTGACCATCGACCGCGAACTGCAGGCGGCAGTCCAACTGGCGCTGGTCCAGGCTTATAACCTCTCTGGGCCGACATGGTCCCCCACCTCGCGTGGGGCGGCGGCGGTCGTGATGGACGTAAAGACGGGCGAGGTGCTGGCGATGGCGAGCTATCCCTGGTTCAACCCCAGCCTGTTCAACCCCAATTCGCCGCTCGACCGGGGGGCGATGCTGAGCGCGCTGGAAAGCGATCCGCGCACGCCGCTGCTCAACCGCCCGCTCCAGGGCCTCTATCCGGCGGCCTCGGTGTTCAAGATCGTGTCGATGGCCGCCGGGCTGGACAGCGGCGTCTATGATCTCGACACGATGGTTGTTTGCGACGGCACCTGGGAAGGCGAGGAATATGGCGACCAGACGCGCACCGACTGGGAGCCGGAAGGGCACGGCGATGTAGACTTCCCGAAGGCGCTGACCTACTCGTGTAATCCCTATTTCTGGCAGCTTGGCGTCGAGCTGCACCGCGCCAATCCCGGCTATATCACCCAGTACGCCCGCGAGATGGGGCTGGGCATTGCCACCGGCCAGAGCCTTCTGCCGGAAAACATCGGCGCGATCCCCGGCCCGGACAACAGCTTTGGTCCCTGGGCGCTCAGCAGCACGCTCAACCTCGTGATCGGGCAGGGCGACGTGCAGATCACGCCGATGCAGATCGTCCGCATGACGGCGGCGGTTGCCAGCAACGGCAAGCTGTGGGAACCGCGCTTCGTGCTGCGGGTGCAGGGCGCAGACGGTGTGCCGACCTATCAGTCGGAGCCAGGCGCGACCGATCTGGGCTATACGCCGACCACCTACGAGGCGATCCGCGCCGCGATGTGCGATGTCACGCTGGACGAGAACGGTACCGCGCGCTTCATCTTCGAGGAGTGGTACAACTATCAGGCGACTGACATCATTGTCTGCGGCAAAACCGGCACGGCCCAGGCCGGCGGTGAAACGGTCAAGCCGCACTCGTGGTTTACCGCCTTCGTGCCACAAGACGATCCGCAGATCGCGATCACGGTCCTGGTCGAGAACTCGTGCGAAGGCTCCGAGGTCGCCGCGCCGATCGTGCGCCGCATCATCGAGGACTACTACCACATGCCGCAGTCGGAATGGCCGCCGCTGTGGCAGGACGAGTGCTCGACCATCGGTGAGTAGCGGCAGCGATCCCGCTTTCCTACGAAAAGTCCGGCGGCATCCTGTGTGGAGTGCCGCCGGTTGTGTTCTCGCCTGGATGTAGCTGCCGCCTAGGGCATCTTGACCAGTTCGGCCTTACCATAACGCTCGCGCAGCGCCTCGACCTGTTCCTCGTTCAGGAAGTTGATCCGGCCCAACTGGTGTGCGGTCAGGTAGATGCGGGCGTTTAGCTCGACCGTTTCCATATTGAACATGGCATCGGTCAGCGTCTCGCCGTAGGCCACCACCCCATGATTGCCCAGCAGCAGCGTGTTGTGCCCTTCCAGGAAGGGGATCAGCGACTCCGGCAGCTCGTCGCCGCCCGGAATAGCATACGGCACGCACGGCGTCGGGCCGGTGCGCACCACGACTTCCGGCAGAAACGGCTGATCCAGCCCGATATTGGCAACGGCAAACCCGGTCGCGGTCGGCGGGTGCGCGTGTACGATGGCGCGCACGTCGGGCCGGTTGCGATAGATCGCCATATGCATCCGGCGCTCCGACGATGCCTTCGGCCCCATGCTGCCGATCTCGTGCCCGTCCAGGTCCAACTTGACCATATGCTCCGGCTTCATGAAGCCCTTGCTGACGTTCGTCGGCGTCATCAGCACCTCGTGATCGTTGAGGCGCACGGAAATATTGCCATCGCTCGCGGCGACGAAGAAATGCTGGTAGAGGCGCTGCCCCATCTCGCACATCTCGCGCCGGATCGCCCACTCATTCCATTCCTGATACGTGCCCATGCTGTACGTCTCCTGCTCGTACGTGTGCCAGTCTAGACGGCAGCCTAGCGCCGCAACTGCGTTGTCAGGCGTCGCGCTGCCGGTTTCTTTTATTTTCAAACAGCAAGATAATACAATAAAGTGAAAGGAAGTGCAATCTCTTTTTCACCTGCTGACATCAGTTTCCAGTGAAGTTTTAGTCAAAAACGAGCGGAATGCCCGCTGTTCACGATAGTACTAGCGCGGCTCTCGCGTTGGGTCGCATAGGTGTACAATAGCAGCATAAAATGCGGCCCTGGCAGAAACGCCGCAGCGCACCAGAAGGCGTACTCGTATGGATATCAAACTCGCTTACGGCAAAACCGGACTCGCACTGCACCTGCCCGACGACGCGAACGTAACGCTCGTCGAGCCACGCTACGTGCCGGGGCTGCCCGATCCTCAGGCCGCACTCCGCGACGCGCTGCGCCAGCCCATCGGCTCGGCCCCGCTGCGCGATCGCGTTTCGTCCGCCGATACCGTCGCCATCGTCTTCAGCGACATCACGCGCCCCACGCCCAACCACCTGATGCTGCCGGCCCTGCTGGACGAGCTAAGCCATGTCCCGCCGGAACAGATCGTGCTGTGTAACGCGCTCGGTACCCACCGGCGCAACACGCCCGATGAGCTGGAGCGCATGTTAGGGGCTGAGATCGTGCGCCGCTGCCGGATCGAGCAGAATGGGTTCGACGACCCGGCGACGCAGGTCTGCCTGGGCCAGACCTCACGCGGGCACGAGCTGTGGATCAACCGCGCTTACCTGGAAGCCGGTGTCAAAATCCTGACCGGGTTCATCGAGCCGCACTTCTTCGCGGGGTTTTCCGGCGGCGGCAAGGCGGTTATGCCGGGCATGGCCGGGCTGAAAACCGTCCTGGGCAACCACGACGCGCAGATGATCGGGCATCCCAACGCCACGTGGGGCATCACGCATGGCAACCCGATCTGGGAAGAGGTGCGCGAGGCGGCCCTGTTGACCGGGCCAACTTTTTTGCTGAACGTCACGCTCAACCGCGACAAGGCGATCACGGGCGTCTTTGCCGGCGATCTGGACGCGGCGCACACCGCCGGGACCGATTTTGTGCGCGAAACGGCGATGGTTCCGGTCGAGGAGCTGTTCGATATCGTGATCACGACCAACTCCGGCTACCCGCTCGACCTCAACCTGTACCAATCGGTCAAGGGCATGAGCGCGGCGGCGCAGGTCGTCAGGCCGGGGGGCACAATCATCATCGCCGCCGAGTGCTGGGACGGCATCCCCGATCACGGGCTGTACGGCCAGCTTTTGCGCGAGGCGAGCAGCCCTGAAGAACTGTTGGCAAAGATTCTTGCCTGGGATGAGCCGCGCCAGGACCAGTGGCAGGCGCAGATTCAGGCCATGATCCAGCACAAGGCCCAGGTCTACGTCTATTCCGATCACCTCTCCCCAGAGCAGATCACCGGAGCGCTGCTCAAGCCGTGCCGCAACATTGAGACGGCAATCGAGGCGCTGCGCCACAAATACGGCCCGGCGGCGCGAATCTGTGTGCTGCCCGAAGGCCCGCAGACCGTGCCGTATGTCGTCGGGGCGCGTGCCGCGGTCTAACTGGCATCCCTGCGTGAGCGGGTGGGCAGCGCTGAAACACGCGGCCCATCTTTTTTGTTTTCCAGATGTCACAGTTGCACAGCATAAAAATGGTGTACAATGAGACAAAAGGACATTTCCTTTTGTTTCTTTTTGTTTCAAATCGTGGAAGTCGAGGGCTGAAATTAATGTCTGATGGATTATTCGTGCAAGAGCGGCGGCGCATCATATTGGAGAAACTCAAGCAGCGCGGGCGCGTCGCGGTCAAAGACTTGAGCGATCTGCTGCATGTGAGCGCCGTGACCATCCGCCACGATCTGCGCGCACTGGAAGAAGCCGGTTTGCTGGAACGCACCTATGGCGGCGCAGTGATCCGCAGCGGTGAGCCGGTCTTGCAAGAGTTGTCGTTCAACGTGCGGCAGATGAAAAACCACGCGCAGAAGGACGCGATTGCCCAGGCCGCCGCCGCGCTGGTACACGATGGCTTCAGCATCGCGCTCGACTCCAGCACCTCATCCTATGCCCTGGTCCCCCACCTGCTCAAATTCGACAGGCTCACCATTGTCACCAACAGTCTCGTGGTCGCGCAGGGCTTTCTGAACAATTCACAATTCCGGGTTCTGATGCCCGGCGGCAGGCTGCGGCGCGACGCGATCTCGCTTGTGGGCCAGCCGGAGAGCCTGCCCAAAGTCAATCTCAACCTCGGTTTCTTCAGCGCGCGTGGCCTGGATGATGTCGTCGGGATCAGTGAGATCGACCCGGACGAAGCCGTCATCAAGCGCGCCCTGTTCAGCTACTGCGTCGCCCCTGTGTTCCTGATCGATGGCAGCAAGTGGGGGCAGGTCGCGCCGTATACCATCGTCCCGCCGCAGCAGATCCGGCACATCATCACCTCACAGAACGCGCCCGCCGAGCTGGTGCAGCGCTTCCGCAGCCAGAATGTGCAGGTCGATCTGGTACCCTATTCCGATGTCTAGCAGAGCCGTGCCGGACCGGAGCAATTGTTGACAGAACCCTTGTGATGCTATATCCTGAAAGATAAAGAAAGAAAACGAAACTACTCTCTGGATCGTGTGTCTATTAATTGTTCACATGTTAATAGAAGCCGGACCGCCCGATCAACACGCTCTCGTCATCAGGGTGAAAGGCCGCTTTTGAAATGTCGAAAACATTTACCGATGAAGCATACAGCTATTCTCCACACGTCTACCCAGACAGCAGCGCGGCCTGAGCCGCGATCGGCTGTCTTCTTTTTTGTCCGGTTCACCTATCCCGCCGGCTCCGGCCAGGCTGGCGGCAGGCCGGAAAACGTCCCCGGCACATTCGGGCTACTGATCGAAAACGTATCCACTATAGAGCGGCATTTATGATGGGCGAAAAACACGTTATTGCAGTTGATTTGGGCGCCGAATCCGGGCGGGTGATGGCAGTCGGCTTTGACGGCGAGAGCCTGCATCAGAGCGAAGTGCATCGTTTTCCCAACATCCCGGCCTGCATCCACGACACTCTGTACTGGGACGTGATCCGGCTGTGGAACGAGATCACCAGCGGGATCAACAGCGCGCCGCCCGGCGCAGCCAGCATCGGGCTTGATACCTGGGGAGTCGATTTCGCCCTGCTGGATCGGGATGGCCGCCTGCTGGCAAACCCGGTCCATTACCGCGACAGCCGCACCGATGGCATGCTGGAATGGGTGTTCGAGCGTGTGCCGCGCCGGACGGTGTTCGAGCGCACCGGGATTCAGTTCATGGCGCTCAACACGCTCTACCAGCTTGCGAGCCTGGTCCACCGCCACAGCCCGCTGCTGGAGTGCGCGACTACATTTCTAACCTTCCCCGATCTGTTCCACTACTGGCTGGGGGGCAACAAGACGTGCGAGTTCACCCATGTGACCACCTCGCAGTGTTACAACCCGCGCACCCACACCTGGGACTTCGACACGCTGGAAGCGCTCGGTGTGCCAACGCACATCTTCCCGGAGATCGTCCCACCGGGCACGCGCAAGGGCACCTATAACGGCATCCCGGTTATCGCGCCTACCTCGCACGACACGGCCAGCGCCGTCGTAGCCGTCCCCAGCACGACCCAAAATTATGCCTATCTCAGCAGCGGCACCTGGAGTCTGCTCGGCCTGGAGCTGACCGAGCCGGTGATCAACGATGCCAGCTACGCGGCCAATGTCACCAACGAGGGCGGCGCAGAGGGCACCTATCGCTTCCTGAAGAACGTGGTCGGGCTGTGGATCGTGCAGCAGTGCCGGGCCAACTGGCGCGAACAGGGAGCCGACTACAGCTACGACGATCTGACGGCGGCAGCGGTCGAAGCTGAGCCGTACCGCAGCCTGATCGATCCCGACGATCCGATGTTCGTCGCGCCGGGCGACATGCTGACGCGCATCCAGGATTTCTGCCGCCAGACCGACCAGCCCATGCCGGAGACGGTCGGGCAGTTTGCGCGCGCGATTTACGAGAGCCTGGCGCTCAAATATCGCCACGCGCTCGACAACCTGCTGCGCCTCAGCGGGCGGACCGTCGACCGGCTGCACGTCATCGGCGGGGGCGCGCGCAACGCCCTGCTGTGCCAGATGACCGCCGACTCGCTGGGGCGCACTGTGATCGCCGGGCCGTATGAGGCGACCGCGTTGGGGAACGCCATCGTCCAACTGATCGCCCTGGGTGAGATTGAAAACGTGGCCCAGGCGCGCGCGATTCTCAGCCAGAGCATCGAAACCGTCACCTTTGAGCCAAAACACACGGAAGCCTGGGAAGACGCGTACCGGCGCTTCCGCCCGATCATTACCACGGATTAAATTGAGTGAATGCCAGATGCAACCTATTCTTGAACTGAACCATATCTCCAAAAAATTTCCCGGCGTTCAGGCGTTGGACGATGTTCACTTCGACATTCTGCCGGGTGAAGTCCATGCCATCGTCGGGGAAAACGGCGCGGGCAAGTCCACACTGATTAAGATCATCTCCGGGGTGTACACCGCCGACGAGGGCATGATGCACCTCGAAGGCCAGGGAGAGGTCCAGTTCAACAGCCCGCGCGAAGCCCAACAGGCCGGAATCGCGACCATCTATCAGGAGCTGAGCCTGTACCGCGATCTCTCGGTGGCCGAGAATATCTTCACGGGCCACCTGCCGCGCCGCCGTTTTGGGGCGGTAGACTGGCCGATGATGCGCCAGCAGGCGCGCGAGATTTTGCACTCGCTCGAAATCTACGATCTGGACGTCAACCGCAAGGTCGGGATGCTCAGCGTGGGCAACCAGCAGCGCGTCGAGATCGCCAAAGCGCTCTCGCGCAACGCGCGTATTCTGATCATGGACGAGCCGACCGCCGCGCTGACCGAGTCCGACGTGGAGCAGCTTTTCAAGATCGTGCGCCTGCTGCAAGAGCGCAACGTCGCCATCATCTATATCAGCCACCGCCTGCAAGAGATCTTCACCCTGGCAAATCGCGTAACCGTGCTGCGCGACGGCCAGTATATCGGCACGAAACAGGTGGCGGAGACGACCGAAGGCGAGCTGATCAGCATGATGGTCGGGCGCACGGTCGATAACCTGTTCCCCAAACTCGAAACCGAAATCGGCGCGCCGGTGCTCGCAGTGCGTAATCTGTGGCGCAAGCCGTTCACCCTGGGCGTGGACCTGACCGTTCACGCGGGCGAGATCGTGGGACTGGCCGGGCTGATCGGGTCGGGCCGCAGCGAGCTGGCCCAGGTGATCTTTGGCATCTCGCCGGCCAAGTCCGGCCAGGTTTTGATCGACGGCAAGCGCGTGAAAATCAACCACCCCGGCGACGCGATGCGGCTGGGCATCGCCTATGTGCCTGAGGAGCGCGGCAGCCAGGGCTTGATCCGGCAGATGACCGTGCAGGAGAACCTTACCCTGGCCGTGCTGCGCTCGCTAACGCAGGGGCCGTTTGTGGATCGCAACGCCGAGAAAACGCTGGCCCAGCAGATGATCGAGCAGCTCCGCATCCGCGCCTACAGCCGCGAGCAAATCGTCAATAAGCTCTCCGGCGGCAACCAGCAAAAGGTCGTCGTCGGCAAGTGGCTCGCCAGCCGCCCGCGCATCCTGATCATGGACGAGCCGACGCGCGGGATCGATGTGGGCGCGAAGGCCGAAATCCACCGCCTGATGAGCGAGCTGGCGATGCAGGGGATGGCGGTCCTGATGATCTCCAGCGAAATGCCCGAAATCCTGGGCATGAGTGACCGGATCGTGGTGATGCGTGAAGGCAAGGTCGCCGCCGAGTTCTCGCGCGCCGAGGCCACGCAGGAAAAGGTCGCTACGGCGATGATGAGCGAACAAAATGGAAGCGGTGACGCGACGGTCATCCCCTCGCAAGACCCGACACCGGTATCGGGAGGTATGAGCCAGCAATGACAGCCACAACCAGCAAGCCTTTGCCGCAATCCGAAGCCACGCCACTCGGCCAGCAGCTTCGCGGGCTGCTAGCCTTCCTGGGCAGCCAGGAATTCATTCTCGCGCTGGGCATCGTGCTCCTGAGCCTGGCGGTATACGCCGATAACCCGCGTTTTGGGGCCGAGCGCAACCTGCTCAGTATCCTGTCAAACAGCGCCTATATTGCCGTCGCCGCCCTGGGCATGACGGTCGTGATCATCACCGGCAACATCGACATTTCGGTTGCCGCGCTGCTCGGCGTGCTCGGCACGATCGCCGGGCAGCTCGCCGTCCACGACTACCCGATCTGGCTGGCCTGGCTCGCGCCGATTGTGTTCGGCATTCTGATCGAGCTGTTCATCGGCTTCCTGGTGGCCTACCTGCGCATCCCGGCCATCGTGGCGACGCTCGGCATGATGAGCGTCCTCAAAGGCGGCCTGATCTTCGTGACCGGCGGCGCGTGGATCTACGACCTGCCCAAGGGTTTCTTCCTCGCGCAGCGGCAGCCGCTCGGCATCCCGATGCCGATCTACTTCATGTTCGCGCTCACGCTGCTGATGGCGATCTGGATGCGCTACAGCGCCACCGGGCGCGCGATCTACGCCGTCGGCGGCAACCGTGAGGCGGCGCGTCTGTCGGGCATCTCCGAGAAGCGCATCCTGATGACCGTTTTCGGCATCAATGGGCTGATGGTAGGCATCTCGACCATCCTTTTCGCCACCCAGTTCACTACCATTCAATCGACCGTCCCACCGGGCGTGGAACTGACGATCATCACCGCGGCGGTGATCGGCGGCGTGAGCATCCTGGGCGGCAGCGGCACGGTGATCGGGGCGATGCTCGGCGCGATCCTGATCCGCACCATCCAGTCGGGCATGATCTTCGTTAATGTGTCGGCCTACTGGCTCCAGGCAGTGCAGGGCCTCTTGATCCTGCTCACGGTGCTGGTCGATATCTTCCGCCGCCGCCGCCAGATGTCCGCAATCGGAAAGTAGGAACGCCTGATGACTACCCAAGAAGCGCCACAGGAGCGCAGCAATCTTCAGCTTTCGATCCGCAATGCCTTTCTCGGTCAGGAAGGTGTGCTGGTCGTGATCATGGTGATCGCGGTCATCGTGCTCTCGTTCACGTCCGAGAACTTCCTGACCGTCGATAACCTGTTGAACCAGGCGCGCCTGATGACCGAAGTGGGCCTGATCGCGCTGCCGATGACGTACATCATCATCACCGGCGGAATCGACCTCTCGGTCGGCTCGATCTTCGGCTTCAGCGCCGTGATGCTCGGCTGGCTGTGGAAGGAGCAGAGTTTCCCACTCGAAGCAGCAATCCTGGCCTCGATCGTGATCGGCACGCTCTCCGGCCTGCTCAACGCGCTGTTCATCGTTTATGTCCGGGTGCCGCCGATCATCATGACGCTGGCGACGCTGGCGCTCTATCGCGGCATGGCCTACGGGATCAGCCAGGCGCGCTCGGCGCGCGGCTATCCCGACTGGTTCTTCCAGTTCGGCCAGCGCGACTTTCTCGGCATCCCGACGCAGATCTGGTTCCTGATTGTCGCCTCGATCTTCGCCTGGATTCTGCTGGCGCGCACGCCGTTCGGACGCGGCATCTATGCCATCGGCAACAACGAGATCGGCGCGCGCTTCTCCGGCATCCCGGTCAACCGCTACCTGCTGTTTATCTACGTTTTCGCCGGGTTCATGTCGGCAGTGGCGGCGTTCCTGTTCACCTCACGCGTGAGCACGACGCGCGCCGACTCCGGGACCGGCATGGAGCTGGACGTGATCGCGGCGGTGGTCCTGGGCGGCACGAGCATCGTGGGCGGCAGCGGCACGATTCACGGCACGCTGCTTGGCCTGGTGCTGCTCCAACTACTCAAAAACGGGCTGTCGCTCTCCGGCGTCAAGGGAGACGCGACGATCGTCGTGATCGGTGTGGTGCTGATTCTCTCCATTTTGATTAATAACTATATACAGAAGCGTTTTCGCCAGTGATAGGAGGTGCTGACGCCGAGCGAGTGGATTGGCGTGATCCAGATCAGAGCAGAAAGAAACGTCCCTTCCCGATAAGTGACAATAGCGCTTAGTTAAGGAGAGGCACATCATGTTGAAAAAGTCCGTAGTTGCGCTGGTGTTGGTGGCTATGCTGCTGACTCCGGTTCTCGCCGCACCGCTCAAGGCGGCGAACGACGCTCCCAGCCGGATGCTGCTGGGCCAGGACGACCTGCCGACCAATCCGCTGGCCTGCCCTGGCGAAGAAGAAGCCATGGAAGAGCCGGCTGCGACCGAAGAAGCCGAAGAGGTGGTGGAATACAACGGCGGCCAGCCGGTGGATGCGCCAGACCTCGCCGGCCAGGACATCCGCGTGCTCGACCTGCCCAAGCTGATCGGCATCGCCTACTTTGCCGCGACGACCAAGGGCCTGAACGAGGCCGCTGAAGAACTGGGCAACATGGAGATCATCACCGACGCCCCGACCGAGGCCAGCGTCGATGACCAGATTACCTTCATCGAGAACTATGTGACCCAGGGCATCGACGTGATCGCGTTTGCGTCGAACGACCCGGTGGCGATCTCGCCCGCGCTGCGCAACGCCCTGGAGCAGGGTGTGCACGTGATCGGCTTCGACGCCGACTCCGAGCCGGATGCGCGCGAGTGGTTTGTGAACCAGGCGACCTTCAACGGGATGGCGAAGGCGATGGTCGACTCGATGGTCGAAGAAGTTGGCGCAGACGGCAGTGTCGCCATCATCACCAGCTCGCTGACCGCCCCCAACCAGAACCGCTGGATCTCTGAGATGCTCGCCTATGCCGACAAGTGCTATCCTGACCTCAACTGGCTCGAAACCGTTCCGTCCGAAGAGGACCAGCAGCTCGCCTTCCAGCGCGCTCAGGAACTGGTGAACAAGTACGGTGAGGACCTGGACGGTATCTTCGCCATGTCGAGCGTGGCTGGCCCTGGCGCCGCCGACGCGCTGACCCAGATGGGTGTCTGCGATCAGACGATCACGGTGGGTATCTCCACCCCGAACCAGATGCGCCCGTTCATCGAGAACGGCTGCGCGCCGAAGGTTGTGCTGTGGAACCCGATCGACCTGGGCTACGCGACTGCCTACGTGATCCGCGCGGTGATCGATGGTGAGCTGCTGCCGGGCGCGACCGAAGTGGAAGCCGGGCGTCTGGGCACCCTGCCGGTGATCAACGGCAGCGAAATCCTGCTTGGCCCGCCGACCGTCTTCACCCAGGAAAATATCAACGACTTCGACTTCTAAGTCGAGCCTGTTCGAAAGACCGGCGGCTCTCCGGTCTGGGCAACCGGGCCGGGGGGCCGCTGCCCTGAAAAATACCTTTGGCTCACACACAACAGTCTCTACCAGCGATTATTCTTGGGTAGTGACGAACAATTGACTGATAGCGGCTGTTCAGTTGCCCCCCATCCCCCGACCCCTTCCCCACTGCTACGCGGAGGGAAGGGGAGACCGGTGGCACTTTTCAAGTCCTTCCCACCTTGTGGGGGAAGGATTTAGGATGGGGGCAAAACAAGCTTCAGTCAAAACTTCACCACTACCTATTTTTGCAGTATCCCAAATAGTCTTTATGGGTCAGTCGGGTTAATGGTTTTCCATGTACATCTCAAAGAGGATATGGCTCCATGTCTGATTATGTGAAGGCTTATGAGTTGTTGGCCGAGCAGCTCACCGCGCGCGGCATCGATGTTGAGGCGGTGAAGGCCAAACTGCACGTGCAGGCGATTGAAACCCCGTCGTGGGGCTACGCCAACAGCGGCACGCGCTTTCAGACTTTCCCCTGGCCGGGCGCAGCTCGCACCGTGCAGGAGAAGATCGCGGACGCGGCCTACGTGCACAAAATGACCGGCGTTGCGCCGTCGATGGCGATCCATATCCCCTGGGACAAGACCGACGATTACGCCGCCTTCCGCCAACAGGCCGAGGCCGCCGGGATTCGCATCGGCGCGGTGAATCCGAACGTATTTCAGGAGCACCAGTACAAGCTCGGCTCGCTCGCCAGCCCGGACGCCGGGGCGCGTGAGAACGCGATCGCGCATATGGTCGAGTGCTGCGCGATCATGCGCGCGGTGGGCAGCGATATTCTGAGCGTGTGGCTGGCCGACGGCACGAACTACCCCGGCCAGGACGACCTGGTCGAGCGCAAGCACCGCCTGGAGCACGGACTGGCCGAAACCTACCGGCACCTGCCCGAAAGCAGCCGGATGCTGATCGAGTACAAATTCTTCGAGCCGGCGTTCTACAGCACCGACCTGCCCGACTGGGGCACCTCGTATATGATGGCGCTCAAGCTGGGGCCGCAGGCCGAGGTGCTGGTCGATACCGGCCACCACGCGCACGGCACCAACATCGCGCAGATCGTCGCCTTCCTGGTGGACGAAGGCCGCCTGGGCGGGTTCCATTTCAACTCGCGCAAGTATGCCGACGACGACCTGATCGTTGGGACCGCCGACCCGCTGGAGCTGTTCACGATCTATTACGAGCTGGTCAAGGCGGGCGACCGGGCCGCTAACGTCGCCTACATGATCGACGAGAGCCTCAACATCGAGTCCAAGCTCGAAGGCATGATGTTGAGCGTGATCAACTGCCAGATCGCGTATGCCAGGGCGCTGATCGTCAACTCCGGCGAGCTGAAACAGGCTCAGCAGGCCGGGGACGTGCTCGGCGCGCACCATGTCTTGATGGACGCCTACAACACCGATGTCCGCCCGCTGCTGGCGAAAGTGCGCGAAGAAAAAGGCGTCCCCACCGACCCGTTGGCGGCGCACCGCGCCAGCGGCTACGATCGTCAGCTTGCCGCCGCGCGCGGGACCGCCAGCGCCGCCGGTGGCGGTTATCCGGTTGGCTAAAGGGTAAGGTATCATGCCTCAAAATCTCTGGAACTCCGACGAAGCAGCAGCCCTGCCCGACCTGGACGGACTGGTCTACCGGTCGAATCTGCTGGGGCGTGATCGCTCGGTCGTCAACATTTACGGCGGCAACACGTCGGCCAAACTCACGCTGACCGATCACCTGGGCCGCGAGACAGAAGTACTCGCGGTCAAGGCCAGCGGCTCAGACGTGCTGACGATCGTCGCCCGGCAGTTCGCCCTGCTGAAAATGGCCGAGATCGAGCCGCTGTTCGCGCGCGAGCAGATGTCCGACGAGGAGATGACCGAGTATCTGAGTTACACGGTTTTCGAGCCGGGCCGCCCGCGCCAGAGCATCGAGACGCTGCTGCACGCCTTCACGCCCTACAAACACGTCGATCACACCCACCCCGACGCCGTGATCAGCATCGCCTGTGCGCCAGACGGTGAGGCCGCCGCCCGCGAGTTGTGGGGAGCGCGCATGGCGTGGGTGCCCTACATCCGCCCCGGCTTCACGCTCAGCAAGTGGATCGGCGGCAAGATTCGCGACAACGGGCAGATCGAGTGCGTGGTGATGGGTAAGCACGGCCTCGTGACCTGGGGACCGGACTCCAAAACCTGCTACGATACGACGATCCGTGTCATCCAGGAAGCCGAGGATTTCATCCGCGAGAAGGCCAAAGGCAAGCGCGTCTTCGGGGCGATCCGGGTCGAGTCGCTGGGATCGCGCCAGCGCCGCGCAATTGCGACGCGCATCATGCCCGTGATTCGCGGGGCGGTCAGCGACCGGCGCAGCGCGATTCTGGCCTATGACGACTCGCAGGAGATTCTCGACTACGTCAGCCACGAGCGCACGCCCGATGTCTCGCAGTTGGGCGCGGCCTGCCCCGATCACCTGGTGCACGTCAAGCGCAAGCCGCTGTTCGTCCGCTGGGACCCCGAAAACGGCGTAGACGCGCTGGTCGAGTCGCTGCCGGGCCAGGTCGAAGCCTACAAGCGCGACTATGTGGCCTACTTCGAGGCGCACAAGGGACCGGATGACACGCTGGCCGATCCCGCCCCGCGTGTGATCCTGGTGCCGGGCGTGGGCATGATCACCACCGGGCAGGACGCGATGAATGCCGACGTCAGCCGCCAGCTCTATCACCGCGCGGTAGACGTGATCGCAGGCAGCGAGGCCCTGGGCGGCTTCAACAGCCTGACTCCCGCCGAAGCCTTCGCCATCGAGTACTGGCCGCTGGAACTCTATAAGCTCAGGCTCAAGCCGCCCGATCGTGATCTGGCGGGGAAGGTGGCGTTGATCACCGGGGCGGCGAGCGGCATTGGGCGCGCGACCGCGCTGCGCCTGGCTCAGGAAGGCGCGCACGTCGTCGTGACGGACATCAACGACGCAGACGGCGCGGCGGTCGCCCAGCAGATCGTGCAGCAGCACGGCATGAAGCGCGCGATTTACCTGAATATGAATGTCACGCAGGAGAGCGCCGTCGAGCAGACGTTCCGCGAGGCGGTGCTGGCCTATGGCGGGATCGACATCGTGGTGAGCAATGCCGGGATCGCAGGCGGCGCGCCGATCATCGAGACGACGCTGGCCGAGTGGCAGCGCAACCAGGATATCCTGGCGACCGGCTATTTCCTGGTCGCGCGCGAAGCCTTCCGCCTGCTCAAATCCCAGGGCAGCGGCGGCGCGCTGGTGTTCGTCGCCAGCAAGAACAGCATCGCCGCCGGCAAGGGTGCGGCAGCCTACAGCGCCGCCAAAGCCGCCGAGGTGCATCTCGCACGCTGTCTGGCCGAAGAGGGCGGCGAACTGGGCATTCGCGTCAATACCGTGCTGCCCGACGCCGTGATTCGCGGCAGCAGCATCTGGAACAGTGAATGGAAAGAAGCGCGTGCCCAGAATTACGGCATCGCGCCCGAAGACTTAGAGGATTTCTACGCCAAGCGTAACACACTGCGCGTGTCCGTCCTGCCGGAAGATATCGCCGAGGCGATCCTGTTCCTGGCCGGGCCGCGCAGCGCCAAAACGACCGGGGCGATTCTGACGGTCGATGGGGGGAATGCCACCGGGTATGTGCGTTAGAGGGGCGAATCACCCTGCCAGCCGGCGTCAACGCAGACTGCACATTGAATAACCCAACTGGCCGGTGCGCGCCGTGCCAGTCGATGCACACAACTTTAGTCCGTATCACTATGAGGAACCGAGCATGGATGGCTGGATGGGAAAAGTATTAGTTGTCGATCTCGCCACCAGCGAGATCAGAACCGAGCCGTTGAATCTGGAGATCGCCAGACAGTATATCGGCGGGCGCGGGCTTGGGGCGCGGCTGTTGTGGGAGATGGTAGGGCCGGAAGTCGATCCCCTCTCGCCGGAAAATGTGCTGATTATCGCCGGTGGCCCGATGACCGGGACCGGCTTTCAGACCAGCAACCGCTTTTCGGTCACCACCAAGTCGCCGCTGACCGGCACCGTGCTGGACGCCAATTCGGGCGGTTTCTGGGGGATGCGCTTCAAGCGCTCCGGCTACGACGCGCTGATCATCAAAAACCGGGCGCCCCAGCCGGTTTACCTTGAGATCAAGCCTGACGGGGTGGCACTGCATGACGCCGCGCACCTGTGGGGCAAGACCGTCTCCGAAACGTCGGCGGCACTGGGCCAGGACAAGAACAAGCGCAACGTCCTGTGCATCGGCCCGGCAGGCGAAAACCTGGTGCTGTTCGCCGCGATCATGAACGACGTGACCCGCGCCGCCGCGCGCGGCGGTCCCGGCGCGGTGATGGGCAGCAAGAACCTCAAGGCGATTGTGGTCGAGGGCAACGAGCGGGTGGACTTCGCCGACAAGGAGCGCTTCCGGTTCGTGCAGTACGAAGCGACCAAGATGCTCAAGGCCAACCCGATCACGTCGCAGGCTTTCCCGGAATTTGGGACAGCGGTCAACATGAACATCCTCAACGCGATCGGCGCGCTGCCGACCCGCAACTTCCAGCAGTCGCATTTCGACCACGCCGAGGACATCAGCGGCGAGGCAATCGCCGAGAGGATTCTGGTCGATAACCCGGCCTGCTGGGCCTGCCCGATCGCCTGCACGCGCCAGACCAAGATCGGCGACCAGGAACCGAACGAAGGGCCGGAGTACGAAACGGCGTGGGCATTTGGCGCAGCGTGCGAGATTCACGACCTCGAAGCCGTGACCGAAGCCAACTATATCTGCAACGATCTGGGCCTGGACACGATCTCCGCCGGCTCGACTATCGCCTGCGCGATGGAGCTGGCCGAGCGCGGCCTGCTCGATACCGATCTGCGCTTTGGCCGGGCCGACCTGCTGCTCCAGACAGTGACCGATATCGGCTACCGGCGCGGCATCGGGGATGTGCTGGCCGTCGGCAGCGCCCGCCTGGCCGCGAACTGCGGCGCGCCGGAGCTGTCGATGAGCGTCAAGAACCTGGAGATGCCGGCCTACGATCCGCGCGGGCTGCAGGGCCAGGGCCTGCTCTTCGCCACCAGCAACCGGGGCGGCTGCCACATGCGCGGCAATATGCTCGGCGCGGAAGTGCTCGGCCTGCCCAAGCTGATCGACCGCTTGCAGGTCCAGGGCAAGGCCAGCTACGTGATCCTGAACCAGAACTCCAGCGCCGTGCTCGACTCGTTGGTGGCGTGCAAGTTCGCCAATATCGCGGTCGCAGACGAGTATTTCGCGCGGGCGCTGTCGGCACTGACCGGCATCAGCTACCCGACCGGCGAGATGATCCGGACCGGCGAGCGTATCTGGAACCTGGAGCGGCTGTATAACCTGCGCGAAGGCTTCACCCGCGCCGATGACACGCTGCCGCCGCGCCTGCTCAACGAGCCGGCCACCGGCAACAGCGCCGGTGAGGTGAGCCACCTGGGGCCGATGCTGATCGAGTACTATCGCGGGCGGGGCTGGGACGAGAACGGTGTCCCCAAGCCCGCCAAGCTGCAAGAGTTGGGATTGTCCGATCTGGTCGCGGAGATGATGTAAGATGGTTGACGAACGCGTTTATGAGATGTTCCGCGACATTGGTCGCGATATGTACGTGCACAACCTGGTGTCGTCGCACGGCGGCAATATCAGCGTCCGCTTCGGCGACCGGATTATCATCAAGCGGCGCGGCGCGATGCTGGGCCGCCTCAAGCCGCACGACCTGATCGAAACCGGGCTGGAGAAGAACGACAGCGGCGTGGCCCTGGCCTCGACCGAGTTGATCGTTCACCGCGCGGTCTACAAGGCGACTCCGGCCCTGGCCGTCGTCCACGCGCACCCGCGCCGCGCGATCGCGCTCTCGCTCTCGCGCGATGAGATCGTGCCGATCGACAACGAAGGCTCATACCTGCTCAAGAAGGTGCCGGTCGTGTCGGTCGAGTTCGCGTCGGGCACGAAGCAGATGGCCGACGCGATTGCGGATGCGCTGCGCTCGTATAAGTGCGTGTTCCTGCGCGGGCACGGCAGCTTTGCCACCGGCCAGACGCTCGACGAAGCCTTCCAGTGGACGGACGCGCTGGAAGAGGCGTGCGAGATCATCATGTATGCTCAGGCGCTCAACGAGCAGATGATCGAATACCGTCGCATGAGCGACTCGTACACCAACTGGTGATCGAAGCGCTACATGCCGCCGACACAGGAGCCGCCATGACCACCACATCACCGACCAAAAGTATCCGGGTGCTCTCCACCCTGCGCTCGATTGCCGGCAGCAAGGAAGTCAGCGTGCCCGCCCCCACCGAGATGACGGTCGGCGCGGTGCTGCACGCCCTGCGCGAGACGCACCCCGCGCTGGCAGCCAGGGTGCTCACCGCCGACGGCGCGATCACGCCGGGCATCCAATGTCTGGTCAATGGGCGGCACATCGACTGGCTGCAAGGGCTGGAGACGCCGGTCACGCTGGATGACGATCTACTGCTGATCCCGCCGGTGTCCGGGGGATAAGCTGCGCGCTGCGCCAGTAGGGGCGTATAGCAATACGCCCCTACGACAGCCCTCAGACGCTTCTACAGCAGCCCGGCGATCTCCGGCACGACCAGATTCAGGATCAGCCCCAGGATGAAGAACACGCCCGCCTGCCGGTTGAAGTACATCGCCCAGCCGACATACCACAGCGGCCAGACCGGCCAGTTTTCCGGTTTGGTGGCGGGTTTGGGCTGCGAGTAGACTTTCCAGCTTGTGACCATGCGCGGCAGCGCCAGGAAGGTCAGCAGCACCCACGGCCCGGCCACGCCCGCCGCCACCAACGCCACGATCAATCCGTAGAACAGCACGAATGTAGCCTTATTGAGCCACAGGGCGTTGCGCTCACCGATCAGCACCGGCACCGAGTTGACCCCGACCGGGCGGTCGTTCTCGATCTTGTCGGTGTGCTTGCCGATCAGCACCGAGGCGACGATCAGGCCGTAGGGCAGCGTCAGCAGCCACACGTCGCGCGTGATCGTGCCGCTGATGGCGTAGGCCGTGCCGCCGGTCATCAGCGGCCCCCACACCAGCAGCGCGGTCAGCTCGCCCAGGGCGAAGCGCTTGAGGAACACGGTATAGCCCAGGCTGAGCACCAGCCCGGCCACCGCAAACGCGATCACTGCCGGGCCGCTGACCCACGCCAGATAGAGCATGATCACGAAGTCGAGCAGCGTCAGCCCAAACGCGACCTTGAGCAGGCCGCCGGGAGTGGTCAGCCCACCCAGTACGGGATGCGTGCTGTACTGCGCGCGCGGGTAATCCTCAGTATCGACGCCCTTGCGCACGTCGGTCCAGTCGTTGACCAGGTTGTTTGTGGCGTGCGCCGCCACCAGCCCGATCACGCTCAGGAAGGCCAGCCACGCTTTGAACAGCGGCTCGCTTCCAAACGCGCCGATCTCGGCGGCCAACAGCACGCCAATCAGCCCGGAGGTGAACGTCATCGAAAAGACGCAGGCGCGGCTGATCACCAGCCAGCGCGTGATCGTGTCGGTGGCGTGGATGTCGGGATAGTTGCAGGTATCGAGCGCGATCTGCCAGCGCTTCAGCAGCGGGACATTCGCCGCCTTGGCCTGGGTTTTCGTGTTAATTGCCATCAGGTCTCCCTACCGGGGCACAGATGCCCAGCGTTTAGAACGTATTAAACGCTGTAGATTATAGTCAAATCACCCCGGCATGGCGGGCTGGCGCGGTAAAAAGCGTGTTAGAGATTCGCGCCCGCTGGCCGATCAGATCACTTTGAGCACCTGCTTCGGCTTCAGACGCACCACCACCATATCGAGATCGGCCCAATCGGCGATATCCTGCTCGGCCTTTTCCCGGTCCTCATAGTGGTAGCACAGTTTCTTCGTCCAGACCTGATCGGTGTCATCCGTGATGGAGAACTCGCCCTTGACCAGGTAGCCGCCGCCGTCGTCCGGATCGCCACCGATGGTCATCGCACCTTTCGGATTCGCCAGCAGGTAGCCGATCTTGCGCGTGTCACGCACGCTAATCGCGACCAGATCGTCGCCGTCGAGCATGAACCACACCGGGACGGTATGCGGGTAGCCATCGGGATCGATGACCGACAGGCGCGCGATCAAGGGTTTTTGGAGCAGAGCACGGGCGCTCGCATTAAACATAGAATTTTTTTTCCTTTCCGGTTCACAGCAAAACAACCCGGCCACTACCAGGGCTGGCCGGGCGCTCACGCTGCCTATTCTAACCTATCCGACTATAATGCGGGGCATCGTTCGGCAGAGCACACGAAGGGACAGGACGATGCAAACGATCCGGTGGGGCATCATCGGCTGTGGGGACGTAACCGAAGTGAAGAGCGGGCCGGGCTTGCAGCAGGCGCGCAGCTCGGCGCTGGTGGCGGTGATGCGTCGCAGCGGGGCGCTGGCCGAGGACTACGCGCGGCGGCACGGCGTCCCGCGCTGGTACGACGACGCCGACGCCCTAATCCACGATCCCGACGTGGACGCGGTGTATTCGCCACGCCGCCCGATTCGCACCGTGACTACACCCTGCGCGCGCTCGCTGCCGGCAAGCCGGTCTACGTCGAGAAGCCGATGGCGCGCACCTATGCTGAGTGTGTCGAGATGAACGACGCCGCCCGGCAGCACGGCCTACCGCTGTTCGTGGCCTACTACCGGCGCACGCTGCCCCGCTTCCTCAAGGTCAAAGAGCTGATCGATTCAGGTGTGATCGGAGATGTGCGCGCCGTGCAGATCACGCTCACCCAGAAGCCACCGCACGCGCCATTTTCAGCCGAGAACCTGCCCTGGCGCTTCGATCCGGCCATCGCGGGGGCGGGCCTGTTCCTGGACCTGGCCTCGCACACGCTCGACTTTCTCGACTATGCCCTCGGACCGATCCGTGAGGCGCACGGCTTCGCCGCCAACCAGGGCCACCTCTACCCGGCTGAGGACCTCGTAACCGGCAGCTTCGTATTCGAGTCGGGCGTGCAGGGCGTAGGGACGTGGTGTTTTACCGCGTTCGAAGACTTCGACGAGACGGTGATTATCGGATCGCGGGGCAAGATCGCGTTTTCGTCGTTCACTACCGATCCGGTGCGGCTGGCATCGGTGGATGGTGCCGCTGAATTTACGATTGAGCACCCGCCGCACGTCCAGCAGCCGTTGATCCAGACGGTAGTCGAGGCGCTGAGCGGCGTGGGGACGTGCCCCAGCACCGGCGAGAGCGCGGCCCGCACCAGTTGGGTGATGGACCAGATGCTCGCTGGCTACCGCGACAGGGCTGCAAAAGGGCAGGCATAGGGCAGCAGCCGGGTGACAATTGATTGCCGTCACAAATTCCGCATAGAATGAATCATGGTCCTTATGCGCCTTTGAGGAGCTGACAATATGAAACGGTTGTTGATCATCCTGCTGGTCATAGCCCTGATCCTGCCTGTCGTGCCGGCTGCCGCCCAGGACGATTCGTGCGGCAGCGCCCCGCCCCCACGCCTGACGCTCGACCGCTACGCCAACGTGATCGCCGGTCAGGCGACTGAGTTAACCGCCGAACCGGGAGACGCGGCCATCACCATCGTAATGCTGCCGGAAGGCTCGCGGCTGCTGGTGCTCGACGGGCCGGTGTGCGTCGATGGCGTCTACTGGTGGAATGCCACCGATTATGACAGCTATGAATTCGGCTGGGTGCCTGAGAGCGCGAACGGCGAATATATCCTGGAGCCGTACCAGTTTGCGCCCGCCCCGCCTGTAGCGCTGAACGTGCCGATGAGCGAGCCGATGATCTCGAATCCGCAGGTGCCGCTGCCCGCTGTCGCGCCGACTGGCAGCCCGGTCGCGCTTGAGATTCCCTATGCGGGCTGGGACTGGGCGGCCTTCACCGCGGACGCCTTCATGATTCCGCCCGACCCGGCGGCGCTGGTGCTGCCGGACGCCTATGCCGGTGATCTGCCGGTCCCGCCCGTCGATCTGAACACCGTGTACTTTGTCGAGCAGGCGAACCTGACGCCGGAACAACTTGCGCTGCTGGCCCGCAACGGCTTCGTCGTGGTGCCGGGCGGCCTGAGCCAGTTCGATGAAGCCTACCGGGGCGACAGCGGCTGGGATCATGGCGACGGCAAGGCCGACTTCATCACGACCGATGCCCTGCTGCACTCGCTGTTCCTCACCTACCAGAACACGCTGATGTTCCTGGAAATGGATCACTTCTTCCACCTGCTGTCGAACGTGGTGGCCGGTGGCTATGAGGCCGCCGAAGCGCAGTATCAGGCCGCCATCGGGACGCCGCTCGAAGCGCCGGCACGCAAGGCCGCGATCTACTATGCCGTGCCGCTGATCCTACTGAGCGAGCTGGACGCCACGTCCACCTTTGCCGAGGGACAGCGCGACCCGGCGCAGGCGCTCGCCCAGGCCGATCCCGCCGTGATCGCGGAAGCGCGCCCGCTCGTGGACATGATCCGGCAGGCTGAGGGACGGCTGGCCGTGCCGATCCTCGAAGACTACCAGGAAGACTTCAGCCAGTACAAAGTGCGCGGCTACTACGCCGGAACACCGCTGCTCGAAGCGTACTTCCGCGCGATGATGTGGCTGGGGCGGATCACCTTCACCGCCCGCAGCCAGGCCGATACACAGACCGGCCTGCTGGTGCTGCGCGCGCTGCGCGAGGCTGGGGGCGCGTATGAGGATTGGGCCGCCATGACCGACACCCTCGGCTTCCTGATCGGTCCGGCGGACGACCTGGGGCCGCAAGATTACGGTCCGCTGGCTGAGCAGGTCTTCGGGGCGGACCTGCCCGCCGAGGCGCTGGCCGACTCCGCCCGGCTGGACGAGTTCCTGGCCGGAGTCAAGGCGCTGCCCGGCCCGCGTATCAACAGCATCCCGCTGCCGCTCGGCACACACGCCGACGCAGTGGACGAGCTAACGCGCGGCTTCCGGCTCTTTGGGCAGCGCTTTACCTTCGACGGTTATATCATGCAGCAGTTGATCTACCCGGAGATCAGCACCGACGACTTCTCGCGCGCGCTGCCGCTCGGCCTGGACATCGCCGCCGTGCTCGGCTCGGATATCGCGTTCACACTGGCCGACGAGGCCGGGGCGACCGAATATGCCGGTTATACGGAGCGGGTTGGCGAGCTGCGCGAGCAGGTCAACACGCTCGACGCCAACGCCTGGACAGAAAACCTCTACGGCGGCTGGCTGTGGGCGCTCCAACCGCTGCTCGTGCGCGATCCCGACCTCGTGCCGCCGATGATGCAGACCGACGCCTGGAAGCGCAAGGATATTCACAGCGCGCTGGGAAGCTGGACCGAGTTGAAGTACGCGACTCTGCTTTATGCCGAGCAGCCGATGGGCGGCCTGGGCGGCGGCGGACTTGAGCCGCCCCTGATCAGCTACAGCTATGTCGAGCCGAACCCGCTGGTCTTCGCCCGGATCGCGATCGTGGCGGCCACGCTAAACGACGGGCTGGAGCAGCGCGGCTGGCTGGAAAACACGTCACCCACGCAGGCCAACCCCCTGAATTGGGTCAGCAGCGGCCTCAACAGCCTGGCCCTGCTCTCGGCGCGGCTGGCGGAGATCGCCCGCCGAGAGGTCGCCGGTGAGCCGGTCGATTACGAGGAATTGATGTTCCTGCAAGAGCACTTCGGCACGGCGCTGTGGAGCATCCGCTACACGATGGAAGAATGGGTCGTCAACCCGCCGGAGACGGTCGCGCTGGTGACGGACGTTGCCAGCAACGCCGATGCGGGCACCGTGCTGCAAGTCGGGATCGGAGATGTAGACCTGATCTATGTGATCACCAACAGCCCGACCGGCCTGCAACTGACGCGCGGCGCGGTCTACAGCTATTACGAGTTTGTCAACCTGATTGACCAGCGTATGACGGACGACGAATGGCGCGCGCTGCTCGCAGCGGATCAGGCCCCGCCCCGCCCAGACTGGATCGATCTTTTCTACCAGAACTAGGCACACTCACCGCCGGGGCGCGCTCGTCTGGATGCGCCCCGGCCTGCTTCCCGTCTTCACGGATTCAGCGCGCACTGGCGTAGAAACATGATGACGGCTGCTTCTGCGGGGGTGAGCGCATAGGGTGAGTCGGGCGGCGGCGCGCTTGCGATTGCGGCGGGAATCACGTCGAACAGCGCGCCGGTTTCATAGCACTCCAGGACCGCCGGGTGAATGTAGTACTGGCGGCAGACCGTAACGGTATTGCCCAACTCGCCCGCCACACACTTGACCGCCGCGCTCACGTTGCGCTTGAGGGCGGTGGCCGTTTCGGACGGGCCGATCTCCAGCAAAACCTGCACCGCGCGCACCGTGCCACCCCAGGTCCGAAAATCCTTGGCCGTGAAGTCTTGCCCGGTGATGGCGCGCAGATAGTCGTTGACATCGCCGGAGCCGATCGACTGGCGCTGGCCGCTATCGTCGATGTACTGAAACAGATCGTGGCCGGGAATCTCCTGGCACTGCTTGACGATGCGCGCCAGCCGCCGGTTGTGCAGCTCGATGGTGTGCTCTTTGCCGCTCTTGCCCCCGAACCGAAACTCGACTTTGGAGCCGGAGATTTTGACGTGGCGATCGCGCAGCGTCGTCAGCCCAAACGACTGGTTGCTGCGCGCGTACTCGTCGTTGCCGATGCGGATCAATGTCGTTTCCAGCAGCCGCACAGCCGTCGCCAGCACCTTTTCGCGCGGCAGCCCTTGCCGCCGCAGATCACGATCGGTCTGCTCGCGGATGGCGGGCAGTGCCTCGCCAAAGTCGACCATACGGCTGAACTTGGTCTGGTTGCGCAGCTCCTGCCAGCGCGGGTGATAGATGTACTGCTTGCGGCCCTTGCTGTCGCGCCCGGTCGCCAGGATATGCCCGTTGGGATCGGGGCAGATCCAGATGTCGGTCCAGGCGGGCGGAATGACCAGCTTCTCGATCCGCTCGCGCTCGGCAGGATCGCTGAGCCGCTCGCCGCTGGCGTCCAGATAGGTGAAGCCCCGGCCCTGACGCTTACGCCGGTAGCCGGGGCTGTCGTCGCTGACATAATGCAATCGAGCCAGCCGGGCAGTTTCGACCGGATCGATCGGGATCGTCCCGTTTTCGGTTTGAGTCATGCTGCGCTACGTGACCTGATTTCTCATATCTACAGGGCTGGCGCTCATTCGGAAGCATAACTGCGCTTGCTGCGAATCTGGCCATCTTCACTCAGAATGATCAGCTCGGCCCCGCTGTCTTTGGCCTGCTTGACGCCGATCCCGGCAGCTTCGGCCTGGGTGTCGGTCACCTGCACCGACTTCTCCTGCCCGGCCCACTTCACCTGCCACTTGCCGTCTTCGCGCGGCGACACCCAGATCTGGTTGGGCCGCCCGCCCGGTGTGATACGGACTTTTTGGAACTCGACCTCGACCGGGCGGGTGTAGCGCCGGCCATTGGCCCGGTCGTGGCGCGGGAAGTCGGGCGCTTCGATCCGCACCCGGAGCGTATATTCCCCATGGCGCCGCACCTGCCAGTTGCGCCCATAGTGATAGACCCAGGGATGCCACACAAAGTCCTGCCGGTGGGTGCCTGCTTCATTCCCGTTGGCATCGATCAGCGTGGCATAGATGGTCAGGCCGGGGATAAAGCGCTGGTCCGCCGCATCGCGCACCGAGATTTCGAGATGGATGTTTTCCTGCTGCGGCTCCTGCCATTCGAGCTGGCCGTTGCGCGGATAGTACATCCCTTCTGCCGGCTCGATGGCGAAAGCGACGAGATAATCACCGGCGCGCTGCTCACCGCCGACATACGCCACGCGCCGCGACATCGTGCTCAGCGCCCGCATATACGCTTCCCCCTGCTGGCGGGCCAGCTCAAGCTGCTCCTGGGAGGCTTCGTCGCTGACCTCTGCCGGGGGGCGATTCTTGTCATTTTTGTGATACATCTGCTTCTCCTTCTGCTTCCTGTCCAGATAATCCCCTCAGTACCGACACATCCCTACCCCCAAACCAATACGCCCGTGCTGCCCTCAAACCTGCATACTAACGAAACGCGGGCAGAATCTCGCGCTCGTAGAACTGGAAAAAGCCCTGCTGATCGGGGCCGACCTGGTGGATGTAGACGTGATCGAACCCGGCGTCGATGTACTCCTGGATTTTCTCCAGGTGGCGGCTCGCGTCATTCCCACACACGACCGATTTGGCGACCTGCTCCTCGGTCACGTCCTGGGTCGCCTGCTCGAAGTGCGCCGGCATTGGCAGTTCCTGGCTCAGCTCGCCGCCCAGCGCCGCCGTCGGCCACCACTCACGCGCGATCTTGCGCGCCGTCGCCTCATCATCGGCCCAGCAGACGGTAAGCTGTCCATACCTGGGCCGGCTGCCGCTGCCGCCTTCCTCAAACGTCTCCACCAGTTCGCTCTTGGGTGACGTGCTGATCAGCCCATCACCGAGACGCCCGGCCAGCTCCGCCGCTTTGGGGCCGCCCGCCGCAATCATAATAGGGGGCAGCGTCTCCGGCAGCGTGTAGATGCGCGCGTTCTCGACCGTGTAGAAGGTGCCGTAGAAGGTCGTGACATCACCTTCCCACAGCAGGCGGATGACCTCGATCGCTTCTTCCAGCATATCCGAGCGCAGATCGTAGGGCGGCCAGCGGTCGCCCAGCACATGCTCGTTGAGATTCTCGCCGGTGCCCACGCCCAGGAAAAAGCGCCCCGGCATCATGGCTGCCGCCGTCGCCGCCGCCTGCGCGATGATCGCCGGGTGGATGCGGATTGTGGGGCAGGTCACGCCGGTGCCAAGCTGTAAGTTCGTCGTCACCTGCGCGATCCCACCGATCACGCTCCAGACAAACACGCTGTGGCCCTGCCGGTCGATCCAGGGATGGAAGTGATCGGAGATCAGCGCGAAGGTAAAACCGGCCTGTTCGGCGCGCTCAGCATAGCGCACCAGATCGCGTGGATTGTGTTCTTCACCTGAGAGGGCATAACCGATATTGACCATGAGACGGTATTCTCCTTATCCGGTTGTTTCGTCTGAAATCCCAGTGCAAACGCACCACGCCACCGGTATAGATGGGGCAGCCCTGCATGGAACTGGAATGTCGTGCTGCTGTATCCCGCTGGTAGGCTTGAACTTAAAGTCTAAAATGAAATATCCCCCGGCACATCAGGTGGCTGGGGGATTTCACGCTGGGACAGATGGAATGTTTCAGGATAGGCCAGATGGGTATGAGCGGAGATTAAACGGCTCCCGAAAACAAATCCTTACCTCACATCACCTGTTTGGCCAGCCCGGCCAACGGCTGGGATGTAGCTTCCAACAGCGCCGCCGAGAATCACAAATTCACAAGCCGGGCATGGACCACGCCCGCCCGTCTGACTACGCTTTTTCAACAACCGGCAGCGGTGCGGGCGATCAGCGCGCCGAAACGCGTTCAATGGCTTCGGTCAGGCGCTCGGTCGCTTCCTCGACCGCCGGCTTATGATCCTGCCAGTTTTCCTCATCGGCCTCTTTGAGGTCCTGCAGATGGTTGCGCGCCGTCTGGTACATATCCTGCAGGGCCTCGATCTCGCGCTGGAAGGCAGAGCCGTCCCCAATGCCCTCGCTGCGGCCATCTACCAGCCGGTCAAGCTCCAGCTCAAGCTGCTCCAGGCGCGCTTCCATCACCTCTTCAAATTCACGTTTGGGGAGTGTCATCATCGTGTTATCCCTCGCACAGCAGACGATCAGGAGTCATGTGACTTCAGTAAGTATAGAATAAAAAGCCCCCCAGATACCTGAGGGTGCTGGGGGGTTTTTCACTAGGCCACGTGGCGGAGCGAGGGCTAAGACAGTTGGCTGAGAGCGCCGCGATCAGGTGCGGTAGTGCCCGTTGATCGTGACGTAGTCGTGGCTGAGATCGCACGTCCAGACCCAGGTCGCCGCCTCGCCCTGACCGACATCGAGCCGCACGCCCCATTCCGGCGCTTGCATCAGCGCGATCGCGGCTGGCTCGTCATAGTCGAGCGGCTGGCCCGCCTCGACAAGCTGGATCACGGGCGCGCCGTCGGCATCCAGCAGCCACAGCGCCAGCCGGTCCGGGTCGAACGCAACCCCGGCATAGCCCGCCGCGCACACGATCCGGCCCCAATTCGGATCGCCGCCGTAGAACGCAGTCTTGACCAGCGGCGAGGTTGCGATCTGGTGGGCAATCGTCCTGGCCTCGTCCACGCTGCGCGCGCCGGTGACGTGCAGCGTCACAAATTTGGTCGCGCCCTCACCGTCGCGCACAATCGCCTGGGCAAGCTGGGCACAGACGCCCGCCAGCGCCACCTCGAAGGCCGCCGGATCGCGCACCGCCACGCCAGAAGCGCCGTTCGCCAGCACTAGCACGGTATCATTCGTGCTCATGTCGCCATCGACCACAATCCGGTTGAAGCTGTTCTCGACCGCCCCGGCCAGCGCGCGCGCCAGATCGGGCTGCTCGATCGCGGCATCGGTCGCAATCACGGCCAGCATGGTTGCCATGTTGGGCGCGATCATGCCGGCGCCTTTCGCCATTCCGGTGATGGTGTAACCGTCGGGGTGCTGCACACAGGCCAGCTTGGGCTGCGTGTCGGTCGTCATGATCGCCTGGGCAGCGCCCGGCCAGCCCTGCGCATCGAGGGCGGGGGCCAGCGCCGCGA
Source organism: Chloroflexota bacterium (assembly GCA_012729765.1). GTDB lineage: Bacteria > Chloroflexota > Anaerolineae > Aggregatilineales > Aggregatilineaceae > JAAYCM01. The sequence goes on along the minus strand of JAAYCM010000109.1, from coordinate 167,984 downwards.
CGCCGCACGCGATCGCGTCCATCGGCAGCGGCAGCCCAATCACGCCGGTCGAGAGGGTCAACACTTCGTCCGGCTGGCAGCCGATTGCGGCAGCGACCAGCACCGCGGTCTGGTGGGTGTTCGCCAGCCCGGCCTCGCCGGTACAGGCATTGGCGCTGCCCGTGTTGGCGATCACCGCGCGGACCTGCGCACCGGGCCGGGCCAGGATCGCCTGATCATAGCGTACCGGCGCGGCCTTGACCTGATTCGTGGTAAAGACGCCCGCCGCCATGCAGGGCCGGTCGCTGACCAGCAGCGCAATATCCTTTTTGCCGTCGCGCTTCAGCCCACAGTGCACCCCGGCGATCTGAAAGCCGCGCACGCTATACCCGCTCATAGGTCGTCTTGATCTCCTCTTGCTCCAGCACCGGATAGAGCAGCGCGACCTCGTCGCAGTTGGCCTGGAAGGGGCACAGCGTGCAGTCGCGCCAGACTTTTTCAGGATAGTTCGCCACAAAGTCACGCCGGAAGCCCACCCGCTCGAACAGGCCCGGCGCGCGCGTCAGCGTGAGCACCTGCCGGAAGCCGCGCTCGCGCGCCATCTGGACGACAGCCGCGATCAACTGCCCGGCGATACCCTGGCCCCGACACGCGGGCGCGACCGCCAGCGAGCGCAGCTCGCATAACTCCTGGTTGAACGCGACCAGCGACGCGCAGCCGATCACCTGCCCGTAGCGTTCCGCCACCAGCCAATCCTCAATCCCGGCGCGGACGTTCTCCGGTGTGCGCGGCAGCATTCTGCCCGCGTGCACCTCCTCTTCAAATAAGGCGAGAATCGCGTCCACTTCTCCGGGTTGGGGATGGCGGATGATCATGAGAGAACAGCCTCCGAAAGGGTGACTTGCAGCTTATTCACAAATTCCTCTATATGCGCTTCGCCCACGATCAGCGGCGGCAGCAGGCGCAGCACGTTTGGCCCGGCGTTGATCAGCAGCAGCCCGTACCTATAACCGGCCTGGATCAGCGGCGCGACTTCGCTGTCGAACTCCACGCCGACCATCAGGCCGCGCCCGCGTACCTCGCGGATGTGCGGCGAGTTCAGTTCTTGCAGGCGCTCGACCAGCAGCGCGCCCATCTCGTTGATGTGCGCCAGCATCGCCGGATCGCTCACCCGCTGGAGCACGAGATCGGCCACGCGGCAGATCACCGGCCCGCCGGCGAAGGTGCTGCCATGCTCGCCGGGATGCATCACCGCCGCCACGCGATCGCTGAGCAGCGTCGCGCCGATGGGCAGCCCGCCGCCCAGCGCCTTGGCGACCGTCATCATGTCGGGCATAACGCCGGTCTGCTTATAGGCCCACAGCGTGCCGGTGCGCCCCATCCCGCACTGAATTTCGTCGAAGACCAGCAGCGCCCCGACCCGGTCGCAGGCCGCGCGGAGCGTCTGCAAAAATTCGGCGCTGGCGGGATAGATACCGCCCTCGCCCTGCACCGGCTCGACGAATACCGCGCACGTGTCCGGCCCGATGGCGGCTTCGGCGGCGGCACTGTCGTTGAAGGGGGCATGCGTCACGCCGGGCATCAGCGGGCGGAAGGGGGCCTGGTACTTCTCGCGGGGAGTCAGCGCCAGTGCGCCCGCCGTACGCCCATGAAAGCCGCCCGTAAACGACACGATCCCGGTTTTACCGGGACCGTGCGTGTCAAGCGCGTATTTGCGGGCAAATTTGATGGCCGCTTCGACCGCTTCAGTACCGGAATTGGCAAAATAGACTTTGTCGGCAAAGCTGAGGGTGCACAGCCGCTCGGCCAGATCGGCCTGGGGCGCGGAGTAGTAGAGATTGCAGATGTGGCTGAGCTGGCCGATCTGTTCGGCTACGGCGGCGGTAATCGCGGGATCGGCATGTCCCAGCGCGTTCACGCTGATCCCGGATGTGAAATCCAGGTAGCAGCGGCCTTCGCTGTCATAGACGTACATCCCCGCGCCGTGTGTGAGCACGAACGGCGCGCGGGCATAGGTATTGAGGACGTACTGCGCGGTTTTCGCTTGAGTTTCGTGCATCACGACCTGCCTTCCTGATATGAATACGCGAGCTAAACGGCGAAGATGGTGCCTGTCCCGGCGGTGAGACCGGGCAGATCGGTGATCACGGCCTGGCGCACCCCCCTGCCAACCGCGTCCAGTGCCGCCGTGACCTTGGGGATCATCCCGCCCGTGATCACACCTTGTGCGATCAGGTCCTGCGCCTGCGCGACGGTCAGATAAGGCGCGACTTCCGCCCCGATTTGCACCCCCGGCACATTCGTCAGGAAGGTGGCGTGCGCGGCATGCAGCGCGGCGGCAATCGCCCCGGCGGCGTGATCGGCATTGACATTGTAGCGCCCATCCGGCCCCATCGAGATCGGTGAGATCACCGGCACGACGCCCTGCTCGCACAGCGCCAGAAGCACATCCGACCGCACGTGCACGATCCGGCCCACGCGCCCCATATCCGCGCCCCACGGCTCGACCTGGATCAGGCCGCGATCGACTCCGCTCAGGCCGATTGCATCAATTCCAGCCCGCAGCAGCGCCAGTGTAAGCTGCTTGTTGACCACGCCGGAGAGCATCATCTCGGCTACCTGGAGTGTGGCGTCGTCGGTCACGCGCTGGCCGTTGACATAGATTGGCTCGATCCCCAACTGCTGCTGCAAGCGCTTGATCGCCTGCCCGCCGCCGTGCACCAGCACGCACGGCACCTGCTGGCTCAGGTGCGCCACCGCCTGCGCGAGATCGTCCACGAAGCCGGGCTTTTCGAGATCGTTACCGCCGATCTTGATCACAATGGGGAGTTCGCTTCGTATCGCCATCATATGGCTCCTGTGCCTGGCACGCTACAGCCCGGTCGTTTCGGGCATCTGCCACATCAGATTGAAGTTCTGGACCGCCTGCGAGGCCGCGCCCTTGAGCAGGTTGTCCAGCACGGAGACGACGATCAGCAGGTCATCGGATGCCGGCGTCAGCGAGATGGCCGCGCGCGGCGTGCGGACCACGTGCCCCAGCGTCGCTAATTCACCTGCGGGCAGCACGCTCACCAACGGCTCCCCGGCATACGCATCCTCGAAGGCCGCCCGCACCGCATCCATCGCGCGCACCTGGGCATACACCGTCGCCAGGATGCCGCGATCGGTTGGCAGCAGGTGCGGCGAGAAGATCAGCGTGCCGTAGGGCTGCCCGGCGCGGTCAAGCTCCTGCTCGATCTCGGCCAGGTGGCGGTGCGCCCGCCCGATGTTGTAGGGGGAGAAATTGCCGTGCACTTCGGCGAACAGCATGTTTTGTTTGGGGGTGCGGCCCGCGCCCGACACGCCGGACTTGGCATCCACGATCAGCGGCGCGCCGGGGACCAGCAGCCCACAGCGCACCAGCGGCGCGGTCGCCAGCAGGACCGCTGTCGCGTAACAGCCGGGGCTGGCGATCACACGTGCACCGGGCAGCGCCGCGCGGCCCAGTTCCGGCAGGCCGTAGGGCACCGGCAGCAGGTCCGGGGCGGGATGCGCGACGTGGTACCACTCCGTATACACGGCGGGATCGTCCAGGCGCAGATCGGCGGAGAGGTCGATCACGCGCACGCCCTGGGCCAACGCCTGCGCCGCGATGGGAGCGGAGAGCGTGTGCGGCAGGCACAGGAAAACGCACTGCACCTGGTCGAGCGGCGCGTCCGCGGCGGCGACCAGCGGCAGATCGGGGGCCTGGGGCCAGCTTTGGCGCAGGCTTTGCCCGGCTGACGATTCCGAGGTCACAAAGCGGATCCGCGCGTCGGGGTGCCCATCCAGCAGCCGGACCAGTTCCAGGCCCGTATAGCCGGTCGCCCCATAAATTCCGACATCAATCCCCATCGTCTGCCTACTCCTGCGTGTGCATTTCTGCCCCAGAAAAAGAAAACCGCTCCCGGAGGGTCCGGGAGCGGTGGTGTCGGCTTGATCTGATCCTGCTTATGCCCAACGCCACAAATCCGGACCCTCGGTAGAGGGGGCCGGGCGACGACGCGGGCGGCGCGGGAAAAAGCTAAACGACAGCATCAGCTTCGATCCATATCATTCAGATAGGTTCTGCAACGGTTTAACAGTAACACACCTGGAACCAGGACACAACCAACACTCTTGGTTGAATCGTACAAATATCTCACCCCTCAAAATCGAGCGGCAGCATCGGCAGCGTTACCGTGAAGGTCGTCCCCTCGCCCTCGGTGCTCTCGAATGTGATCGTCCCGCCGTGCAGCTCGACCGCCTGGCGCACGATCGCCAGCCCCAGGCCCGTGCCTGGAATCTGGCCGACGTTCTCGGCGCGGTGGAACATGATGTACAGATTGGCCTGGTCCGCCTCCGGGATGCCAATCCCGGCGTCAGCGACGCGAAAGACGGCCTGCTGCCCGTCGCACCCCAGGTCGAACTGGACCGCACTGCCCGAAGGCGAGTATTTGACCGCGTTCGAGAGCAGGTTGCTGATGATATGCCGCAAAAGCTGGCGGTCCATGATCACATCGCCGGTCGCGCCCGACGCGGAAAACTCGATCTTTTGCGCCAGGCCTGTCACTATCGACTGCTCGCGCACGAGTTCCTGGCAGAACTCGATCAGATCGAAGCGCTCCGGCTCAAACTTAAGCTTGCCCGCCTCGACCCGCCCGATGGTCAGCACATCGTCCAGAAGCTGCACCATCGCCTTGATGCTGGACCGAATACGCACGAACTCCTGCTGTCTGCGCGCCTCGTCCAGCCGGTCGCTGTACTTGCGCAGGATGTCGCTGGCGGTCTGGATCACGGCCAGCGGGTTGCGCAGCTCGTGTGAGGCGATCGACACAAAGCGCGTCTTCAGCTCGTTGAGTTCCATCTGGCGCTCCAGCGTGCGGCGAAGCTGGGCTTCCAGGTCTTTCCAGGCGGTTATGTCGCGCATGCTGCACACCACGCCCAGCGTTTGCCCGTGCTCCACCAGCGGCGCGATGGCCAGATCGGCGTTGAAGGTGTGCTCGTCACGGCAGCAGGCCACCACTTCGATCCGCTGCGGCTGCTGCTGCTGGATGGCGGACTGGAACGCGGCATGCAGCGACCCGGTATGATCCGGCCCGACCAGCATCAGCAGCGACTGGCCGAAGTAGGCATCGATGGTGCTGCCGAACAACCAGTCGAAGGCCGGATTGGTCTGCTGGATCGCCCCGTCGATACCTGCCAGGAAGATCGCGTCGCTGCTGCTGTTGAGGATCGCCTCGACTCGCTCTTTGGCCTGGTTCAGCTCGGCGGTTCGCTGCTCGACGCGCTGCTCCAGCTCGGCCTTGTGCGCCACAATGCGCCCGTAAAGCTGCGCATTCTGGATCGCAATCCCGGCCTGATCGGCAAACGCCTGGAGCCGCTGGGCATGGGCCGGGGTGAAGAAGTGGCGGATCGTACTGTCGAGCGAGAGAAAGCCGACTACCTGCTCATGCACGCGGATCGGGGCCGAGACATAGGACATGACGTGGTCCACGGTAGGAATCGGAACCCAGCCGGAATAGGCGACCTGATCGGGCACAATGACCGGCTGGCCGGTGGAGTACATCCGGTACAGGGTTTCGGTCGCGGTCAGGTTGAAGCGGAAATGTGAAAAGACTTCGGCCTGTTCCGGGGTATAGCCGCGCCAGTAGGCCAGGCGCACCTCGTCGCCCTCGATCAGCATGATGTTAGCCGTATCGTGCGGCACCACACGCCCGACATTGTCCAGAATACGCTGCATCACCAGCCCCACGTCGAGGGTGTTGGTCAGCGTGGCCGTGCTGTCGATCAACGCTTCGGCCAGTATCCGCTGATCGCGCTCGGCTTCCTGAGCCTGTCGCAGCCCGGTGATATTGTGCCCGTAAATATTGACCCAATGCATTTCGACGATCGGGACGAGTGTCAGGGCGAAAATCCGGTCGCCACACGGCTCTTCGATGATGATCGACCGCTGGCTGGCCAGAACCCGCTGCACATGCGTCCGCCAGACTTCTGGCACCGGCTCGCCTTCGGATGATCCCCATTTTTCCAGGAGCGACCGGCTGGCCGGGTTAGCGTGCAGAAGTATGCCATCGGCGCTGACACGCATCACCGGCTCAGGATTTTCCGAGGGGAACTTCGCCATCTCGTGGACCCGCGCCTCGGCCTGTGCGCGCTCGTGGATGTCACGCGTGATCGAGAGAATACACGGCTCGCCGTTCCAGTCGATCACCCGCGACGAAAGCAGCCCGGTCCGCAAACGGCCATCCTTCAGGCGAAAAGTCGCCGAGAAATTCTGAACGTAACCCTGTTCCTGAAGCTGGCGGACCATGCCTTCGCGCTCGGCAGGCACAGCCCAGATATTCAGCTCAAACGAGGTCTTGCCAACTGCTTCTTCGCGGGTATAGCCGGTGAGCTGGGTGAAGCCCTCGTTGATGTCCAGGTATAGGCCATCCGAGAGCCGGTTGACGTTGATCGCGTCGGGCGATACGCGGAATGCCGTGGCAAACTTGGCCTCAGACTCGCGCAGGGCCTGCTCGATCCGGTAGCGCTCGGTGACATCGCGGCTGATGCCCAGCACGCCCAGCACCCGGCCCTCGTCGTCGTAGAGCGGCACCTTGCTGGTCAGGATACGCAGCCAGTTACCGGCGGCATCAACCGTTTCCTCTTCCCAGTTCAATAGGGGACGGCCCTGCTGTATAACATCCAGATCCACCTTGTGGTAGTACTCCGCCAGCTCGGAGCCGTAATACTCCGTCTCGGTGCGCCCCACCAGCTTATCCGGCGAATCGACTCCCAGCAGCCGCGCCAGCGCCATATTGCCAAGGAGCAGGCGGCCTTCAGCGTCTTTGACGTAAACGTAGTCGGGCAGGTTGTCGAGCAGCGTGTGCATCAGGCTGCGCCCGGCTGCCAGCTCGTTCTCGACCCGCTTGCGCTCGGTAATGTCTTGCAGCACACAGTCGAAGTAGCGCGGCTGCCCATTTTCATCGCGCAGCACGTGAGCCGAAACCGAGCCCCACAGCACCGAGCCATCCACCCGGCGAAGCTGCAGCTCGACGTCGCGCACACTGTCTTCGGCCAGCAGCCGCTCGGAGAACTGCTGGCGCTCGGCAGGGACGGCATACAGGTCAGCGACCGCGCTTTGTCGCAGCGTTTCCAGCGAATCGAAGCCGAAGAGGTCAAGATAGGCCCGGTTTGCCATCACAAACTCACCGTGCGGGCCGGGCGTGTTACGATAGATCGCAACGGGCATATTCTCGACAAACGAGCGGTAGCGCTCTTCGCTGGCCTGAAGCATCTGCTCAGCCCAGTTGCGCGCGGTAATGTCCTGGATGACAAAAGTCGCGCTCTCGATCACGCCATTCCGCCCCAAGAGCGGCGCGCCATCGATCGAAAGCAGCACGCGCCGCCCATCGGGCCACTCGATGGCATGGCAGATGTCGAATACCGGCTGGCCGGAATCTTTAACGCGCGAGAACGGGAGTTCTCGGTCTGGAAATGGGCTGCCGTCAAGTGCCGTGATGCGCCACTCCGGCGCGTTATAAGTACGGGCTTCGACCTCACCGCGCGTCAGCCCCAGGATTTGCTCGGCGCGCGCATTGGCAAACACGATCTCGCCCCTGGCGTTGACGACCGTGATTCCGGCAGGGCTGGCGTGCACCAGGCGCTCGAACAGGTCTGGAGCGGAAAGCGGCTTGTCATGCTTTGAAGCTGACGGTAAAGCTGCTGGCAAGGGTCCGGGCGCGTTGAAGCGGTTTCTTAGTGCTCCCCACAGATCGCGCAGATAAGCGACTGGCCCGATTCTGAGGACGATCGACTTTCGCATCAAATGGGTTTCGAACACCCCATGTACTGATTTACCTTATAAATTCTTACTATCGCACTGGTCCGAAATTTCGGCAAGTGATGATCCGCGCGCGCTGTTCAACGTTAAGATCAAGGGCAGTATTTTAAGGGTGTGTAAGAAGCGGATCAAGACCCAAACCGCCGGCACTCGTCACAGCCGGGCTGCCGCCCTTAGAATCAGTATGCGAGCGCGCCTCGCACCTGGCGAATCAACTTCACGAAAGGAGCCGCCGATGTTGCAGCGTATTCTGGGCCGTACCGGGCTGGCTGTCTCGCCGCTGGGGCTGGGACTGGCCGCCCTGGGCCGCCCCGGCTATATCAATTTGGACCACGCGCGAGATATGGCGGGCGGCACCGAAGTCGAGGTGATGCGCGCGCGCGCCTGGGCCGTGCTCGATGCCGCCTGGGCGCGGGGCATCCGCTATTTCGATGCGGCGCGCTCCTATGGCCGGGCCGAGGAATTTCTGGGAGCGTGGCTGGCGGCGCGCGGCATCGCCCCCGACACCGTCAGCATCGGCTCGAAATGGGGCTACATCTACACCGCCGGCTGGCGCGTCGAGGCTGAGGTGCACGAGGTCAAGGATCACTCGCTGGAAGTGCTCCAGCGCCAGCGCGCCGAAAGCGACACCTTGCTCGGCCCCCAGCTCGACCTGTACCAGATTCACTCGGCCTCGCTGGAAAGCGGCGTGCTGGACGATCCCACCGTGCTGGCCGAACTGGCGCGCTACCGCGATTCCGGGCTGGCGATCGGCCTGTCGCTCAGCGGGCCGCAGCAGGCCGAGGTGCTGCGCCGCGCCATCGGGATCGAGGTCGGTGGTGCGCCGCTGTTTGGCAGCGCCCAGGTTACGTGGAACCTGCTGGAGCCGTCGGCGGGTGAGGCCCTGCGGGAAGCGCACGAGGCCGGGGTAGGGATCATTGTCAAAGAGGCGCTGGCTAACGGTCGCCTGACCGACCGCAACGACGATCCGGCCTTCGCGCCCAGGCTGGCCCTGCTGCGCGAGATCGCCGCCGAGCAGCAAACGACGGTCGATGCCCTCGCGATCGCGGCGGCGCTGACCCAGCCCTGGACGAGCGTCGTGCTCAGCGGAGCGGCCAACGTCGAACAGCTTGCTTCGAATCTGAGGGCGCTGGACGTGTTCTGGACGGACGCTATCGCGGAGCGCCTGAGCAGCCTGGCCGAGCCGCCCGAAGCCTACTGGCAGACGCGCAGCGCGTTAGACTGGAATTAGCGCATCAAGAGTTGGTCGAACAGGCCGGGTGGGTTATCCTTCCAAAGCATCGGAACACTGCGCCAACGGAGGATGTTCATGCCTACCCTGAAGTACCAGGATACACCCGCCGATCCGATCGCGCCCGGCGTCGAGCGGCGGCTGGCCTATAGCGACAACCTGATGCTGGTCGTGATCGACTTCGACGACGGCCCCACCTCTGCGCCGGACCCCTACCATTCGCACCCGCACGAGCAGGTTTCCTACGTGGCCGAAGGCGAGATTATATTCTTTCTGGAAGGGGCCGAGCCGGAACACCTCAAGCCGGGCGATATGTTCATGGCCCCGTCCGGCGTGCCACACACCATCCAACGCCTGACCGCGCATGTGCGGCTGGTCGATGCCTTCACCCCGATCCGCGAAGAATTTTTGAAGCAGTAGCCCGTCGCAGGTGCGGCGGCGTTCGTGGTTGAGCCTGTGCAGCAGGGAGAGATTTGCAGTGGCAAAAAAAGTTGTGACCTTTGGTGAGATCATGCTGCGCCTGTCGCCGCCGGGCTTCCAGCGCTTCGGGCAGGCGCGCAGCTTCGATGTAATTTACGGCGGCGGCGAGTCGAATGTGGCTGTCTCGCTGGCGAACTACGGCATTCCGGTTGATTTCGTCACGCGCCTGCCGGCCAACGACATCGGCGAGGCGTGCATCCAGTTCATCCGCCAGTACGGCGTCGGAACTGACAAAATCATACGCGGCGGCGAGCGGCTGGGCATCTATTTTCTGGAAATGGGCGCGATGCAGCGCGGCAGCCAGGTTGTCTACGATCGCGCGCACTCGTCTTTCGCCACAATTGAGCCGGGCATGATCGACTGGCGGGCGGTGCTGGCCGATGCCGACTGGCTGCACTGGACCGGCATCACGCCCGCGATCTCCGAAGGCGCGGCGGCGACCTGCCTCGAAGGCGTGCGGATCGCCAAAGAGATGGGGGTGACCGTCTCGTGCGATCTCAACTACCGCAAGAAACTGTGGAAGTGGGGCAAATCGGCGGGCGAGGTCATGGCGGAGCTGGTCGGCTATTGCGACGTGGCGATCGGCAACGAAGAAGACGCCGAAAAGGTATTCGGCATCAAAGCGCCGGAAACCGACGTGCTGGCCGGTAAGGTCAGCGCCGAGAAGTATCGCGTCGTGTGCGAGCAGCTCAACCAGCGCTTCCCCGGCCTGAAGACGATTGCGATCACGCTGCGCGGCTCGGTTTCCGCCAGCCACAACACGTGGTCCGGCGTGCTGTGGGACGACCGCAGCTTCTATGAGGGGCCGACCTTCGATCTCACCCATATCGTCGATCGGGTCGGCGGCGGCGACTCGTTTATGGGCGGGCTGATCTACGGCCTGCGCACCTATTCGGACACACAGCAGGCGCTCAACTTTGCCATTGCGGCGTCGTGCCTCAAGCACTCAATCTTCGGCGACTTCAACCTGGTGTCGGTGGCCGAGGTCGAGAAGATGATGGGCGGGGATGTGTCGGGGCGCGTCTCGCGCTAGCACCCCCGCTTCGACCGCAGACCATCAACCAGCCGGGCGGCTGCCGATATGACGTGCCGCCCGGCTTTTTATCCGATGCCGGTGCGCGACAGGAGAGGACAGGCGCTGGTGACGTGCAGCGGCAGGCACGTATAATTAAGTTACGTCCATATCGCGATCTCCCCTCGACTGCGGGACAAATATCAACAAGCACCCATCTTCCTGACACCCGGCCCATCCGGGCTATCATTGTACGCGGGGTATGCCCCCATGGTAGGAGAAATGCGCGATGAAAAAAGTCTTTCGCTCACTACCCGCCGTCGTCATCATCCTCATGTTCACAGCGACGCTGTTTCCCACCGGACTGGTTGGGGCCGGCGTCGCCGATATTATCCTGATCAGTGTGATGCAGCCGCCACCACCGCCCAACACCTACTACCTCACCGAAAACACCCTGCTCGGCACGCTTGATCCGCAGCGCGCTTCCGACCCGATCTCGATTGACGCGGTCGAGAATTTGTTCCTGGGGCTGACCGATACCGACCCGCTGACGCCGGGCAGCTTCATGCCAGAGCTGGCGACCGACTGGGAAGTCAACGAAGACGGCACGCAGTGGACGTTCACGATTCGCACCGACGTTCCCTGGGTGCGCTGGAATCCTGACACCGAAACCGCCGAGATCGTGCGCATGGTCACGGCGGATGATATTGCCTTCGGCATCCAGCGCGCCTGCGATCCGCGCCTGGGCAATTACTACGCCTCGGTCGCGGCCAGGGTGATTCTGGGCTGTGACGCGCTCGCGCAGAGTTCCCCCGACGACGTGAGTGATGCGGATTATGAGCAGGTCCAGGTCAGCGCGCCGGACGACGCGACGCTGATCGTCAATTTGCAGTTCGCGGCCAGCTATTTCTTCAGCCAGACGGCCATGTGGATATACCGCCCGGTCCCGCGCGACGCGGTCGAAGAATTTGGCGACGACTGGACCGCACTCGGCAGCCTGATGACCAACGGGCCTTTCGTGCTGGACGAGTATGTGCGCGGCGTGCGCCGGACCTTTCTACGCAATCCGCACCTGCCCGACGATCTGCGCGGCCCCGGCAACGTCGAGCGGGTGTTCGTGGTCGTGGTCGAGGACGACAGCACCCGTTTTGCGCTCTACCAGGACAACCAGATCGACCGCTCCCAGATTCCCCCGGCTGAGATGGAAGGCGTCCTCAATAACCCGGCCTACCAGGGGCAGCTTTTCCGGCTTCCGACGCTGGCCGTGCGCTTCTTCGGCTTTGCGAACGACCGCCCGCCGTTCGACAACGTGCACGTGCGCCGTGCCTTCTCCGCCGCCCTGGATCGCAGCGGGATGGTGCAGGCCGTGCAGCAAAACCGGGGCATCCCGATGATCCACCTCACGCCGCCGGGTATCTTCGGCGCGCCGCCGATCAATGAGGTGGGCGTCGGCTACGATCCCGGCTATGCCCGCGCCGAGCTAGAAGCGGCGGGCTATCCGAACTGCGAAGGGCTGCCCCCGGTCAACATCGTGACCTATGCGCAGGGCGGCGACTGGGGCGAATTCCTGGCGGGCAGCGTGCAGCAGGTGCTTGGCTGCGACGCGGAACTGCTCAGCATCAATTCGCAGGAGTTCTCCGTGCTGCTGGAAGCGACCGGCGCGGGCAGTTCTGACGATGCCCGGCCTCACCTGTGGGCTTCCAGTTGGGGGCCAGACTATCCAGACGCGCACAACTGGGTCGGCGATGTGCTGAGCTGCGCGGGCGAAAACAGTTTCCGCCGCCCGTGCTCCCCGGTCGATGATCTGATCGCGGAAGCCGCCCTGGAATCGAACCCGGACAACCGGCTGGAACTGTATTATCGCATCGAGGAGATGTTCTTCGGCGCTGAGGGCGAGCACCCGATCATCCCCCTGTGGCTGGAATTCGAAACGGTCCTGTTCAAGCCCTGGGTCGAAGGCCCCTTCGGAACTGATGCCCTGTTCGGCGGCGATCATTACGACTGGTACAACGTGGATCAGGCGGCGCAGCTTGCCGCGCGCGACTAAACGCCCACGTCTTACTATCCGTACTCGATCCGGCGGCGTCAGGCTGGCACCGCCGGATTTTTTTGGTCGCAGCCCGCCGCGTGATCAGGCCGGGGCATGCAAGATTAAATTAAAATGCAGGCGTTATTGAACTTGCATTCGTCAGACTATTCTCCCAAAATGGATCTGGTTTGCTTCGTGTATCAATTTGGGGGATATGATGACTTTGTTAGATCGGTTCCGCCTGGATGATCAGGTTGCGTTGGTGACGGGTGCCAACCAGGGGGTGGGCCAGGCGCTGGCGGTCGCGCTGGCCGAAGTGGGAGCCAATATCGTCGGGCTGGACGGCACGCCCGATTGTGACGACACCCGGCAGCAGGTCGAGGTGCTGGGCCGCAGCTTTATGCCGGTCGTATGCGATCTTCAGGCGGCGTCGGTGGGGCGCCTGACGGACATCATCAGCGAAATCGTGCTGGAGCAGGGACGCCTCGATATTCTGATCAACAACGCCGGGGTTGTCCGCCGCGCGCCGGCACTGGCCTTCAAAGAAAAAGACTGGGACGACGTGCTTCAGGTCAATCTCAAGGCGGTTTTCTTCCTGTCGCAGGCGGTCGCACGCGTGATGGCTGAGGCCGGGGGCGGGAAGATCATCCATGTCGCATCGCTGCTGGCCTGGCAGGGCGGCATCCTGGTCCCGTCGAATACGGCGGCGGCCAGCGGCGTCGCCGGGCTGACGCGGGCCATGGCGAACGAGTGGGCACCGAAAGGCATCAATGTCAACGCGATCGCGCCAGGCTATCTGGCCGCCCCGCAGCCCGGTGATTCGGACGAAAGCCGCGCAATCCTGGCGCGGATTCCTGCCGGGCGCTGGGGCGAGCCGGACGATCTGAAGGGCGCGGCGGTCTTTTTGGCCTCAGACGCGGCGCGTTATGTGCACGGCGCGATCATTCCGGTCGATGGGGCGTGGCTGGCGCGCTGATCTGATCCAGCCAGTCGTGCGCCGCCGCGATCTGCCACACAGTGTCGCCCGTCCCGCCGTGCGCCGCACGCCGCGCGACCGCCGCGTCGAAGTCGAACACGGCGCGCACATCGTCTTCAAATACATCTGAGATGGCGCGGTAGTCGGCCAGGGTCAGCGCCGAGAGCGGGACGCCCTGCGTTTCGGCCCGGCGCACAACCTGCCCGGCGAGGTGATGCGCCTGCCGGAAGGGAACGCCCCTGCCGACCAGGTAATCGGCCAGGTCGGTCGCCAGCATCCCTTCGACCAGCGCGCCGCGCATCCGCGCCTCGTCGATAGCCAGTGTCTCGACCAGCCCGGCCAGCGGCGGCAGCACGTCCAGCAGCGTATCGCAGGCGTCGAAGAGCGGCTCCTTGTCCTCTTGCAGGTCCTTGTTGTAGCCGCTTGGCAGACTCTTGAGTGTCGCCAGGAAGCCGGCCAGATGCCCGATCAGGCGTCCGGCCTTGCCGCGTGCCAGCTCCAGCGGGTCGGGATTGCGCTTCTGCGGCATCAGGCTGCTGCCGGTGCTGTAGCGCTCGTCCAGCCGCACGAATCCGAAGGCGGGATTGGCGTAGATGATCAGGTCTTCGGACAGGCGGCTGAGGTGCGTGCCGATCAGCGCCAGGGCGAACAACATCTCGGCCACATGATCGCGATCCGCGACCGCGTCGAGGCTGTTGGGCGCGGCACGCCGGAAACCCAACCGCTCCGCCAACCGCTGCCGGTCGATGGCGTAGGGCGTCCCGGCCAGCGCACCCGATCCGAGCGGACACCTGTCGCACCATGTGTCGGCCATGCTTTTCAGCCGCTCGACATCGCGTGCCAGCGCCCAGAAATGGCCCAGCCACCAATGCGCCGCCGCCAGCGGTTGGGCCGGCTGAAAATGCGTATGGCCGGGCATAATCGCGTTGGGAGCGGCTTCGGCCTGGGCCAGCAGCCCACGCATGAGCGCCGCCACCGCGCCCGCGATCTGCGCCTGCGCGCCAAGCAGCCACAGCAGCACGTCGGTCGCCACCTGATCGTTGCGGCTGCGCCCGGTGTGGAGCTTACCTGCCACCTCGCCCACGATCTCACCCAGGCGGCGCTCGACCGCCGTGTGAACATCCTCGTCGCCCGGCGCGGGCTGGAACTCGCCCCGCGCGAATTCGGCGCGCACCTGCTCCAGCCCGGCGGTGATCCGGTCGCGCTCGTCGGGCGTGATCACGCCGGCCTCGACCAACTCCGCCACCCAGGCGATGCTGCCGGTAATGTCCACATCATACAGCCGCCAGTCGAAGCGCAGGCTATCGTTAAGCCGGCGCACCGCGTCATCGGTGGGCTGAGAAAACGCCCCGCCCCAGAGTGTCATGATTTCGTTCCTCGTGGAAATAATCGCCGGGGACAGCATGTAGGGGCGTATCGCAATACGCCCCGCGTCAACCCATGATTCTACAGGACGATCAGTCGCGCTTAAAACGGGTGTAATCCGGCTGGCGATAACGGCTCTTGCCCGTGCCGTCGACGCTCAGCAGAGCATCGACCTTCATCGGCAGGCCGATCATGTGGATGAAGCCCTCGGCGTCGGTCTGGTCGTAGATGTCCATGTGGCCGAAAGACGCGTAGTCCTCGCGGTAGAGGCTGTAGGGACTCTTGCGCCCGGCGACAATGATATTGCCCTTGTAAAGCTTGAGGCGCACCGTGCCGGTGACGGTCTGCTGCGTCTCCTGGACGAAGGCATCGAGCGCCTCGCGCAGGCGGGTATACCACATGCCGTTGTAGACCAGCTCGGCATACTTGACCGCGATGAAGTCCTTGTAATGCATCGTGGCTTTGTCCAGGCACAGGCTTTCGAGCGCCTGATGTGCCGCGCGCAGGATCGTTCCGCCGGGCGTCTCATACACGCCGCGACTCTTCATGCCGATCAGCCGGTTCTCGACCATATCCACGCGCCCGATGCCGTTTTCCGCGCCAAGCTGGTTCAGCCGTTCGAGCAGCGGGACCGGGTCGAGCGCCTGCCCGTTGAGCGACACCGGAATCCCCTTGCTGAAGCCGATCTCGACGTAGGCCGGCTGGTCGGGGGCTTCTTCCGGGCTTTGGGTCAGCACAAACATCGCCTCTTCCGGCTCGTTCCAGGGGTCTTCCAGCGGGCCGCCCTCGTGGCTCATATGGAAGATGTTGCGGTCGCGGCTGTAGATGCTCTTCAACGTCGAGGATACCGGGACGTTGAACTCCTCGGCATAGGCCAGCGCGTCCTCGCGGCTGCGGATGTCCCACTCGCGCCAGGGGGCGATCACCTGGAGCTTGGGATTGAGCGCCATCGCTGTCAGCTCGAAGCGGACCTGGTCGTTACCCTTGCCGGTGCAGCCGTGCGCGATCGCATCCGCGCCCTCGGCTTCCGCGATCCCGACCAGGTGCTTGGCGATCAGCGGGCGCGCAAATGACGTGCCGAGCAGGTAGACGCGCTCATAGACCGCCCCGGATTGCAGGGTGGGAAAGACGAAATCGCGCAGGAACTCGTCGCGCAGGTCGCGGATATAGAGCTTGCTCGCGCCGGTCTGCAGGGCTTTCTCTTCCAGCCCGTCCAGTTCTTCGGCCTGGCCGAGATCGGCGCAGAAGCAGATCACCTCGCAGTGATAGTTGTTGCGCAGCCAGGGCACAATAATCGATGTATCCAGCCCGCCGCTGTAGGCGAGCACGACCTTGTTAATCGGTTGCAGTTCGGCCATCTTGGGTTTTCATTCCTTCAACTGACTCTAGTTTGGGGCGCGCGACGAAGTGGCGCAATCCTAACGCTGTTTCCGGCGGCGTTCTATGGTGGATTTAGCCAAAATCTGGCGGGTGGGCAGCGGGCCCCAAAAATGGCGGGGCGTTTTGTGCATTTTAACGAAAGCGGCAGCATCTCGCGCTCCAAAACTTGACAGCAAGCGGCATTGTGGTTTACAGTCGAGGACAATCTATTCGCAATCATATTTGTTCAAGGTTTTGCTGACGTGCGTATTCGCCTGGCTCTTCTCCCGATTATCGTTCTCCTCGTCCTTGTTGGCGGGGTCTACGGTGTTGGGAGGGCCTAGCGCGAGCAGGCAGATAAGTTCGAACCAGGAGCCTCCCAACAACCGGGGGGCTTTTTTAGTCCGAGTAACGAGCAGCAAGAAGGTATAACAATCACAATGGAAGTGGCCCTGCTCAACACCCTGTCTCTTATTGTCGTCGTTATTGGCCTCCTTCTCGTCATTGAGAAGGGGGTTGAACGGGTTGGGACGGTGCCGGTCCGGGTGCAGAGCAAAGAGCTGAAGCGACGCTAAGGACGAAGAGGAACCAAAAGGTCAAGAGGCCGCCCCAACCCGGAGTGGCCTCTTTCGTTATCAAGCAACAGGCATGATTTCGCACAGCAAAAAGGAACGTTAGCAGATGCGCTCAGATCGAATCAAGAAGGGGTTCGAACGTGCCCCACACCGCAGCCTGCTCAAAGCAACCGGCGTCACCGACGCCGACATGGGCAAGCCGTTTATCGCCGTCGTCAATTCCTATGTGGATATCATCCCCGGCCACGTTCACCTGCAATCGTTCGGCCAGATCGTCAAGCAGGCCGTGCGCGAGGCAGGCGGCGTGCCGTTCGAGTTCAACACGATCGGCGTGGACGATGGGATCGCAATGGGCCACATTGGCATGAATTTCTCGCTGCCCAGCCGCGAGCTGATCGCGGACTCGGTCGAGACGATGATCATGGCGCACGCCTTCGACGGCATGATCTGCATCCCCAACTGCGACAAGATCGTCCCCGGCATGCTGATGGGCGCGATGCGGGTGGATATCCCGACGATCTTCGTCAGCGGTGGCCCGATGCCTGCCGGCAAGACACCGGATGGCCGCGCGGTCGATCTGATCAGCGTGTTCGAGGGTGTGGGCGCTTATAAGGCCGGGAAGATCGACGACGCCGAGTTGAAGATGCTGGAAGACTTCGGGTGTCCGTCGTGCGGCTCGTGCTCCGGCATGTTCACCGCCAACTCGATGAACTGCCTGATGGAAGCGTTGGGAATGGCCCTGCCTTATAACGGCTCTGCTCTGGCCCAAACTCCCGAACGCAACGCCCTCGCACAGGAAGCGGCGCGCCGGCTCATGGTTTTGATCGATATGAACCTGACGGCGCGCCGTATCGTTACGGCGGAAGCCATCGATGACGCCTTCGCGCTCGATATGGCGATGGGCGGCAGCACCAACACCGTGCTGCACACGCTGGCGCTGGCCTACGAAGCCGGGGTCGAGTACCCGCTGGAACGGATCAACGCGGTGGCGGCGCGCGTGCCGCACATCTGCAAGGTCAGCCCGGCCTCGCACTGGCACATGGAAGACGTGCACCGCGCCGGGGGCGTGCCCGCCATCCTCAGGGAAATCTCCAAGCACGGCAACACCCTGCACCTCGACCGCCCCACCGTCACCGGCCAAACCCTACGCGAGAACATCGCGGACGCCGCGATCAAAGACACTGAAGTCATCCACCCGCTCGAAAACCCCTACAGCCCGACCGGCGGCCTGTCCGTCCTGTTCGGCAGCCTGGCCCCCGACGGCGCAGTGATCAAGAGCGGGGCTGTGCCGCCGCACCTGCGCCACCATCGCGGCCCGGCGCGCGTGTTCGAGAGCGAAGAAGCGGCCTCGCTGGGCATCCTCAATGGGCAGGTCCAGCCGGGCGAAGTGGTCGTGATCCGCTACGAGGGGCCGCAGGGCGGGCCGGGGATGCAAGAGATGCTGGGGCCGACCGCACAGATTCAGGGCATGGGTCTGGGCGAGAGCGTCGCGCTGGTGACGGACGGGCGCTTCTCCGGCGGCAGCCGAGGCATCTCGATCGGGCATATCAGCCCCGAAGCCGCCGCGCGCGGGCCGCTGGCCGCCGTCCAAAACGGCGACGTGATCGACATCGACCTGGACCGGCGCACGATCGATCTGGTGGTCGATCCGGCTGAGGTCCAGCGGCGGCTGGACGCGCTGCCGCCGTTCGAAACCGATATTCCGAGCCGCTGGCTGCGGCGCTATGCTCGCCTGGTGAGCAGCGCCAGCACCGGGGCGGTTTTTCTCGACTGAAGCACATCATCACAGCCTGCACACACAGATTGAGGAGAAACGACCTTATGGCTTTGCAAGCATCCGAGTGGATCTGGCACAACGGCGAGTGGGTGCCCTGGAACGAGGCGAACGTGCACGTCAGCACGCACGGCCTCAACTACGGGTCGAGCGTATTCGAGGGCATCCGCGCCTATGCCACGCCGGACGGCCCGGCGGTGCTGTGCCTGGAAGAACACACCCAGCGTCTGTTCAACTCGTGCAAGATCGCGCGCATCAATCTCCCCTATACACCCAAAGAGCTGAACCAGGCCATGCTCGAAACGGTGGCGCGCAACAAGCACCAGAGCTGTTATATCCGCCCGCTGGTCTTTCGCGGCAGCAACGTGATCGGCCTGGACGGGCGCGACTGCCCGACCGAAGTGGTGATCTACACCATCGAGTGGGGGCGCTACCTGGGCACCGAAGCCATTGAGCAGGGCATCGATGCGATGGTCAGCTCGTGGCGACGCATGGCCCCCGACACCCTGCCCGCGATGGCGAAGATCGGCGGGCAGTACATCAACAGCCAGTTGATCACGATGGAAGCCAAAGACAACGGCTTCCACGAGGGGATCGGCCTGGACGTCAACGGCTATGTGGCCGAGGGCGCGGGCGAGAATATCTTCCTGGTGTTTGACGACGTGCTCTACACCCCGCCGCTGGCCGCGTCGATCCTGGGCGGCATCACCCGCCGCTGTGTGATGACGCTGGCCCAGTCGCTCGGCTACGAGGTGCGCCAGGAAACCATCGTGCGCGAGATGCTCTACACCGCCGACGAGATGTTCTTCACCGGCACCGCCGCCGAGATCACGCCGGTCCGCTCGGTAGACCGTATCCCGGTGGGCAGCGGCGCGCGCGGCCCGATCACCGCTCATTTGCAAGACCAGTTCTTCGGCATCACCAGCGGTCGCCTGCCAGATCGCTTCAACTGGCTGACGCCGGTGCATGCCGTCGAAACCGTGATCAACGCCATTGGACGCAGCTTTAACGGCGGGTAGGCCCAGCGCCCCTGACCATAGCAGAGACAGGAGCAGAAGACCGTGCAACTCACAGGTGCAGAAATTATCCTCGAATGTCTGATCCGCGAAGGCGTGGATGTCATGTTCGGCTATCCCGGTGGGGCGATCCTGCCGACTTATGACGCCATGACCAAGTACCCCCAGCTTCACCATGTCCTGGTGCGGCACGAGCAGGGCGCGGCCCATATGGCCGACGGCTACGCCCGCGCCACCGGCAAGGTCGGCGTCGTGATTGCAACCTCTGGCCCCGGCGCGACCAATCTCGTGACCGGCATCGCCACCGCCATGATGGACTCGTCCCCGATTGTGTGCATCACCGGGCAGGTCCCGACCAGCCAGATCGGCACCGATGCCTTCCAGGAAACGGACGTGACCGGCGTCACGCTGCCAGTGACCAAACACAACTACCTGGTCTATGACGTTGAGGACCTGGCCTACACCATCCGCGAGGCGTTCCACGTCGCGCGCACGGGGCGGCCCGGTCCGGTGTTGGTGGACGTGCCGAAGGACGTGCAGAACGCGCGTACCGAGTTCGTCTACCCCGAAGACGAGATTCGCCTGCCGGGCTACCATCCCCCCAAACGGGCCAGCGAGGGCGAGATCGAGGCGGCGCTGCGGCTGATCGAGCAGGCCGAGCGGCCCGTGATCCTGGCCGGGCGCGGCGTGGTGATGTCCGGCGCCGGGGCGGAAGTGCTCCAGTTTGCCGAGCTGACGCAAACTCCGATCGCGCTGACGCTGCTCGGCAAGGGCGGCGTGCCGGAGAGCCACCCGCTCTCGCTGAGCATGATGGGGATGCACGGCACCGGCCACGCCAACCTGGCGATCCAGAACGCCGATCTGCTGCTGGCCTTCGGGATGCGCTTCGATGACCGCGTGACCGGCAACCTGAAGACCTATGCCCCCAACGCCCGCAAGATTCACATCGACATCGACACGTCGGAGATTCACAAGAACGTGCGCGCCGATGTGCCGATTGTGGGCGATCTGAAGGTCGTGCTCCAGCAGCTTTTGCCGAAGGTGCAGCGCCGCGAGCACAAGGCGTGGCTGGCCCAGGTGCGCGACTGGATGGAAGACGCCGACGAGCGCGACATCGTCCACCAGGATGCCGGGAGCCGGCTGCTGGCGGCGCACGTGATCCACGATATGTGGCAGGCGACCCAGGGCAACGCGATCGTCGTGACCGATGTGGGCCAGCACCAGATGTGGGAAGCGCAGTATTACCCCCACGAGCGCCCGCACACCCTGATCACGTCCGGCGGCCTGGGCACGATGGGCTTCGGCCTGCCGGCGGCTATCGGCGCGGCGATGGGCCTGCGCAGCACGAATGTGTGGGCGATTGTGGGCGATGGCGGCTTCCAGATGACGATGGCCGAGCTGGCGACCGCCGTCCAGGAGCGTGTGCCGGTCAAGATCGCCATCATCAACAACGGCTATCTGGGCATGGTACGCCAGTGGCAGGAGTTCTTCTATGAGGAGCGCTACAACGCCACGCCGATGTTTACGCCCGACTTCATTGCTCTGGCCGCGGCCTACGGCATCCCGGCGCAGCGCGTCAGCCGGCGCGAGGATGTGATCCCGGCCATCGACTGGGCCGACAGCATCAACGATGGTCCGGTGCTGGTCGAGTTCGCGGTCGAGAAGCACGACATTGTGTACCCGATGGTGCCTGCCGGTGCCGACCTGCACAACATGATCCGCCGTCCGGCCCCGTCGCCAGATAGTGTTTGAGCGAGGAGATAAACGACCGATGAAACAAACCCTGGTAGCCCTGGTGGAGAACAAGCCCGGCGTATTGAACCGAGTGGCGAGCCTGTTCCGGCGGCGCAACTTCAACATCGACAGCCTGACGGTTGGGCGCACGGAATCGCCCGCCATCTCGCGGATGACGATTGTCGTCGATACCGATGCCGAGAAGGTCGCCAAACAGCTCTACAAGCTGGTCAACGTGATCCAGGTCGAGGACGTCACCAACGTGCCCAATGTCAGCCGCGACCTGGCGCTGATCAAGGTCCAGGTCAGCGCCGAGACGCGCGGCCAGGTGATCCAGATCTGCGATATTTTCCGCGCGCACATCGTCGATACCAGCCCGGAAACCCTGATCGTGGAAGTGACCGGCGACGAGGAAAAGATCACGGGCATCGTCGAGATGCTGCGGCAGTTCGGCATCCTGGAGATGGTGCGCACCGGCGTGGTCACGATGGTACGCGGCGAGCAGGCGCTCTCACCCAACGGCTATCACGAGCACTTCGCCAGTCGGGGTAACGGGCATTCGGCCAACGTGCTCTAGCGACTGTGAGGCACTTTACCCCCCATCCCCCAGGCCCTTCCCCCACGCTGTCACGGAGGGAAGGGGTGCACAGTGAAGGGTTTGAAGTCCTCCCACACAAGGTGGGAAGGATTTAGGATGGGAGGCAGAAACGTATTGGACTGGCACTTTTGTGATCTGACCGCCTGCGGACCTACTCCCGCAGGGGGGTATATGAACTGAGGAGTTCTTCTGTGGCACAACTTTACTACGACCAGGATGCAGATCTGAGCCTGCTCGACGGCAAGACCGTCGCGATCATCGGCTATGGCAGCCAGGGGCACGCCCACGCGCTCAACCTGCACAACAGCGGCGTGAACGTCGTCGTCGGGCTGTACGAAGGCAGCCGCTCGTGGGCCAAAGCCGAGGCCGACGGCCTGACCGTCAAATCGGTGGACGAGGCCGCCGCAGCCGCTGACGTGATCATGATGCTGATCCCGGACACGCGCCAGGCACAGGTCTATGCCGAGAGCATCGCGCCCCACCTCAAGCCGGGCGATACGCTGATGTTCGCGCACGGCTTCAACATCCGCTTCGACCAGATTCAGCCGCCCGACTTCGTGGATGTGAGCATGGTCGCGCCCAAAGCGCCCGGCCACCGCGTGCGCGAGCTGTATCAGGAAGGGGCGGGGACTCCGGCCCTCGTAGCTGTCGCGCAGGACGCCAGCGGCCAGGCCAAGGCCCAGGCGCTCGCCTATGCCCGCGCGCTGGGCTGCACCCGCGCCGGTGTGATCGAAACCACCTTTGCCGAGGAAACCGAAACTGACCTGTTTGGCGAGCAAACCGTGCTGTGCGGCGGCGTGACGGCGCTGATCAAGGCCGGGTTCGAGACGCTGGTCAAGGCGGGCTACCAGCCGGAGATCGCCTACTTCGAGGTGCTGCACGAGCTGAAGCTGATCGTGGACCTGATGTACCAGGGCGGCATGAGCTATATGTGGTACTCGGTGTCCGACACCGCCGAGCACGGCGGCTATACCGGCGGCGAGCGGCTGATCACCGAGGAAACCAAAGGCGAGATGAAGCGCATGCTCGACGAGATTCAGGACGGCACCTACGCCCGCAACTGGATCGCGGAGAACCAGAATGGGCGCGGCGAGTTCAACCGGATGCGCCAGGTCGAGCGCAACCTGCTGATCGAGCAGATCGGCGCGGACCTGCGCGACATGATGCCCTTCCTGCACGCCAAGCGCGCGCCGGAAGAGAGCTAGCCAACAGCAATCATTCCCGGAACGGTAGGGGTAAGGCAAGCCCTACCCGCTCCGCCCGGCGGGCGATGCAAGCATCGCCCCTACAAAACAACCAGATAACAGGAAGAAATCGAAGGGTGGTGATGCTGATGTCCGAGGATGGCCTTTGCTGTTCTGATGAAGATGGCCTTCTGATTTACGCTAATTCTGACCATGATGAAAGGAAACTCGCATGGACGAGTCTGGGGTTAATCCCAACACGAACGTCATCCGGATATTCGACACCACCCTGCGCGATGGTGAGCAGTCGCCGGGCGCCAGCCTGAGCAGCGCCGAGAAGATCGACATCGCGCGGCAGTTGGCGCGCATGGGCGTAGACATCATCGAGGCCGGCTTCCCCGCCGCCTCGCCCGACGACCTGGAAGCCGTGCGGCGCATCGCCCACGAGGTCGGCACACCCGACGGCCCGGTCATCTGCGGGCTGGCGCGCGCGCATCAAAACGACATCGACAAAGCGTGGGAAGCCGTCCAAGCAGCGGCCAAGCCGCGCATCCACACCTTCCTGGCAACTTCCGACATCCACATGCAGCACAAGCTGCGCATGACGCGCGAGCAGGTGATCGAGCGCACCCGCGAGATGGTCGCCTATGCCCGCGCCTACTGCGAGGATGTCGAGTTCTCGCCCGAAGACGCCTGCCGCTCCGATCCCGATTTCCTGGTGCAGGTGCTCACGGTGGCCATCGAGGCCGGGGCGACCACGCTCAATATCCCCGACACGGTCGGCTATATCACCCCGCACGAATACGGCGCGCTGATGCGCAAACTGATCACCGAGACGCCTGGCGGCGACCGCGTGATCTGGTCGGTGCACTGCCACGACGATCTGGGCATGGCGACGGCCAACACACTGGCCGGGCTGGAAGCAGGCGCGCGGCAGGCCGAAGTGACAATGAACGGGATCGGCGAGCGGGCCGGTAATACGTCGTTGGAAGAAGTCGTCATGGCGCTGCACACACGGCCCAACTTCTACCAGTTCTCGACGCAGATCGACACAACCCAGATCGCACGCACCAGCCGCATGGTCAGCAACTTCACCGGGATTGCGGTCCAGCCCAACAAGGCCATCGTCGGAGCCAATGCCTTCAGCCACGAAGCCGGGATTCACCAGGACGGCATGCTGAAGCACCAGGCCACCTACGAGATCATGACACCTGAAACCGTCGGGCTGACGCAGAGCAACCTGGTGCTGGGCAAGCACAGCGGGCGGCACGCCTTCCGCGTCCGGCTGCAAGAACTGGGCTACGAGATGGAAGGCGAGGAGCTGAATCAGGCCTTCCAGCGCTTCAAGGAGCTGGCCGACAAGAAGAAAGTCGTCACCGACGCCGACATCGAGGCACTGATCGCGGTCGAGTTCTACGGGCCGGAAGAAGTCTTCCACCTGGAAGGGATTCAGGTGGCGTGCGGCCAGCCGGGAATGCCCACCGCAACGGTCCGGCTGCGCGGGCCGGACGGCCAGATATACATCCAGGCTGCGATCGGCACCGGGCCGGTGGATGCCGCCTTCCAGGCCATCGACAGGATCGTCTCTGTACCGAATACGCTGGTCGAGTACCGGGTGAGCGCGATCACCGAAGGCATCGACGCGCTGGGCGAAGTGACCGTGCGTATCCGGCGTGACGCCAACGGCGGGCGCACCTTCGGCGGGCACGGCGCGGACACCGACATTATTGTCGCCAGCACCAAAGCCTATCTGGCCGCCGTCAATAAGATGCTGGCCTACACCGGCTATGCCGATCGCGCGCCCGAAGGGGACGCGGCGACGGTCAGAGTCGGCACAACGGCCTAGCCCCTGTCACGCATTTTTGAGGGGCAGCGAGAGGGATTGGCTCAGGACGTTTCATGTAGGGGCAAGGCTTGTCTCATCCGCCGGGGAGGGCAAGCCCTACCCCTACAAAACCAGGGCATGTTCACGCTCTCGCAATATAGCGACGTTCGAGATGCGCGATCAGTTTGAGGAGCGAGCACCATGAAAACCAACCGTACACGACGCACGGTGATACCCAGTCCGGAGCCGGTTGATGAGCAGTGGGCGGCGGCCTTCCCGGAGCCGGTCGCCTGGGCGCTGGGCTGGGACAGCGAGGCGCTCAGCCAGCTCTCCAACGGGCGGCGGGCTGCCGATAAATCCAAGAAACCAACCCGTTCTTAAGCAGGAGCAACTCATGGGAAAAACACTGGCCGAGAAGATCATTGCAGCCCACGCTGAAGACGTGACCGAAGTCTCGGCGGGCGACCTGGTAACGGTTAGAACCGATGTCGTGATGGCGAACGACGTCACCGCGCCGATCGCGATCCAGTCCTTTCAGGCAATGGGCGTCGAGGAAGTCTACGACCCTAACCGCGTGATGCTGGTGCCGAGCCACTTCGCGCCCAACAAGGATATCAAGAGCGCCGAGCAGACACGCACCCTAACGCTGTTCGCCGAAGAGCAGGCGCTCGATCACCGCTTCCAGGTGGGCCGTGCCGGGATCGAGCACGTCGTCCTGCCGGAGCGCGGCCTGGTGCTGCCCGGTGATCTGATCGTTGGCGGCGACAGCCACACCTGCACCTATGGCGCGGTCGGCGCGTTCGCAACCGGCATGGGATCGACCGATATCGGCTTTGCGATGGCGACCGGCAAAACGTGGCTGAAGGTCCCGGAGACGATGAAATTCGTCTATCACGGCGAGCGCAGACCGTATGTCTATGGCAAGGATATGATCCTGCGCACCATCGGCGAGATCGGGGTGGATGGCGCGCTCTACCGCTCGATGGAGTTCACCGGCCCGGCAATCAGCGCGCTGTCGATGTCCGAGCGCTTCACGATGGCGAACATGGTGATCGAGGCGGGCGGCAAGTGCGGCTTCCTGCCGTTCGATGACACCACGCAGGCCTATGTCGAGGCGCGCGCCACCCGGCCCTATACGCCTTTCTATGCCGACGACGACGCGACGTATATCTCGATCCACGAGTTCGATCTCTCGGAAATGGAGCCGCAGATCGCGTGCCCCTACTCGCCCGACAACGTCCACCCGATCAGCCAGGTCAAGCCGGAGAAGATCGATCAGGTCTTCATCGGGAGCTGCACCAACGGGCGCTTCGAAGACCTCGCCATCGTCGCGGACATTCTCCAGCGCACCGGGCGCGAGTTTAGCCCGGACGTGCGCGTGATGATCATCCCCGGCTCGCAGGCGGTCTATCTCGACGTGCTGCGCCAGGGCTGGATCGAGCTGTTCACGATGGCGGGCGGGGCGGTCAGCGTCAGCACGTGCGGGCCGTGCCTGGGCGGGCATATGGGCGTGCTGGCCGCCGACGAAGTGTGCGTCAGCACCAGCAATCGCAACTTCCGGGGCCGCATGGGTCACCGCGACGCGCGCGTCTTTCTGGCGAATCCGGCGGTGGCCGCTGCCAGCGCGATCATGGGGCGACTGGCGCACCCCGACGAACTCTAACAGGGCAGGCAGGATATCATGAAACTCGAAGGCAAAGTCTGGAAGTACGGCGACAACATCGACACCGACGTGATCATCCCGGCGCGCTACCTGGTCACCACCGACCCCAAGACGCTGGCCCAACACTGCATGGAAGACATCGATCAGGGCTTCGCGCAGAGCGTCCAGCCCGGCGACATCATCGTCGGCGGCAGCAACTTCGGCTGCGGCTCCAGCCGCGAGCACGCCCCGATCAGCATCAAGGGCGCGGGCGTGTCGTGCATCGTGGCCGAGTCGTTCGCGCGGATCTTTTTCCGCAACGCGATCAACATCGGCCTGCCGATCCTGGAGAGTGTCGAGGCCGCGCGCGCCGCGCAAAAAGGCGACACCCTGAGCATCGACCTGGTGGCGGGAACAATCACCAACCAGCGCACCGGCCAGACCTATCAGGCCAACCCCTACCCGCCGTTCGTGCTGGCGATCATCAACGCCGGGGGCCTGGTCCCCTATACCCGTAACGTGCTGGGCATCAAGATTACCGGCTAGCGGAGCGGGCCGCGTGCCTGCTCCGCAAGGGGCAGGTGCGCACCGCGCCGGCTGACCATCTGCCCCTCTATCGATCACTCCCATTGAAGTCCTTATCCGCGCTAGAGCATAGAAGAGAGGCAGAGCATGAAACAGGCAGTTGAAGTCTACGACACGACGCTCCGCGATGGCACCCAGGGCGAAAACGTCTCGTTCTCGGTCGAAGACAAGCTGAAGATCACGCAGATGCTCGACGAGTTGGGCGTGACCTATATCGAGGGCGGCTGGCCCGGCTCGAACCCGAAGGATGCGGCCTACTTCCAGCAGGTGCGCGATCTGTCGCTGCGCCAGGCGCGCGTGGCGGCCTTCGGCATGACCTGCCGCGTGAACGGCAATCCTGCCGATGACTCGAACATTCAAGCCCTGCTCGATGCCGGGACTCCGGTGGTGACGGTCGTCGGCAAAACGTCGCTGCTGCACGTCCGCGACGTGATCCGCGCCACGCCGGAAGAAAATCTGCGCATCATCCGCGAGAGCCTGGCGCATCCCAAGGCGCAGGGCCGCGAGGTGATCTACGACGCCGAGCACTTCTTCGACGGCTACAAGCTCGACGCCGATTATTCGCTGCAAACGCTGCGCGCCGCGCTCGACGGCGGGGCCGATCTGCTGGTGCTGTGCGATACCAACGGCGGCTCGCTGCCCTGGGAGATCGAGGCCATCACGCGCCAGGTGGGCGACGCGCTGCCGGGCGCGCGGCTGGGCATCCACTGCCACAACGACGCTGAGCTGGCCGTCGCCAATACGCTGGCCGCCGTGCGCCAGGGCGCGCTGCACGTCCAGGGAACGATCAACGGCTATGGCGAGCGCTGCGGCAACGCCAACCTGTGCTCGATCATCCCCGACCTGGAACTAAAGCTCGGCTGTGCCTGCCTGCCCGAAGGCTCGCTGGCGCGCCTGACGTATGTCGCGCGCACGGTGGCCGAGATGGCAAATATGGCCCCCAACAACCAGGCCGCCTACGTGGGCCGCAGCGCGTTCGCGCACAAGGGCGGGATGCACGCCGCCGCCGTCCGCCGCAACATCGACAGCTACCAGCACATCGATCCGGCGCTGGTCGGCAACGAGATGCGCATCCTGGTTTCGGACCTGAGCGGGCGCGGCAATATGCTGAGCAAGGCTGAGGAATTCGGGCTGGACCTCTCGGACGGTGTCGCGCAGGCAGTCGTGGCCGAGATCAAGGAATTGGAAAGCCGGGGCTTCGTCTTCGAGGGGGCCGAGGCGTCGGTCGCGCTGCTGATGTCGCGCCGCCAGCCGGACTACGCGCCACCATTCGAGTTGGTCGATTTTATGGTCGTGGTCGAGAACCGCAAGGGGCGCGGCCTGTTCGCCGAGGCGACGGTCAAGGTGCGTGTCGAAGGCGAGGAGCTGCACACGGTGGCCGAGGGCATTGGTCCGGTGGACGCACTCGACCGCGCGCTGCGCAAGGCGCTGACCCCGGTCTACCCGCAGTTGGCCGAGTTCCAACTGGCCGACTATAAGGTGCGCATCCTGGATGGGACCAACGGCACCGCCGCCACGACGCGCGTCCTGATCGATACGCAGAACAGCCACAAGCGGTGGAGCACGGTCGGGGCCAGCGCCAATATCATCGAGGCAAGCTGGCGCGCCCTGGCCGACAGCGTGGAGTATGGCCTGCTGCACGGGGTTTAGAGTGTGCCTCAGCGGGCAAAGCCATGACTGCCCCCCTCCCTAAATCCCTCCCCCGCAAGGAGGGTGGGACTTAAGAGTCGCTGCTGTTCGCCCCTTCCCTCTGTGAAGCGCGGGGGAAGGGGAGGGGGATGGGGGGTAAAAAATGCATCAGCATCCAGGGCCAAGAGCTTTAATCTACCAATCAGGAGAGCAAGACATTATGCAAGCCAGGATCGTAACCCTGCCCGGTGATGGCATCGGGCCGGAAATAGTCGCCGAAGCGGTGCGCGTCCTCACGCGCGTCGCGGCGAACTGCGGCCACCAGTTTACCTTCGAGGAAGCGCTGATGGGCGGCTGCGCGATCGATGCGACCGGCACCTCGCTGCCGACGGAAACGCTTGCCGCCTGCGAATCGGCGGATGCCGTGCTGCTGGGCGCGGTGGGCGGGCCGCAGTGGTCCGACCCGACGGCGGCGGTCCGGCCCGAACAAGGGCTGCTTCAGCTCCGCCAGCACTTCGACCTGTTCGCCAACCTGCGCCCGGTCAAAACCTATCCGGTGCTGGCCCAGCACGCGCCCCTGCGCGCCGAACTGATCGCCGGGGTGGATATCCTGTTTGTGCGTGAGCTGACCAGCGGCATCTACTTCGGCGAGCGGATGGAGCAGGGTGAGGGCGATCATGCCTGGGACACGATGTTCTACACGGTTGAGCAGGTGCGGCGCGTGGCGCGGGTCGCGTTTGAGGCAGCGCGCGGGCGGCAAGGTAAGGTCGCCTCGGTGGATAAGGCCAACGTCCTGGCCTCGATGCGGCTGTGGCGGCGCACCGTCAACGAGGTGGCGCGCGATTATCCGGATGTCGAGCTGGAGCATGTGCTGGTCGATGCCTGCGCGATGTACCTGATGCGTAATCCGGCCCGCTTCGACGTGGTGCTGGCCGGAAATATGTTCGGCGACATCCTGAGCGACGAAACCTCGGTGCTGGCCGGATCGCTGGGGATGCTGCCCTCGGCTTCGCTTAATAATGGGCGCTTCGGCGTCTACGAGCCGATTCACGGCTCCGCGCCCGACATCGCGGGGCAGGGCATCGCCAACCCGATCGCCACGATCCTCAGCGCGGCGCTGCTGCTGCGCCACAGTTTGCAGCTTGAGGCTGAGGCGGCGGCGGTCGAGGCAGCCGTTGAGGCGGCGCTGGCAAGCGGCGCGCGCACTGCCGATCTGGCCCCCGTGCCCGCCGAAGCGGTCAGCACGACGGCTTTCACCGATCTCGTCCTCGACCACCTGCACTAGACGGCCCCACTCAGGCGGGAAAGAGTGATTTTCCCGCCTGAACTCCTTATTGTGAAAACATACACAAATATAGTTTATTAACGTGAAATTTTTCACTAAAATTTCATAGTATACTACGTTTGAGCGCTGTATCACAAAGGGGACCAAACGGTCTGTACCACCTGCCACGCTGGCCCCCACCGCCTGTACTATTTCCTTGCCGCCCGCGCTTTACCAAAGAGAAAAGAAATTAGTCAGGAAAAACCGGAGGTGCTCACGTGGACGCCTCACCCGATATTATTTCGATTCTGCTGGTCGATCCGAATGTCCTCTTCCGCTGCGGGATGGCACGCCTGCTCGAAGCGCAGCCGGACATGCGGATTGTGGGCGAGACGGGGGATTATCACGAGGCCTTGAGCCTGGCAGGCAGGCTGAACCCGGATGTCATCCTACTGGAGATCGAGTTAATCGGCGGTGATGGGCCTGCTCTGGCCGGCATCCTGAGCGAGGAACTGCCGTGTGCCAGCCTTGTCTTCCTGACCGCCCAGATCGACGCCGATACACTGCTGCGCTGTATCCAGTCCGGCGCGACCGGCTACCTGCAAAAGACCATTACCCCCGAAGAACTCTTTGCCCGGCTGCGCGGCTTGCAGCAGCACGAGGCCGCTATCTCGCTGACGACCGTCACCACCCTGATGCAGCGCCTGAATGCGGGCGCGTTCGCCGCGCTGCCGCCGACAGTTCCCCATTCCCAGCTCACCCCGCGCGAGTGTGAGGTGATCGCGCTGGTCGCGCGCGGCATGACGAACAAGCGCATGGCCGCCATATTGGGCATCTCAGAGCACACCGTCCGCAACCACCTGTGCAGCATCTATCAGAAGCTCAACCTAAAGAACCGCTTGCAGGTCGCAGTCTACAGCGTCACGCATGGTCTGGTCGATTTCAGCCAGGTGGGCTAGGGTGCGCCGGCGCGGGTCGCCTAGTTCAATCGTACTACTCACCGCGCTAAAGGGGTTTAAATGGCGCATAGACTTTAAGACTATTTGGCTGATACAATGCGATTAATAAGATAACCTGTTATAGGGTAATCAATTAGTGACTATTTTCACAATATATTCGTGACGAAATTCACAATACATATATGAACTATTTACCCCCGATCAGACGGACTACACCGCAAGTAGTCCGGCCACACCAGAAAGGAGCAGATCGCCCAGATCAGGTAACCGCGTGACCGTCTGCTAGCGCTCGTCGCGCGCTGCGCCGGGCGACCATGCATCTTCCGTATGCGGCCTTTTTGCGCGAAGGCTGAGGAGGCAGACTATCTTTGAAAACCTCACAAGATTTGACGTTCCACGATCGGGTTGTGGCGCTGACTCCGGGGGGAGAGGCGCTGGAACAATGCCTGCAGTGTGGGAGTTGTGGCGGGTCGTGCCCCGCTGGCGCAGATATGGATCACACCCCGCGCGGTCTCTTTGCGATGATCCGCGCCGAGATGGAAGACGAAGTCCTGCGCAGCAACACCCCCTGGTACTGCGTTTCGTGTTATGCCTGCACCACCCGCTGCCCACAGCAAATCCCCATCACCGACATCATGTATACGCTCAAGCAGATGGCGATCCAGGCCGGGCACTACGACCACCCACACGCGACGAAGTTTTCTGAGACGTTCATCGGCTTCGTCGAGCAGCGGGGCCGCAGCTTCGAGGCCGGGCTGGCGACACGCTATCACCTCTATCACCATCCGACGGACATGGTGAGGCTGGGCATGATGGGCCTCAATATGCTGCGCCGTAACCGGCTCCCGCTGCGCCCCAAGTCGATCCGCGAGGTCGATCAGTTGCAGGCGATCCTGGCCGAAGCCAAGGCCATCGCCGCGAAAGAGACGTACCGATGACGCGACAAGCCTACACTTACTATCCTGGGTGCTCGCTCCAGCATCGCAGCCACGCCTACGAATCGTCTAACCGCAACGTCGCCCAGGCGCTCGGCTTCGATCTGGTCGAGATGGATGACTGGAACTGCTGCGGCGCGACCGAGTATTTCTCGCTCAACCGCCTGCCCGCCTATGCCCTCGTTGCGCGCAACCTGGCACGGGCCGCTAACGAGGGGGCCGACGAGCTGGTCGTCCCGTGCAGCGCGTGCTTCCTCAATCTGCATAAGACCGACAAGCAGATGGCGCAGTATCCCGATCTGGCCCGGTCGGTCAACCAGGCGCTCGCGGCGGGCGATCTGCACTACACGCCCGGCACGGTGCGTGTCCGGCACCTGGTCGAAGTGATCATCAGCGACATCGGCTTTACTGAGCTGGCGACGCGCATCACGCGGCCCCTCTACGGCCTGAAGCTGGCGGCCTACTACGGCTGCCTGATCGCGCGGCCCGACAGCATCTTCGACAGCACCGAGCACCCGACCACGATGGATCGGCTGTTCGAAGTCCTGGGCGCGGAATCCGTCCCGTTTGCTCTCAAAACTTTTTGCTGCGGCGGCCATATGGCGCAGATCAGCGCCGAAACCGGCTTCGAGATGATCCACAAGATCGTGAAGAACGCCGCCGAGAACGGGGCCGACGCGATCGTGACCGTCTGCCCGATGTGCCAGCTCAACCTGGACGTCTACCAGAACTCGGCCAATAAACTCTTTGATACCGATTACCAGGTGCCCATACTGTTCTTTACCCAGGTCCTGGGCCTGGCGCTCGGACTCAAGCCCAGCGATCTGGGCATCGGCCAGGAGTTCGTGGACGCGATGCCGGCCATCAACAAGATCAGCGAAGTGCCGCCGCCCAAGCCCAAGCGGGAGCGCCGCGACAAGCAGGCGCTGCCCATGCCGGTTATGCCGGAGTAGGAGGCCGACCCCATGAGCGACAAACGAGTTGGAGTCTATGTCTGCCACTGCGGCCACAACATCGCCGGTACGGTCGATGTGGAGCACGTGGCCGAATGGGCCTGGGGCCTGCCCAATGTCGCCGTCTCGCGCGACTGCCAGTTCATGTGCGCCAGCCTGGGCCAGGACATGATCGAGGAAGACATCCGCGAGCACGGCCTGACCCACATCGTCGTGGCGTCGTGCTCGCCGCACATGCACGAGAAAACCTTCCGGGGGGCGTGCGAGCGCGCCGGGCTGAACCCGTACCTGTTCGAGATGGCGAACATCCGCGAGCACGCCTCGTGGGTGCATCCGCACGACAAAGACGGCGCGACCGACAAGGCCAAGGCACTCGTCAGCGCGGCGGTGCATCGCGTGCTCCAGCAGCAGCCATTGGAGCCGCTCCAGGTCGATATCCGGCCCGAAACGCTGGTCGTCGGCGGGGGGATCGCGGGCATCCAGGCAGCGCTCGAAATCGCCGACGCGGGCTTCCCGGTCTATCTGGTCGAGCGCGAGCCGAGCATCGGCGGGCACATGGCCCAGTTCGACAAGACCTTCCCCACCCTCGACTGCGCGGCCTGCATCCTGACGCCCAAGATGTTCGACGCGGGCGCGCATCCCAACATCACGCTGCTGACCTACAGCGAGGTCGAGCAGGTGGACGGCTATGTCGGCAACTTCACGGTGCGCGTGCGCCGCAAGGCGCGCCACGTGGACGAGAGCCTGTGCACCGGCTGCGGCACCTGCTGGGAGAAGTGTCCCAAGAAGGTGATCGATACCGTGTTCGAGGCCGGAATGGGCTATCGCACGGCGATCTACCGCCCCTTCCCCCAGGCCGTGCCGAAATACCCCGTCATCGACACCGAGAACTGCACCTACTACCAGACCGGCAAATGCAAAATCTGTGAGAAGTTCTGCCCGACCGAAGCGATCCGGTTCGACATGGAAGACGAGTATGTCGATCTGGAAGTCGGGAATATCGTGCTGGCGACCGGCTATGACATCTTCGACGCGCGCCGCATCCCGCAGTACGGCTATGGGCGGCTGGCGAACGTCTTCACCAGCCTGGAGTTCGAGCGCCTGACCAATGCCGCCGGCCCGACCGAGGGTAAGGTCGTGCTGCGCGACGGCGTCACCGAGCCGCGCTCAGTGGCAATCATCCATTGCGTCGGCAGCCGCGACAAGAATACCAACGAGTACTGTTCCGCGATCTGCTGCATGTCGTCGCTCAAATTCGACCATCTGGTGATGGAGAAGACGGGCGCGCAGGTCTACAACTTCTACATCGACATGCGCCCGATCCACAAGGGCTACGAGGAGTTCTATCACCGCATCCTGGATGAGGGCACGCAGTTCATTCGCGGGCGCGTGGCCGAAATCACTGACGCAGCGCACAGCCCCGAAGAAGAGGGGAAGCTGATCGTGATCGCCGAGGACACGCTGATCGGACGCCAGCGCCGCGTGCCGGTCGATATGGTGATCCTCGCCGCCGGGCTGGAGCCGCGCGCCGACGCACAGGGCGTGGCGCATATGTTCGGCGTGGGCTGCGGCGACTCCGGGTTCTTCACCGAACGCCATCCCAAGCTCGACCCGGTCGCAACCATGACCGAAGGCGTGTATATCGCCGGGGCGTGCCAGGGGCCAAAGGATATCCCCGACTCCGTTGCGCAGGGGGCGGCGGCAGCGGCGCGTATCCTGGGCGTGATCTTCCGCAAACAGGTCGCGCTGGAGCCGATACGCGCCTCAATCGACGAGAGCCGCTGCTCCGGCTGCCGCATCTGCAACACGATGTGTCCCTACAACGCGATCAGCTTCATCGAGGAGCTGAGCGTGTCGCGCGTCAATCCGGCGCTGTGCAAGGGCTGCGGAACGTGTGTCGCCGCCTGTCCCAGCCAGATCATCACCGGGGCGCACTTCACCTTCGAGCAAATCATGGCCGAGATCGATGGCATCCTGGTTGACGTGCACACCGCCCCGCCAGAGCACACGGCTGTGGAAGCGGTTTAAGGGGAAAGCGCTATGAGTCAAAACGGAACGTTCAAGCCGGTGCTGGTCGGTTTTCTATGTAACTGGTGCTCCTATCGCGCCGCCGACCTGGCCGGAACATCGCGCATGGGCTATCCCGCCACGCTGCGCGACATTCGCATCATGTGCACGGGCCGCCTGGACCCGACCTTTGTCCTGCGCGCGCTCCAACAGGGCGCCGACGGCGTGCTGGTCATGGGCTGCCATCCCGGCCAGTGCCACTATCAGGAAGGCAACTACAAGGCGATCCGGCGCTTCGCGCTGCTCAAGCGTGTGCTGCGCCAGATGGGTCTGGAAGACGCGCGCGTCCAGCTTCACTGGGCATCGGCGGCGCAGGGCGTGCTCTTCGCGCAGACCGTCGCCCAGATGACCGAGCAGATCAAGGCGCTCGGCCCGCTCGACTGGCCGCGCCACTGGCCCGATGAAGACCCCTTCGCCCGCATCGCCCTGGCCATGCAGGAGGACGCTCATGAGTGATAAGCCGAAACTGGCGCAGTACTGGGCCTCATCGTGCGGCGGGTGCGAGATCGCCGTGCTGGGGCTGCATGAGAAAATTCTGGATGTGGCGGGCGCGTTCGAGATCGTGTTCTGGCCGTGCGTGATGGACTTCAAGTATGCCGATGTCGAAGCGATGGCCGACGGCGCGATCGATGTCTGCCTGTTCAACGGCGCGATCCGCAACGACGAGAACGCGCACCTGGCCCACCTGCTGCGCCGCAAATCGAAGGTGCTGGTCGCGTTCGGGGCGTGCGCCTACGGCGGCTCGATGCCCGGCCTGGCGAACTTCACCGACCGCGAAGCCATGTTCGACTGGATCTACTTCCATTCGCCCAGCACCGAGAATCCCGGCAATGTACGGCCCGAAATGCGCACCACGATGCCCGAAGGCGATCTGCGCCTGCCGCGCTTCTGGAACACGGTCAAGACGCTGGAGCAGATCGTCCCGGTCGATTACTTCCTGCCGGGCTGCCCGCCCGAAGCCGGCTCAATCGAGATCGCGATCAATGCCATCGTCAGCGGCCAGCTTCCACCGCCTGGCTCCGTGATCGGCTCGGACACTACCGTTTGTGACGAGTGCCCGCGCGAGAAGCTGAACAAGAAGGTCAAGCGCTTCTACCGCCCGCACGAGATCATCCCCGACCCGAATATCTGTCTGCTGGACCAGGGGTTGTTCTGCGCCGGGATCGCAACACGGGCCGGGTGCAATGCGCGCTGCCCGCAGGTCGATCTGGGCTGCCGGGGCTGCTATGGGCCGAACGAGGGCGTCTATGACCAGGGGGCCAAGCTGATCGCGGGCATCGGCTCGATGATCGACGCCGACACCGTCGAAGAGGTCGAGGCCATCCTCGACACGCTGCCCGACCCGGCGGGATACTTCTACCGCTTCCATCTGCCGCAGTCGCTGCTGCGCCGTAAAGCACTTGGCAACGGCAAAAAGCAGCCCAAGACCGAGCCGGTCGCTGCAACACGCTAACCTGGAGAGATGCCGATGACACGCATTTCCATTGATCCAATCACGCGCCTGGAAGGTCATGGGAAGATCGAAATCTTCCTCAACGACCAGGGCAGCGTCGAGAACTGCTACTTCCAGGTGCCAGAGCTGCGCGGGTTCGAGGTCTTTTGCCTGGGCCGCCCGGCAGAAGAGATGCCGCGCCTGACCAGCCGCATCTGCGGGGTGTGCCCCGAAGCGCACATGATGGCCGCCGCCAAGGCGCTCGACGCGCTCTATCACGTCACGCCGCCGCCCGCCGGGATCAAGCTGCGCGAGCTGCTCTACAGCGCCTTCTTTGTCACCGACCACACCACCCATTTCTATGCCCTGGGCGGGCCGGACTTCGTCGTCGGGCCGCACGCCCCGGCAGCCGAGCGTAACATCCTGGGCGTGATCGCCAAAGTCGGGCTGGAGATCGGCGGGCAGGTGATCGCCGCGCGCAAGCGCAACCACCGCGTGATCGAGATGATCGGCGGGCGCACGATCCACCCGATCGCGGCGATCCCCGGCGGCATGAGCCACCCGATCACCGAGGCGCAGCGCCAGGAGATCATCGCCGTCGCGCGCGAGAACGTCGCGTTCGCCCAGTTCACGATTCAACTGTTCCACGATGTCGTGCTGGCGAATTCCGACTATGTGGGCCTGATTACCAGCCCCGGCTACACCCAGCGCACCTACTATATGGGCCTGGTGGACGAAAACAACAAGGTCAATTTCTACGATGGGCTGGTGCGCGTGGTCGATCCCGACGGGGTCGAGTTCGTCAGGTACGCGCCCGATCACTACCTGGAGCATATCGCGGAGCATGTCGAGCCGTGGACGTACCTCAAGTTCCCCTACCTGAAGAAAGTCGGGTGGAAGGGCTTTGTGGACGGCAAAGACAGCGGCGTCTACTGCGCGACCCCGCTCTCGCGGCTTAACGCGGCGGACGGCATGGCGACCCCGCTAGCCCAGGCCGAGTACGAGCAGATGTACAGCGTCCTGGGCGGCAAGCCGGTCCATCACACCCTGGCGACGCACTGGGCGCGCATCATCGAGCTTCAGTACGCCGCCGAGCGGATGCTGGAGCTGGCCGAGGATCCCGAAGTCGCCAACCCGGTCGTGCGCGTCATCCCGACCCAGAAGCCGACCGAGGGCGTGGGCATCGTCGAAGCGCCACGCGGCACGCTGACGCACCACTACTTCACCGACGAAAACGGGATTCTGGTCGAGGCGAACCTGATCGTGGGCACGACCAACAACAACGCCCCGATCTCGATCAGCATCCGCCGCGCCGCCGAAGCCCTGATCCACAACGGCGAAGTGAGCGACGGCATCCTGAACCAGATCGAGATGGCCTTCCGCGCCTATGACCCGTGCCTGTCGTGTGCCACACACTCGCTGCCCGGTCAGATGCCGCTGGAGCTGATCGTGCGCGACGCCAGCGGGCAGGTGACGCACCACAGCAGCCAGTATGTCGCGCCGGAGCTGCTGGCCGAGTTATGAGTAACGGCGCAGACACCCCGCTTCTCGTCGTCGGCCTGGGCAACCCGATCCTGTCCGACGACGGGATCGGCTGGCGTGTCGCCCAGCAGGTGCGCACGATCATGCCCGCAAACGGATCGGTCGCGGTGATCGAGGCGTGCGTCGGCGGGCTGTCGCTGGCCGAGCTGCTGGTCGGCTGCCGGCGCGCGATCATCGTGGACGCGATCCTGACTGAAGGCGGCGTGCCGGGGACGGTCTACCGGCTGCGGCTGGACGATCTGCCCGGCACGCTCAACCTGGCCTCGGCCCACGACACGAATCTCAGCACGGCGCTGCGTGCACTGCGGCGCTTTGGCGCGGACGTGCCGCCCGACGAGGCGATCTGGGTGGTCGCGGTCGAGGCGCAGGACGTGTGGACCTTCGCCGAAACGTGCACACCAGAAGTCGAGCGGGCGATCCCGGCGGCGGTCGAAGCGGTGCGGGCGCTGCTGAAACAGCCCGCCGCTGCCCCGCGCGAGTAGGCTGCTGTTTTCCCCGCAAAAAATCAGGGGCATACCGTGTGGGTACGCCCCTGGATGCTATTCCCGAAATGCTCCGCTCACGGCAGCCGGGCCGGGGGATCGGCGGGATCGAACGGCGACGGGCTGACGAACAGCAGTCGGCCCGCGTGCGGCTCCAGACGCAGCGCGATCGCGTCATGCGGAGTCGAGCCCGGCCACGCCTGCCGCGCGTCCCAATCCCACACATAGCCCGGTGCGGGCAGGCCCAACTCCGCCAGCGTATAGTGCCGCCGCACCGGATATTCGCCGGTGTTGAAGATGAACACCGCCTGCACCGGGTCGCCGCCCGCCGATGCGCGCACCTGGACCAGCACCGGGTCGCCGTCAGGCGGCTCGTACACCGCCGCCGACTCCCCGGCCAGCGGGAAGCGGCACACCGCGCGCTCCGGGTTGAGCACCAGCCGCCACAGCGCCAGCCGCTCGTCCGAAAGCTCGTGCAGCGCGTCGCTGGTCATCACCACGCCCGCCGCCATCCCGACGTAGATCGCCAGCGCGCGGACCTCAGTTTCGGTCAGGTGGCTGAAGCGCTCGCGCAGCAGGATGCAGTCGGGATCGCTCTCCCACAGGATATGGTTGGCGAAACTGCGCGTGGCCTGGTCGCGCAGCATCGACTGGGCGGAGTGATCGCCCGGCGCGGACCAGAACACGCCCACGTCGCGCCCGATGCGGATCGCGTCCACCAACCCGACCGAGGCCCACAGCGGGCAGCCACAGCCCACCCACGTCGCGTCCCCAATCGCCTCGCGGATCATCTCGGCGGTGCGCCGCCAGATTTCGATCCGCGTCATGCCCGGCGTGTGCCAGATCGCGCGCTCCGGCCCGTACTCGGACATAAAATACATGAAGTCGGTTTTGAAGTATGCGCAGCCCCACTCATGCCGCCAGGTGTGGAACACGCGCCGCAGATAGTCGAAGGCGTCGGGGTGCGTCGTGTCGAGTATGTAGTATTCTTCGCTGCGCTTGTGCCAGCGAAACTCACCGTAGAACTTCATCAGCGCCAGCGGCCCGCCCGTCAGCCGGTCGCCGACCACCCAATCGGGGTGCTCCTGGTAGAGGCGGCTGCGATTGCCGACCATAAACGGCCCGATCCACAGGCCGGGCACGAATCCCGCCGCGCGGATGTCGTCCAACAGGGGTTTCATGCCGCGTGGGAACTGCGGCTTCACGTCCAGCCAGTCGCCCATCTCCGGCGTAAAACCGTCGTCGATCTGGAAAACCTGCATCGACAGAGCTTCGCGCCGCACGACTTCCGCCGCCCCGTGCAGGTGCTCCAGGATGTTGGCCTCGGTGATAGACGCATAGAGGTTGTACCACGAGCTCCAGCCCGTGATCGCGCGCGCCGGATAGCGCGGCGGCACCGGCGCGGCACCGGCCACCCGTTCGGCCCACACCCGCAGCGCGTCTTCCACGCCGGGATGCTCGAAGATCAACAGCCGCTCCGACTCACAGCGGGCCAGCCCTTCGCGCGCCTTGCGATCCCACAGGGTGAGGACGGTCAGCGCGTCGTCGTGCGCGTCGAAGCCGAAGGTCTGCTGGAAGCGGTCGTGCCGGTCGAAGCCCACGATCACGCTGCCCGATCCGTAGCGCGGCAATAGCTGCGTGACGGCATAGCCGACCGGCGGCGCGTCCTCAGGATAGCGGGCGCGCCAGGCGTCTGGCTCGACATAATAGCTGCCATCCCAGCTTGCATAGCCGTTGCGGAAGTAGGCGCGCAGGTTGTCCACCACTGCAAAGTGCAGCCCCAGCGAATCCAGCTCGAACGCGCCGGGCAGATTCTCCAGCCACCAGCACAGCGCCAGGCCGTCGCTATCCGGCGCGATCTCGACGCCGAACACCCCGCCGCCCAGTTCCGGCGCATGATAGCGGACGATCAGCGCGCCGCCCGCGCCGCTGTCGGTACGGGTGCGGCTGACGTTCAGCCGCGCGCCGTTGACGACCGGCTCCAGCCCGCGCAGACTGACGATCGCGGACTCAAAGCCCAACCCTTCCGCATAATTTCCGGTGAGCTTCATAGGATCACTTCCTGATGACTCTCGCCAGAGCGCGCCGCCGCCAGCACGAGATCGAGCGATTTGGCCCCTTCGCGCAGCGGGGTACGGGTCGGGCCGCCGGTGCGGATCGCGTTCAGCAGGTCGAGAATCTGGTCGCGGCGGAAGTCCTTCTCCGAGGCGATTTGCAGCGGCTCGCGCTCCGGATCGGTGGTGAAAACAATCGTCGCGGTGTTGGCGTTGGCAACTTCGGCGGTCAGGTTTTGCGCCACGAGGCGGTAATCGCTGATCCACTGGCCGGGAATCGCGCCGTTGGTGGCATACACCACGCCGATCGCGCCGCTGGCAAAGCTGACGATGGTCGCGCTCACGTCCTCGGCGGTGTAGCCTTCGACCTCGCGGTGAAACAGGTTCTCCTGCCGGCTGTAGACGCTGACCGGATCGCCCAGCAGATAGCGCATCACGTCGAACATATGGATCGCCTGCTCGACGATCTGCCCGCCCGACTTTTCACGCGTCCGCCACCAGTGCGCGTGCAGCGCGTTGCAGAAGTAGCGCGCCGCCATCAGGCCGACCAGCCCGGCCTCGCCCGAATCCAGCAGCGCCTTCAACTGCTCGACCGCCGCGCCGAAGCGGTTCATAAAGCCGACCTGGGTCTTGATCCCGGCCTGCTCTGCCGCCTCGACCATGCGCCAGCCGTGCTCCGACGTCAGCGCGATCGGCTTCTCGATCAGCAGGTGAATCCCGCGCGCGGCGGCCTGTTCCACCTCGTCGCTGTGGCCGTAGGGCGGCAGGCAGATGAACAGCAGATCGAGATCGGCCCCGTCGAACAGGTCTTGCTGGGCAGTAAAGACGCGTGCCTGCCCCTGCGTGAACTCGTCAGCGAGGGCCTGCGCCTTCCACTCGTTGCGGTCGCAGAACGCCACCAGCTCGATCTCGTTGGGCAGTGTGGCGAGAATCTGCGCGTGCCGCTGGGCATAGCTGCCGCAGCCCAGAAACCCCGTGCGTAAACGTGTCATGGTTGCCATCCTGTGTGCCTAGTTTGGAAACTCGATCACGGCCTGGAGCACCTGGTCCGGCGTCTCGTCCAGCGCGCGGAACAACTCGGCGGCGCGCTCGAACGGGGCCGTGTGCGTGATCAGAGGGAGCAGATTCAGCAGCCCGTCGGCCTGAAGCTGGATCGCGGCCCGCCACAGGCGCGGCTTGTCCCAGCGGTATTTCAGCTCTGGATCGACGCCGGAAATCTGCGAGCAGACGACGTTGATCCGATTGTGGTGGAACTCCTCGCCCAGGAACAGGCCCTGCGCCGCGCCCTGGAAGAAGCCCATCGCCACGACACGGGCCGAATACGCCGCCGCCCGGATCGCCTCGTTCAGCGCGGCGGTCGCGCCGGTGACTTCGAAGCACACATCCGCCCCGCGCCCGCCGGTCAGGTCCTTGATCGTCTCGGCTACGCAATCCTGCGCGGCGTGCAGCGTGACGTGCGCCCCCAGGTCGCGCGCCATCTGCAAGCGCGCCTCGTGCAGATCAATCCCGATCACGGTCGCGCCGGACTGCCGCGCCGCCTGCGCGACGATCTGGCCCAGCGCGCCCAGCCCAAATACGGCTACCGTCTCGCCGATGCGCACCCGGCCATCGTGCACGCCGTTGAGCGCGATCGCGCCCAGGTGCGAGAAGATGCCGCAGCGCGGGTCCAGCCCGGCGGGCATCAGCCGCAGCCGGGCATACTCCGCCGGGGCGCTATACGTCGTGCGGTGATTCCACGTGCCGAAGATGCGCGCGCCGAGGGGAATGTCGGTCACAGCCTCTCCGACTTCGATCACTTCCCCGACCTCCTCATAGCCCAAGCTGCGCACCGGGTAGCTGAGCGAGGTTTCGTCACCGGCCACGAACAGCCGGGCGTCGGCGTCCCAGCGCTTGTGCAAAAACGGCGACGTGCCGCGATACTGCGCCAGCTCGGTCCCGGCGCTGATGCCTGAATACAGCGTTCTGATCCGCACCGCGTCGGGGGCCAGCGGCTCGTCGGGATAGTCCTCGTAGCCAAGCTGGCGCGGTGCTGCGAGCGTAAGCAGCGTTCCCATTAATCCGTTCCTTTTTGAAGAAAAAACAATTATAGAAGTGCATCGCCAATTGTAACGCCGAAACAAAACAAAAGGGCGGCGCGTGAGAGATTCACACCGCCGCCCGCATGATCTGGAAAGAGCCAGTAGGCCGTTTTAGCCCTTGTGGTAGTAGACGTCCCAGCCCATGTACTTGGTCAGGGCTTCGTAGACCGCGTCCGCCACCTGCGACAGGTTGACCGAGACATGATGCTCGAAGCCGTTCTCGCAGATGTAGTGCAGCAGCTTCTGATACTCCGGCACCTCGATCACACCATAGCCGCCGAAGGTCTGGATCGGGTCATCGGTGAAGCGGCCTTCGCCCACGTAGGCGGTGAGCCTGCCGTTCAGATCGTCGGTGCTGATGCGCAGATAGGTAAACGGCTCTGGGCGGACGCGCCCGTAGACCGTGCCCCACGTGCTGTCCTTGCCGACGCTGCCCGCGATGATCTCCTGGTAGTCCATCACCGGGATATCCTCGATAAAGACGCTGCGCGGCAGGTTGGAACAGTGGAAGACAACACCCTTGTTGGGATCGTCGGCGTAGTTGTTGTTCCAGTCCACAATCGCGCTCGGCTTGCCCGCGGCCAGCGCCAGGGCATACATGGCGGCGGTTCCGGCGATGTCCGTTTCGCACGCCGAGGGCGAGAGCGCGTCGCTCATCATGCTCATCAGGGTGCACGGCACGACGCCGAAGAATTCCTGCATGCTGGTCCAGCACTGGACCGCGCTCGCGTCGTATTCGCCTTCGCGCATCCAGTCGTCGATCACCACGCCGAGCTTCGCCATCTTCGCCAGCGCGTCAGCCGGAACCTGGGCCGTGTTGACGTAGCGCTGCACATTGCCGAGCTTCTCCAGCACGCGTTGGTCATCGTCGGCCAGCCGGTCCACGCGCCCGAACGCCTCGGACAGGTCGAGCGTTTCGACCGTGATCCCGGCGCGCTCCAGCAGTTTTTCGCTGAACCGCACCGTGTTGAACGCCACCGGACGCGCGCCCAACGCACCAAACCGCGCGCGACGCATCCCCCGTACGACCCGGCACACACCCGCGAACCACTGCAGGTCCTGGCGGAAGCACTCGCTCTCCGGATCGACGGTGTGCAGCGTGGTCAGCGAGAAGGGAATGCCGTACTGGCGCAGGTTGTTGCAGTGCGACATCTTGCCGCAGAAGCTGTCGCGCCGGTTGTTGATCGACATGTCGTTCACGTCGTCGGGGAAAGCCTGAAGCAGAACCGGGACGTTCAGGTCGGCAAAGCGCAGCGTGTTCGCAATCGCGCGCTCGTCGCCGAAGTTGGGCAGCGTGATCAGGATGCCATCGATCTCGTCACGGTGCGCGCGGAACAATTCGGCCAGCTTGTGCGCCTCTTCCAGGCTCTCGACCGCGCCGAACCGCGTTTCTTCAGGGCTGACCGCGATCACGCGGATTCCCTCTTCTTCCAGCACCTTGAGAATCGTCTCGCGGCCAGAAGCACACAGGTGGCTGGGGAAGAATCCCCGGTTGCCTACAATCAGACCAAGTGTAACTTGCGACTTCATCTAACATTCTCCTCTATCAAAGCTAAAAAGCAGAATTGCGCTGCGACAGATCCGCTCTCATATCCTCACGCGTGGGTTTAAGTTTACCCCCGCCACCCGGCCAGACCAAACACGGCTCCTGGCATCGCCGGGCGCGCCCGGTTATGATCATACGGCACCGCGCGTGGTTTGAATATGGCGATCTAGCCTGAAAACCGGCGTTGAAATACACCCATTTTATGCTATACTGAGCGTCGCGGGCGTGTAGCTCAATGGCAGAGCAGTGGCCTTTTAAGCCATTGGTTAGAGGTTCGAGTCCTCTCACGCTCACTGTTTGGCATTGGGGGCGATCCACGCGTGCGATTGGGTCGCCTTTTTGTTTCG
Source organism: Chloroflexota bacterium (assembly GCA_012729765.1). GTDB lineage: Bacteria > Chloroflexota > Anaerolineae > Aggregatilineales > Aggregatilineaceae > JAAYCM01. The sequence goes on along the minus strand of JAAYCM010000109.1, from coordinate 123,510 downwards.
GCGATACGGCGGCAGGATCGAGGAGCAGGAACAATGCGCAGGATTCACAGGTGGCTGGTGGGCATGCTGTTCGCGGTCGGGATGGTAGTCGGCGCGCTCACGGTGCCCCACAGCCGGGCCTACGGCCCAGCGGCGCAGCAGACGCCCGGCCCGGAAGTCTACGCCGAGGCCATCGGCCAGGCCAACCTGCGCCAAGGCCCTGGACTCGAATACCCGGTGGCCGGCGAGATCACCAGCGGGACTCGCTACCGGGTGCTGGCCCGGCACGCGGTCTATCCCTGGCTGCGCCTCGAATACCCTGCCGTCCCCGAAGCCTGGGTGTATCGCGATCTGGTGACGGTCAGCGGCGATCTGTCGTTGGTGCCGGTCGTGGACGACATCCCGCCGACTGCGACCGAAGCGCCCCCTGTCCCGGCGGATGATCCGCTGCTTGCGCCCCCGTCGCCCACACCTGCCAGCACGTCCCCCACAGCAACCAGCACGCCCGCCGGGCCGATCGTGACCACGCTGGGCAAGGCCAATGTCCGCTACGGCCCCGGCACGGAATATCCGACCATCGTCGAAGCCGCCGAGGGCGAAAGCTACCGCCTGCTGGAAATACACGCGCTCGTGCCCTGGGTGCGGATCGACCTGCCGGAGTCGGCCACCGGCAGCGGGTGGATTTACCGCGAGATCATCGAGATCACGGGCGATACCAGCCAGGTCCCGGTCACCAATGTGACGCACTACAGCGTCCCGGAACTGACGCCCACGCCGCAGACGGTCGTGATCAACGGTGCGCCCTGGCAGAACGCGCCCGCCGCGCCCGGCAGCCTGGCGAACACCCTGGGCGAGGAAATGCACCGCTATCTGCTTGCGCAGGGCTTCATCCCCTACACCGACCGTTTCGCGTCGGTTTTCGTGCTGGACCTGCAAACCGGCGACACCTTCACGCTGCATGACGGAGTCGCCTACAGCGGCATGAGCCTGACCAAAATCCCGATCCTGGTGACGTATTTCCAGCGCCACGACGGGCCGCTGAGCGAAGAAGAGGCGTTCCTGATCACGGATACGATGATGTGCAGCGAGAACATCACCACCAACCGGCTGCTGGAGATCATCGGGGATGGCGATCCGCTGCGTGGGGCGCAGCGCGTCACGGCGATGCTGCAAAGCCTCGACCTGCGCGGCACATTCCTGATGCGCCAGTACACGATCCTCGAAAACGAGCCGGTGATCGAGGTTGGCACGATCCGCACCGGGGCCGACCAGGTCAGCGCCCGCCCCGACCTCTACAATCAGCTTCTGCCGCGCGATATGGGCTGGCTGCTGGCCGGCATCTACCAGTGCGCCGTGAACGAATCCGGCCTGCTGATGGAGCGCTATCCGAACGAGTTCAACGCGCAGGAATGCCGCCAGATGCTCGCCGCGCTGGACGCCAACGAGATCGGCGTGTTTCTCGAAGCGGGCGTGCCGGATGACGCGCGCGTCTATCACAAGCACGGCTGGATCGCGGACACGCACGGCGACGCCGGGGTCGTGATCGGGCCGGACAGCGCGTATGTATTTGTGTCCGCGCTCTACGGCGAGGAGTGGCTGGCCTTCGAAGAATATTCCGCGCCGGTGCTCGGCGAGCTGTCGCGTATGACGTGGAACACGTTCAACCCCGACGCGACCGTCGAGGCGATCACGCCGCGCATCGTGCCGGCGGAATGCGATCCGCGCGCCGACCCGGTCATGGCTTTGCTGCTCAGCGGCAGCACTCTGCCCGTGCCGGGGCCGCAGCGCCAGGACCGCTAGCCGTCCACCGGGCTGAGGAAATCGGAGATGATCGTCTTTTCGCCGCTGCCGCCGGGGAACAGCACACCGACTTCCTCGATATCACCGCGCACGATGCTGGTCATCACAACGCCTTCGCCAAAGGTCTTGTGCCAGACAACCATCCCGGCCTTGAACTTCGGCTCGCGATCTGTCGGGCGCTGAGCGGGGCGCGACCGGCCCGATCCGGCACGCGGCTGCCGGGCAGCCTGCTCCCAGCGGGTCTTATCCTGATAGCGCTGGCTCTCGACCGCCTGCTGGCCGCGCGGGTGAAGCGGCGTGCCCTCGCGCACACTGGGGGGGATGTCGTACAGGAAGCGCGACGGCAGGTTCATGCCGCTACCGCCATAGAACGACCGGCGGAAGGTATAGAGCAGGTAGATACGGTCTTTGGCACGCGTGAGGCCTACATAGAGCAGGCGGCGCTCTTCTTCGAGGGCCGTCGAAGTCGGGTCTTCTATTTTCTCTTCAATCGAACGCGAGTGCGGCAAAATACCCTCTTCCAGCCCGACCAGAAACACAACCGGGAACTCCAGCCCTTTGGCCGAATGCAGCGTGAGCAGGCTGGGCGCGGGAACGGCGTCGGTCTTTTCGGTCGTGTCCACGTCCGAAATCAGCGCCACCTCTTCCAGAAAGGTTGTCAGGCCCAGCCCTTCATAGCTGGCCGCCACGCCATAAAGTTCCATCACGTTCTCGACGCGGCTGTCGCCTTCCGGCGTGCCGTCGTCCAGGTAGGCCAGGTAGTTGGTATCGCGCAGCACCATGCTCAGCAGATCGCCCGGCGACAGCTCATCTCGTTTCTGCCGCCATTCCTGAAGCTGCGCGGCAAAGGCTGTGAGTGCATTACGCGCGCGCCCATTGAAAGGCCCGGTTTCGCCCTGTTCGAGCAGCATCAGCGCCTGGGCCGGGGACACTTCTAGTGAGTTTGCCCAGTCTTCGAGGTCCTGGAGCGTCTTCTGCCCGATGCCGCGCGGGGGAACATTGATGATCCGGTGCAGGCTGACGCTGTCATCCGAGTTCTGGATCAGCCGCAGATAGGCCAGAGCGTCCTTGATCTCGCGCCGGGCATAAAAGCGCGTCGCCCCGATCAGGCGATAGGGCATTCCCGCGCGCAGAAAGGCTTCTTCGATGGCGCGAGACTGCGCGTGGGTGCGATACATCACGGCGAAATCGCCGGGATCATACTCGCCCTGGTCTTGCAGCTCTTTGATCGTATCGACTACAAAGCGCGCCTCATACTCTTCGTCGTGAGCTTCCCAGATGATCGGGCGCGGGCCTTCTTTGCGCTCGCTGAACAGCACCTTCTGGATACGATACGGGTTCTCGCTCTTGTTGATCACGCCCATCGCGGTATCCAGGATCGTCTGGTGCGAGCGATAGTTTTGTTCAAGCAGGATCAGGCGGAAGTTGGGGTAATCCTCGCGGAAGCGCTTCTCGTTGCGATAGTCGGCCCCGCGAAACGCGTAGATGCTCTGGTCGGAATCGCCCACGACAAACAGGTTACGCCGCGCTCCCGCAAGCTGTTTCAGCAGTGTATACTGCACCATATTGGTATCTTGGAACTCGTCCACCAGGACATAGTGATAGATGTCCTGGTAGCGGGCCAGCAGATTCGCGTTGTCGGCAAAGAGCTGGACCGTGTGCAGCAGCAGATCGTCAAAATCGCGGGCGTTGCTCTGCTGGAGCAGTTCGTTGTACAGGGTGTAGACCCGCTGGAATATTTCGTCCTGATAATCAGTCACCGGGAGCTGTTGTGGGCCGATCATCTCGTTCTTGGCGCTCGAAATCTGGCTCAGCATCCGGCGCGGCGTGTGCTTTTTCGGGTCCAGATTCAGCGCGCTGAGCACCTGTTGGACCACGTCGAGCTGGTCGGCAGTGTCGTAGATCGCATAATCCCGCGAGAAATGGGGGGTATAATCGGCCCGGCGGCGCAGGATACCGGCGCAGATCGAGTGGAAGGTCCCCACCGTCATCATATAGAACTCGGTGGGGAAGATCAGCGCGCCAATCCGACTCTTCATCTGGCTCGCGGCCTTGTTGGTGAAGGTCAGTGCCATGATATGCTGCGGAGCAATGCCGACTTCTTCAATCAGATAGGCGATGCGGTGTGTCAGGACGCGCGTTTTGCCGCTGCCTGGCCCGGCCAGCACCAGCACCGGCCCTTCGACCGCGGTCACAGCCTCGACCTGTTGTTTGTTCAGTCCTTGCAGGATACGCGGTACTGTCACGCCAGATTCGCTCCTTTGTTCGATTTCTGGCGTTATTGTAGCGAGGACAGGGCCGTGTTGCCAGCCTTTTATGTTTGCGCCACGAAGAACACGCGCAGCAGCGCTTCGGGATTCTCGACTGGCGCGGCGAGATCATGCGTCTCGGCGCTGTGCACCGTCTTAAACCCGGCAGCCAGCAGCGCGCTGTGAACACGATCGAGCGCGAACATTGTATTGAAGAACACCTCTTCGAAGCGCTCGTAGAGGCCGTCGCGCGCGGGGACAAAACCCGAAATGCGGGTATAGGCGCGCTCCCCACCGTCGTAAATGGCCCGGTTGATCAGCGTCAGTTCGGGCGTGTCGTCGATGTGGATCCCATTCCAGTGATGCAGCAGCCCGGCGCGGGTGTTCAGATCGAAGATGAAAATCCCGCCGCCGATCAGGACATTGATCACCGACTGGAAGCAGCCACGCAGCGCGGCCTCATCGGGCAGGTGGTTGAGCGCATCGAAGGTCGAGACAGCTAATCCGAAGCGCTCATCGAGGCTGAAGGCGGCGGCGTCCCCCCGGAAAAAATCCGCCCGCCCGGCGGCGATGCAGTCGGCAGTGTTGGCACGCGCATAGTCGAGCATATCCGCCGACTGATCGAGCCCGACCACGCGATAGCCCGCGTCGAGAAAGTGGCGCGCGAGCTGTCCGGTCCCACAGCAGACATCGAGCAGAGTCCGGGGGCGCTGGCCGTCGCGCTTGTAGTACTGGCGGATGAGGGGCGCGATATGCCCGGCAAAGCCTGCCCAGCGCTCATTATAGATGCGGGCGAAAACCGAGCCATAGGTTTGCATGGTCAACCCTCGCCGGATACTTTCCAGATAGGCGGGATCGTGCCGGAATAAAAAGCGGCCTCACACTCAAGCGAGGCCGCGTTCCAAATATCGCGCCGATCAGGTAGGCCGGCCTTTCAGCACCTCGCGCGGCTTGCTGCCGCTCTCCGCCGGGCCGACGATGCCTTCCTGCTCCATCAGGTCGATCAGGCGGGCCGCGCGCGTATAGCCGATCCGCAGCCGCCGCTGGAGCAGCGAGATCGAGGCCTTGTTGAGGCGCTGGACCAATTCGACCGCCTCTTCATACAGCTCGTCCTCACCGCTGCCGATATCGTCATCGTCGGACAGATTGACCGACCCGTTATCGTCCCAGAAAGCCTGCTGGGCCGACTCGGTGGCGCGGGCCGCAGGCGTGTTCGACTTGCTGCGGCCAGGGCCGAACGACATGGCGTTGAAGGTGACTTCGCGACTGGGCGAGGCCAGCGGCGAATCCTCAGACCCGCTGCCCATGCTGTCGAGCATCAGCCCCTTCCAATAGCGCGTGATCTGGTTGATCTCCTCGTCGGAGACATACACACCCTGCATACGCAGTGGAGCCGCCGCGTCGGGCGAGAGATAGAGCATGTCGCCGCGACCCAACAGCTTTTCCGCGCCGGGCTGGTCCAGGATCACGCGTGAGTCCACCGACGACGCGACCGCGAACGCGATACGCGCCGGGAAGTTGGCTTTGATCAGGCCGGTGATGATGTCCACGCTGGGCCGCTGCGTGCTGATGATCAGGTGGATGCCGGTCGCGCGGGCCATCTGCGCCAGGCGCGCCAGCAGGCGCTCGGTTTCGTCCGGCGCGAGCATCATCAGGTCGGCCAGCTCGTCTACCACCACGACATAGTAGGGCAGCTTCTTCTCGCCAGGGGCCAGCTTGTTGTTGTAGTCGAGAATATTTCGCGCTGTGCGCGAGGCGAACTTGCGATAGCGCTCTTCCATCTCGCGCTGGACCCACTGCAGCACGCCGACGATCCGCTCCAGGTCTACCACGACCGGCGCGACCAGGTGCGGGATGCCGTTATAGCCGGTCAGCTCAACGCGCTTGGGGTCCACCATGATGAACTGGACCTCGTCGGGCGTGTTGCTGAGCAGCAGGCAGTTGATAATCGTATTGACGCACACCGACTTACCGGAGCCGGTCGTGCCGGCGATCAGCAGGTGCGGCATCGCGGTCAGGTCGGCGGCAACCGGCGTACCGTCCACGCCCAGGCCCAGCGCGATCCGCAGCTTGGAGTCGATCCGGCGGAACTCCGGCGAATCCATGATGTCATGCAGGCTGACCAGCGTCACCTCGTCGTTGGGCACTTCGATCCCGACAAAGCCCTTGCCCGGCACCGGCGCTTCGATGCGGATCGAGCGGGCGGCCAGCGCCAGCGCGAGGTCGGCGTCCAGGCGGGCGATCGAGCCAACCTTGACGCGTGTCTTCTTGCCGGAGCGCGCCACCAGATAATCCGGCTCGACGCCGAACTGCGTGATCACCGGGCCGGGGTTGACCTCGACCACCTTGCCCGGCGCGCCAAAGCTGGCGAGCGTATCTTCGATCACACGCGCCTTCTCCAGCAGAATCTCATCATTGATGCGCTGCTCCGATCCCTGGCGCAGCAGCTTGCGGAAGTCCGGCACCTCGAAGCCCTTACGCTTCGCGGGGGCGGCGTGCTCACCACTGGCCGCCGGAGCGGGTTGGGGTGCGGGCGGCGGAGTCTGTGTGGCGCGCGGCGGCGGAGTCGCGGGGGTGGGAGAGGCCGGGCGCTGGATCGGCGGGGCCGGGGGTGTCGTGCTGGCTGCCGGGCGGGCGGATGTGGGCGGCGTACTGGCCGCTGCCGGGGCATCGCTCACCTGAGTCTGGCGGGCCGGATCGCGCGGCGGGACCGGATTGCTGTTGGGCAGGGTGCGCTGCGGCGTGGCGGGGCGCTCGACAGATGCCGCTGCCGGATGTTCCGCGTCGGGGGTGGGATTGGGCGCGCCGGTCCGGGTGGGGCCGGGCGGGACATGCTCACCGGCGGCCGATCCATCCGGGCGCGGCGACACAGCAGGCTGCTGCTCGCTGGCTGGCGGCGCGGCGGTATCCTGCGGGCGCGGCGGATTGATACTCAGGCCGGGGCGCGAGGGAACCGCCGGGTTAGTCCGCAGCGTCGATCCGGGGCGGGACGGGCCGGGGGGCGTCAACGCTGGGCGGGCAGGCCGCAGCGCCAGATCAGGCTCATCGTCGCCATCGTCCTCATCATCCAGATCGAGATCGTCATCATCCAGGTCGCCTTCGTCCAGGTCCCGCCCAGATTTCCGGTCAAGGGACAGGCGCGCGCCTGGAACCGGGCGAAGGGCCGGTTTCTCTACCGGCTTTTCCTCTGGCTCGTCGTCCAGATCGTCAACCGGCGTCGGGGTGGTATCCTCGTCGTCCGTGTCGTCATCATGCACCGGGCGCGGGCGATCATCGGCCCCAGGCGGCGTGCGCTCGCCCCGATTCCCCAACAGGCGCGCTCCAAGAATGCCACCGGCCAAGGCCGCCCGATCGCGCTGCGGCGCGGGTGCGGGTCCGCCCACCGCGTCGGGATCGTCATCACCGTTGCGGTCAGGGCGATCACGGCTGCTGGCAGGCTGGTCGCCGGGGGCTGACGGGCTGCCGGGTAGCGTGCGTTGGGGCTGCTCGAAGCGGCGCTCCGGTCTGCCGGGCGTGCGGTCGAGCGAGCGCTCAAACGGGCGCGGACGCTCCGTTTGGCCGGGCTGCTCCGGCTGATCGGGCGCGGGCTTTGGCTCCTCAGGGCGGCGACCCAGGAAACCAGGCCGGTCTGCTCGATCTTCGTGGCGCTCCGCCTCCGGCGTGGGCGTCGGATCGCGGCGCGGCGGGACCACCGCCGGCATCTCGCGCACCGACTCATCGCGCGCGGATTCGTCACGCGCCGCCGGATTGAGTCCGGGGCGAGAACGCGCGAACGGGGTGCGGGCCGGGTTATGCTCCGGTTCCGGCGTGACATCGGGTGATTTGGGTGCTTCGGTTTCGCCGGCAGGCTTCGGACGCGCCAGCGGATTAGAAAGCCGGGCCTTCGAGGGCGCGACCGGAATTCCCGGTGTGCCGGATGGCTCCGCCGGGGAAGCGGTCTGCTCAGTCGGCGCATCGGCGTCACCCTTGCGGCGCAGCAGCCCGCCCAGCTTACCGCCAAAACGCCCTGTCTGGCCGGCGGGAGCCTGTTCGGATTCGCCGGAGCTGGCGGACGTCTCGACCGGCGCGCTGGTGGCAGGGGCTGCCGTTTCTGGCCCCGGTTTCTCGTCGTCGGCTTTGCCACGCCGGAAGTGCGGCAGGCGCGGGCGCGAAGGCTTGGAATCGTCTGCCCGGTCACCGCTGGCCGCCGATGCCGCAAGGGCCAGCCCGGCAGCCGCGCCGAGCTTGTCGGCATCCGGCTCGTCGCTGTCGCCGTTCCCAGCCCGGCGCCGGATCAACGGCATCGGGCGGTGCGGCGGCTCATCCGGATTAGCGGGCGCGGCGGGAGCAGCGGGCTTCGGCGCAGCGGGCGTATCGACGGCTGCGGCAGCTCCCGTGAGTGTCATCTGGCGTGCGCCCGCGGAAGCCGGCTGCTCGCCAGGGCGTACAATCTCGATTTCCTGAGTATGCGCGATCTTGCGGGCAGCACGACGCTGGTTCCAGGCACGCCCGCCCACGCCAACCACGACAAAGGCTTTCGCCACGAACTGGCCCAACTCGACCACCGACACGTCAAAGGTCAGCATCAGGCCGAGCACCAGCCAGCCGATCAGCGATACTACCGTGCCCCAGTCGCCAAGCTGGCCGAGCAGGAACAGGTACGCCTGGTGGCCGAACCATCCGCCGCCCTGGCCCTCGTCGATGGCGAGCGCATAGGAAATAGGCCGGAACGCCTCGACCGTCGGCGCGGGATCGTTCACCAACTGGAGCATCTGAATCCACGTCAGCACGCAGAGATAGAGCAGCAGCGCGCCGATCAGCCGGAAGTAATTAAGCTCGAACATCTGGCCGCCGAAGTACGTAACCATCAGCCAGATGCCAATCGCAAACAGCACCACCGGCCAGATCAGCTTACCCCAGCCGAAAAGCTGCGAAAGGAACAGGTTAATCGTGCCGGTCAGGCCGCCCTCAACCGGGGGCAGCAGCCCAAACGAGACGGACGGCAGCACACCGAACAGCACGATCCCGCCCAGGACCACCAACGCCACGCCCACGAGGTCGAGCTTACGGTCAAAGTCCAGGCCACCGCTGGTGCCCTTGTCGTCGGGCAGGGCACGCGCGCGCGCCGTCGAGCGTGCGGCGGTGCGGGCCTGCTTATCCTGCTGCTTACCCTTCCCCCTTGGCTCCGGCAGGGGCGCGGGCTTGCTGGGCGTGCGCGGGGACGGAGTCGGGCTGACCGGGCGCGGGGCCGCATCACGCCGGGGGAAGGCTTCTGAGCTGGCCGAACGTCCCACTGGCTGTGCCGGGCGCTCACCTGTCTGCGACTTCCGGCCCTCGCCTTTATCTTTATCACGCCCGCCCAAAAACGGAATCTTTGACGAGCGCCTTTCCTCTTCTTTCTTCTCCGGAGCCGGCGAGCCGATTCCAACCGGCGAACGGGGCGACGGCGAGCCGGGCCGCTCACGGAAGCCGGTCTGTGAGGCCGAGCGCGGCGATCCGGGCAGGTCACGCCCGCGATCACCGGCGGGGGTTGTGCCATAGGGCCGGTTGCTGGGACTGCGGTCGAGCGGAGCACCTGGCCCCAGGCGCGAGCCGGTGCGCGGCAGATCGTCCTCGTCCTCATCCCGGTCGCCCGCCGCCGTGCGCATCATCCCGCCGCGATCACCGGGCAGGCCGCCGCCCGCTGGCCGCGAAAACTGGCTGCGGTCGCCGGTCATGCCGGGAGTCCGACTCAGGCCACCCGGCTGGGCACGATCGTCGGCGTCGGGGTCAAACGTGCGCCGGGCAGGATAGCCGGTGCCGCTTCCGGGGGTCGTGCCACCCAGACGATCACCGGGCGGCGTGCGCGGGCTGCCCATCGGCCCGCCCGATGTGGGGCGATTCTCACTCGGCCCATAGCCGGTGCGGCGACGCAGCGGATCGTCGTCGGCGCTGCCGCCGGAACTAAACGGCGCGCGTGAGGTGGGGCGGGCGTCGGACCTGGATTCAGGCCTATCTTCCGGCTTGCCCCGGCCAAAAATACCGCCCCGGCCCGATCCCTGATCTTTGTCCTTATCTTTATCGCCGCCGCCGCGCCCGCCGAGCAGACCGCCTCGACTGCCGCCCCGGTCATCGGCCTTACCTTTGTCGTCGCCGCGTCCACCGCCGGGCAGGAAGCGCCGTGAGCCGCTCTTGTCCTCGTCCCTGCCCTTGTCGCCGCCGCCGCGCCCGCCGAGCAGACCGCCTCGACTGCCGCCCCGGTCGTCGCCTTTACCTTTGTCGTCGCCGCGTCCACCGCCGGGCAGGAAGCGTCGTGAGCCGCTCTTGTCCTCGTCCCTGCCCTTGTCGCCGCCGCCGCGACCGCCAAGCACACCGCCTCGACTGCCACCCCGGTCATCGGCCTTACCTTTGTCGTCGCCGCGTCCACCGCCGGGCAGGAAGCGGCGTGGGCCGCCCTTGTCCTCATCCCTGCCCTTGTCACCGCCGCCGCGACCGCCAAACGGACCACCCCGGCTGGGCTGGCCGAATCGATCATCGTCATCGCTCAGGAACGGGGCTGTGCGCGGGGTTGCCGGGCGCTGCCCTTCCTTATCTTTATCGTCGTCGCCTTTTTTGCGAAACGGGTTAGCCATTGATCACTACCTGGAGCCACTCAATCACCGAATACAACGGGTTACAATTACGTCGTGCGCCCTGCATGATACTACGAATTTCCCCGCCGGCGGTCGCGGGATGTGCAAGCGCAGGTCGGGTCGCGATCTATTATACCACATTAGCACATCCGTGCTAAAGCCAGGCGCAGCCGACCCACTGCTTCCAGCATATAACAGAAACGGGACAACCACCAAACGCCGCGAAGGTGTCCCGTTTACAGGCAGCCAGTACGTCACATGTGGGCGTGCTATTCCGGCAGGCCGTTGGCCGCGATCACCGACTGGTAGAAGCGGGCGCTGTCCTTGAGCCGCCGGTCGCCCGTCCCATAATCGATATGCACCAGGCCGAAGCGCTTGCTGTAACCCCGCGCCCACTCGAAGTTATCCAGCAGGCTCCACACGAAATAGCCACGCAAGGGAATTCCAGCCTGGATCGCGCGCCACGCCATGTGGAAATGGTCACGCAGATAGGCCACCCGCCGGGGATCGTGCACCATGCCATCAGGCGAGACAACGTCGTCGAATGCCGCGCCATTCTCAGTAATATAGATCGCGCGCGGGCGGTAAGCCTCGTGCAGCCGCACCAGCGTATTGTATAGGCCCTGCGGGTAAATCTCCCAGCCCATCGCCGTATAGTCGGCCTGGGGCGCCGGTACCGATTCCGGCTTGATCAGCGTGCGCGAATAGTAATTGACGCCGATGAAATCCAGGTCCGTCTGGATGACCTGCATATCACCGGCTGCGACGCGCAGTCCCGCCGCTTCGGGCATCGCCAGAATCTCGTCGGGATATTGGCCGAGCAGCACCGGTTCCGTGAACCAGCGGTTGATCTGGGCGTCCATCACCCGTTGGCGTGCCAGCACGTCGGGATCATCACCGACCGCTTCGATCGGGTTGAGAGCGTAGACGATGCCGACTTCGGCGTTACGCACGTTGGCGCGCAGCACCGGCACCGCCAGACCATGTGCGACCAGCATGTGATGCGCTGCTTGCAGCCCGACGGCCCAATCCGTCAGGCCAGGCGCATGCTCGCCCAGAACATAGCCGAGGTGGATAGAGACGCGCGGCTCGTTGAAGGTCGTCCAGTGCTTGACCCGGTCGCCCAGGCGGCGCGACACGATGTCGGCGTAGTTCACGAACTGCTCGATAATATCCCGCCCATACCAGCCCCCCTGCCGATCCTGGAGTGCCTGGGGCAGATCCCAGTGATAGAGCGTCACGAAAGGGGTGATCCCGGCGTCGAGCACTGCATCCACCAGCCGGTCATAGAACGCCAGCCCGGCCTCATTGACCGGACCGTCCCCCTGGGGCAGAATACGCGGCCAGGCAATCGAGAAGCGGTAGGCGTCCAGCCCAAGCTCGCGCATCAGGGCGACATCTTCCTGGTAGCGGTGGTAGTGATCTGCCGCCACGTCGCCCGTATCACCGTTGGCAACTTTGCCCGGCGTATGTGCGAAGCGGTCCCAGACTGACTCGCCCCGGCCATCCGCATGCACGCCCCCCTCAATCTGATAGGACGCCGTGGCCGCACCCCATACAAAATTGGACGGAAACGGATAGGCAATCATTTTTAGCTCCCTTTTCAGTGCTTCAAGCATCGACCGGGCCGCGAGACAGCCCCTCATCGCGTCTCCTGACGCTGTGCGAAGTATAACAAATGCCCGGTCGAAACGCGCAGCGGGCGGCAAACTTGCCAGTTGACAATTGAACTGCACGGTTTTATTCTATACCCCGAAGTTTTATCAAGAAGAGAGAATACCAATGGCGCGCGGACCCTATCAGCAAAAGCAGTGGGACGAACGAGAGGCCGCTATTCTCGATACGCTGGAGACGCTGTCTGCCGAACGAGCTTTCGACAGCATCACCATGGATGAACTGGCGGCGGCGGTCGGTATCTCAAAGGCCACGCTCTACCAGCACTTCGACAGCAAAGAGGCGCTGCTGGTGCGGCTGGTCGCGCGGCACGAGGACCGCTTCCTGCGCTGGTTAGACGACACGCAGGACCTGCCCCCCCTGGAACACCTGCTGCACGTCCTGCGCTATCTGACCGGCGGCCACATTGTCCCCCTGGGCGGCCAGCCCGGCGGCTCCAGTGCGCTGGCATCCGTCTTTCGGACCAGCACCGAGCTGATCGAGCGCCACGATCAGATCATCCGGCGGCTGTATGCCATCATTCAGCAGGGGCAAGCGCAGCACAGCATCACCCCCGACCTTGCCCCGGAAAGCATCATCAGCGCCATGCTCGCGCTCAGCAACGTCTCGATGGGCGATTACGAGCCGCTCGCCTGGATCCGGCAGATCGCGTCGCGCGACGACTACGTTGAGCAGCTCGTCCGAGTGTTCGAGCGCGCGATCCGGCTCGACTGACACCACCCGATTTTGTGCAGTTCCCCGTGCCTGCTTGCTGCTATCTCGCCTGAAGGAGTCAACAATTTATGTCCACAGTTTCCGTTCCGCAGGAAGGAAACACGCCCCACGACCGGCGGCGCTGGTATGCGCTGCTGATCTTGAGTCTGAGCCTGATGCTGGTCATCATGGACAGCACCATCGTCAATGTGGCGATCCCGTCGATCAGCGAAGACTTCGATGCCTCGTTCAACAGCGTCGAGTGGGTCAACACGATCTACTCGCTGGTGTATGCCGCCACCCTGATCCTGTGGGGCAAGATCGGCGACCAGTATGGCCGCCGGCTGATGTTCCTGATCGGCGTGGTGATCTTCGGGCTTGGCTCCGGGCTGGTCGGCGCGGCCTCGTCGATCGAGATGCTGATCGCTATGCGCGCCCTGCAGGGCCTGGGCGCGGCGGTGCTCAGCCCCAGCACGCTCTCGATCATCACTACCACGTTTAAAGGCAAGGAGCGCGGGATTGCTTTCGGCATCTGGGGCGCGACGGCTGGCGTTGCGGCAGCACTGGGTCCGCTGCTCGGCGGCTGGGTGATCACGAATGCCTCGTGGCGTTGGGCTTTCTACATTAATATCCCGGTGGTGGTCGCCGCTTTCTTTGGCAGCCTGTGGGCCATCCGCGAGGCGCGCGATCTGACCAGCAAGCACTATTTCGACATAGTGGGAACGCTGCTGGGCGGCTTTGGGCTGGCCGGGATCGTGTTCGGCATCATCGAGGGGCAGTCCTATGGCTGGTGGAAGCCGGAGCGCGATTTCTCGGTGCTGGGCGTCACCTGGCCGAGCGACGCGATCTCAATTGTGCCGGTGTCGATCATCGGCGGACTCCTGCTCCTGCTGTTGTTCGCGTGGTACGAGATCCGCCTGGAACGGCGCGGGACCGAGCCGCTGTTCGAGTTTGGCCTGTTCCGCTTCCGCAGCTACCGCTATGGGCTGCTCACCGGCATGATCGTGAACCTGGGCGAGATCGGCGTCCTCTTCGCGGCAACGTTGTTCTTGCAGGGCACCAAAGGTCTGAGCGCGCTCGATACGGGTATCGCGCTGCTGCCGCTGGCCGGGCTGGCCTTTGTCGCCGCGCCGCTGGCGGGATCGTTCTCGGCGCGGATCGGCCCGAAGTGGATTATCACCACTGGCATGATTATCGAAGCGATCATGCTGCTGCTGCTGAGCCTGGCGATCACGCCCGATGTTACGGTCACGACTATCGCCCTGATCCTGGGCTTCTATGGGTTGGGACTGGGGCTGACTATCGCCCAGCTTCAAAACCTGGTGCTCTACGATATCCCTAACGACAAGTCGGGGATCGCATCCGGCGCGAACAGCACAATCCGGCAGGTGGGCGCGGCGCTGGGGATCGCGATCATCGGGACGGTGCTCACCACCACGACGGCGAACACGCTGCGCGACGAATTCCAGACCGATTCCGATCTGGCCGCTGTGCCGTTCGTCGGCGCGATGGAAGATCAGCTTGTTGCGATGGCTCAGCAGCCGATCTTCTTCGATTTCGAGGAGATGTTCAGCCAGCCGGGCGGGATGCCAATGGGCCTGTTCGGGTCGCCGGATTCCGCCGAGGGGATGCCGCCCGTTGCCGCCGGTGAGCCGGATGCTGCCAGTGAGGGCGGTCCCCCGCCGGGGGTGAGCGGCGATCCAGGGGCAGCCACCGCCGTGCAGGGTCAGGCGCTGGATCGCGCCTTCGACACCTCCCGCTCAAGCGCGATGGCGAACGCGGCCCTGGTCGCGGCGTTCTTCGTGGGCATCGGCGCGCTGAGTTCGCTGCGCATGCCCAATCCGAAGGAAGTGGCCGCCCACCGCTAGGAGCTGTTACACACTGCCCCCCATCCTAAATCCTTCCTCCAAAATGAGGGAAGGACTTGAAAAACGCTATCATTCTCCCCTTCCCCCACGCTGGCGCTGAGGGAAGGGGCCGGGGGATGGGGGGTCATCACAGCCGCTAGTCTCTGCATGCGGCTCGCTATCGACCGGGCAGGGTTATCAGCCTGCCCGGTTTTTGCATCCCCGAAAATTCCGGATCAACTGTACCAAGAGATTGATTGCCTTAGATCATCCCCTGCTCTATACTCAAGTCATTCTCAAACTACTGTTATCTGGCAGGAGCCTTAAATGCGTAATTTCATCTCTGAGCGTGTGCTTGCCGTTCCCCCATCGGGTATCCGCCGCTTCTTCGACATCAGCGCCACGATGAGTAACGTCATCTCGCTGGGGATTGGCGAGCCAGATTTTGTGACACCCGATACGATTCTGCGCGCCGGGATCGAGTCGTTGGAACACGGCGATACCCACTACACCAGCAACAGCGGGACGATCGAGCTGCGCGAAGCCATCGCAACCTATGTCGAACGGCATCACGGGATCAGCTACGCTCCCGACACCGAGATTCTGATCACGGTGGGCGTGAGCGAAGGACTCTACCTGATCCTGACCGCGATCCTGAATCCGGGTGACGAGGTCATCATCCCACAGCCGTGCTTCGTCTCCTATGCGGCGGAAGTCGCTTTTATCGGCGGCGTTCCGGTGGTGATCCCGACCCGCTTCGAAAATGAATTCCAGGTGACGGGCGCTGAAGTCGAGGCGGCCATCACGCCGCGCACCAAAGCGATCCTGATCGGTTACCCCAACAATCCGACCGGCGCGATCATGACCCGTGAGCGCCTGGCCGAGATCGCCGCCGTCGCAGAAAAGCACGACCTGCTGGTGATCTCCGACGAAATCTATGACCGGCTGGTATACGGGATCAAGCACACGCACTTCGCCAACCTGCCAGGGATGCGCCCGCGTACCGTCGTACTGGGCGGGTTCAGCAAATCGCACGCGATGACCGGTTGGCGGCTCGGTTATGCGCTTGGCCCGGCTGAGCTGATCGCCGGGATGCGCAAGGTTCACCAATATACGATCATGTCCGCCCCAACCGTCGCCCAGAATGCGGTCGCCGCGACGCTGAACCTGCCCGAAACCGAAGAAGCGGTCGAGCAGATGCGGGCCGAGTATGATCGCCGCCGCCGGCTGGTTGTGGACGGTTTCAATGAGTTGGGCCTGGTGTGTTTCGAGCCGCGAGGGGCTTTCTACGCTTTTCCCAGGGTCACGGCTTCGGGCATGGATGAAGAGGCGTTTGCCGAGCAACTGCTGCAAGAAGAACAGGTCGCCGTCATTCCGGGCGCGGCGTTCGGCGCTTCGGGGGCGGGATTCGTGCGAGTCTGCTATGCGACCGCCTATGAGAAGCTAGAAGTAGCGTTGGAGCGTATGCAGCGTTTTATGCAGCGGCACGGCTAAACGCCGGGGCGGTACATCAGCCGGCAGCGTGGGCATGCGAGTGCGGGATTTGTCTGTTACCAGGAGTGCAGGCACACCATGAACCTTGACGAGCGCCATCGGTTTCTCGAAACCATCGATCAGTTGATGCGCCACCGGGCAGAGGCGCAGGTCCGCCTGAATAACAACTTGAAGGAGTTTTCTGCCCGGCTGTTTGCCGCGCTGGAAAACGTGCTGAATGAAGTCGCGGCCAGCGGCACGCCCGGCCTGGGCAAACCGCGCCGGCTGGTACACCCGGCGGGGGGTGGTCGCGAAGCGCTCCAGATATTTATTGAGGACTGGAGTATCATTTTCGTGCCGCTGCTGGGCATCGCGCGACCCAATGTCGCCGACGAAGCGCGCGTGCCTCCCGGCCAGTTCAAGGAACTGTGCGCCCGGATCGCCGTCTTCCTGACCGACGATCCCGACGGCGACGCCTTCTACGACTTCATCATCTTTCAGGACGGCTCGTGGTTCGCCTGGGGCTATGGCTGGCCCAAGCAGCAGGACGACATCGAGAGCACCGATTTCAACGCGTTGGCGGTAGACCTGATCCACAGCTTTATCAAAGATATCTTCGTCACCTGGAACACGCGCAGCAATACCCCGCTGGCGACTGCGATGGATGCTCGCAAGCGTGCGTATGTCTATGGCCTGCCGGGTGAGGACCGGGGAGTCTAGCGCGCAGCGCTTCGTTCGTTTGTGCTGTGTTTGATTTGCGTATCAGGCGCGCTCGACAGATCAATCTGCCGGGCGCCTTTGTTCGATACACACTAACACTCCCTGGGAATCCCGCATAATCCCGCTTTTCCCGCATTTCAAAAGCCTGATTCACAAAAATCGGATACCGAACACAACCTTAAAATTTACCGGCGGAGTCAAAATTTTAAGGTTCGGAGTCCTATCTGATCCGTGACTCACCCCCAAAACCGTAGAAGCAGGCCCCTAGATGGCCGAGTCCCCCCAGATATGGCGGTTACGGAAGCTGCGACTCAAAGCGAGTCAAACGACTTTCACTTTTTGGACCAACAGCCCCGGAGTCGATCCCGGCGAATCTTAAAAAATTGAACTCTTTAAGGTTCAAAGCGCTGATCCCATTGAGTCGGCTGCCAGTCTTTGTTAAAATGTCTTTACTTCAACGTCGGGGCACTTCTTCACGCCAATATCCCCGCTGCCAATCGAATACGTTAGTGTATCGTAACGACAATCCAATAAATCTTTTCAGCGACACCGATCCGGTCGCCGCCGATATATCTTTTGCTGTCTCTCTGCCACGTGCAAGAAACGTTAAGGTGAACCATGTTGAGTCCAAACGACGCCTGGCATGCAACACTCGGCCAACTCCAGC
Source organism: Chloroflexota bacterium (assembly GCA_012729765.1). Classification (GTDB taxonomy): domain Bacteria; phylum Chloroflexota; class Anaerolineae; order Aggregatilineales; family Aggregatilineaceae; genus JAAYCM01. The sequence continues at coordinate 105,818 of JAAYCM010000109.1, read as the reverse complement.
TTCAGCTCAACCGCGCCACCTTTGACACCTGGCTGAAAGGCTCAGAGTTGGTGTCTTATGAAGAGGGAGAGTTTTTGATCCGGGTTCGCCACGCCTATGCCAAGGATTGGCTCGAACAGCACCTCAACCACCTGATTACCCACACGCTGGGGGGAATTTTCGGACGCTCGGTCAGAATAAATTATGTGGTACACCTGCCCAACCAGCAGCGCACCCTGCAACCAGCCGGGCCTGGGCCGCTGTGGGCGGGCACGACACCTGACTCGCTGCCGGACATGGACGAGCCGGATGCCGGGCCGGTGGAGCAGCCCAAGCCCGTCATCCCCGCCGCATCCGACCTGCTGCGCGATTATTCGGAATGGGACCCGCGCATCACGGATGTGAGAGGCACGCCCACCAGCGACCCGGACGAGCTGCCGTTGGAAGCCCTGCCGCTCGACCGCCGCTACACTTTCGAGAGCTTTGTCACCGGCCCGGCCAACCAGTTCGCGCGGGCAGCGGCACAGTCGGTTGCAGCCCAGCCCGGCGGGGCCTTCAACCCGCTCTATATCTACGGGCACACCGGCCTGGGCAAGACGCACCTGCTGCAAGCAATCGGGCACCAATGCACCGACGCCGGGCTGAAAGTGGCCTACATCACCGCCGAGGCATTCACCAACGAAATGGTGCGCGCGATCCGCAGCCGCGAAACCGAAGCCTTCCGCGCCCGCTATCGCCAGGTCGATGTACTGCTGGTGGACGATATTCAATTTCTGGCTGGCAAGTCGGCCACGGAAGAAGAGTTCTACCACACCTTCAACGCGATCTACGCGCACGGCGGCCAGATCGTCGTCACGTGTGACCGCCAGCCGCGCGCCATCTCCGGGCTGGACGACCGGCTGCGCTCGCGCTTCGAGGGCGGGCTGGTGGTCGATATCCAGGCGCCCGCCGAAGAGACGCGCCGCGCCATCCTGAAAGCCAAGGCGGCTGCGCAGCAGATCACACTGCCGGACGATGTGGCCGACCTGCTGGCCCGGCAGCCGATCAACAGCGTGCGCGAGATCGAAGGCGTGCTGCTCCAGGTGCTCGCCCGCGCAACCCTCACCGCGCAGCCGGTCAGCATCGGGTTGGCCCAGCTCGTGCTCGACAAAATGAGCCTGCAGCCGCGCCGCACCACCGATCTCAGCCACGTGCTCGAAGCAACGGCGAAATATCACCAGTTGTCGCTGGACGACCTGATGAGCAAACGTCGCACCAAAGCCATCGTCCGCGCCCGGCATATTGCCATGTATCTGGCGCGCGAAGAAACCGAAGCGACCCTGCCGCAGATTGGCGCGGCGCTCGGTGGGCGCAATCACAGCACGGTGCTGCACGGCTACCAGAAGATCGCGGATGAAGTCGCCGGTGACGACGACCTGCGCCGCGAGGTGAGCGACATCCGCCGCCAGCTCTACGTCCAGAATTAGCCCGCTCCGTTTTCCGGCCTCTTCCTGCGCCTGCCAGATAAGTCACTGGCGGGCGCTTTTTCTATGCGCGCCGCCCCCACGCGTGATGTTCACAACCGGGGTCGGTTTATCCACACGACCGCCACCGCTGCTCACGCACTCCGGCGTTATCCCACACGCTAGATACGGCATCCTAACAGCCCAATACCCGGCACATCTGGCGGGGAATCGCCCGCCGCCGGTGGGGGTGGACAGCGTGCATTTTCGAGTCATCAACATCTGTTGATAACCGTCTGTCAACAACCGGATTCAGATGTGGGAAAACCGGCGCATCCGAAAATCCCACCTATCCCACGCCGCGAGCGCCCCGCCAGATGTGGGGCCGACTCCTGACCACCAGCCCCCAGATGCAGCAGGCGAACAGACGTGCGAACAATCCCATTTTTTCGCCCTGTGCATACTGCGGATAAGCCGGTCCAGTTATCGACACCGGCTGTGCACAGCCGGAAACGTAGGCCACTCGCCTGTGGGATACCGGGTGGGAAATATCTGGCGGGGGCCGCGCGCGATCCCCCCACATGTACGGGCCGGGCATCATCGCGGCGGTGGGCGGTGACAGCAGGACCGGGAATTATCGACATACGCACACGCTCTACTAGAGCTACTAATTCTTAGAGAGAGTCCTGTGCACAACTGATCAGTTCGATTCGGGCGCGCGCTGCATACACTTGAAACTGGCGCAGAAAATGGGATTGAGTAGCATTAATCACATATCCGGGGTGTTACGGAAAGGCGGGGTGCCATGACAGAAGCCTATGCCACACTGGAAGCCTGCCAGCGTGAAATCCACCGGCTTAGCCGCCTGGTCGAGATCAGCCTGGCGCTCAATTCGACCCTGGAGCTGCGCAAACTGCTCAGCCTGATCATGGACCTGGCCGCCGAGATCACCGACTCCGAATCTGCATCGGTGCTGCTCTACGACCGCAAGCTGGGCCAACTGCGCTTCGTGGCCCTGACACCCGACACGCCTGGCTCAGCCGATCTGCCGGGTATCCCCGTGCCGCTGGATGGCAGCCTGGCCGGGGCGATCCTGCTGGAAAACCGCCCGATTGCGCTGGATGATGTCACAACCGATCCGCGCCACTTCCAGATGGCCGACAGGCAGAGCGGGTTTGCCACGCGCGCGCTGATGGGTGTGCCGATGCGCTACCAGGATCAGGTGATCGGCGTGCTGGAATCGGTCAACAAACGGCACGGGACCTGGACACCCGATGACGAGCGGAATTTGATGGTGCTGGCGGCGCAGTCTGCCGTTGCGATCCAGAACGCGCGGCTGGTCCAGCAGCTCCAGCGCGCCTATAACGAGCTGGACCAGCTCGACAAGCTGAAGAACGACTTCATCGCCATCGCGTCTCACGAGCTGCGTACCCCGCTCAGCGTGATCCTGGGCTATGCCACGTTTCTAAAAGAAGATACCGAGGGGGCGGTAGGCGAGCACGCCGCCGCCGTGCTCAACAGCGCCCTGCGGATGCGCAACCTGATCGAGGACCTGACCAACCTGCGCTATCTGAAGATGGGCCAGGCCGAGCTGCTGCGCGAGCATATCCCGCTGGCCGCGATCTTCCAGGCAGCGGCGCGCGATGTCGAGAATATGGCCGCGGCCAAAGGCCACATTCTGCGCGTCTACCCGCCCGACATGAGCGTGATCGTGAACGCGGACCGGATCAAGCTGGAGATGGCGATCACCAACCTGCTCAACAACGCGATCAAGTTCACGCCGGGCGGCGGCGAGATCGTACTGACCTGCGAACGCAAACCGAAGTCGATCTGGATCATGATCAAGGATACCGGGATCGGCATCCCACAGGAACAGCTTACGCGCATCTTCGAGGAGTTCCGCCAGGTCGAGGATCACATGACGCGGCGGCACGGCGGGATGGGGCTCGGCCTCTCGATTGCGCGGGCGATCGTCGAGGCGCACAATGGCCGTATCTGGGCCGAAAGCCCCGGCCCGCAGCGCGGCAGCACCTTTACGATCAGCCTGCCGCTGGAGTAGAAACCATGCACCTCACCCATCCCCGCTTTACGCTGCGCCCCATGACCGATGACGACCTGCCCGCGCTGCTGGACGTCTACCGCCAGTGCGAGGATTTTCTGGCCCTGGGGCCGAACCCGCACGCCTCGCGCGCCATGATCGAGGACGACTGGCGGCTCTCACGCGAGCAGCACGGCGATTTCAACGTGATTCTGGCCCCGGACGGGCGCATGATCGGTGTTCTCGATGTGGTGTTCGGCGGCTATCAGGGGCAGGCGGAGCGGGCGTATATCGAGCTGCTGATGATCGCCGTGCCCTATCGCGCCAAGGGCCTGGGAACCGATGTTGTGCGGGCGATCGAGGCCGAAATTATACGCCGCCCGGCGATCCGGCAGATCGGGCTGGGGGCGCAGGTGAACAACCCCGGTGCGGTCCGCTTCTGGCAGCGCATGGGCTACCGGATCACCGACGGGCCAGAGCTGATGCCGGATCAGACGACGGTCTACCACATGAGCAAAACGATTGGGAACGGCGATCTGGCTGCTCAGGGCAGCGGGTAGTCGAGCATCAACACTTCGAGCGCCAGCCGCGTGTTCACATTTTTGTTGAGATGCTGGCTCGTGCGGCGAGTCGCGTCGAGCGCATGCTGGACGGCACCCATGCCCGCCCGCTCCGCCAGAGCTTGCAGCGCCGCCTGCCGATCATAGTTGGTGATCGGCGCGCGGCTGCCGCTGGCGATCAGCAGGGCGTCACGCCAGTAGCCCACCCAGAAATCGAGCATGGTCTGCAAGCCCGTCTTTTCGAGCGACAGCTTCTCGACCAGGGCGAAGCGTTCGCGCCGGGTGCCTTGTAGGGCGGTTTCGAGCAGGTCCAGCCACTCGGCCCGCTGCGCCAACTCCGCCGGATCGGCCAGCGCGCGGATCGCCCAGCCGATGCGCCCGCCGGAAATCTGCGCGAGCGTCTGGGCCGTGTCGGGCGGTGCGCCGCGTGTCATCAGTGCCGCGCGAACTACTTCGACCGGCAGCGGACGCAGGGGCAGCGGCTGACAGCGCGAAACAATCGTCGGCAGCAACAGATCGGCGGCATCGGCAGTCAGGATCAGGATCACGCCGGGCGGCGGCTCTTCGAGTGTTTTCAGCAGGGCGTTGGCGGCGGCGGGATTCGCCTCGTGGAAGCGGCGCAGCACCGCGACCCGGTAGCGCGCCTCGTAGGGGCGCAGCGCCAGGGTTTGCTGCAAGTCGCGCACCTGCTCGATCTTAAGCTGGCCGCCGGCCTGCCCGGCCTCGACGATCGACACGTCGGGATGGCCGTCTTTCAGGATCAGCGTGCAGGTGCGGCAGGTCCCGCACGGGGCGTGCGCGTCGCGGCAGTTGAGGGAGGCAGCAAACACGCGCGCCAGCGTCGTCTTGCCGATCATGCCGGGGCCGGTGAACAGATAGGCGTGGCGCACGCGATCAAAGGCCAGACTGCGGCTCAGATGCGCGATGGCCCATTCGTGCCCGATCACAGGCCAGCCCGAATTAACGGCGGCGGTCATAACTTCACCCGGTTTCCTTGCTTACACACACTAGAAGCCTACGTAGCCCTGCGGGTTTTGCGGCCCCCAGTTGGCGTCGCGGATCTCGAAATGCAGGTGCGGGCCGCTGCTGTTGCCGGTATTGCCCAGCGCGCCGATCACCGTGCCCACGCCGACGGTCGAACCACAGCCGACATTGACGCGCTGCAAGTGCGCGTAGATGCTAAACACCGGCCCGTGCGCGATCACGACCACGTTGCCGTAGCCGTAGCTGCTCCACCCGGCATAGACGACCGTGCCCGCACCGGCAGCCGCGACCGGATCGCCCACCTCGCCCGACTTCGGGGCCAGGTCTACCGCCTCATGCCCACCGAGCGAGAAGCCCTGCATCCAGGTATAAGCGCTCAGCGGGCGGCTGGTTGGCAGCGAGCCGCCGCTGACATTGGCCGTGCAGCCCCACAGTGTATACGAGCCGCTGATCACGCCCGGCGCGCCGCCCCCGGACGACGAACCGCTGGCCGCGGCGGCCATCAGGTTGACGCGCTCACCTTCCGCGCCGGGGATCACGACGTACATGCCTTCGACCAGCAGCGTTTCGGGCGAAGCGCCGAACAGATCGCCGTTGTATTCGGAATCGATGATGACGTAGGGATCGACCTCGTACTGCTCGGCCACCTCGCGGATAGTGATATTTTCGGTGACATGATAATACACGCCGTCTTCCGGCAGGATATTGAGCTGGGTTCCGGGGCGCAGCGGGCTGAAGCGGTTCGGCTCGTTGGACCAGATCAGGGTGTAGAAGTCGTTGAGGCCGAACCTGGCCGCGATGCTCTCCAGCGTGTCGCCTTCCTGAACGCTGTATTGGATCACGCTGCCGCGCGACTGGGCGGGCAGGATGGTATACGGCTCGACTTTGCGCGGGATGGCGCGGTAGGAAACCGGGTTGGCCGGGGCCGGAGTCAGTAGCGCGACCGCGATCTCGTCTACAGCGGCGGTGGGGAAGACCAGCGGTGCATCGCCGGGGACGTTCGCCATGGCGACGGCGGTCGGCTCAACCGGGGCGGTATCCTCACTTACGGCGGGCTGCTGCCCATCCCCGGTTGGCGCAGGCGTGCTGGTCGCAGCCTGCGCGATAATGCCCGGTGCGTCGTCGGGCGATGGTGTGCCCTCGTCCCCGCTGAACCAGATCACCAGGGCGAGCACAGTCAGCAGCGCGGCTCCCAACAGCAGCGCCAGCACCATGACACGCTGCGTGTTCCCGCCGCGCGGCGGGCGGTCGCCCTGCAGCTTTTCGCGCGCGATCAGTGACGGGCTGGTATCCTGATCGACCACCGGCGGCTCTTCGCGGCGCAGACGCTCTTCCAGGCTGAGCACCTGGCTGGGGTTGGTATCGCTGCCGTTGACCGGCGGCTCCTCGCGCCGCAGCCGCTCATCCAGCGTGATCGGCTGGTTGGGGTTCGTGTCGTCCTGCGTGATCTCAGGTTCGTCAAGCATACCAGTACGGCTCCCACTCCACAATCAGTGTGTTCCCCTCAAAACCGCGCGGGATCGTACCCCACGGCGCGTGATCCCGCAACGTGACGCTGCTCCCAGGCGATCAGACCTGGCCCTCGACCTCGGCGGCCAGCCGCGCGAAGAACGCGACCATATAGGTGTGGCGCTCGCGGGCGATGGCGCGCCCGGTGTCGGTATACAGCCGCTCTGGGATGCGCGCCAGCTTGTAGATGAATTCGTGGTGCGGGGTGTGATCGGGGCTGCTGCCGTCGTAGCCGGGCGGGACCTCGCCCCACAACCGCTGGCCGTTGCGCCCGCCGTAGGCATAGGCGCGGGCGATCCCGATCGCGCCGATGGCGTCCAGCTTGTCGGCGTCGAACATCACCTGCGCTTCGAGCGTCTGCGGCTCGACCGCGTTCCGGAAGCGGTGCGCGGCGATGGCGTGGGCGACCGCCTCGATGAACGCGGCGCTCGGCGTGGGCTGGCACTGTGCCAGGATGTGCCGGGCGTGCTCGGCGGCCAGCAGGGCGTGATCCTGCGTCTCCGGCTCGTCGGCGTGGCGCTGTGGATCTTCATCGGCACGGTGGATGTCGTGCAGCAGCACCGCCGCCTCGACCACCGCCATATCCGCGCCTTCCGCCGGCCCGATACGGCGGGCCAGGGTCAGCACGCGCAGCACGTGGTCGAAGTCGTGCACCGGGTCGCTGTCGTCGTAAAGCGTGCGGGCAAACTCAAGTGTGATCATGGCAGGGCGGCTCCTGTTGAACACAAAACGGCAGACGTGAAAAAAATCGCCTGCCGTTGAAAGACCGAAGGCGGAGAGGGTGGGATTCGAACCCACGGAGCGGAATGACCGCTCACGCGCTCTCCAGGCGCGCGCATTAGGCCAGACTATGCTACCTCTCCGGACTATGCTGCTGTAACGGTGTCATTATACCGGCGGGCCAGGGGCGGGTCAATATCGGATCGACCGGCGCGGGCGGCGTCAGGAGCAGGGAATCGGGCGTGGGGGCCGGGCGTTATTGTGCAGCGTCATGCCCAGATAGGGCGACGGATCGAGCGTGTTATCCAGGCTCGCCTCGTTCTTATAGCTGCCGTCCGGCTCACTGGTGACGATGCTGAAATGCACATGCAGCCCGACCGGGATCACACTGCCGCTGTACTCGCCCTGATAGCCGAGCAGCGTCCCCTGCTCGACCCACACTTCAGAGGTGCCGGGCGGGAATTCCGGCACAACATACGACTCGTCGCCGTCGCGCGCGGCCATGTGCGTGTAGTAGGTCCAGATCGTGCGGCCAGGGTGCAGCGGATCGTCGTGGCGGATGATCACCGACGACAGCCAGTCCGCCTGGCGGGTGAGATAACCGTCATACGCGGCGTAGACCGGCACCTCGCCCGGCGCGCCATCGCCGAAGATGTCCAGCCCGGTGTGCCGCCGCAAAACGTTGTACGGCCCGCTGGTGTCGCTCCACAGCAGGCCGATCAACCCGTCGCTGGGCAGTTGGAAGGGCGCAGCGTGGCACACGTCGTCGCGCCAATTCATCAGGTCGGCGCGCGCCCGCGGGTCGTTGAACCAGCGGCGGATGTAGCCGTTGCTGTTGCTCTGCGTTTCGCTGTAGAGCATCAGCGCCGCGATCCCCCCGCCGAGTATGCCTGCCATCCCCGCGACGACGAGCGCCCCCTGCTGCCAGCGCCGCAGCCGCCGAAATCGCTTCACGATCCGTCTCAGCATCGTCGCGTTGCGGGCCGGCCTAGCCGATGAAGCCGTGTTTTTTCAGCCACTTTTCGAGCTGAATCTCGCCCGGCTCGGTGATCATGCTGCCCCGGTCGACTCCCTTGGGGCTGCTGCCCGGCGCAAGCGCTTCCGGAGCGGTGATCGGCTCGATCTCGCCGGGACGGGCGATGATGATGGTGGGCACCGACTGGAACCCGGTCCAGGCGATCACGCGCTGCTTGGCCGCGTCGTCCTGGTCGATATAAATCTCACGGTAGGCGACGTGCTCGCGCTCCAGGACCCGCTTGGCCGAGCGGACATAGGGGCACGGCGAAAAACGGCTGTACATCACAAGTTCATAGTCCATCTCAAAAAGCAATCCCTTCTGGGGCGATTCGGCACACCCTACTGACCGGCCTGGGCGGCGGCTTCGACGGGGGTGGGGCCGATTTTGGGGCGCAGAAAACAGCGAATACCGTTCGCGATCCCTTCAGCCAGCAAATCGGGATTTTGGGTGAGGATCGCGCGGTCGAGGCGCATAAAGCCTAATTCAATAATAGCGGTGGGCGTGTCGGGCGAGACTTCGGCAAAGGTGTGGTACTCGGTCATATCGACCGTGATGCCATCGTGCCGTGGCAGGTTGGTGGTCGCGCCGTATTCCTGGATCAGGCACTCCAGCAGGGCCTCGTCCGCGCCGCGCGTGCTGCGCCGTGATAACGCCGATGCCGCGTTGTAGCCGGTTCCGGCAGGCCCATAATCGCCGCAGTCGTTGGTGTGGATCGACACCAGAACATCCGCCTGATAGTTTTCGAGTTTAGAATCGAACTCGGTCAGCGGGTCGTCCACCGTGTATCCGTCGCGGCGCAGGGAAGCCACCACGCGTTGCGCGACCGCCATATTGATCTCCAGCTCGGTCAGGCCGTCGGCGCACACCGCGCCGGGGTCCAGCTCGAACTGCGGGTCCTGCGGCTTGCCGCTGTGCCCGGCCACGATCCCGATCCGCACTTCGAGCACATTGGTCGGGATGGGCGAGGGCTGGATGTTGACAAGCTGCTGTGTGGCGCGGACCTGGTTCAGCCCCACGCGGAACTCGTCCGAGAAGAAGGTCGGGCGGGTCCACAGTGAGAAGATGGTCGAGACGATCATCGCCGCCCCGACCGACGCCAGCAGCGCCAGGATTGTGCTCAGCCACACACGCGTTCGGGCCCGCCGCGCCGTCGAGACGCGATGACGCACCGGGCGCGGGGGCGCCTGTACCGGCTTGCGCACCTCTACCCCCGGCTCGATGGTCACGGCCTGGAACTCGTCATCCTCACCGGCTTCGTCTTCCTCGGCAGGGCGCGGCAGGGCGGTGGTGCCTTCGCCAGCATCGACTACCTCGAAGCTGCCGGTATCGATCGTCCGCCGCTGAAAGTCGTCATCCGGCATCAGGTGGTTGGCCGGCTTCCAGGGCGCGCGACGCCGCCGGGGCGCGGCGCTGACATCCGGGTCGGATTCGTCGGACGTGTTACTCGAAAAAATGTCGTTCGGATCGGTCATGGGTTAGCTGCTGCGTTCCGTCGATTGATGCCCCAAATCTTAGCGCACTCGCGCCCAAAACGGAAACTTTGCACAAAAAATCGCGCCGGATCGATCCCAGCGCGACTGATAGAGCGGAAAACTGGCGCAGCTTAGAGCAGATCGAACACCTCGCGGTTGCGCACGTTGTCGAATTTGTTGTCGAGCAGGGCGCGCACGACCTCTTCGGCAGCCTGCAACGCGACGGCTTCCTGGGCTTCGTTGGTGCTCGCGCCCAGGTGCGGCGTGTGGACGACGTTGTCCAGCCCGATCAGCGGATTGCCGGCGGCGGGCGGCTCCACATCGTAGACGTCCAGCGCGGCCCCGCCGATCTTGCCGCTCTTCAATGCGGCGGCGAGATCGGCGCTGTTGATCAACGCACCGCGCGCCGCGTTGACGATCAGGACGCCGTCCTTCATACGCTCGATGCTTTCGGCGTTGATCATGCCGCGCGTCTCATCGGTGACCAGCGCGTGCAGCGAGATAATGTCGGCCTTGACGAGCACATCGTCCAGCCGGGGAACCAGCTCCAGGCCCAGGTGACGCGCTACGCGATCGGGCACGAACGGATCGTAGGCGATATCTTCCATGCCGAAGGCGCGCCCCCGCTCGGCCACGGCACGCCCGACACGGCCAAAGCCGATAATGCCGAGCGCCTTGCCCCAAAGCTGCATCCCCGTGAACTGCTTGCGATCCCAGCGCCCGGCGCGCATCGAGGCATCGGCCCTGGGGATATGGCGCGCCAGGGCCAGCATCAGCGCGAAGGTATGCTCGGCGGTCGAGATCGTGTTGCCGTCCGGCGCGTTCATGACCACGATCCGGCGCGCGGTGCAGGCGGCCAGATCGATATTGTCCACGCCAACCCCGGCGCGCACGACGACTTTGAGATGGGGCGCGGCGTCGAGCAATTCCTGGTTGACTTTGGTATCGCTGCGCACGATCAGGGCGTGGGCGGCGGGAATTTGCTGCAGCGTGTCCTCGCGCGTCATCTTGCCCGGCGCGTAGACTTCCAGCCCTTCCGTCTGGCGCAGCAGCTCCAGCCCGGATTGTTCGAGGTTATCGGGAACGAGGACGAGATACGTCATAGTTAGGCTTCCTTCTGCAGGAATTCATCCATCGCGGCGAACAAGGCGTCGAGATGCTCCATCTGGCAGTCGCCCATGTGCGCGATGCGGAAGGACTGCCCCTTGAGCTTGCCGTAGCCGTTGGAGATCGTCATGCCGCGCGTGCGCAAAAAGCTGTTGAGCGCCGCGATATCGATATTGCGCGTGTTGGCGACGGTCGAAACGGTCGGGGAGTGGTAGCCTTCTTCCGAATACATCTCGAACCCGGCGGCCTGCACCCAGGCGCGCGTCCGCTCGGCTAGCTGCTGGTGGCGTGCAAAACGGGCGTCCAGCCCTTCGGCCAGCATATCGTCGAGCTGCTGGTCGGCGGCGTACATCAGCGAGATCGGCGGCGTGGCGGGCGTATTGTTCTTCTGGTGGTGCTTGTCGATCTCCAGCATGTCGAAATAGTAGCCCCGGTTTTTGACCTGGCGCGCGCGCTCCAGCACGGCGGGCGATACCGCGCCAAAGGCCATCCCCGGCGGTAGCGCGAAGGCTTTCTGCGTGCTGGTCAGGCAGACATCGATCCCCCACGCATCCGTTTCGATTTTGGTCCCCGCAAAGGCGCTAACGACATCGACCAGGAACAGCGTATCGGGGTAGTCGCGCAGCACCTCGGCATATTCGGGAATCGGGTTGCAGACGCCCGTGCTGGTTTCGTTCATGACACACGCCACCGCGTCATAACGCTCGCGCTGGAGCGCCTCGGCTAACTGCTCCGGCTTGACCGCCTTACCCCACTCGACCGCGATCACGTCGGTCTGCTTGCCGTTAAGCTGGCTGACTTCGGCCCAGCGCTCGCTGAACGCGCCGCACGTCAGGTGCAGAATCTTCGCCTCGTCACGCACGCCGCAGCGCGAAGCCGATTCCCAGATGCCGGTGCCGGACGAGGTGTAGAGATACACCGGGTTCTCGGTGTAGAAGGTTTGCTTGAGCTTGCCCTGCATCCGGGCATAGAGGTCGGCGAAGTCCTTCGAGCGATGGCCGATCATCCAGCGCGTTTGCGCGTGCAGGATTTCGGGCCGCACCTCGACCGGGCCGGGGATAAACAGGCGGACGTGCTCAGACGGGTTGGATGCCATGCTAAAAAACCTCCTCGAAGCGTTAGCGAGCTAAATTTTCCAGCTTGCGATCAGTTTGCCTGCGCCATCAGCGTCTTAAGCTCGGCAATCGGGGCGACCGGAGTCGGATCGACGCCGTAGGCGATGGCGGTATAGTAGCTCAGGTAATCTCCGTACTGGATGGCATGCAGCATCTGGGCCAGCGGACTGCTGCCGCGCGGCATGAACTTGTCACACATGATGCCGTTTTCCAGGCACAGCGTATAGGTCAGATCGTGACGCAGCCGCACGCGTGGATGATCGAGCTGCGGCGAGGTGATGAAGATCGCCTGCATTGTGTGCATCAGCGCGTCGGGGAAGCTGATCCCGACGATGGTATTGTGGTTGGCTTCCGGCATCGGCTCGAACTGCGCCCACACTTTGGCATTCTCATTGAGCTGCGTTTTCCAGCGGCGGGCCACCGGCTCGAATACGCCCCCGCCATACACAACGGGGATGCGCCCGATCAACTGGCCCGCGCCGCGCTTGGCGGTGTTCGCCGGCAGCGGGGTGGAAGCCTGGTAGTTCTCGCGGTGCTCGTGCAGCACATCGACCGCTTCTCGCAGATCGTTTTCGAGCGCCAGCGCCAGGTTGAGCCGGCTCGCCAGCCCGATCAGCAGGCCGAAGCTCCAGCCGACCGCCGCGCGCGGCTGCCCCTCATACGAAAACTGCCACAGCGGGTAGTCGTTGGCGCTGGCGTGCTCGGCCAGTGTGCCGCCGGTCGTGATCGCCAGCAGGCGTGTGCCGCGCTGCAAGGCTTCTTCCGCCGCCGCGAGCGTTTCTTCTGTGTTGCCCGAATAGCTGCTGGCGATGACCAATGAATCCGGCCCAGCAACGTAGGCGGGCAGCTTGTAGCCGCGCACCACGTGCAGCCCGACCGGCGAGGTCGCACCGATCAGCGCTGCGGCCAGGTCGCCGCCGATTGCCGAGCCGCCCATGCCGCACACCACGATCTGCTTGGGGCTGCGGTGTGAGATTGGCAGGGGAAGCGTCTGCGACAGCTCCCACGCCTGCACAATCTGATCGGGCAGGGCGTCGATGCGGGCCAGCATATCCTGGGGATCAACTTCGCGCAGATGATTCAGGTCATCCAGATTCATGTCTCGCCGTCCTCTTGAGCTTGGCTGCCGGGGATGTGGGCAGCTTCCAGGCGCGATGATTGTACGACACTTAGCCGGTTTGTAAAAAATCAGCGCGCCACAATCCTATCGTATTTTGGACCGGTGGCACATTTTAATAGTGGGCGAGTCTGAAGGGTCATTTGTCGTCGGGTGGGTAGAACAGATTGTGCAGTTCCTCGTTGGCATCGTAGAAGCGCTCTCCGGCCTCGGTGATCACGACCAGATACAATCCGCCCAGGTGGGGATCGACGCGGTAGACCTCGCGCGCCAGCGGCGGCTCGTGATCGCGCAGGGCGCGCAGCACGTCCCAGCGCCCGGCCTCGCCATAGCGGATGCCGTCGTGTTGGATGCCGCGCTTGCCCGCGCTGTACAGGCGGCGCAGCGCTTCCCACTGCTCGCGGGGCAGCAGTTTTGCCATTGTCAGCTTACGTCGCGTTGAGCGGGGCGCAGCGCACCACGCCCCTACATAAACGGGTGTACGAATAGATACTATGGCAGTGCGACGGGGAAGGCAATAAAAGCGCACCATCAGGCTTGAGATGGCGCGGCGGATGGTGGATCGGTTCGCGGTGCCAGGATTCAGGAAGGCGGGTTGAGGGGGTTGTTCGACTGGCCTGTATCCCCCTGCTGCTTCTTTTCAAGCGCCTTTGGGCTGCAGCAGGATTCGTAGATCAGGAAAGGCAGAACGATCCCCAGAAAGAGATGGATCAGCCAGAACAGCGTGGTGTCATCTTTAAACATGGTCTGCGCCTTCTTATGAAACCGAACGCCCAGGGGACACCAGTCAGCAGAGAAGGCAAGATTGGGGTATCTGTCATCAACACAATACAGTGCTCTTCAATTCCATTAAATCATAATGATCAGCCGGGTGTCAAATCACCCCGGCGGTTCACTCCGGCGCGGGCGACGCCGGGGGCCGCAGCCACTTCAGGATCGCCAGCCCGATCAGCGCGACGATCACGCGCCAGATCACGACCGGCCAGTCGCCGCTCGTGCCCAGCAGCGCGGCCAGAATCTCGGCGACCGCGTGGCCGAAGACCGCCAGGAAGAGCCAGCCGATCGCGCCGCGCAGAAAGACCTGCAAGACGATCCAGCTCAGCGCCATATGCATGATCAGCGGCAGGACGCCGTTCAGCGCCTCGGCTGCCCCGCTGCTGATCACGCCGCCGGGATCGTCGGGGCGCTCGCCGCGATAGCCGAGCAGCGACAGCCCCAACCCGACCGCCAGCAGCCCGGTGTAGAGCGCTTCTGTCAGCCCGTGCCCGGCCCCGATCATGAGCGCGTGCGCCCGCGTGTCCGCTCCCCGCGCCAGATATTGAAAGCCCAGAAAGCGCGCGATCTCCTCACTGAATCCGGCCACCAGCCCCACTGCCAGCGCGCCGATCGACAGAATCCCCAGCAGCGCTCGATCCATCGCGCTCAGCACCACGACCTGGACCAGCAGCGCGGCGATATAGGTCAGTATCCCGACCGTGAGCAGCGCGTAGGGTGCGCCGGTCCGGCGATGCAGCAGCACGACAAGCCCCCACGCGCCGGCCAGCAGGCTCAGCCCGGCCACCAGGGCGACGATCCCGTAGAAGAACATGGCAGCTCACTTTCGGCAGCATGACCCACAGCGCCGAGTGTCACCCATTCTCCACCCGGCGTCAAAAGAAATCCGGGGCGGATGGAACCTTTGGGCTGGTTGGAGCGTCTGAGTCCAGGAAGCCAGTCGTAGATTAGGCGTTTAGGTGGCGACCACCTAGAATCTCTACAGACTGCTACCATGATGACGAGTTAGTCATCACCTTATCGTTCCCTAAGTTTCGCCTGATTGGGCGAGGAGTCAGTATCTATGTCTATGAAGAAGCTCGTTACCGCCGCTGCACTGGTCTTGCTGGCCGGCATCATCGCGCTGGCCGGGTTCGCACCGAGCACCGTCGCTGCCGCGCCCCCCCAGCAGGATGGCCAGCCCGAACAACGCACAATCACGGTGACTGGCTACGGCACTGCCTACGGCGCACCCGATATTGTGCGCGTGGTGCTGGGCGTCGAGACGATCAACTCCGACATTCTGACCGCTATGGAAGAAGCCAATACGCGCATGGATGCCGTGATCCAGTCGCTGGTCGCCAGCGGCGTGGCCCGCGAGGATATCCGCACCGAGTACTTCTCGATCTACCAGGACTATCCTTATGGCGGCCCCGACGTATCCGGTGAGGATCCGCAGGTGCGCTATCGCGTATCGAATACCGTGAACGTGACCGTCCGCGATACTGAGAACGTCGCGCAGCTTCTGGCCGACGCCGTGTCGGCGGGCGCGAACGTGGTGAACTACATCCAGTTCGATATCGCTGACCGCGCTTCGCTGGAATCGGAAGCGCGCCAGGATGCCGTCTCCGATGCGCGGGAGCGTGCTCAGGAACTGGCCGATACGCTCGGCCTGACGCTGGGTGACGCGGTCCAGGTTGAGGAGCGCACCGACCTCTACAGCCCGGTCATGGGCCTGGGCGGTGGTGGTGGCGCGGGCGCAGGCGTGAGCCAGCCGCCGATCAGCCAGGGGCAGCTCAGCGTGAGCATGGCGGTGACGATCACGTTCGCCGTCGGCTAAACACCAACCCAGAAACATGCTCGACAGGGGGCGGCTGCACAGTGGCTGCCCCCTTATTTTTTCAGCTCGCTTTTCTCTCAAGAAAGTTAAAGGCTGATTCATATTTCTTAAGAAATACTTATACTCTCCCTCATTGTCACCAGCGCAGGCTAATGTTAAAATGAGAACAGGATGAAGCTCACAATTCCATTCCTGCTCCGCGACGCGAGCGCGGAAACTGTCCCCGGCATGGTGTCTCTGCAACCTGTCGCAGCCCTGACGATGCGTTTCTACGCGGAAGCGCAGGGTTGTCTGGTGCGCCTGGTGATCGGTGAAAGGTCCGGCAATGGGCAGATCTGATCCGCGCCCGGTCACGCCGCTCGACCTGCCAGCGGTGAAGCGTGCGGTCACGCACAGCCTGCCGCTCGATCTCTCGACGGCGCTCACACGCGGCCTGCATGGCCTGGAAGACGCCATGCTCTCGTCGGTGCCCCTGGCCGATCTGGGGTCGCCCACGATGCTGCTGCGCAACGGGAACGGGAGCTACGTGGGCCAGTTCCGGCACCGGGTCGGGGAGACAATCGCGCAGCTTACCCTGCTGGCGCCGGAGCCGCAGGAAGGCAACGCGCGCGAGTGGTCGCGCCTGCTTGAGGCGATGTCGGTCGAGGCAGGCAAGCGCGGGGCGCATCTGCTCAGCGCCGAAGTGGCCGAGGATCATCCCGCGTTTCGGGCCTTTCGCATGGCCGGGTTCGCGGTCTACTCGCGCCAGGTGATTCTGCGGCGGCTGCCGGGGCCGGTGCGCGGTGGGCGGCTGGGCCTGGTCCGGCCCGAAATGAGCCACGACACGATCGCGATTAGCACGCTCTTTGCCAACACGGTCCCACGCCTGCTTCAGCAAGCCGAGCCGCTGCCCGGCCCGGACTGCTGCGGGTTCATCTATGAGCGTGACGGGCAGATCGGCGGCTATCTGGGGGTGACGGAAGGGAAAAGCGGGATTGTCATCAAGCCCTACTTCCACCCCGAAGTCTACGAGCAGGTCGCCGAGATCATCCTGTCTGCGCTGTTGTATATCCCACGCGCCGAGGACGTGCCGGTTTACCTGTACGCCCGTGCCTATCAAGACTGGCTGCGCGGCGCGTTAGAACAAGTGGAGTTCGAGCCATGGACACACCAGACACTCATGGTTAAGTATACGGTGGTCCGGGTGGAGCGCGCCGAGAATCTGGCGCTGGCTGCCCCCCTGGAGCCGCACCGTCTGCGGCCTCCCGTCGCGGATGGACCCATTCACTGGCATAGAATCAGTCGAGAAGGCCGGCTGTCTTTTTGGAGACGGAACGGCAGAAGAGCGAGCAAACGTAGTTAACCTATGGAACGCCGAATCACTGATGACCTGGAAAAACTGAAAGCCGTCCTGCCGGATTACCTGGTCAAGGCGCTGGAGTCATTGGAACGCAGCGACGACGACCTGCTTGAGGTGATCCTGGACCTGGGACGTGTCCCGACTGCGCGCTATGTGGACGGCGAAGTCGTGCTCGACGAGGGCGAAGTCACCGCCGACACGATCGCCTACGTGGCGCAGCGGCTGGGAGCCTTCGACGAGGACAACCGGGCTGGGATCGAGCGGACGCTGCACCGTATCAGCGCGATCCGCAACCGGCGCGGCGACATTGTCGGGCTGACCTGCCGCGTGGGCCGTGCGGTGTACGGCACCATCGAAATCCTGCAAGACATCATCGACGCGGGCAATAATGTCCTGCTGCTGGGTCCGCCCGGTGTTGGCAAGACGACGCTCCTGCGCGAGGCCGCGCGTGTGTTGGCCGAGACGCGCCGTGTCGTGATCGTCGATACCTCGAACGAGATCGGCGGCGATGGCGACGTGCCGCATCCGGCGGTAGGCCGGGCGCGGCGGATGCAGGTCGCAACGCCGCTGCTCCAGCACGAGGTGATGATCGAAGCGGTGGAGAACCACAGCCCGGAGACGATTGTCATCGACGAGATCGGGCGCGAGCTAGAAGCGCAGGCAGCCCGCACGATTGCCGAGCGCGGCGTGCAGTTGATCGGCACGGCGCACGGCAACACGCTCGACAACCTGCTGCTCAACCCAACGCTCTCCGACCTGGTCGGCGGGATCGAGTCGGTGACGCTCTCCGACGAAGAGGCGCGCCGGCGCGGGACGCAGAAAACCGTGTTGGAACGGCGCGCGCCGCCGACCTTCAACGTGCTGGTCGAAATCCAGACCCGTAACCGGATGGTCGTGCTCGAAGACGTGGCGGCGTCGGTAGATGCCAATCTGCGCGGTCGTCCGCTGCCGGTCGAGGTGCGCACCCGCTACGAAAACGGCGAGATCACGGTCGAGAGCGTCCAGCCGGAGCATTCCTTCGGCGAGCGCAATGGTGGCCGGCGCGATGGTGCTTCCCGCGAGGGCGGGCGGCGCAGCGAGCGCGGTGAGCGGGGACGGGGCGAGCGCAGCCGGGGTGCGGCGGAACTTATCGAGCCGATCGACACCGCCCCGACCGGACGCGTCTCGATGCAGACGGTCCACGTCTATCCTTACGGGGTAGCCCGCAACCGGCTGCAGCAAGTCGCGCGCCAGCTTCGCGTCCCGGTGCAGATCGTGGACGATCTCGAAGCGGCGCAGGCGATGGTTACGCTGAAGAACTACTATCGCCGCCGCCCGCGCCTGATCGTGGACGCGGAGCGGATGGGCATCTCGATCTATGTGCTGCGGGCCAACACCGTCACCCAGATGGAAGATTTTCTGGTCGATCTCTTCCAGCTATACGGAGGGGATGACCGCCGCGACCCTTTTGGCGAAGCGATACGTGAGGCCGAAGATGCCATCCGGCAGATTCGCAGCGGCGCACGCTCGGTAGACCTCTCACCGCAGGCCGCGCATATCCGCCGCAAGCAGCACGAAATGGCCCGTGCTGCGCGTCTCGTATCGCACAGCTATGGCAACGAGCCAAATCGCCGCGTGCGCATTTTCCGGGACGAGCCGGCCCGGCACTGAGTTCCTGGCGCATTCGCGCGCCTGCCGTTATAGTCTAAATGTCGGAATACGCCGCCGGTCAGTTGCCCCGACCGGCGTGCTTTTTTCCTGAGGAGAGTGTGCTATGACGCGCAACGCCTACCCCCCCGCTGATGCCTATGATGAGCCTGCTGCCGCCCGCCGCCGCTCCGGCTGCTGGCTGCTGGTGATCGTGCTGACCCTGCTGGTGATCTGTCTGGGCGGCGCGATTGTGCTCCTGATTTATCTGGCGGGTGAGCCGAACGAGATCGAAGTTGATATAACGGCCCCCGGTGCGGTAACTTTGAACGAGCCGTTCGCGCTGGAGATCACCGTCCGGAACGTCGGTGTGGACCCGGCGACGATCACCGGCTTTGGGGTGGAAACCACGCTGCTGGAAGGCATCGACGTGACGGCGAGTGATCCGGCCTACGCCAGCATCAGCGAGCGCAATTACCCGCTGGTCGGTGACTGGCGCGAGTTCAATCTGGACGCTGTGCTGGCGCCGGGCGAGTCGCTGCTGATCACCGTGACGCTCACACCGACCCAGAGCGGGCCGGTTGAGGGCGATATCATGGTCTGGGTTGAGAATGAAGTGTTGGGCGTGCCGTTTACGCGAGCAGGCCGTGCGCCGCTGGAGCTTGAGATCAGCTAAACTGCTGGGTGGACGGAAATTATGTTTATTACGTTCGAAGGGCCAGACGGCAGCGGTAAATCGACACAGGCGGTGCTGCTGGCCGATTATCTGCGCGCACAGGGCCGCCCGGTCTACCTGACCCACGAGCCGGGCGGCACTGAGATCGGGGACCAGGTCCGGCAGGTGCTCCACGACCTGAAAAATCAGGGGATGCACGCCGCGACCGAGGTCTTGCTCTACGCCGCCTCGCGCGCGCAGCTCGTCGCGCAGGAGATCCGGCCCCGGCTGGCGGCGGGCGAGATCGTGATCTGCGATCGCTACGCCGACAGCACCCTGGCCTATCAGGGCTATGGGCGCGGGCTGGACCTCAAAGCGCTGCACCACCTGCTCGACTTTGCGACCGGCGGCCTCACGCCCGATCTCACGCTCTATCTCGACATCAGCGCCGAGGCCGGTTTGCAGCGCCGCCAGCACGCCGCTGAGGATGGGGCGGAGTGGAACCGGATGGACGCCCAGTCGCTCGAGTTTCACCGCCGCGTGCGCGAAGGCTACGTCGCGCTGATCGCCGGGGACCCGGTGCGCTGGGTTACGGTGGAAGCGGCTAACGAGCGGGACGCGATCCACAAGCAGATCTGCGCAGCGGTGCTGTACCGGCTGGCCGAACTCGAAAAACCGGGCTAATCCGCATCCGGTGTGGGCGTGTCGCTCGCGGCTGACGGTGTGGCGGGCGGCAGCGGCTCGTCGCCAGGGGTCGGGGGCAGGCTGGCCTCGATCTCTTCGGGGCTTTCGCCGCGCTCCAGCCGCTCGACCACTTCTTCGAACTCGCCCCCCAGGTCGTCGCCAACCTCGGAGCCCATCTCGCGCAGCATCCGCCCCAGCGTGGCCGGGTCGGACGAGTCCAGCGCGCTCAGGGCGTCGTCGTCATCCCAGCCGCCCGCCGCCATCTGTGAGAGCGTCGAGCGCTTGATCGCCACGCGCGAGATCAGGCGCTTTAGGTCGGCGCTGCCGCAGTGCGGGCAGACTGGCGTCGCCGTATCATACTCCGCATACGTTTTATAAGTCAGTGTCACCTTGCGCCCGCAGTTCTGACAGCGGTATTCATAGGTGGGCATCGTGTCTCCGTTGGGTTCCTTAATCCTGCCTGCCGAAACATTTATGTTTTCTTGTATGGTATGCCAGAACATGTTAACATGGATTCAGCCTCCGGTTACAGGTCGTTTGCGCGCTGGCGCGTGCAGCGGCGTTGAGCATCCTCGCCCACCGAAAAGCGCCCGTAACCGACATTAAACTGCTCAATTAGTTTTAGCGCACCACGCGCACGGATGTGAGATCCATGACCCTTTGGAATTATTACCATACCCCCGCCAGTGTAGATGAAGCGCTGGAATTATTGCGCTCGTATGCCGGCAAGGCGCGTGTAATCGCGGGCGGCACCGATCTGCTGCTGGATATCCGCCAGGGGCACCTGCCCCCGCCCGAAGCCCTGATCGACATCACGCGCATCGGCGAGCTGTGCGATCTGCACCAGGACGGAGACTGGCTGGTCCTGGGCGCGGGCGTGACCCACACCCGCATCGTGAGCACGGACCTGATCGCGGCCCGCGCGACCTGTCTGGTCGAGAGCTGCGGCGTGGTCGGCGGCCCCCAGGTGCGCAATGTCGGCACGCTGGGCGGGAACGTCGCGCACGCGCTCCCGGCGGGCGACGGCACGACCTCGCTGGTTGCGCTCGATGCCGAAGCCGAAGTCATCCTGGACGGCGAACGGCGCTGGTATCCGATCCGCGAGCTGTTCGTCGGGCCGGGAATGTCGCTGCTCGATCCGACGCGCGACCTGCTGATCCGGTTCCGTTTTAAGCTGAGCGGCCCGTATGAGGCGACTGCCTTCAAGCGCATCATGCGCCCGCAGGGAGTCGCCCTGCCGATCCTGGGCTGCGCGGCCTGGGTGCGGCTGGACGAATCCGGCGAATATTACGCCGACGTGCGGCTGTGCATCGGCCCGGTGGACCGGGTGCCGGTCCGGGCGGAAGCAGTCGAAGCGGCGCTGTGCGGCCAGCCGGTCGGATCGGATGCCGTCGAGCGCGCGATCCAGGCCGCCCACGAAGGGTTGCATCCCCGCACCAGCCGCTATCGGGCTACTGCCGAGTATCGCGACGAGATGATCGATGTGCTGCTGCGGCGCGTGCTGCCGTTGGCGGCTGAGCGCGCCCAGACCGGGCAGGCCGTTCCCGAAGGCGTAGGAATAGAGTAGAGGACGCGATCATGAGCAAGCTGACCCTGACCGTTAACGACCAGACTTATGATCTCGACGTGCCGGAGTCGCGCACGCTGGCGCAGGTGCTCCGCTATGACCTCGGCCTGACCGGGACCAAGATCGGCTGCGAGGAAGCGGAGTGCGGCATCTGCACCGTTTTGGTGGACGGCGTGCCGGTCGATTCGTGCATCTACCCGGCCTTCAAAGCCCAGGGCGCGGCGGTGACGACGATCGAAGGGCTGGCCCACAACGGCGAGCTGCACCCGCTGCAAAAGGCGTTTGTCGAGCACGGCGCGGTGCAGTGCGGTTTCTGCACACCCGGCCTGATCATGACTTCCGTCGCCCTGCTGCGCGGCAACCCCGATCCCGACGATCACGACATCAAGGTCGCGCTCAAGGATACCTACTGCCGCTGCACCGGCTACACCAGCGTGATCAACGCGATCCATTCCGCCGCGAGCGAGCTGCGCGGCGAGGGCGCGCAGCCCTGGTGCAGCGTCGCGACGGTCGAGCCGCTCAAGGCGGTCGGGCGCGCCGTGCCCCCGCCGGAGACGGTCGATAAGGTCACGGGGCGCGCTCGCTTCACCGACGACTACATCTTCCCCGGTATGCTCTATGGCCGGACGCTGCGCGCGGCCTATCCCCACGCGCGGATTTTGAGCATCGACACCAGCAAGGCGAAGGCGCTGCCCGGTGTGCTCGCCGTCCTGACGCACGAGGACGTGCCCGGCGAGAACATTCACGGCCTGGTATACAGCGACTGGCCCGCGCTGGCCGCCGACAAGGTGCGCTATATGGGCGACCCGGTGGCGGTTGTGGCCGCCGAGACTCCGGATCTGGCCGCCCAGGCGCTCGCCCTGATCGAGGTCGAATATGAGCCGCTGCCGGTCGTGGCCGATCCGGAGTATGCGCGCACGCCCGAAGCACCGCACGTCCACGAGGAATGGCCCGATGGCAACCTGCTCAAGCACATCAAGGTGCGGCACGGCGATATCGAACAGGGCTTTGCCGGGTCGGACGTGATTGTCGAGCACGAATACCGCACGCCGACGATCGAGCACGCCTTCATGGAGCCGGAATGCGCGATCGGCGTGCCGGCTGGTTACGACGACGAGCATGCCAAGCTGACGATCTACGTCGGCTCGCAGATTCCCTATTCGGACCGGCAGCAGACCGCGCGCGCATTGGGCCTGCCCGAAGACGCGATCCGCGTGCGCGGAACGCTGATCGGCGGCGGCTTCGGCGGCAAGGAAGACATCGCCGGGCAGATTCACGTCGCCATGCTGGCGCAGACCACCGGCCGCCCGGTCAAGATGCTCTACACGCGGCAGGAGTCGCTGCTGTTCCATCCCAAGCGCCACGCCACGATCATCCGCATCAAGACCGGGGCCAAGCGCGACGGCACGCTGGTGGCGGTCCAGGCCGAGCTGTACGGCGACGGCGGGGCGTATGCCAGCCTCTCCGACAAGGTCATGACGCGCGCCACCACCCACGCCACCGGCCCGTATGTCGTGCCGAACGCCAAAATCGACTGCTACGTGATGTACACCAACAACCCGCCATCGGGCGCGTTCCGGGGCTTCGGCGTCACGCAGTCGGCCTTCGCCGTCGAGCAAAATATGGACATGGTGGCGGAAGCGATCGGCATGGACCCGGTCGAGTTCCGCCTGAAGAACGCGCAGAAGGTCGGCGAGACGACCGCGACCGGGCAGCTTCTGCGCGAGAGCGTGGGCCTGCTCGAAACGCTGGAGCGTGTCAACACCAGTATGCGCGGTGCCGACGCGGGCTTCCAGTGGGGCTGGCGCGAGGGCGGCAAGGCGTATGGCTGGGGCGTCGCCAGCGCCTATAAGAACACCGGTCTGGGCGGCGGCGCGCCTGATCGTGCGGTGGCTGAGGTCGAGGTGTTCCCCAACTCGATTGCCGAGGTGCGCACCTCGTCGGCCGATATGGGCCAGGGCCTCACCGCTGTGCTGGCACAGATCACCGCCGAGGAACTGGGCCTACCAGTCAGCGCCGTGCGCGTCCTGCTCTCCGACACCGATCTCACGCCGGACGGCGGCCCGACGACGGCCTCGCGCCAGACGTATGTCAGCGGCAACGCTGCCCGCTACGCCGCGAGCACGATGCGCGATGCCCTGCGCGCCGTGGCCGCCGAGCGGATGAGCGTCCCGCCCGATCAGATCGTGTTCGAGGATGGATGCGTGCGCTATAACGGCTCGTCCGTCGCGTTGGGCGAGGTCGTGGGCTGGATGCAGGAAGAAGGTCTGGAAGCCAAAGCGCGCTACCAGTACGACGCGCCGAAAACGCAGCCTCTCGGCACCGGCGGCGATATGCACTTCGCCTTCTCATACGCCACCCAGGCCGCGCTGGTCGAGGTAGACCTGGAAACGGGCGCGGTCAAGGTGTTGAAGGTCGTCGCGGCCAACGACGTCGGGCGCGCGATCAACCCGCGCACGCTCGAGGGCCAGGTCGAGGGCGGGATCGCGATGGGCCTGGGCAACTGTCTGACCGAGGAATACATCATCGAAGACGGTGTGCCCTGGAGCACACTCTTTGCCCGCTACAAGATACCGAGCATCAAACACACGCCGCAGATCGTCTCGCACCTGGTCGAGCACCCCACCGCCGACGGGCCCTACGGCGCGAAGGGCGTGGGCGAGATCACGTCGATCAACACCACGCCCGCGATCTGCAACGCGATCTACCACGCGACCGGCGTGCGTATCTACCGTATCCCGGTCGATCAGGACGCCCTGCTGCGCGCCCTGAAGGCGGGCGAGGCGGAAGTCCGCACCACCTGGCACGACGTGAAGTAGCTAAGCCGCAATCGCAGCGAATCGAAGCCCTCAGGCACTAGCTCGCCTGAGGGCTTTTTGCATTGATCCGCGTGGGGTTAGCCCGTCACCGGAATCCGGTCGGGCGTCACGTTTGGCCCCAGCTCCACGTAGAAATCGCTCACCCAGCCGGCGACGCCTTCATACCGCACCTGCCACCACGCGCTGTCGGCGGTGCGCCCGATTACCTCGGCGGTATCACTGTAGGGGATCAGCCCGACCACCGTTGCGGACAGGTTTGGCGCGCTGCGGATGTTCAGGTTGGCGCGCGTCGTGAGGGTGAATCCCGGCTGTTGGGGCGCGGTGGGCGCGCCCTCGACCGGGACCGGCTGCTCGTTGTCGATTGCGATGTAGCGCCCGTTGACCCAGCCCTGCGTGCCGTCAAGCTGGATCTGCCACCACGTGCCGGATTCGCTGCGCGCGATGATCGGGTAGATCTCGCCCCGGTTGATGACCGCCACGATCTCGGAGCCGGTCACACTGGGGCGGCTGCGCACGTTCAGCCGGTAGGCCAGCACGGTCGCGGTTGGGCCGGACAACTGCGGGGGCTGCACCGCGCCAACTGGCTCCAGGCTGTATTCCAGATAGGCGAACGAGGTCGCGTCGTAGTACTCGATCACAATAGTGTGCGGCCCCGCATTGAGCGTGAAGGTGTCGGTATAGACAGCATCCATCTGGCCGTGCCACTCGTCGATGCGCAGCGAGCCATCGACATAGACGCGCACGCCGTCATCGGCCCGCACGCGGAGCCGGTAGGGGCCGCCGTTCAGGTTCTGGACACTGGACCAGCGCACCGAGAAGAAATCGGCGGAGATCGTGGGCAGTGGGGCATTCGTACCCCAGTTATGGTTCGGGCTGGCCTCGAACTGGACGATGACCGGATGCCCGATCAGGTTGCTGTTGTTGTAGTATTCGGCGCGCCACTGACCCGCCGGAGTCTGAGGCGGTGCGGGCGGCTGGGTCGGCTGCGGCGGGCCTGCGATCCGCGTCCAGCTCACGAAGATATAGGCTTCGTGCGTCAGCTCCTTAAGCTCGACCTGCAGATGGTGGTAGCCCCCTGCCAGCTCGACATCGACCGTCAGCGTCTCGCCGGGGCGAGGCTGTCCAAAGGTGTCGATCACGGGCACGAACGGCGTCGGTAGATCGACGAACATGCGCACGCCGTCATCGGCCAGGATGTAAAAACGGTAGGTTCCGGCCTCGAAAAAGGTGTTGGTCGTGAAGCGCCCGCTGAAGTAGTCGGCGTTGACGACCGGCGCGGGCGATCCCTCGCCCCAGTTGATGCGCAGCGAGTCGTATTGTGTCAAAAAGATGGGCGCGCCCGACAGCACATCGTTGTTGAAGAACTGCGCCTGCCACACCAGGCCATCCTGGGCGGCAGCCGGGCGTGCCGGCAGCCCGACGCTTCCCAGCCCGGCCAGCGCGATCACGAGCGCCAGAATCAGTGATAATCGTCGCATCTCAGGTTACTCCTCTTCTCTCGGCGTGAGCCGTATCGAGCGGCCAGCGCGATACTGGCCCTGCGGCCTACTTCGATTATGACAAAATCGCCCGGCTTTCTCCTATTTACTTGCAAAAGTATTACTAGATTTTAATGCTGTGAGCTGCTTCCGCTCAAGCGTAAGCTGCCCATTGGGCGCGGCGGCTTTTCTGGTATAATGCCGGCCATGCACACTTCTGCTACTCACGTAGGTCTGAGCGCGTACCTGCTGTCAGGCCAATCGGGCTACCGCAGCGCGGGCATCAACGGTTACATCTACCACCTGATCCAGGCGCTGCCCGACGCCGATCCCGCCTTTACTTACACCCTGATGACCGGCAGCCAGGCTGTGATCCCGCCCGATGACCGGTTGCGCGTGCGGCGCACCCCCTGGGCTATGGGGCGACCGCTGCGCCGGATTGCGTGGGAGCAGACCATGCAGCCAGCGACGATCGTGCGCGCCGGATTCGACCTGCTGCACGCGCTGGCCTTCGTGACACCCGTCCTGGCGGCACTGCCCTCGGTCGTAACGGTCTACGATCTCAGTTTCGTTCACTATCCCCAGGTGCTCCCGGCGGCGCGGCGGCTCTATCTGCGCCTGCTGACGCGCTGGTCGTGCCAACGGGCGCAGCGTGTGATCGCGATCTCGGAGAGCACCGCGCGCGATGTGGCCGTGACCTTTGGACTGCCCGCGAGTAAAATTGATGTGGCCGTGCCGGGCGTTGGCGCACAGTTCCGCCCGCTGCCCCCCGACACTATCGCGGATTTCCGCCAGCAGAAGGGCCTGCCGGAGCGCTTTTTGCTGTTCGTGGGCACTCTGGAGCCGCGTAAGAATCTGCCGGTGCTGCTGCGCGCCTATGCCGGGCTTCCGGCGCAGGATCGCGCCCGCGTGCATCTCGTGCTGGCCGGGGGCAAGGGCTGGATGTTCGAGGAGATATTCCGCACGATCGAGGCGCACGACCTGGGCGGGACCGTCCATCTGTCCGGCTACGTACCGGCTGAGGAGCTGCCGCTGTGGTATAACGCGGCGGAAGCGTTCGTTTATCCCTCACTGTTTGAGGGATTTGGCCTGCCGGTGGTCGAGGCGATGGCCTGCGGCGTGCCGGTGCTGGTGTCGGACGTGTCGTCGCTGCCCGAAGCTGCCGGTGATACCGGGTACCTGCTGCCGCCGCACGATCCCGCCGCCTGGACCGCAGCACTGGCCCGCGCGATTCAGGATGCGGGCTGGCGTGCCGGGGCCGGGCAGCGCGGGCGCGAGCGTGCGGCGCGCTTTACCTGGGATCATACCGCCCGCGCGACGGTCGCCAGCTATCGCCGCGCGCTTGATGGAACAATGGAAGAAGCTGTCTGAATGGTGTACCGTACCGCTTTTAACCAGCCGCGTTGGTTCCTACCTGTTACCGATGGCCTGCTCGTGCTGGCCGCGTTTCTGCTCTCGTACTATCTGCGCTACGAGGTCCAGTTCTTGCAGCCGGTGGACGAGGCCAACGTCGCGGCCTTTACCCCGTACATTCCCTATGCCCTGACGTTTGCCGCGCTGATGGTCGTCGCCAGTCTGCGCGCCGGACTCTATCGTGAGCGCCGGGGCCGCACCTGGTGGGACGAAGTGTTCAGCATCGGCAACGGCGCGACCAACGCCGCCGTGATCGTGATGGCGATCAGCTTCCTGCTGCAGCCGCTGGTGTTCTCGCGCTTGCTGATCGTCCAGGCAGCGGTGCTGGTGATCGCGATCCTGGGGGTGTGGCGCTGGCTGCTGCGGCAGATGCAGACTCAGCTTCGCAAGCGCGGTATCGGCGTCGAGCATGTGCTGGTCGTGGGCGCGGGCGAGGTGGGGCGTTCCGTGCTGCAGACGATGGTCGCCCGGCCCGACCTGGGCTTCAAGGTGATCGGCTTTGTCGATGACGACCCGGAGCGCGGTTTCAGCAACCTGGGGCGCGTCCCGGCGCTGGGCACGCTGGAACACCTGCCCCAGGTGATCGACAGCCAGCGCATCGACACCGTGATCATCACGCTGCCCTGGCATGTCCAGCGCAAGATTCTGGGCATCATTCGCGAGTGCGAGCGCAAGCATATCCGTGTGCGCACCGTGCCGGACCTGTTCGAGCTGAGCCTGAGCCAGGTGCAGGTTGAGATGCTGGGCGGCGTGCCGCTGCTCGGCCTCAACAGCGATGCCCAGTTCCATCCCGGCAACCGGGTTGTCAAGCGTGGGCTTGATCTCGGCTTCACGCTGCTGGCCCTGCCCCCGGCGCTGCTGATCATGCTCGTCGTCGCGGCTGCGATCCGCCTGGACTCGCCCGGCCCGATCTTCTTCAGCCAGAAGCGAGTCGGGCTGCACGGCAAAATCTTCAAGGTCTACAAGTTCCGCTCGATGGTGGTCAACGCCGAGCAGATGAAAGCCGATCTGATCCGGCAGACGGGCGAGGATCCGCGCCATCCCAAAGTGGTCAACGATCCACGCGTGACGCGCGTCGGGCGCTGGATTCGCCGCCTGAGCATCGACGAGGTGCCGCAGATCTGGAACATCCTGCGCGGCGAGATGAGCTGGGTCGGGCCGCGCCCCGCCGTGCCGCAGGAAGTCGAGCTGTATGAACCCTGGCACCGCCAGCGCCTGCGCGTGCTGCCCGGCCTGACCGGGCTGTGGCAGGTAAGCGGGCGCAACGAAGTCCCCTTCGAGGAGATGTGCCTGCTCGATATCTACTACATCGAAAACTGGTCGCTGGGGCTGGACCTGCAGATCATTCTGCGGACCATCCCGCGCGTGCTGCTGGCGCACGGCGCCTATTGATCACACCGGCGCTGCCAGGGTGTGAAGCGCGTTAGAGCCGGTAGCTGCCGCCCGGATCGAGCACAATCGGCTTGGCATCGGTTTCGTTATTGACCCGCTGCGCCCAGCGCGATGCGTCCTGCACGATCAGGTCGAAGGTGTTGTAGTGCATCGGGATCACGGTCCGGGGCTGGAGCAGCCGGATCGCGCGCAGCGAGCCTTCAATCCCCATCGTGAAGTAATCGCCGATCGGCAGCATCGCCAGGTCGATCCCGGCCTCACCGATCCACTGCATCTCCATAAAGGGGGCCGTATCGCCCGCGTGGTAGATCGTCTGCCCGCTGTACGTCTGGATCAGCAGGCCGTTGGGCTGCCCGCCATAGGAGCCATCGGGCAGGGACGAGCTGTGAAAGGCCATCGTCAGCTCGACACGCCCGAAGGCCAGCTCGACTCCGCCGCCGGTGTTGATCCCGTGCGTGACTTCGATCCCGTGCTGCTGCCGCAGCCAGCCGCAGATTTCGACATTGGACACCACTTCCGCCCCGGTGCGCCGGGCGAGCGCCGGCGTGTCGCGCACGTGGTCGCCGTGCCCGTGCGAGAGCAGGATAAAGTCGGCGTCCAGGTCTTCGAGTGCAACCGGGGCCAGGGGGTTGTCGGTAATGAAGGGATCGATCAACACCCGGTAATCGTCAATGTCCAGCACGAAACCTGCGTGCCCCAGCCAGGTAATATCAACTGCCATCCGTCCAACTCCTTAAGTAATACGCACTTCCTAAGTTACTGGAAGTATACGCTACACGGTGGGATGCTGACAACGCCGCGCCAACCGCCATATCTGGTGCATGGAGTCTGAAATTGTTCTGCATCTGGCGCTCAGCCTTGACATCGAACAATAGTTCGGCCTATAATTTTCTTAACATTCGAACTGTTGTGCGGATTCACGGAGCGACACATGAACAATAATCTCTCGGCAAGGCAGAAGAAGATTCTGGAGTATATCGAAACATTCATCGCGCAGAACGGCTATCCGCCCACCATCCGCGAGATCGGCAAGCATGTCGGCATCGCTTCGACCTCAGTGGTGAATTACAACCTCAATAAGCTGGTCGAGCGCGGCTATATCGAGCGCCAGCCGGAAGTCTCGCGCGGTCTGCGGCTGGTCAGCCAGACCTCGGAAGAGATGCCGGTCCAGTACGCCGACCTCGCCAGCCTGGTGCCCGTCCCGATGGTCGGTAAGATCGCGGCCAGCGCCCCAGTCCCGCTGCCCGGTGAAGACTTCGGCTACTATTACGATGCGGACGACGTGATCGAAGTGCCGCAGAGCCTGATCGGTGCTTTCCAGGGGCAGGACCTCTTTGCGCTGCGTGTCACCGGCGACTCGATGATCGACGCGATGGTGGCCGAAGGCGATATCATCGTGCTCAACCGCCAGAACACGGCCAAAAACGGCGATATGGTCGCCGTCTGGCTCAGCGAGCGCGGCGAAACGACGCTGAAGAAATATTTCCTGGAAGGCCGGCAGGTGCGGCTCCAGCCCGCCAACCCGATGATGGACCCGATCTATGTCAGTGCGGATCAGGTCAATATCCAGGGGCGCGTGCTGGCCGTACTGCGCACGCTGCACTAGGCCGCGAGCGCGCGCCGCCGCAGGCACAATTTTATAGCCGTCGAACAACGCAGCACACCGCCGCTTTTGTCGCTCCGTGCTGGCGAGTGTGCTACATTCTCATTGTTCGAGCCACTATCCCGGTCCCGCACACACCGGGATAGCTATTTGAATCAGGAGAAGACTTATGCCTGCTGTTGGCGAAAAAGCCCCGGACTTTGAATTGAAGAATCAGAATGGTGAGACGGTGCGGCTGAGCGACTATCGCGGACGCAAGGTCGTGTTGTTCGCCTTCCCCAAGGCGTTCACGTCGGGCTGCACGGCCCAGGCGTGTGGCCTGCGCGACAGCTTCCCGCGCCTTGAGAACGTCAACGCGACCGTGCTCGGCCTCAGCCCAGACCCGCCGGAAGACCTGAAAGCCTGGAAGGAAGCCGAGAATCTGCCCTACGATCTGCTGTCCGATCCCGATCACACCGTGCTGGAACAGTGGGGCGCGTGGGGCGAGAAGGCGAATTACGGCAAGAAATATATGGGCGTGATCCGCTCGCACTGGATCATCGACGAAGACGGCAACATCGTGGACGCGCAGGTCAAGGTCAGCCCAGCGGACAGCGTCGCGCGCGCGACGAAATTCCTGGCGGGCTGATCCTCTAAGCCGTTATTGCGTAGGCCAGAACCGCTGCCAGCCCGGCGGCATAGAGCACCGACGACAGCGCCCAGCGCGGCATGGGGTTCTGGTCTACCACCCGCAGCCCGCCCTCGACTGCCGGATCGCGCTGCACGTTGTATTCCGGCGCGATAAACCACGCCAGCACCACCCCGCCAACCAGCCCGCCTATGTGCCCGGCGTTGTCGATGCGGAAATTGGTCGCCGTCGAGAACAAGCCCAACCCCAGGTTGAGCACCATCAGCAGGATCAACTGGCGCAAGTGCTGCCGCCCGGCGTCGCCGTGCAGGTGGCGGTGCTTATAGAAGTAGATCATCTCCGCGCCGAAGATGGCGAAGATCGCCCCCGACGCCCCGACCGAGGGTGCATCGGTGAATACGAAGCTCGCCAGCGCCCCCGACAGCCCACCCAGGAAGTAGATGATTGCGAAGCGCACATGCCCAAACAGCGATTCGACGTCGCGCCCGATGATGTAGAGCGCGTAACCGTTGAAGAGGATATGCATCAGGTTGAGATGCAGGAACATCGAGCTGACCAGCCGGTAATATTCGCCATTACGGATCGGCTCGTTGACCTTGGCCCAGTCGCTGAGAAAGGCGTTTTTCTCCAGCGGGGAGAGGGCCATGTAGTACAAGTAGATCAGCACGATCCCGCCCAGCAGCAGATACGTCAGCCGTGGGACCACGACCGGCATCCGCACCGCGATCCGGCGGAACGGCGCCGGCGGCTCCGGCTCAGAATCGGGTGAGGGGGGGGGCTGGTAACGATACATCCGTTCAACCTCGGTTCTACGCGATCAATCCAACAGCGTGTGCTGTGAGTGAATACGCAGATTGTACTGCAAACGGCGCGCAGAATCCGTTAGCGAAACGTAGAAATATATGAGAGAACGGCGTCCGGCGCGGCTAGCTCGCGGCGTCGGCCCGCACCCCGGCCATCATCAGTCCCAACTGCTCGACATTGGCATCCTTGCGATCCACGATGCCGACGACCGTCCCCTCGTACAGCACGGCGATCCGGTCGGACAGCGCCATGATCTCGTCCAGGTCCTCGGAGATCAGCAGCGTCGCCGTGCCCTGCGCGCGCTGGTCGAGCAGGCATTGGTGAATGTATTCGGTCGCGCCGATGTCCACGCCGCGCGTGGGCTGAGCGGCGATCAAGACACGCGGCTTACGGCGCAGCTCGCGGGCCAGGATCAGCTTCTGGATGTTGCCGCCGGACAGGCTCTTGATCGGCGTGTTGGCGTTGGGCGTCTTGATGTCGAAAGCGCGGATCAATTCGCTGGAGCGCTGGAGAATCGCGCGCGGGTTGAGGAAGAGGCGTCCCCGCGAGCAAGGGGCCTGGCCGTGCTCTTGCAGGATAACATTTTCGGCCACCGTGAAATCGGTGATCACGCCATCGAGCATCCGCTCTTCGGGGATATACGACATGCCGAGCGCGTTGAGGGTGTCCGGCTCTTTGTTGGTCACATCCTGGCTGCCCAACCAGACCTTGCCGCCGGTCGCGGAGCGCAGCCCGAAGATCACCTGGGCCAGCTCGCGCTGCCCGTTGCCCGACACACCCGCCAGCCCCAGAATCTCGCCGGCGTGCACGTCGAACGAGACTGCGCGCAGGGCCGGGGTGCCGCGATCGCTCTGGGCCGTGAGGTCTTCGACACGCAGCAGCACATCGCCGGTCTGGACCTCGTCGCGCTTGTACTGGAATACCACGTCGCGCCCGACCATCATCCGCGCCAGGCCGGACTTAGTCGCGCCCTGGGCCGGCACCGAGCCGACCACGCAGCCATCGCGCAGCACGGTAATCCGGTCGCTGATATTGAGCACTTCGTGCAGCTTGTGCGAGATGAAGATCAGGGCGTGACCGTCGGCGGTCATCTGGCGCAGCGTGACGAACAGATCATCGACTTCCTGCGGGGTCAGCACGGCGGTTGGCTCGTCCAGAATCAGCAGCGCCGCGCCCCGGTAGAGCGCCTTGATGATCTCGATGCGCTGCTGCTCGCCGACCGCAAGCTGCCACACCGGGCACTCCGGATCGACCTGCAGGCCGTAGGTCTTGGCAAGCTGGACGATGCGCTCCGACACCACGTCGAGATCGAGCATCGGCGCACGCGACGAGGGCATCCCCAGCGCGACATTTTCGGCCACCGTCAATGAGGGAACCAGCATGAAGTGTTGGTGGATCATGCCGATGCCCTGGCGGATCGCGTCGGCGGGTGAGTGGATCGATGCCACTTTGCCGTCGATGGTGATCTGCCCGGCGTCGGGCTGGTACATCCCATACAGAATCTTCATCAGCGTGCTTTTGCCTGCGCCGTTTTCGCCCAGCAGAGCGTGAACCTCGCCGGTCCGCACGTCGAAATCGACCTGGTTGGCAGCCAGCACCCCCGGAAAGCGCTTGACGATGCCTTTCATCTCCATATGATCGATGCGGGCGTGCCCGGTCGGAAGGGTGTGCGGTGCGCCGTTGGATGTCATCCCTGTAATCCTCGATCTCCACTCAATTACTTTAATTTTTACATGGGACGCCGCACCACCCGGCACGGCGTCCCCAAGCTCAAACGCCCGATACGATTACTCGGCTTCTTCGGTGGCCTCGGCC
Source organism: Chloroflexota bacterium (assembly GCA_012729765.1). GTDB lineage: Bacteria > Chloroflexota > Anaerolineae > Aggregatilineales > Aggregatilineaceae > JAAYCM01. Next base: position 72,341 of record JAAYCM010000109.1, on the reverse strand, counting down.
ATCGGCTCGCCTTCTTCGACGGTGATGCCCGCGCCGGTTTCATCCACCACCAGCACCAGCTCGCCGCTGACGATCGCGTCAATCGCCTCTTCAGCCGCCGCCATGACTTCTTCCGGCAGCTCAAGGTCGGGGTTGAAATCGATCACCAGCCCGCCGTTTTCCAGCGTCAGGGCATAGGCTTCGCCGCCCATCACGCCGTTAGCCATATTTTCGAAGATCGGCTCCAGCACGACCGTCCAGTCGTAGACCTGGTTCGCAACCACGATCTCTGGGGCCAGGCTGGTCTGGCTGGACTGTGTGCCGAACCACAGCGCGCCGACTTCCTGGGCCTGCCCGATCGCGCCGGGGACCATCTGCGCCGTGCCGGTCAGCACGTCGGCGTCGCTCTCCAGCATGGCTTCCGCGGCAGCCGCCGCCAGAGCCAGGTCGCTGAAGGACTGGATGTAGTTGACGATCACTTCCGCGTCAGGATTGGTATAGAGCACGCCGGCCTTATACCCGTCTACGTACAGCTTGGCGTCACCGGCTTCAATCGGGCCGACGATGCCGATCACGCCGCTCTCCGAGAGCATCGCGCCCATCACGCCCTGGACAAAGCCGCCCTCTTCGGAGCGCGCTTCATAGGCGAAGATGTTGGTGATGCCTTCGTCGGTGTAGGTGTTGATGTCGGTGCCCCAGGCGAACGCCGTATCGGGGAAGTCGGGCGCGAGTTCGGCCAGCGACGCGCCGTACTGCGAGCCGTGCGCGATCACCAGGTCGTAGCCTTCACTGGCGTAGTCACGCAGCGCGGTCGCCGCGTCATCGACGATGAACATATTCTCCGAGTACACGAACTCGAAGTTCTCTTCACCGCGCTCTTCCTGGATGGCGGCCAGCGCATCGTACATGCTCTGGCTGAAGGCCAGATCGTTGACGGTGCTCGGCATCACGACTGCTACGCGAAAGGGTTCTCCGTCCTGGGCTTGAGCCACCGGCACCGCCAGGGCCACCACCAGCATCACAACGACGAACAGCGGTAGATGCTTTTTGCTCACTTCTGTTCCTCCTGAAAGGTAGACGGACGACGTGTTGCTATGGTTATCTCGCGCCGGGCCGGTTTAGGCCGCGAGCCGGGCGAGTTAACTCCACGTTGGAGCGGGCCGCGCTGGAGGCGACCATCAGTCCCCGCGCTCAAACGGCTTGCTCAGGGCGGCGGGCTGGTCTACCCGCTTGGACGCGAACACCAGCGCCAGGATCGTCAGCAAATAGGGCGCCATCGAGGCGTATTCCGCCGGGATGTCGATCCCCTTGGTGCGCACCCAAAGCTGGAGCGCGTTGACCGTGCTGAACAGCAGCGCGCCGATCAGCACGCCGCCGGGCCGCCAGCTTCCGAAGTAGACCAGGGCGACGGCGATGAAGCCCTGCCCGGCAGTCATGTTCTGCTGAAAGACGTTCAGCAGCGCGATCGAGAGCGACGCGCCGGCCATACTCGCCAGCATCCCGCCCAGGGTAACGGTGAAATAGCGCACCCGCGCCACGCTGATGCCCATCGTATCGGCGGCCTGCGGGTTCTGCCCGACGGCGCGAATCTTCAGGCCGAGCGTGGTCTTGTTGAGCACGAACCATGCCAGCGGCACCAGCGCAAACGCGACATAGACCAGCAGGTTGTGCTCGAAGAAGACTTCGCCGATGACGGGAATCTCGCTGAGCAGCGGGATACGGATAGTCGGGAAGCCGCGCACCGTCACGATCTGGCTGAAGCTCTTCTGAAACAGCAGATCGCTCATCCCCAGCCCAAACAGGTAGATGCCGATGCCGCTGATGCCCTGCTCGGCCTGGAGCGTGACGCTGATCACGGCCATCGCCAGGCCCATCAGCGCGCCGATCATCAGCGCGGCCAGCACCCCCAGGACCAGGCTGCCGGTGTTGTGAACGGTATAGAAGGCGGTGAAGGCGCCCATCAGCATCATGCCTTCCACGCCGAGGTTGAGCACGCCGCTGCGCTGGCCGAACATCTCGCCGATGCTGGCATACAGGTAGGGCGTCGCAAGCTGGATGCCGGAGCTGGCGATCCCGATCAGAACGGTGGCGTTGAGCAGGTCTCCGATCATCGGCCTGCCTCCATCGCCTGTGATTCGGGTGGTCTGTCGGGTGGGCCTGCCTCGGTGACGATCACGCGGCGGCGCGCCCGGCGGCGTCTCCACAGCTCGCTGCTGACGACGAAGATGATCACCAGCCCGATCAGCACCGTGATCAGGGCCGAAGGCACCTGCACATCGCGCTGGAGCTTGTTGCCGCCCACCAGCAGCGCGCCAAACAGCACCGAGGCCGGGATGGTCCCGATGGGGTGCAGCTGGCCGAACAGCGCCGCGACGATGCCGTTGAAGCCGGCGTTGCCGGTGAAGGCGATCCCGCCGCCCTCGGCGCTCATGCGGTGGCGCACGCCCATGACCTGGATACCGCCCGCCAGCCCGGCCAGGCCACCGCTCAGCAGCAGCGAGAGCACGACATAGCGCTTGACCCGGATACCGGCATAGCGCGAGGCGCGCGGGTTCTTGCCGACGGCGCGAATCCGGTAGCCGATCGTCGTCCGCCACAGGAAGATATAGACCGCGATGGCAAGGATCACCGCCAGGACGATCCCCAGGTGCAGCAGCGTCGTGGCCCACAGCTTATCATCCGGCCCGACGAGGCCGAGCCATTTGTAGAGCGTGTCGAGCCATTCGCCGATGCGCGGCAGATCAAACTGGCGGGGCAGCCGCGCCGTTTCGGGAATGCGGGACGCCTGCTGCGCCTTGAGCGGGTCGATCAGAGTGTTGTTGAGCAGGTAGATCATCCAGTAGATGGCGATCTGGTTGAGCATGATCGTGCTCAGAATCTCGTTGACCTTGAAATAGGCCTTGAGTGCGCCCGCAATCCCACCCCAGATCGCCCCGGCGGCAAAGCTGGCCGCCAGACACAGCAGCAGCGCGAGGGCGGGCGAGGTGGTTTCGGGCAGTTCCAGCGCGAGCGCGGTTGCCGCCAGCCCGCCGACGATCATCTGTCCCTCGCCGCCGACATTGATCACCCCGCCCCGGAAGCTGATGCAGATGCCGATCCCGACGAGCAGCAACGGTGTGGCCTTGATCAAAGTGTCCGCGACGGCATTTTTCGAGCCGAACGCCCCTTCGTAGAGCGCCCGGTACGCGGTGATCGGGTTGGCATTCATCAGAAGCAGCATGACAGCGCCAACTAAAAGGGCTGCCAGGGTGGCGAATAGGGGAAGCAAGGGGTCGATCAAGCGGTAGAGGCGGGGGTTCCTGAACGAGCTTAAATCCATAGGACCCTCAGTGAGTGTTCGATGTGTTTGTAACATATAAGGTAACAAATACTAACATTAAAAAATGTCGAAACTCTAGTTCATAGTTCAATCATCTTAGCACATCCGCCAGGACCTAGCAAACAGCGCCCAGGCGAAAAACAGACCGGGCTGTACAAAAATAACAATTGTGGCCGGCAGCCCTCGCCGCCAGCCACCAATCGCCCGAATCAGGCCGCGTGCTGAGGCTACTGTGACCAGCCGGTCGGGCGGCGGTCCCAGCGGTGCTCGCGCAGCTTCTCCACCAGATCATCGGGCAGGGCCGTGCCGTCGCTGGCCCCGATATTCGACTCGACATGCCGCAGCTTGCGCATGCCGGGGATGATCGTGCTGACAGTATCGTTCGCCAGAATGAAGCGCAGCGCCATCTCCGGCATCGTCATCCCGTCGGGGACCAGCGGGCGCAGCGCCTCAGCCCGATCAACTGAGGCGTTCAGATTTTCGGGCACGAAATAGCTGTTACGCCAGTCGCCTTCCGGCCAGCGCGAGTCTTTGGTCAGCGTGCCGGTGAGCGTGCCCTCGTCGAACGGGACGCGCGCGATCACGGCGATATTCAACTCGTCGCACAGCGGAAATAGATCGTCTTCGGGCGCCTGGTCGAAGATGTTGTAGATCACCTGCACCGCGTCGATCATGCCGGTCCGCAGCGTGTTGAGCACGTTTTCCGGCTCCCAGCGGTTGACGCTGACTCCGGCGGCATGGATCAACCCCTCGCGCTTGAGATCGTCAATCGCGCGCTGCCAGTCTTCGTCTTCGGCCCAGGCATCTTCCCAGACATGAAACTGCTGGAGATCGACGCTGTCCAGCCCCAGGTTTTCCAGGCTGCGCCGGGTCATCTCCACGATATAGTCATAGGGGAAGGTGTCGGCCAGCTTGAAGCCTCGCCGCGACGGCCAGGTACGGTTTTTGGGCGGAATCTTGGTGGCCGTGTAGAGCTTCTGGCCGGGGTGGGCGCGCACCAGCTCGCCCAGCAGGTGCTCGCTGTGGCCCTCGCCATAAGCATAGGCCGTGTCGAAGAAGTTGCAGCCCAGCTCTACCGCACGGTGCAGCGATTGCAGCGACTCATCGTCGTCCGAGCCGGTCCAGCCGCCCATGCCCCACATCCCATAGCCCATCTCGCTGACCCGCCAGCCGGTGCGGCCAAAGATTCGATACTGCATGGTCGTTTGCCTCCTCATAAGTGCCGTGCAGCCAAACCGATGATGCTCTCTGGTTTCAATCATCGCATGTTTGCGCGCGAATGGACCAGCGGGGAATCCAGACCGGCGTGAGCGGATCACGCCGGTCTGGATTCAATGCTGGCAGGTGCTACTGTTCTGCCGGCACGAACCGGACCTCGAACATCTTCGGCCAGCGCTTGCCCGTGATCAGAAAGGTGTCTGTCTCCGGGTTGTAGGCGATACCGTTGAGCACGTCCTGCTCGCCCAGCTCGGCGCGCTCCTCTTCGGTCAGCAGGTCCGAAGCGTCGATCAGCGCCGTGACCACACCGTTCATGCGGTCGATCTGGATGATGTAGTCAGTATGCCAGATGTTGGCGTAGATCGAGTCGCCCACGCATTCCAACTCGTTGATATTCATCACCGGCTGGCCCTGAACCGTGACCATGCCCTCGAAGACGACTTCGAACGTTTCCAGGTCGCGGATCGAGAGGAAGGGGCTGCCGTCGCTCATGAACAGGTATTCGCCGTCCGAGCACAGGCCCCAGCCCTCGCCCTCATAGGTAAACGTGTCGATCTGCTCGAAGGTTTCCAGGTCGTAGACAAAGGCCGTGTTTTCTTTCCAGGTCAGCTGAATCAGCCGGTCCCCGACGCGCTCCAGCCCTTCGCCAAAATATTCTTCGGGCACGTCGATCGAGCGCACGACATCACCGGTTTCCGGGTCCACCTCGCGCACGGTCGATGCACCATACTGCCCGGTGCTCTCGAACAGCCGGCCCTCGTGGAGCAAAAAGCCCTGCGTATACGCGGCGAGATCGTGCTCGCGCACCTCGATCACTTCCGGCACGAGCATCTCGACTGGCCCAAAGGGATCGCCCCCCTGTGCCGCCGCCGGACCCAGCACGCCCGTCAGGGCTGCCGCCGCCAGCACGGCCAGAAGCAGCAGCATCCGAAATGGTAAACGCTTCATATGCCAAAATCCTTCCTCATTAATCGCCGCCGCCCCGGCAGGAGCGCGGCGTAGTAAGTTACTGCGTGGTCAGGGCGCGAGTATACCCCAATGCCGCGTGCAAACCATCTGCTTGCTGCCCGGCCCGCCGTTTGTGCCGGTTGGAACGAACTTTGTGCAAAGATGACAAGTATTTATAGAGAGCGCGTGTTATAGTGCGGGATGGTAGTTGGCAGGAAACATCCATTCGACTCCTCTTGTGGCTGCTCCCCGCTCGCTGTGCCACACGAATTTGCTCTTGTCTTGCGATTGGATTACTTATCCGGTATTGTTATTGCAACAAAGGTTCTCCATTACTCCCTACAACTACAACCGAGATTGAGGTGAATCACGATCCGGCACGAAAGGAGTGCGTATGCCCTAAGTGTTTTGAGAGAGTGACAAACGCCACAATGCAGCTCGTACAAGCTAACAATTTGCATGAAGGAGCAGAGGGATTAGCCATGAGTAAGAGAATAAGATACGCCGGCCTCGCCTTCCTGATCGTTGCGGTGCTCACTGTATCCCTTGCCGGGATGTCGGGTAGCAGCCTCGCTCAGGACTTTCAGCCGCTTTCGTTCTCGGCTGAAAACTGCGATTATGGCGGCGAGTTCCAGACCATCGAGTCGCTGGACGAGTTTACGGTCAAGTTTACGTTGTGCTACCCCGACCCTGGCTTCCCGTCCAAGGCGGCGTTCTCGGCTTTCCCGATTAACACCGCCGAGTATCTGGAGCAGACCGGCGGCGGCGGCGATCTGGTAGACAGCCCGATCGGCACCGGCCCGTATGTGCTGGAAGAATGGCAGCGCGGTGACAGCGTGACATTCCGCCGCTTCGAGAACTACTGGGGCGAGCCGGCCAAGACCGACACCCTGGTTTTCCGGTGGAACTCTGAGGGCGCGGCGCGCCTGACCGAGCTTCAGGCGGGCACGGTCGATGGCATTGACAACCCGTCCCCCGACGATTTCGATACCATTCGTGGGGATGAAAACCTGGTGCTCTACGACCGGCCCAGCACCAACGTCTTTTACATCGGCTTCAACAACACCATGCCGCCGTTTGACGACCCCATAGTCCGCGAGGCGCTCGCGATGGGCATCGACCGCCAGCGTATCGTGGATAACTTCTATCCGGCTGGCTCGATTGTCGCGACGCAGTTCATGCCGCCGTCGATTTTCGGCTATACCCCCGAAGTGACCTGGTACGATTTCGATCCCGAAGCCGCGCGCCAGATGCTGGCCGATGCGGGCTATGAGAATCTGGAATTCGATCTCTACTACCGTGATGTCTTCCGTTCCTACCTGCCTGAGCCGGGCCGCGTGGCCGAAGATATTCAGGCGCAGTTGGCCGAGAACCTGGGCATCACCGTCAACATCACCGTGATGGAATCCGGCGCGTTCATCGACGCCTCCAATGCGGGCGAGCTGCCCTTCTACCTGCTGGGCTGGGGCGCTGACTATCCGGACGCGACCAACTTCCTGGACTTCCACTTTGGCGACAACGTGAACGTCCAGTTTGGCGAGAAGTTCTCCGACATCACCGGGCCGCTGTCGCAGGCCGCCCAGATCGCAGACCCGGCTGAGCGTCTCGCGCTGTACGTCCAGGCTAACCAGGCGATCAAGGACAACATCCCGATGATCCCGGTGGCGCATGGTGCGTCCGCGACCGCCTTCAAGGCGAGTGTGTCCGGTGCACACGCCAGCCCGCTGGGCAACGAATACTTCGCCGTGATGGAAATTCCGGAGCAGGATACGCTGGTCTGGATGCAGAACGCCGAGCCGATCGGCCTCTACTGCGCCGATGAAACCGACGGCGAGTCGCTGCGTGCCTGCGAGCAGATCCAGGAGCCGCTGCTGGCCTATGAGGTTGGTGGTACCGCCGTTATTCCGGGCCTGGCCGAGAGCTATGAGTCCAATGAAGACGCGACCGAGTGGACCTTCACCCTTCGTCAGGGTGTCCAGTTCCATGACGGCTCGACGCTCGACGCGAACGACGTGGTGATGTCTTACGTGGTCCTGTGGGATGCTTCGCACCCGCTGCACGTGGGCCGCGTGGGTGACTTCTACTACTTCGGGACGCTGTTCGGCGGCTTCCTGAACGCTGGGGCCGCGCCCGCCGAGTAAGGGCAAACGGTTTTCCGGCACGGTTAAATCCTAAGGCTAGTCGGGGGGCACTCTGTGCCCCCCAATTTCAAAATGAGAACACTGAAGCACAACCGCAGTCGATTTGAGGTTGATCAAGGCCGATGGCAGGTTATCTCGCACGACGTTTGACACTGGCCGTGCCGGTGTTGTTGGGTATTCTGTTCGTGACTTTTGCGCTGGCGCGGCTGCTGCCGGGTGATCCCTGTCGTTCGGCGCTGGGTGAACGGGCCACCGAACAGATTTGCGAAGCCTTTAATGAGCGCTACGGGCTGAACGAATCAATCCCGGAGCAGTTCCGAATTTATTTGCGCGACGTGCTCAGCGGCGACCTGGGCGAGTCGATCAAGTTTGGCCGCCCGGTGACGGAGCTGATGGTCGAGCGCCTGCCGGTCACGGTCGAGCTGACCTTCTTTGCGATGTTGTTCGCCGTACTTATTGGCATCCCGATGGGGTTGGTTTCGGCTTACTACCACAACTCCAGCGTGGATGTGCTGACCATGATCACCGCGAACATCGGCGTCTCGATGCCCGTCTTCTGGCTGGGCCTGATGCTGTCCTACCTGTTCGGGGTGGCCTTCAGGGATACGGTGCTGTGGCTGCCGCCCAGCGGGCGGTTGAGCGCGGGGATTTCGATTGAGCCGTTTTACGCGGCGTGGGGGATGAGTGTTAATCCCGACGCCCTGACGCTGCCCGGCTTCATCGCCAATATTAACACGCTCAACGCGCTGCTCGTGCAGGACTGGAACGGGCTGGGCGATGCGCTGCGCCATATGATCCTGCCGGCGATGGCGCTCGGCACAATCCCGATGTCGATCATCGCCCGGATGACGCGCTCCAGCCTGCTCGAAGTGCTGGGACTGAACTATGTCCGCACGGCGCGCGCGAAGGGTGTCCGCGAGACGAAAGTTGTGCTCAAGCACGCCTTCCGCAACGCGCTGCTGCCGGTCGTCACGATTATCGGCCTGTCGCTTGGCTCGCTGCTGAGCGGCGCGGTGCTGACCGAAACGGTCTTTGGCCTGTCCGGGGTTGGGCGTATTCTGTATGACTCGATCACCGGGCGCGATTATACGGTCGTCCAGGGTTTCACTCTGATCATCGCGGTGATATTCGTGTTTATCAATCTCGTGGTCGATACCCTCTACGCCTATCTTGATCCGCGTATCAGACTAGAATAGCGAAGATCATGCAACGTGCAGATTCTCTTCCACCTGAACCAAAACTGACGACCGCCGACGCTGCCGTCATCAGCCGTCCCCCCAAGAGCCTCTGGCGCGAGACGCTGGAACGCCTGATTCGCAAGCCATCGGCCATCCTGGGATTGGTGATCCTGAGCACGCTGGTGCTGATCGCCATCTTCGCTCCGCTGATCGCCACGCACGATCCGCTGGCGGTGCTGCTCGACGTGCCCGAAGAGGGTGTCGAAAAGCGCATGTCGCCGTGTATTCACCTGTTCGGCTGCCCTGAGGCCGGCGATACGGTGACCAATATCGACGTTGGCGGGCCGATCACGGCCAGCGCGGTCAACGTCAGCAGCTCGCTGATGCTGTCCGCCACCGGCAGCAACGTCACGATCTGGGACACCGAAAACGCCCGCCGGGTGATGGAGATGGACCACGAAGCGCCGGTTCAGGCGGCAGCGTGGAGTCCCAACAGCCAGAAGGTGCTCACCGCCAGCGGCGCAGAGCTGTATGTCTGGGACGTGAACACGCGCCAGCTCAACCGCACGCTGGAGCATCCCGGCGGAGCCGATCTCGTCATGTGGAATGCCGACGGTACGCGCTTCCTCAGCGCCGATCAGGAAACCGTCATGATCTGGGACACGCTCTCGTGGAACGCGGTCGGTACGATTGAACTGGATGGCGCACGTATCGCGGCGGCGTGGAACGCCAACGGCACGCTGGTCATGACGGCCAGCGGCAGCCAGGTCCAGCTCTGGAATGCCTTCAGCGGGACGCTGATCAACACGCTCGATCATGACGCGCCGCTGACCAGCGCCAGCTTCAACCCGGCCAGCACACGCATCCTGACGACGAGCGGCAGCAGCCTCTATATCTGGAACGCGTCGTCCTACCAGCAGGAATTGGCTGCCGAGTACAGCGGTCCGCTGGATCATGGCGCGTGGCTCGAAAATCTCTCGCGCGGCGTGCGCAAGGTGCTGGCGACCAGTGGCAGCACGGCGGTGGTGTGGAATGCCGTGAACGGCGATCTGCTGCTGGAACTCGATCACGGCGCGCCGGTCGAGCGTGTTTCCGGCAGCCCGCTGGGCACACGCATCCTCACACACGGCGAGCATGTGGTGCGCGTGTGGAACGCCACCAACGGCGGCGAGGTGATGGCGGTCGAGCTGGAAGATCCGATCAGCAATACCGCCTGGGAGAGCAGCGGCGGGGCGGTGCTGGTCGCCAGCGGTGACACACTGCGGGTGATCAAGACTTCGGACTATGAATATATCATGGGGGTAGATGGCAACGTGCGCGACCAGTTCAGCCGTGTGATCTATGGGACGCGGCTCTCGCTGCTGGTCGGCATTACGACGGTGTCATTTGCCGTCGTGTTCGGCGTCATCTCCGGCGCGGTAGCCGGCTTTCTCGGCGGCTGGGTCGATAACATCATCATGCGCATCATGGATGTGATGCTCGCCTTCCCGCCGCTGATCCTGGCGATCGCGGTGGTGACGGTGCTCGGTCCAGGGCTGGTCAACGCGCTGCTCGCCATCTCGATTGTGTTCATTCCCGCTTATGCACGGGTGGCACGGTCGGGCGTGCTGGCCGTCAAGGAAGAGGACTTCGTCACCGCGGATCGCGCCCTGGGCGTTAGCTCGGTGCGGATTCTGTTCCGGCGCATCCTGCCCAACGCGATGGCTCCACTGATCGTGCAGGCCACACTCGGCATCGGCACGGCGATTCTGGATGCCGCCGCGCTGTCGTTCCTGGGGCTGGGCGCCCAGCCTCCCACGCCGGAATGGGGCGCGATGCTGGGAGCCGAGCGTAATCAAATTTTCACCGCGCCGCATCTCGTGTTCTATCCGGGCATCGCGATTATGATCACGGTGCTGGCGTTCAACCTGCTGGGCGACGGGCTGCGCGACGCGCTCGACCCGCGCCTGGATCGTTAGCGAGTATGTACAGGTAGACTGATGGTAGATAAACGTAACGGCAATTCACCCCTGAGCGAGCAGCCCCTGCTCGAAGTGCGCGATCTGCGCACCTACTTCTTCACCCGGCGCGGCACCGTCAAGGCCATCGACGGCGTGAGCTTCCGCGTGAACTGCGGCGAGATTCGCGGCGTGGTGGGCGAGTCTGGCTGCGGCAAAAGCATGACCGCCATGTCGATCCTGCAATTGGTCGATAAGCCGGGCAAGATCGTCTCCGGCGAGATATTGTTCAAGGGCGAGGACCTGGTCAAGAAATCGCGGCGCGAGATGTCCCGGCTGCGCGGCAAGCAGATCTCGGTCATCTTCCAGGAACCGCGCTCGTCGCTCAACCCGGTCTTCAAGGTCGGCAACCAGCTCCGTGAGGTGCTCCATATTCACGAAGAGCTGAAGCGCGAGCAGGAGCAGAAGAAAGCCGTGTCGCAGCTGCGCGAGGTCGGCATCCCCGATCCGGAGCGGCGCATGGACAACTATCCGCACGAGATGTCGGGCGGGATGGCGCAGCGCGTGATGATCGCGATGGGCATGGCCTGTGCGCCCGATCTGCTGATCGCGGACGAGCCGACGACGGCGCTGGACGTCACGATCCAGGCCCAGGTGCTCGACCTGATCCGCAGCCTGCGCGACGATCACAATATGACTGTGCTGCTGATCACGCATGATATGGGCGTGGTGGCCGAGATGACGGACAACGTCACGGTGATGTACGCCGGCACAACCGTCGAAGAGGCATCCACCGAGGTCCTGTTCGCGGAGCCGCTGCACCCCTATACCCAGGGCCTGATCGCGTCGATCCCGGTGATGGGCGAAGTCAAGGAGCGGCTGGACGTGATCCCCGGCACCGTCCCGAACCTGATCGATATGCCGCCGGGCTGCCGGTTTGCGCCGCGTTGCCGGGCACGGATCGAGTTCGGCCTGGAAAAGTGTATGGTGGAAGAGCCGCCGATGTTCGAAGTCAAGCCCAACCATTTCGCGCGCTGCTGGCTGTATGAAGGCGGGGGCGATGAAGCATAGCAACGACACTCTGGTCGATATTCGCAATCTCAAAGTCTACTTCGACATCAAGGGCGGACTGCTCAAGCGCACGGTGGGCGTGGTGAAAGCCGTCGATGGCGTCGATCTGGAGATCAAGCACGGCGAGATTCTGGGACTGGTGGGCGAATCCGGCTGCGGCAAGACGACCGTAGGCCGCGCCCTGCTGCGCCTGATCGAGCCGACCGATGGTGCGATCTACTTCGACGGCCAGAACCTAGCCGCGCTCAGCCAGTCGGAGATGAAACCCTTCCGGCGCAAGATGCAGATCGTGTTCCAGGACCCCTACTCGTCGCTGGACCCGCGCTCGAAGATCGGGGATATCGTGGGCGAAGGGCTGCGCGTGCACGGCATCAAAGATGCGCAGGAGCGTCACCAGCGCGTGCTGGAAGCCCTGCAAATGGTCGGCCTGACGGAAGAGCATATGCGCCGTTTTCCGCACGAATTTTCAGGCGGACAGCGCCAGCGCATCGGGATCGCGCGCGCGCTGGTGCTGCGGCCCTCGTTCATCGTGTGTGACGAGCCGGTGTCGGCGCTCGACGTCTCGATCCAGTCGCAGGTGCTCAATCTGCTCAAGGACCTGCAAAAAGAGCTGGACCTGACGCTGCTGTTCATCGCGCACGATATGAGCGTGGTCGAGCACCTGTGCGACCGGGTCGCGGTGATGTACCTGGGTAAGATCGTGGAAGTCGCCAGCCGCGAGGAGCTGTTCCGCAACGCGCAGCATCCCTACACCCAGGCGCTCATGTCCGCAATCCCGATTGCCAACCCGAAGGTCCGGCGCGAGCGCATCATCCTGCAAGGCGATCCACCCAGCCCGCTCAACCCGCCGCCCGGCTGCCGCTTCCACACGCGCTGCCGCGAGGCGATTGACCTGTGTTCACAAGAGATTCCGCCCCTGCTCGATCTGGGCAGCGCGGACAACCTGCATCTCTGCGCGTGCCACCTGCGCCAGCCGCAGCCATCCGGGGTCGAGCGCCCCACCACGACGGCTGAGCCGGCGGTCTAGCGCGCTTTTCAAAACGGACATAATACCGGGCCGCCCGATCTTCCCCGGCGGCCCGGTTCATTTCCCCTGGCTGGTGTGCCGGTTTCGCTCACAGCCGGTGCAGGTGAAAACCGCCATCGACGTTGATGATCTCACCGGTCGAGAACGGCAAATAATCTTCCGCAATCGCCAGCACGGCCCGCGCCACATCGTCGGGCTGGCCCCAGCGCCGGATCGGAGTCACGCCATCGGAGATCAGTTGGTCGTACTTCCCGGTTACGGCGCTGGTCATATCGGTGGCGACGATGCCCGGCCTGACCTCGTAGACGTTGATCCCGTGCTCTGCCAGCCGGTCGGCAAACAGGCGCGTCAGCATGCCCATGCCTGCCTTCGAGAGGCAGTATTCGCCGCGATTGGGGCTGCTGGTGTAGGCGCTGATCGAGCCGATGTTGACGATCTTCGGACCGCGGATTGCGCCCGCGCCCAGCAGATCGATCATCAGCCGGGCGACGGCCTGGGTCAGGAAGAGCGGCCCCTTGAGGTTGACCGCCATCACCTCGTCGTAGCTGGCCTCGCTCATTTCCAGCAGATCGACGCGCTGGCGTGGCCCCATCCCGGCGTTATTCACCAGCAGATCGATCCGCCCATACTCCATCATAACCTGGTCGAGCATCTGCTGGCGGTCGGCGCTGGCCGCGATATCGGCCTGGAGCGCGATCGCGGCCCCGCCCGCCGCCTGGATCGCGGCGACGGTATCCTGCGCGGCGGCGGCGTTTCCGCGATAATTGACCCCCACCACCCAGCCGTGCCCGCCCAGCGCCAGCGCGATCCCGCGCCCGATGCCCCGGCTGGCCCCCGTAACCAGGGCGACGCGCTCAGCGGCTGGCATCATCGATCACCTTGCTGGCGGCTTCGAGGAAGAAGTATTCGCCCCACATCACCGATTCGTCCACGCCCAGACCTTTCGCCTCGTGATAGGTCCCGTGCCTGAGGATGCCTTCCCAGCCGGGCGTATCCGTCGCCAGGAACTCCGGCCCGGTCAGCGTGTCCATGATCGTCAGCGCGTAATCATAGTAGAGCCGGGCGCGGGCGGGATCGCCGGTCAGGTGGGCGAGATTGAGCAGGCCGCTGGCCGCGATCGCCGCCGCCGAGCTTTCGTAGGGCCGGGCGGGTTCCGGCTCGCGCCAGTCGTTGGGCGGGACGCCGTGCGCGGGCGTGTGCTCGATATAGTAGTTGGCGCAGGCTTCCGCCGTCTGCAAAAAGCGCACATCCTGCGCGAAGCTGTAGGCCGTCCCGAAGCCGTAGAGCGCCCACGCCAGCCCGCGTGCCCAGGACGAATCGGCGCGCCAGCCCTGGTGTGTGCCGGGGCGCAAAAACTCGCCCGTTTCGGTGTCGAAGATGCCTTCGTGCGCCGTGCTGCCGTCGCCGCGCACGAGATAGCGCCGCGTGGTCAGGCAGTGCTGGCTGGCGATGCGCCACAGGTCGGCGTCGCCGGTCTGCTGGGCGGCGTAGAAGATGATCCCGACGTTCATCATGATGTCGATGAACAGGCTCTCGTCGGCCACGAACGAGTGCAGATACTGGCCCTTTTCCTTGAAGCGCAGCGCCAGGGTGCGCCCCGCCTCGATCACGACCTCGTTGGCCGCCGGATCGCCGGTCTGGTCATACCAGCGCTTCCAGGTTGGCCAGAACAGAAAGCCGAGATCGTGCACGGCGCGGTCGTGCTTGCGGTGCTCGACCAGCCGCGTGTAGCGCTCGGCCTGGGCGCGCCACCACTCGTCGCCGCTGTGCGTATAGACCAGCCACAACTGGCCGCCCAGGAAGCCCTCGCACCAGTTGGTCCACGCTTCGCCGCCGTTCTGCCATCTGCCCTCGACGGTATAGAGCGGGAAATAGCCGGGATACGTTTCGATCAGGTGGCGGAGCTGGCGCTCGGCCAGGGCGAACGCCTGGTGGCATTTTTGCGCTAAAGTCTGTAAGTCGGTGGTCAATGTGAACGCTTTCTCCTGGTGCAAGTCGTATTGCCGGGCGCGGGATAGTCAGCCTTGAGCGCACAAAACGTGCGCGCATGGCATATAATAGCAAAGCAAGCAGAACGCAGGATATGCTGGCAAGTTCACCGCGTGGCATCCAGTGTAGCCGTTATTCCGGTAACTTCAAGCTGTGAAAGGAGTGGTCTCGGCATGCTCGCCCGCGCCAAAAACGGGCCTGTGCCGGGTGATTACAATGAGACACAACCGTTTCTTTCCGCTAACCGTCGTGCTGATCCTCGTCCTGATGCTGGGGGCGATCCCGGCCACCGCCCAGGACGACCTCGAACTGGCGATCCTGATCCTCAACTGGCTGCCCTATGGCGAGCATGTGCCGTTCTACTACGGGCTGGAACAGGGCTACTATGCCGAAGAAGGCATCAACCTGATCGTCCAGCCGGGCGGCGGCTCAGGCCGGACGATCCAGGCGGTGGGCAGCGGCCAGGGCGATTTCGGTTACGCCGACACCCCGGCGGTGATTCGCGGCATCGGCGAGGGAATCCCGGTGCGCAGCATCGGCGTGCTGCTCCAGCGCAACCCTTCGGCGGTCCAGTTCTTCTGCGATGAAGGCATCGAAACGCCGCAGGATTTGCGGGGCAGGTCCATCGCCGTCACGCCCGGCGACGCCGTTTACCAGACGCTGCCCGCCTTCCTGACGGCCAACGGCCTCACGGTTGACGATGTCGAGCTGGTCAATGTGGACCCGGCAGGCAAGATCGCCGCGCTGATCGAAGGCCGCGCCGATACGCTGATCGGCTTCGCGCACGATCAGGCCCCGACCATCGAGAAGCTGAGCGGGCAGGAAGTCTGTATGCTGCGCTATCCTGACTTCGGTGTAGACTTCCTCAGCAGCGGCCTGCTGACGCACACCGACACGATTACGAACAAACCCGAACTGGTCGCGGCTTTCCTGCGCGCGACGATCCGCTCGTGGGAAGAGGCCGCCGCCAATCCCGAAGAGGCCGCCGCCGTGATGTCTGAGCAGGTGCTCGAAGCGCCCGCCGAAGACGTGCTGCTGCACCAGTGGCAGTTGGCGACCGAGTTCCTGCACTCCGAGGCGACGGAAGGCTGGCCGCCGGGGATCAATGCCGGGGAAGACTGGCAGGCCACGCTCGATATCCTGGCCGAGTATGCCGGGCTGGCGAACCCCGGCGCGCCATCGGATTACTGGGACGGCAGTTTTGCGCCGGAATTCGAACCAGAGATGGGCGGCGAGGTCCCGGCTACCGAAGCCGCCGAATAATTTTTGCCCGGCGGCCGGTGTGGCGCTGCCGGGGCTGTCATCGAAAGGATTTTAGTGTGGCCGTCAAAACGATTGGCATTATTATGAACGGCGTGACCGGGCGCATGGGCACCAACCAGCATTTGATCCGGTCGATCCTGGCGATCCGCGAGCAGGGCGGGCTGCCGCTGCCCGGTGGCGATGTGCTGCTGCCCGATCCGATTCTGCTGGGGCGCAGCGAGCACAAGCTCCGCGCGCTGGCCGAGGCGCACGGCCTCACGCGCTGGAGCACCAGCCTGGACGACTGCCTGCGCAACCCCGGCGACACGATCTACTTCGACGCGCAGATCACCGGGGAACGGGCCGAGGCGGTGCGCGCCGCGATCCGGGCCGGTAAGCATATCTACTGCGAGAAGCCGGTCGCCGCCGATCTCCATACCGCGCTCGACCTGGCGCGGCGGGCTGAGGCGGCGGGCGTCCGGCACGGCGTGGTGCAGGACAAACTCTTTCTGCCGGGAATGATCAAGCTCCGGCGGCTGGTGGAGAGCGGGTTCTTCGGTCGGATTCTGTCGGTGCGGGGCGAGTTTGGCTACTGGGTATTCGAGGGCGACTGGCAGGCCGCGCAGCGCCCCTCGTGGAACTATCGCCAGGAAGTGGGCGGCGGGATTATTGTCGATATGCTGTGCCACTGGCGCTATGTGCTGGATAACGTGATCGCGCCGGTCCGGTCGGTGATGTGCCGGGGCGCGAACCATATCCCGCAGCGGGTAGACGAGCAGGGCCAGCCCTATGCCGCCACCGCCGACGATGCTGCCTACGCCACCTTCGAGTTGGACGGCGGGATCGTGGCGCAGATCAATTCGTCGTGGTGCGTGCGCGTCTACCGTGATGAATTGTTCGTGCTCCAGGTCGATGGCACGCACGGCAGCGCGGTCGCCGGGCTGCGCGATTGCAAGACTCAGCACCGTGTCAACACGCCCAAGCCGGTCTGGAATCCCGATGTGCCCAACCCGATCG
This sequence comes from Chloroflexota bacterium, assembly GCA_012729765.1. Lineage (GTDB taxonomy): Bacteria > Chloroflexota > Anaerolineae > Aggregatilineales > Aggregatilineaceae > JAAYCM01. Next base: position 55,275 of record JAAYCM010000109.1, on the reverse strand, counting down.
ACTTTTACGCGGGCTGGCAGGCCGTGCCCGATAACCGCCCGATGCCCAACGCTTTCAAAGCGCAGTGGGAGCTGTTCTTGCAGCATGTGGTGTGCGATACCCCCTTCCCCTGGACACTGCGCGAGGGCGCGAAGGGCGTGCAGTTAGCGGAACTGGGCCTGCAGTCGTGGGGCGAGCGCCGCTGGCTGGATGTGCCCGATCTCCCGGCGTGAGGTGATGCGATGACTACTGCGACAGATCGGCTCGCGCCGCCGCTGCGCGATCTCGCCCGGCTCAGTCTCAACCAGTACACCACGCAGCGTTGGAGCGTGGCCGAAGCGGTCGAAGGCTGCGCGCGCGCCGGTATTCCCGCCATCGGCCTGTGGCGCGACAAAGTGGCCGAAACCGGGCTGGCGCGTAGCGCCCAGATCGTGCGCGATGCCGGGCTGCGCGTCTCCAGTCTGTGCCGGGGCGGGATGTTCCCGGCGGCGACCGAGGCTGAGCGGCGGGCGCGGATCGAGGACAACCGGCGCGCAATCGACGAAGCCGCCGAACTGGGGACGGATGTGCTGGTGCTGGTGTGCGGCGGCCAGCCCGATCGCGATCTGGACGGCGCGCGGCAGATGGTCGAGGACGGGATCGCGGCCCTGATCCCCTATGCCGCCGGGCACGGGGTCCGGCTGGGGATCGAGCCGCTGCACCCGATGTTCACCGCCGACCGCTCCGTGATCGTCACGCTGGCGCAGGCCAACGCGCTTGTGGAACGGCTCGGATCGCCACAGGTGGGCGTGGTGATCGACGCCTATCATGTCTGGTGGGACCCGCAGGTCTACGCCGGGATCGCGCGCGCTGCCGGACATATCCTCGGCTTCCATGTCGATGACTGGCTGGTGCCGCCGCCCGATGTGCTGCTGGGGCGCGGGATGATGGGCGACGGCGCGATCGAGCTGCGTCGCCTGCGGACGGCGGTTGAGCAGGCCGGGTATCACGGCTGGATCGAGGTCGAAATCTTCAACCGCGCGATCTGGGATGCGCCCGGTGACGAGGTGCTGGCGCTGCTGTGCGCGCGCTATCTGGAGTACGTGTAGCGGCCAGCACGGGCGCGGGGAAATTGAGGGTAGTGGCTCAGATGTGCTACAATCCGCGTCCCGTTTCAAACACGAGGATTGCAGCTTGACCGGCACGCCCAACGCGCTTCCAATCATCACCGCCCAGACGCTCCGCAACCTGCTGATGTGCGCGCGCCGCCCCTGGCTGGACTGGCACGGCGATCCCGTGCTGCGCGACGAAGTCTCGTTGGAGACGGCGCGCCTGTTTGAGATCGGCAACCAGCACGAGCAGGCGATCCACGCCGCGACGGTCGGCCCGGTCGAGCCGGTCACGGTCGAGTCGTGGGCCGAGGGCGTGCGCGTGACCCGCGACCTGATGCGCCAGCAGGTGCCGGTCATTCTCGGCGGCTACCTGGAATATAGCGGGCCGCTCGACCTCTCGCCGCGCGAGTTCAACGTGCGGGGCCGCGCCGACCAGTTGATCCGGGTGCGGCAGCACGGCGAATGGCTCTACGCTCCAATCGAGATCAAGGCGCGCGCGAATTCCACCCCCGCCGACTGGGTGCAGCTCGATCTCTATGTCTGGCTGCTGGCACAGATGCAGGGCCGCACCCCGCCCGCCGAATTGTGGTTGAGCGCCGACTCCAATGGCCGCCCGCGCTCGCGCTGGACGCACCGCTACGACGAGGATCGGCTGCTGGACGCGCTGGCCGGGGCGGTGGCGCTGCTCGACCAGCCGGACGCGCCGCCGGTTTACATGGCGTCCCACTGCAAGCACTGCCCCTGGTATTCGGCCTGCCGTGAGGTGGCGCGCCGTGAAGGGCAAATTGAGCTGCTCTATAATGTGCCGCGTAAGACCTGCGACGCGCTCAAGCGGGCCGGGCTGGCGACGCTGGCGCAGGTCGCCGCCGTGCCGCCCGACGATCTGCAAAAGGTCAAGGGAATCGGCCCGGTGACCGCGCCCGTGATCCGCGCCAATGCTCAGGCGTGGGTCGAGGATCGCCCGGTGCGCTTCGCCCCGCTGCCGGATGTCTGCCGCCGGGATGGCTGGATGTTCGACCTGGAGACGCTGGGCGAGGGGATTCCCTGGTGCCTGGGCTGGTGCGATACGCAAGGCCGCACCCGGATCGCGCTGGTCGCGCCGGTGACGCGCCCCCAAACGCTCTATCTGCCCGACGGTCAGCCGGTGACGCTCGCGCCCGATCCCGGCGCGGCATGGGAAGCGTTCGCGGACTCGGTCGCCGCGCATGACGGCCCGATCTTCCACTGGACCGGCTACGACGCCGCGATTCTCGACCGCACCGCGCCGCCGGATGTCAAAGCGGCGCTGGCCCCCCGCCTGCACGATCTGCACCGCACCCTGACGCGCACCGTCAGCCTGCCGCTGGGCAGCACCTCGATCAAGACCGTCTCGACCTACCTGGGCTATTCCTGGCCGGGCTACCAGGACTGGTTCGCCGCCTATGAGGATTACCGCCGCTGGCTGCAAACCGGCGATAGCGACGTGCTGGCGCAGGCCTGCACCTATCAGCGCGCCGATGTCGAGTCGATGGCGTGGGTCTGGCGCTGGCTGGTGAGCGAGGCGTAACCGTCCCGGCGCGGATCATGGGTGTGTGGTTTTTGTAGAGACGATGCTTGCCTCGCCCGCCAGGGCGTATTGCAATACACCCCTACCTGATCTCAGGTAATCTGCCACACCACGCGCGCCCGCGCCAGCTGCACCCCGTCCTCGACACGCGTGATCGTGTAATGGCGCACTCGCTCGCCGCCCCCGTTATCTGAGGTCCAGGTCATGATTTCCACCTCGTCATCCAGCAGCGCCGGCTGCTGGTACTCGATCCGGTAGTGGAGCGCTTCCGGAGCCTCAGCCGGCCAGCCCTCGACCGCCGCGAGTGCCTGGACCGTACAGTCCTCGATATAGGCGAGATACATGGCGTTGTTGACGTGCCGGGCCGTGTCGAGATCGCTCCAGGCCACACGCCGCCGGATGCCGAACGGGTCACGCGGCGGGGGCGGCGTCGGGAAGGGATCACGTGGCATCGCCGGGGCTGCCGCCGGGCCTTCGGGGAAGAACGCGGCGATCATCTCGTCGGGGACGGTGATCGGGCGCAGCGTGTCGGTGTCCATGTAAATCCAGTCGGTGTGCGCCCGTGCGACCGGCTCACCGCTGGCGGCGTCGCGCAGCTCATAGGCCCGGCGCGAGCGCACGCGGCGGAAGTCGTTGACATACGTCCTGACCGTGACCGAGTCGCCATAGTGCAGCGGGCGCAGCACGCGCAGATCGGTTTCGCGGATCAGCCATTGGGTGTGCAGGGCTTCGTAGCGCGCGAGATCGTAGCCGGCAGCAGCCGAGGCATCCATAGCCGCTTCCTGCATATAGCGCAGCAGATTGGCATGATGCACCTGCCCGGCTGCGTCACACTCGTAATGGCGTACACGGAAGGTTCGCTCGTGCGTGAGAGGCATACTTCACTCCGGTTGGCTGGCGGGTCCCAAACCGGACCGATTGTACCACGCCGCCGTGTGCCCGGTGCTTCACTTGATCGTGCTGCTCGTTATGACCACCCTGGCCATTCAGGGAAGACGCCTCACTCCGGGCAGTCGTACTCGATGCCCCACACCCAGCTTAGCAGGTCCGCCGCGACGGTGTCCGAATCCGGCACGCCGACTGCTGCCCCCGCCGGGGTGCCATAGCGATCCAGGATGATGGTGAACGGCTCACCGGGGGCGGGCTGCTCGTCCGGCGCGAAGATCGCGGCGTAGGTATCGCGCACCGTCCCGCCTGGATCGATCAGCAGCACAAGCGGGGCGGGCAGCGGCGCAGGCTGCGTGCTGACGATATACAGCGCCGCCGACGCCTGCGCGAATTCGTCATGCTGCGCCGCGAGTCCGTCCAGCAGAGTCTGGACTTCGGGCGCGGTGGGGTCGGGCAGAAAGGCCAGCACGAGATGTTGGCGCTGGCGATACTGCGCGCGCGTGATGGTTTCTCCGGCGGCGGTTTGCAGCCGGAAATCCGGCGCGACGGCGTGCAGGCGGTGAGAGCTGAGTTCGGTCCAGTACATTGATGCGCTCTCCGTAGTACGCTTACGATGATCGGGCTGCGCGGCTCATTTGCCAAATGGCTTGACACGCGGCCACAGGTAAACGGCAAACGCGGCGACGGCCAGCAGCTCCAGGACGCGCCCGGCCAGCGTCAATTCGGCGGGGCCGTTGTTCCAGCGCGCTGCGGCCAACAGCAGCACACCCGCGTTGAGCAGGCCATAGCCGCTCCAGGCCAGCCACGTCCGGCCATAGCGCTCGGTGCGTGTCAGGCGCGGCAGAATCCAGAAGGCGACGCCCAGCGCCAGTTGCAGCGTCCAGCCGATCAGCGCGATCTCGGCGTGCACGGGCCGCAGCCGCCAGATCGCCGCGTCGATATAGACGCCCTTATTGAACAGCAGCAGCCCGCCGATCGTGAAGCCCACGCCCAGGTAGAGCAGCGCCGTGCGCACCATCCATACGCTCAGCCGGGGCATGTCAGCGCTCCTTGACGCGCGCCCAGGTGTTGATCACGAACAGCCACCCGGCGATCACTTGGAGCACGGCAGAAACGGCCAGCACCCATCCCAGGTCGCCCGCCTGCGGCTCCGCGATGGTGCGCAGCGCCAGCCCGGCGTTGATCAGCCCGAAGGTGAGCCAGCCCAGGGTTTCGCTGCCGCGCGGCTGCTCGCGCGTAAATTTCGGGAACATCCAGTAGGCCACGCCGATGATCAACTGCGTGATCCAGCCCACGATCAGCAGGTGCAGATATACCGGCTGGAGCCGCCCCGCCCAGCCGGGCAGATCGATCACGGTCCGCGCCTGGAGCAGCACGCCGACCAGCAGCGCCAGCACCAGATACACCAGTCCCGCCTTGATATACCAGCGTGCCAGACGTGGCATGATGCGTTGAGCGTCCTTTCATGATGCAGCCGCGCACCCTATCCAGAATGTAGCGGCGGTGGTCGTGCCCGCCAAACCACATGATAACCGGAAGCCCGGCCCGGTATCTTGATCGAGATCAAGGAATGTAAATTTTTGTATTAAAAACGCTGCGAAATTTCGTTTTTTCTGTCTGAATCGGTTAAAATGAGCGGTTCGCCATCGTTGGGCTAGACCACGCGAGGAACAGCGATGAACGATCAACATCACGTCACCACGCCCACCGCCAGCCGCCCGCATATCCCCGGCTATGGCATCCCCACCACCGTCGAAGGCACACTGCCCTGGTCACACGCTGAGGAGCAGTTGAAGGCCGCGCGCAACTACTGGGTGTCGTCCACCCGGCCCGATGGCCGACCGCACGCCCGCCCGGTATGGGGCGTCTACGTGAACGGGACGGTCTATTTCGGCGGTAGTCCTGAGGTCCGTTGGGCGCGCAATCTGGCGAAGAATCCGGCGGTCGTGGTCCACCTTGAAAGCGGGGATCAGGTCGTGATTCTGGAAGGGACCGTCGAGAAGCACACCGAGGAAAATACCAGCGCCGAGCTGCTCACCCAGATCGACGACGCCTATGAGGCCAAGTATGATATGCGGCACGGCACGCCGGTCTGGCAGCTCAAGCCGCACGTCGCCTTCGCCTGGACGCGCTTCCCGGATGATACCACACGCTGGAAGTTCGAGAGCCGGTAACGGGCCTGATTAGCCCGCTATCAGCCGTCACGCGCCGCCGGGCTGCTACAACAGTTCGTGCGGCGCGTCGGTCTATAAGGGGACTACCGGGGGTCGCACGGCGCGCGCACGATCAGGCGCACGCTGAGCACCGTCACGCCGCTGATGCGCTGGCCCTCGATCTGGCTGATCAACTGGCGGGCGGCGCGGCGGCCCTGCTCCACCACGTCGGCGGCGACGGTCGTCAGCCCGGCGGCCTCGGCTTCGGGCGCGTCGCCAAAGCCGACCACCAGCACATCGTCCGGCAGGCGCAGCCCGGTGGCACGCAGTGTCTCGGCGGCGGCGATGCCCATCAGGTAATCGGCGGAGACAATCGCGTCGAAAGCCGTCCCATTATCCAGCAGGCGTTGGATCGAACGGGCGGCGACGGTGGGCGAAAAATCGCCAGGGACGAAGCGATCGTCGGGCAGGGGCAGGTTGTAGCGCATCAGTTCGCGGCGGAAGGCGTTCTCGCGCTCGAAGCCGTCACGCTGATCGGGTAGGCCGCGCACAAAGATCAGGCTGCGCCGCCCGCACTCGCCCACCACGTAGCGCACCATCTCGGTGATGCCCTGCGCGTTATCGGTGATCACCGCCGGGATCGACGAGCCGGGCACGTGGTGGCTGACCAGTGAGATCGGCGTCCCGGATTCGTAGATCGCTTGCAGCAGGTCATTCGGCGCGGCGTTGGCGATCACCAGCACGCCATCGACGGCGTGATAGTCGAGCGTGATCGGCTGGGGGCGTGCCGGGTCTTCGGCGTAGGAGTCGATGGCGACCGTGTAGCCGCGCTGCGCCGCTACCTCGCGCACGCCGGCCAGCACGTTCCGCTGAAAGACATTGTGCTGATTATTGGTGATGATACCCAGTGTGCGCGGTTTCGCGTTCATGCCAATCCCAGCTCGTATTGTAGCGCCTGCGCGATTGCGCCCATCAGAATCAGGTTGGCCGACTCTGCCAATGAGAATGTCACTTCCTCGACCAGGTCGGGCAGGATCAATTCCTGCGTATAGGCGATGGTCTGCGCCAGCAGCGGCTCGCCATAATCGGCCATCGGCCCGGCCAGCGAGATATGATCGGGCCGCAGCAGGCCGATGATCCAGGCGAAGACTTGTGCCAGATAGCGGCTTAGCTCGTCTTGCAGCGCCAGCGCGGCGGGATCACCATTGGCGGCGGCATAGCCGAGGTGCAGATAGGTGAGTTCGTCGGGGCCGGGCAGCAGATCGCTGCCGTATGCGCGGCACAGGGCCGCTGCGCGCTGGCGGACATAGTGCCAGCCCAGGAACGTTTCCAGCCGGCCTTCACTGTCGGGCGGCGCATCCACCAGGCTTTGATCGGCCACGCGCAGATAGCCGATCTCGCGCCCGCCGTGATAGGCCGTGCCGTTGACCACCATCCCCACGCCGACGCCGCCGCCGACCAGCACGGTCGCCAGGCTGTCCATTTCGCCCGCCGGACCGAAGACGAACTGCCCCAGCGCGGCCAGCTCGGTATTGTTGGCGACATACACCGGCACGCTGTACAACTCGCTCAGAATGCTCGCCAGCGGCACGTTGTACCAGCCCAGGCGCGCGGTGTGGCTGACGATGCCCCGGTCGGAATTGACCACGCCCGGCACGCCGATCCCGATGCACAGCAGCGGCGCGTCAAGCTGGGCCAGCAGGCCGTTGATCACATCCGCCAGCCGCGCTATCACGTCATCGCCCTGCGCACCGTGCAGCTCGACCTGGTGGCGCGCCACGATCCGCCCATCCAGAAAGGCCAGCGCCCCCTCGGCGCGCTCCTCGCTCAGCGAGATGCCGATCACATTGCGCGCGGTCGGCACGAACTTGACCAGGCGGGGCCGCTTACCGCCGCCCTCACCCGATGGCCCGTGCCCGTTTTCGGCCAGCAGCCCCTCGTCGATCAGCTCCGCGACCAACTCGGAGACGGTCGGCTTCGCCAGCCCGGTTTCCTGAGCCAGCGCCGCACGGTTATCGGCGATGCCGTGATAGATCGCGCGCAGCACCAGCTCGCGGTTGTGGCGCTTGAGCTGGCTGTGCGTCGCTTTGTCGGATGGGTGGCGTGCTTTGACCATGTGCGGCTAACCTGTTGCGCGTGCTGGCGGGCAGACTCCTCGCAGAGATGATACTCGCATTGGCCCCTGCTCGTCCACCCCCACCCGCTGACTCACGCCTGCGATTCGGGGATCGCGCCGGGCAGCACGCCGGTCGCCTCGATCTCGCCGAACAGCGCGCGCGCCGCCGCCTCGACCGCTACCGGGCGAATGCTGTAGGCGCACAGGTAGGTTTCGATCATCGGGAAGGCGGCCAGATCGTAGGGCGTGCGCAGCGCGATCACGATCGGGCACTGGCCGCGCGCGTGCAGGGCGCGCACCAGTTCGGTCTGGCCCGCGTGCTGATCGGCGCTGATCGTGCCCACGATCACGACATCGGCCTCTTCGACGGCGTGCAGCAGCGCCGCGATCTCGTCCGGCCCGGCGCGGTGCGGCAGCTCATAGGCGCGGGTGCGGGGGTGGCGCTGCCGGATGGCGTCGGCCAGTGCGATTGTCACGTGCGAGGACGTGTCGGCAGGGGTCAGATCGACCGGCTCCGGCGTGATCACGGCGATCTCGTCGTCCGGGGCCGGGTGCAGCGGCAGCCGCCCCGCGTCGCGCACCAGCGTAATCGCACGATCGGCGATGGTCTGCGCGATCTGTTGGTGTTCCGCACAGCCGATCACGTCGAAATCGGGCAGCGGGCGGTCGGCCTGGGCACGCAGCGCGGCAATTCGATTTAGCGCCGCCGGGCGCGCCAGCGGGGCGAGATCGCGGATCAGTTCCATCTGGCCGGGCAGATGCGCCAGCAGCACCAGATCGGCCCCGGCTTCGAGCGCCATACGCACGCTGGCTTCGCGGCCATAGCGCGCGACGGCGTGCATATCCATCGCGTCGGTTATCAGCACGCCCTTGAAGCCCAGCCGCTCGCGCAGATAGCCGGTCAGGATCGGCGGCGAGATGGTCGCCGGACGCTCGCCGTCCAGCGCGGTGAAGAGGATATGCGCGGTCATGATCGCTTTGACTCCAGCCTGGATCGCGGCGCGGAACGGGTACAGCTCGACCGTCTCGATCCGTTCCAGCGGGTGGCTGACCACAACGTGGGCGTGGTGCGTGTCGGTGGTGGTGTCACCATGCCCCGGAAAGTGCTTGGCGGTGGCGATCACACCCTCGGCCTGCATCCCCCGGATCATCGCCAGCCCCAGTTCTGTTACCAGCGCGGGATCGGCCCCGAATGAGCGGATACCGACGACCGGGTTGGTCGGATTGATGTTCACATCGAGCGAGGGCGCGAAGTTGAGGTTGATGCCCATCGCCAGCAGCTCGCGGCCCAGCACACGCCCGGCCTGCTCGGCCAGCTCCGGCGAGCGGGTCGCGCCCAGGGCCATATTGCCCGGCAGCTCAGTCGCTCCCTGCACTACCGCCATCAACTGCCCGCCTTCCTGGTCGATACCCAGCAGCGGCACCGGCTGCCCGCCGCGTTGGGCCGCATGGCGCAGCGACTCGGTTAGCTCGCGCAGCGGGGCGGGGGCGCGGCTGTTGAGATGGCCGAACAGGCAAAAACTGGCGATTGCGCCGCGCTGCACCCCGTCCAGAATCTCGCGCGGGGCGGCTGCACCTTCAAAGCTGATCATTAACTGCTGCATGATGTACCGTTCTTTCGTTCGAACGTGCTAGCCCTTGACCGCACCAGACAGGCCGCGCACAAACTGTTTCTGGAAGACCAGGAAGAAGATGATCATCGGGACGGTGGCGATCACGATCCCGGCGGCCACGCTTTGCAGATCGCCGCTGAAGAATCCGCGCAGATACGATAATCCCAACGGCAGCGTGAACTTGTCCCGATCCGAGAGCATCAGCATGGGCCACAGGAAGTCGTTCCACGAGTTGACGAAGGTGATGATCGCCAGCGTCGCCAGACCGGGTTTGATCAGCGGCAGCAGCACGCGCCACCAGATGCCGAACTCGCTCGCCCCGTCCAGCCGCGCCGCTTCGAGCAGCTCGTCGGGGATGCCCTGGTAAATCTGGCGCAGCAGGAAGATGCCAAACGCGCTCGTCGCAAACGGCAGGATCAGCCCATAGAACGTGTCATCGAAGTGAAAGACCTTGATCGCCATCACGTAGAGCGGGATGAACAACAACTGCGGCGGAAAGACCAGCGTGCTGAGGATGATCGAGAAGACGACGCTGCGCCCCCTGAAGCGAATTTTCGCCAGGGGATAGGCCGCCAGCGAGCACGTGATCAGGTTGAGCGCGACCGTGCAGATCGAAACCAGCAGGCTGTTGGCGAAATAGCGCGGCACCGGGATATCGCGCCAGACCTTGTAATAGTTCTGCGTCGTGGCCGGGAAGGTGTACGGCTCCAGGCCGGTGCCTTTCAGCCTCGCTTGCCAGGTGGGCGCGTAGTCGTGCCACGATCCGGCGGGCTGCTCGCGCGTGGCTTCTTCCTTCGGAACGTCGTAGCTCCCCTGCTGCAAGGCGACCCGGTAGCCCTCGCCCCAGCCGATCATGCCGGGATAGGGCAGCAGCTCCGGCGGTTTGCGCGCGCTGAAGATATTGCTCGAATTTTGGCGCACGCTCATCAGCCCTGTCCAGAAGAAGGGCAGGGCCGTGATCAGCGCGAACAGCACCAGCAGGACATACCAGCCGGTCGTCTCGAACCAGCGCTGCAAACGCAGGCGCAGCGGGGATGGTGCCCGGAACGAAGCTTGCGCGGCCATCAGTTCTTGCCCTCCAGGAAGTGCAGGTTGATCAGTGAGAAGATCATGGTGATGGCGGTGAACACGACCGCGATCGCCGCCGCGTAACCGATATTCAGGAAGCGGAACGCCTGGCGATAGAGATAGAAGATCGAGGTCAGGCCGCTGTCGAGCAGGCCGCCCGTCCCGTTGGTCAGAATAAAGATTTCGTCGAAGGCGCGCAGCGCGGCGATGGACGAGATCACGGCGACGAAGGTGATCACCGGGCGCAGGCTCGGCACGGTGATATGGAGGTGCTGCTGCCAGCGGTTCGCCCCGTCAATCGCGGCGGCCTCATACAGCTCTTCCGGGATGGCTTGCAGTCCGGCCAGGAACATCACCATGTAGTAGCCGATCCCGCGCCAGACCGTCACACTCATGATCGAGTAGAGGATATATTTCGGGTCGGTCAGGAAGTGGATCGGCTTGTCGATGATATGCGTCTGGCGCAGCGCACCATTGATCAGGCCCGACGGCTCGGAGAACACGAAGTTGAAGATCATGCCGATGGCGACCGCCGAGATCACGACCGGGATGTAGTACAGCGCGCGGAAGAGATAGACGCCGCGCAGGGGCCGGTTGACGATGATCGCCAGCGTGATCGAGAGCACGATCAGGATCGGCGTCACGGCCAGGTAAATGAACGAGTGAAAGAGCGATTTCCAGAAGAGGTCGTCCTGAAACAGCTTCTGATAGTTTTCCAGCCCGACCCAGGTCGGCGCGGTGAGCAGATCGTAGTCGGTGAAGCTGTAGTAGATCACCTGGAACAGCGGGATGAACAGGAACACGATCAGGAATGCGAAGGCGGGCACGAGGAACAGATAGGCGGTGATCGTGCGGCGCTGCTCCAGCACCGACATCCGGGGCCAGGGCTTGGCTGCGGGGCGCAGCATGGGCTTGCGGAGAAACGTTGTCACGGGCCATGCTCCTACGACTTGGGTCGTGCGTTTAAAAAAGCGGGAGAACCCGTGCCTGAGTTCTCCCGCGATATTCCTCATCGGCGGGCTACTGGGCCGCCGCGATCAGTTCTTCGATCTCGGCTACCAGGTCATCGAGCGCCTGCTGCGGGGACTTCTCGCCCAGCAGGGCGGCGTTCTGCGCATCGATGATCGCCTGCTGCACTTCCGCATCGTTCGGGAAGGTCGGGCGGCGGTTGTCGGCGTTCAGCACGTAGTCATGCGCCAGCGGGCGGATGGTCGAGATCGGGTTGCCCTCTTCGACCGTCGCGAAGAACGGGTCCTCGTAGCTCAGCAGGTTCGACGGGAAGATACCGACTTCCTTGCTGAAGGCGGCCTGGACTTCGGGATTGGTCACGAACACGGCCAGCGCCAGCGCGGCGTTGGGATATTCGGACTCCGCCGCGACGACCAGCGACTGCACGTCCACCGCGTTTGCACCGCTGCTGCCGGTGATGCCCGGCGCGACGCCCAGCGTGGCGTACACATCAGGATTGTTCTCTTCCACCAGGCGCAGCATGTGCGGGGCAATCATGATGATCGCCGTCTCGCCCTGGCTGAAGCGCTCGACCATCCGGCGGTGATCGTCGGTCAGGCTCTCGCGCGGGATCAGGTCGTTGTTGATCAGATCGACCCACAATTGCAGGTTCTCGACCGCGCTGCCGGTGTTGAGCGCCACCGCGCCGCTCTCGTCATAGACCGGGACATCGTTGTAGATCAGGTAGTTGAGCAGGTTTAGCTCGATGCCGCTGCCGAAGTTGAGCGAGGTGCCGTAATAGTCGCCGCCGCTCTCTTCGCGCACGCGCTCGGAGAAGGCATACAGCTCTGGCCAGGTCTTGGGCAGCTCTTCAACCGTGATGCCCAACTCGTCCAGCACGGCCTGATTGTAGCCCAGGAAGTTCGACAGGCCGAGGTACCAGGGAATCTGGTAGCTGGCATCCTGGAAGGCCATGGTGTTCCACGCGCCGTCGGAATACTGCTCGCGGACGGCAGGATAGGCGGCCAACGCCTCATCCATATTCACCAGCAGGCCCGCTTCGGCGAATTCCGCAACCCAGGCCGGGTTGAGGTTGACCACGTCCGGGGGTTCGCCCGCCGCGAAGCTGTTACGGGTCTTGTCTTGCAGGCTGTCCCAGGGCTGGTCTTCCCAGGTCACGGTGACGCCGGGGTAGGTTAGCTCAAAGTTTTCGACGATCTTGGTGATGTATTCGTCGAAGTTGGGCGAGAGCGACATCGTCCAGAAAGTGATCTCAGCGCCGTCTTCCACGCCCTCGATCACGTTCCACGCGGCAAACTGCTCTTCGGTGGCGTTCCAGAAGGGGTCGCCGTCGCGCGGGCTTCCCTGGGCAAAGCTGCTAGCGACCGGGACAGCCAGCAGGACAAGCACGAGCAAAGCAATCGTCAAACGCTTCATTTCGAGAATTCTCCTTAGAAACCATGCGAATCGGATGGAACGATGGGTCGGGTCTTCGGGCAGTCCGTGCTGTCGATAACGCACCTCCGGGGCCGGGCAAATAAGGGGATGGGCTGGTTGATTTAGTTAGTAAGGATTACTTACTTTCCTTTTTGCTGTTAGTATAGACCCAAAGCGCGCCGCCTGTCAATCATTTGGTGCCAAAATTTTGAGTTGGCTTGCGGGGTGGGAGATCACGCCGGGAACAGCGGCAGCGGCGCGACATCTGGGCTGCCCTGCCACAGCAGGTAGCCGCGCTGGAGCAGCCGCCCGCGCAGGTCGAGCCGGAAGCCGGAGGCGGATAACGCTTCGGCGCTGGCGGTGAACCACTGGCGCAGCCCCCAATCGCGGTAAGCGATGCGCTCACGCGCGGCCCGCTGCCACGCCTGCATAAAGTCCGCGATCGGCTCACCTGGGAGCATACGGTGGATGTAGTTCTTGGGTAGGATCGACTGGAACATCTCCGGCTCGAAGCCGCCGTGAAAATTGGTGCTGAACAGCAGGCCCTCGTGCACAAGCCGGTCGCCCACACGGCGCAGCAGGTTCGCGGTCCAACTGCGCCCGAACGGATCGGACGTGCCCTCGATCAGCAGCCCGCCGGGCCGCAGGCCGCGCCCCATGCTCTGCCACGCGCTCCCCACCTGATCGGCGTCGTACTGGCGCAGCACGTTGAAAGCGCGGATGGCACGCGCCGCCTCGTCCTCGCGCAGCGGCAGGTTGAACCCGCCCAGCCGGAACTGCGTGAGCGTGTCGGCATAGGGCCCCGCCACCGCCACCCGCTCCGGATCGATCTCGACGCCCAGCACCGGCAGCCGGGGATTGGCCTGCCGCAGCCGCGCCGCGCTCTCCAGCGTCGTGATCGGCTGTGCGCCGTAGCCCAGGTCCACGAAGAAAGCGCGATCCCACGCCCCGCCCTGCCGCCGGATCAACTCACCGTCATAGATCAGCAGGAAGTTATCGACGCGGCGCAGGCGGTTGCGGGCGGTCTTGCCACGTGTGGGCTGGCCCTGGGGGCGCTCGGATCGGGGTCGGGATGTGCGTCTCATCGGGCGGGCTGCTTGTTTCCTTTTATCGGTCGGGGAACCATTCTCTTGAGCAGCGGGCGTTTGTCAAGCCTGAGCTGGAGACGCGGCGTGGGATAAAACGGCGACACGGCTATAATCCAGGTGGCTTCGTGGTGATTTTATCGGGCGCGTTGTAAGGATGGAAAACAGGGTGAGTGCTCCTCAGGCGTTGATCTTCGATATGGACGGCGTGCTCGTCAACACCATCGAGCTGCATTACCGCGCGTGGCAGCAGGTGGCCGCCAGGGGCCAGATTCCCTTCACCCGCGCCGATATGGATCAGTTGCGCGGCAAACACCGCCTGGACTGCCTGCGCTACCTGTTCCGTGAGCGCGCTAACGCGCTGACCCGCCAGGAGATCGCGGACTTCTTCGCGGTCAAGGATGCGGAGTTCGGCGCGGCGCTGCCCGGTATGGGGCCAGATGACATCCTGCCGGGGGTGCTCCCGCTGCTCGAAGCGGCCCAGGCACATGGCCTCAGATTGGGCGTGGCGTCGTCCAGCACCTTCGCCCAGCCGATCCTCAGGCAGACCGGGCTGGAGCGTTACTTCGATGCGGTGGCGGACGCCTTCACCGTCACGCGCCCCAAGCCGGAGCCGGATGTGTTCGTGTGGGTGGCCGGGGCGCTGCGGATTCCGGTGGCACGGGCGGTCGTGTTTGAAGACGCCGCCGCCGGAGTCGCTGCCGCGCGCCTCGCGCAGATGTTCGTGGTCGGGCTGGGCAGCCCGCACCTGGTCGGTGAGGCGGACCTGATCCTGCCCTCACTGACCGATGCCAGCCTGGACGGCATCCTCGCGGCTTATGTGCGGTTCGCGGCGGAAGCCGGCAGCGCAGCGTGATAGGCCAGCAGGTCGAAGGCCTCGGTCAGGACCTGCTCGACCGTCACACCATCCACGAAGCAGGCATTGTGATCGCACCCCGTGTCGGGCTTCTCGTCCGGCGTCATATCCGCGCCGCACAGTGGGCAGATCACGGTCCACGAGCGCAGCGGGCGGTGTCCCCGCCGGTTGAAGTGCGCCCAGTTCATATAGTTGCCGCACCAGAAGATCGCCACATTGGGCGTGCCGACCGCGTTGGTGAGGTGCATCGGGCCGGTGTCGTTCGAGACGACCAGCGCCGCATCCTTCAGTAACGCCGCCAGCCCGCCAATTGACAGGCGGCCTACGGCGGGGATGGCCGGGTGTTCCAGTTCCGCCGCGATCCGCTCCACCAACGCGTGCTCGTATTCAACCCCCGTCACCACGATCTGCCAGCCCTGCGCGGCCAGCGCGTTCCCCACCTGCACGAAACGATCGGCGGGCCAGTGCCGGGATTCTTCGGACGCGCCGGGGTGCAGCACGGCGTAGGGCGCGCGCAGATCGGGCAGAACTGCCGCTGCTTCGACCCGATCCTGCTCCAGCACGGCGAATGACGGCTGCCAGCTTGGCGGCTGCGCCCCGATCAGGCCGACCAACTCCAGGGTGCGCGCGATCTCGTGCTGGTAGAGCAGATACGGCATCCAGCGATCCGGGTGGGGGGCGTTAGGCGTGCACATCCCAATATTGAACGGCGCACCCAACCGCAGTGTGAACGGGTTGGAGTTCTGGCCGCCGCCGCTGGCGGTCGGAGAGAATCTCGTACTGGTCGGCTTCGTAGTGCTGGCACGCCTGGAACAGGATCACGTCCAGGTCCAGGTCTTTCACGTCTTCGACCGGGACCTCGTGCACGTTGTCGCCCCAGGGAAAAGCGCCGCTGCGACAGGCAGGTAGAAGTCGCAGTTGGCCTGCGTCAGGTAGTAGAGGTAGGTCCCGTGAATATGCCAGGTGAGCACTTTGGGCCGCTCGCCCCGATGATCGTTTTTCTGCCGGTTGTGTCTCATGTCGTCTGTCCTTCCGCCAACGGGCCGGTTACCGCGCTGCGCCCGATCACCAGCAGCGATCCAGCATCAGCCAGCGTGGAATCCGCTGGCTTGCGGGATGGGATACACGCTGCGGCAGCGTGATCGTTGGGTGTGAAATCGGGTGAAAAAGGCGGTGGCGGTGGCTGCTCTGGGCGAAGTTTGTGTGAGAAAGAGTCGGTCCCGCTCAACGCTTGGATATCTGGTCTAGCCGCACCTCATAACAGTCCATTCCGCCTGTTAAGACAAGAGGACAGTGCCCCGAATTTTCTTCCTCGCTTCTGGTCCAAGGGGAAAGCTAAGCATTCTGAATTCATGGGATTATGATGAGGGCGTAGACAGCACTCGTAATGAGCCAGGGGGCTTATCTTCTGCTAGGACAGAAGTGGACACTTTAACTACCGCTATTGAGCCATTGAAAAGTTTGAAAGCGGTTATTTTGAGGGGAAAAATGGGCCGCCGCACGGAGAACGCTCGAAGACTGAGGACCTGGAATGAGTGTCAGACCGGGCTGCTGTTGGTCATGAACACGCCTTCGGCATAGCGCTCGAACTCGCCCAGCGGAACCAGCAGCCCATAGGAGTTGTAGCCGTTGTTGGGAATCTGGCGGTGGGGGAAATGCTCCAGCCAGAGCGCCAGGCAGCGGCGGATGGCGGCCATCGGCATCATGTAGACGACGGCTTTGCCCGGCACGTAGTAGAGCAGGTATTCGGCCTGCGAGGTATAGGCCCAGCCGGGCTTGTTGATCACATCTACCGAGATCGTCTCGATGAAGGCGTTGCCGGTGCGGGCCGCGACATTGTCGGTTTTATATTCGACGGCAAAGCGGCGCTTGCGGTTGCGCGTCGTAAAAAAGCGGTCGATTCCCTGGCGCTGTTCTGCCGGGCTGGCCGGCTCGAGGATGAACCAGCGCGCAAAATACTCGTCCAGAAATACTTCACCCTGCTCGCCGCTCTGTAACTGACCGTTAAAACTGTATGAATGGTGATCGTCCATGCCGGTCTGCCAGCGCTAGAACCGCTGTTCGATAGGTTGATTCTAGCACAATTATTCTACATGCGCGCCACACGATCCGATCACCGTGCCTCACCCCGCCTTGACAGCACCCGCCTGATCCCGCTACAATAGGTCCTGTCGGGGCGGGAATCGCCAGTCGGTTCTCATTCCGTCTTTCATCGGCCTGAGCAAAGGATGTTCTATGGTGCGCAACGAGGTCAACAATCGCTAGTCCGTTTCCGGGCTTGCTGTGTGCTGTGACCTTGTCGCACGTGGACTGACCGCTGCATTCTGCCACATCTATGAGACGACTCACGCCGCACGGGGCCTGCCCGGCGGCGTCTTTGTTTTCCGACGACTCACGATGCAGCCGACTGCACAGAAGGGACATCTCTCATGCTTACCGTCTCCAACATCACCAAACGCTATCCCGGCGCGGACGAGCCGGTTCTCAAGAACATCACGTTTACCGTCAATCCCGGCGAGCGCGTCGGGCTGATCGGCCCCAACGGCTCCGGCAAGACCACGCTGTTGCGCATCATCACCGGCGCGCTGGATGCCGATGGCGGCGGGGTGCAGTTTGCGCCCGCCGATCTGCGCGTGGGCTATCTGCCGCAAGGGCTGGATGTGCCCGACGAAACACCGTTGCGCGACGTGCTCTTTCCGCAGGCCGCCGCCCTGCGCGAGGCTGAGGCCGAAGTCGAGCGGCTGGCCGACGCCATGAGCGGCACGCCCGATCACGAGATCGAGCGGCTGCTGGCCGATTACGCCGGGGCGCTCGAACGGCTTGAGAGCCTGAGCCGCGTGGTTGAATCCGGTGAGGGCGAGCGCGTGCTGGCCGGGCTGAGCCTGGACGATGTGCCGCTCGATACCCCGGTCGGCACGCTCTCCGGCGGGCAGAAGACGCGCCTGGGGCTGGCCGCGCTGCTGGTCGGGCATCCGCAGCTTTTGATCCTGGACGAGCCGACCAACCATCTTGACGTGAGCGCGCTCGAATGGCTGGAAGCGTGGCTGCAAGACTTCCCCGGCGGGGCGCTGATCGTCTCGCACGACCGCACGTTTCTGGACGAGACGGTCAACCGCGTGGTCGCCATCGACAACCAGACGCATACCGCGCGCGTGTTCGAGGGCACTTACAGCGACTATGCGGCGGCGGTGCGTTCTGAGCTGGACAAACAGTGGGCACAGTGGCGCGATCAGCAGGTCGAGATCGCGCGTCTGCAAGCCGATATGCGCCAGACGATGGCGCGCGCCGTGTGCAAGGAAAACGCGACCAATGACGACCGGCAGCGGCGCTATGCCAAAAAGGTCGCCAAACGCGCCAAGTCTAAAGAAACCCGGCTGAAGCGCTATCTGGAAGCCGAGGATCGGGTCGAGAAGCCCAGGCCGGTCTGGAATCTCAAGCTCGACTTCGGCGATCTGCCTACCACCGGCCAGGACGTGATCGCGCTTGAGGACCTGGCGATCGGCTACGATCCCGCCGCGCCGCTGCTGCGCGATCTCAACCTGGCGCTGCGCGCGCGGGAGCGGATCGCCGTGCTGGGGCCGAACGGTCACGGCAAAAGCACGCTGCTGAAGACGATCATCGGGGCGCTGCCACCGCTGGCGGGACGTGTGCGGACCGGGGCCAGCGTGAAGATCGGCTATCTGGCGCAGGAGCAGGAGATACTCGATCCGGCCAGCAACGCGCTTGAGGTGATCCTATCCGAAGCGGCCATGGGCCAGACCGACGCGCGCGCGTTTCTGCATTTCTTCCTGTTCACCGGCGACGAGGTTTTTACGCCGGTTGAGCGGCTGAGCTACGGCGAGCGCGCCCGGCTGATGCTGGCCGTGCTGGTGGCGCGCGGCGCGAATCTGCTGGTGCTGGACGAGCCGATCAATCACCTGGACGTGCCCTCGCGCGAGCAGTTCGAGCAGGCGTTGGCCGCGTTCCAGGGGAGCGTGCTGGCGGTGGTGCACGATCGCTACTTCGTGGACCGCTTCGCAACGACCGTCTGGTATATCGAGAACGGCACACTGACCGAAGAAGTCCGCGAGCCGGCGCTGGCCTAAAGGTCCAACCGAGAGCGAGGAAACCATGATCGATACGGGATTGCAGGACCGGGTGGTACTGGTCACGGGGGCCAATCACGGTATCGGGGCGGCCACAGCGCGCGCCTTTGCCGCCGAGGGGGCGCGGGTATTCGTCCACTACTTCCGCCTGCCTGCGAACCTCGATCCGACGGCGGAGTCGCCGCAAGCGCCGGGAGCCGAGCTGTACGCTGCCGAACGCGCGGAAGGTGCGGACGCCGTGCTGGCCGCCATCCGTGATCAGGGTGGGCAGGCCGAGGCGGGCGAGTTCGACCTGAGCGATCCGGCCAGCGTGCCCCGGCTGTTCGACGCGGTCGAAGCGGCGTTTGGCCCGGTCGAGGTGCTGGTCAACAACGCCGCCGACTGGGAAGCCGACACGTTCATCCCGCCGGGGAGCGCGCAAGTCAACGAACTGCCCGAACTGTGGCAGGGCGAGACGACCGCCACCATCACGGCGCGCAGCCACGACCGCCACTTTTCGGTCAACAGCCGCGCCACCGCCCTGCTGATGGCTGAATTCGCGCGGCGGCACATCCAGCGCGGCGCGACCTGGGGCCGGATCATCAACCTGAGCACCGGCGGAGCATACTGCTTCCCCGGCGAGGTGTCATATGGGGCCAGCAAGGCCGCGCTCGAATCGTACAGCCGCAGTGCCGCGCGCGAGCTTGGCCCGGCGGGCATCACAGTCAATATCGTGTCGCCCGGCCCAATCCAGACCGGCTGGATCACGCCGGAGCTGGAAGCAGTCCTGGTTCCGACCACACCGCTGGGACGCATCGGCCAGCCCGAAGACGTAGCCGACGTGATCGTGTTCCTGGCCTCAACTCAGGCGCGCTGGGTGACGGGGCAGCTTTTGCACATCGGCGGTGGGCAGACGATGTAGCAACCAACAAAAAGCCCCGGAGCATGTCTGCTACCGGGGCCGGGATTGTTTCAGGCTGAAGGGGCTTAGTGCGTCGGGACGATGTCGACCACCGTGACGCCGTCGCCGCCTTCCTTCTCCTCACCGCGCGCATACTTCTTGACCAGCGGATGCCCGTGCAGCCGGTCGCGCACGGCGGAGCGCAGCGCGCCGGTCCCCTTGCCGTGAATGATTCGCACAAAAGGCAGGCCCGCCATATAGGCCGCGTCGAGATAGTCTTCCATCGCGGGGATGGCGTCTTCGACCGTCTGGCCGCGCAGGTCCAGTTCCAGGCCGGGCGAGGCCGTACGTGATGCGACCGCCGCCGGAGCCTCTGCCGCCACACTGCGCCGCGATCCGCGCTTCTTCTCGCGCTTGCTCTCGGCCCGCGACCGGGGGGTAAGCTCATCCAGCCGGGCGCGCAGCCGCAGCCGTCCAACCATCACCTCGGCGTCGGCTTCCGAAAGCTCGGTGATCTGGCCTTCTGCGCCGAGCGTGGTGACCCATACCAGGTCGCCCACACGCGGGCGGAATCCGTCCTCTTCGCCGGGCAGACTGGTCGCCGGCTCCGGCATTGGCAGCAGATCGCCTTCCAACTCACCGGCGGCCTGCTCCACGCGGCGGATCGCGTCGAGAGGCTGGCCCGCCGCCATAAGCTGTTTGCGCACGCGCCGGACCTCGGACCGCAGCGCTTCCAACTCTTGCTCGGCTTCGTGGCGCGCCTCGGCCATCAACTGGCGGCGCTCGGTTTCGATGTTTTCCAGGCGCTCGCGCAGCTCTTCGCGCACCTGCTCGGCTTCCTGCCGGGCGTAGAGCGTCTCGTCCTGCTGCTGGCGGATACGGTCGCGGGTGCGGTGAATCTCGTCCAGCAGGTCATCCGCGATCAGGTCCTCCGATGTGATCATGCCGCGCGCGTGCTGGATGATGCGCGAGGGAAGCCCCAGCCGCTCCGCGATTGCCAGCGCGTTCGAGCGCCCTGGCAGGCCAACGATCAGCCGGTAGGTCGGGGCCAGCGTTTTCAGGTTGAACTCGACGCTGGCGTTGCTGACGCCGGACTTCTCGTGGCTGTAGACTTTTAGCTCCGGGTGGTGCGTGGTGACGAGCGTCGTCACGCCGCGATCGACCAGATCGTCCATCAGCGCGCGCGCCAGGGCCGCGCCTTCTGCCGGATCGGTGCCCGCGCCCAACTCGTCCAGGATGACCAGCGATTCCTCGTCGGCCACATCCAGGATGCCGATGATGTTGGTCATGTGCGAGGAGAAGGTCGAGAGCGACTGCTCGATGCTCTGCTCGTCGCCGATGTCGGCAAACACCTCTTTGAACACCGACAGGCGCGAGCCTTCGGCGGTCGGCAGGTGCAGGCCGCACTGCGCCATCAGCGTCAGCAGCCCGACCGTTTTCAGCGCGACGGTCTTGCCGCCGGTGTTCGGCCCGGTGATGACCAGGGCAAACGTTTCCTCGTCCAGTTCCAGATCGATCGGCACCACCGTCCTGGGATCGAGCAGCGGGTGACGCGCCGCCAACAGGCGCAGCGTGCTGCCGGGATGTGGATGCGGAGCCGGGCGGAAGCCCAGCAGCTCCGGCTCGGTGGCCTTGATCGCGTCGGCATACTTGGCTTTGGCGAAGATCAGGTCGAGCGCGGCCAGCGTTTCGACGGTGCTGATGATGTACTTCGCTTCGTGGCCGACCAGGTCGCACAGCTCGCGCAGGATGCGGCGCACCTCGTTTTCTTCCTCAAGCTGAAGCTCGCGCCAGGCGTTGTTCAGCTCGACGGTTGCCAGCGGCTCGATAAACAACGTCGCGCCACTGGAGCTTTGATCGTGCACGATGCCCTGAATCCGCCCCTTGAACTCGGCCCGCAGCGGGACCACATAGCGACCATGCCGCTGCGTGATCAGAGTCTCTTGCAGGTAGGGCGCGTTGTTGGCGTTGTGCACGATATTGTGCAGCTTCGATTGCAGCCGGTCGAAGGCGATGCGCATCTCGCGGCGCACGGTCGAAAGCTTGGGGCTGGCCGAGTCGAGCACCTGCCCGGAGTCATCCAGCACACGGCTGATCTCGTGCTGCAGCGCGGTACATTCTTCCAGCCGGTCGGCGATTGAGGCCAGCAGCGGGAACTGGTTGTTCAGCCGCCCCAGGATGCGATGCAGGGTGGTCGCCTGGCGCAGCGTGGCGCGGATGTCGAGCAGCGCCTGCGGATCGAGCACGACGCCGCGCTCTGCCGCCGCGACATCGGGCCGCACGTCGCGCGCGCCGCCGATGGTGATGTGATCGTGGCTGGCGAGCAGCCGCCGGGCTTCGGTCGTTTCGCGCTGGCGATCCTGGGCTTCGTCCAGATAGGGGGTCGGTGTGAGATCACGCGCCAGTTCCGCGCTGGCCGAAAACGACGTGTAGTTCGCCAATCGGTCGAGAATCTTCGGCAGTTCGAGTGTGTGTGCCGATTTATCGTTCATGGTGTGTTCCTGCTATCTCTGTCTCAGTAGGTAGATATTCGCAAACAACAAAAAACCGCGGCATGTCGTCGTTCCGACACCCACGGCGTTGAAAGGCAGCCCCAGCTTCGAACCCGTCTGGTTAACCTTCTAGAGGCACGCCCCGGCGTTGATGCGCCGCGCGAGTGCGGATTGAACGTTCCTGTCCAGTTTGACGCGGTTCACCGGGTGCCTCCTTTCCACAGAGATAGTCATGCCTGCGGGATAATAACCGCGAGAAGTATAGCCGCATCCCGGCCCGTTGTCAACGGTCAGCGCGGCGGGATTCATCGTATTCTTGCCGGGTCTGCTACAAAAGTCGATACCGGCGCGCAGGTTGCCCTCGACCACTGGCCGGGGCACGCTATAATCGGCCAGGGCAACTTCTGGCTGCGGCCTGGGTTAGTATAGGGTACGGCCCCACGTGGGAGCAAGCAGACCGCGTGCAGCTTATGCGATTAGGAGAAGAACCGAGAATGCGCATACTAGTTCTCGGCGGTGACGGCTACCTGGGATGGTCCACCGCCATGTATTTCAGCAAGCGCGGCCACACGGTCGCCGTTGTGGACAACTTCACCCGGCGGATGATGCACCTGGAGCGCAGCACCGACAGCCTGACGCCGATCCAGTCGCTTCAGACCCGGATCGAAGCGTGGCAGGAAGTCACCGGCTGCACGATCGAGCCATTCGTTGGAGATATTCAGGACTGGTACTTCATCAGCCGCGTGCTGCGCGACTTCCAGCCCGACACGATCATCCACTACGGGGAGATTCCCAGCGCGCCCTACTCGATGATCGACGTGCATCACGCCGTGCGCGTTCACGAGAATAACGTCAACGGCACGTTGAACGTGCTGTGGGCCATGCACGAGTTTGCGCCGGAAGCGCACCTGGTCAAGCTCGGCACGATGGGCGAATATGGCACGCCCAATATCGACATCGCCGAAGGCTACTTCGAGATCGAATACAACGGGCGCAAGGATACGCTGCCCTTCCCCAAGCAGCCCGGCTCGTTTTATCACCTGACCAAAGTGCACGACAGCAACAACATCATGTTCGCCTGCAAAATCTGGGGCCTGCGCGCGACCGATCTCAATCAGGGCGTGGTCTACGGCATCGAAACCGAAGAGTCCAACCTGGATGACCGCCTGCTGACCCGCTTCGACTACGACGAGTCGTTTGGGACGGCGCTCAACCGCTTCTGCGTGCAGGCGGTGGCCGGTATCCCGCTGACGCTGTATGGCAAGGGGCACCAGACGCGCGGCTATCTCAACCTGCGCGATACGCTCCAGTGTGTCGAACTGGCGACGCTCAACCCGGCCCCGCCCGGCAAGATGCGCGTCTTTAACCAGTGGGTCGAGCGCTTCTCGGTGCTCGACCTGGCGCTGCACGTCCGGCAGGCCGCGCGCCAGATCGGGCTCGACGTGAAGATCGCCCACTACAAGAATCCGCGCGTCGAGGCCGAGGAGCACTACTACAACCCGGCCCACAAGGAACTGTTCGACCTGGGCTTGCAGCCGCTTTACCTGTCCGACTCGCTGGTGGAAAGTGTGATCCGGCGCGTGGTGCAGTATCAGGACCGCATCATCCCGCACTCGATCGTGCCGCGCATCTACTGGCAGCGCGGCGCGACGCCCGACTATATCGAGCTGGTCGATTACGAGAACAATTCCGGCACTGAAAAATAGCGGGCCTGGCGCAGCCGCCGCGCCAGATTTGCGGCCTGTGCCGCCGCCCGCTAAAGTTAAGGATCGCACACCCGCCTACGGCTGTTCGGCATCGCGCCAGTGCAGCCGTAGGTTCTGTTTGGCATCCGATGATGGTTGCCCTGATATAGATTGAAGGAGTTTAGCGTGTTTAGTTTAGCTGACGAGCGACAACGACGCCTGGTGCTCGACTCATTGTGGTTAGGCGTGGTGGGGGCCGTCGCCGCTCAGATTTTCATGTTGCTGCTCGACCTGGCTCAGGACCTTCTGCTGCAAGGTATCGCCGGATATCGTCCCCCTGGCCTGCCCAACGAAGGCGGCCAATTGATCGAAATAGTCGGCTCGTCAAAGCTGTGGCTGATCCCGCTGGTCACGACGCTGGGCGGCCTGATCTCAGGTGTGCTGGTGTATAGCATCGCGCCCGAAGCCGAGGGGCACGGGACCGACTCGGCGGTCAAGGCGGTGCACCGCGCCAGGGGCCTGATTCGCGCGCGCATTCCGCCGCTGAAGATGGTCGCATCGGCCATTACGATTGGAGCCGGGGGATCCGCCGGGCGCGAAGGCCCAACCGCGCTGATCGCTGCCGGAATCGGCTCGGTGTATGCCACCGTGCGCCGCCGCTCGGATGAAGAGCGCCGCATGCTGGTGTTGATCGGCATGTCCGCCGGGCTGTCGGCCATCTTCCGCACTCCAATCGGCGCAGCGATCTTTGCGATCGAAGTGCTCTACAGCGACATGGAGTTCGAGACGACGGCGCTGCTGTACACACTCCTGGCATCAGTGGTGGCCTACAGCATCAACGGTGCGATTGACGGCTGGGAGCCGCTGTTCGACATCCCGGCCAATCTGGGTGTCGAGCATGCCGCCGACTATCTGGAATATGCCGCGCTGGGGATCGCGGGCGGGCTGGTGGCGGCGCTGCTGCCGGTTGTATTCTACAAATCGCGCGATTTCTTCCACGCGCTGCGCGTGCCGAATCACATCAAGCCAGCGATCGGCGGCCTGGGCGTCGGGCTGATGGCGCTGGCCCTGCCGGAAGTGCTGGGCGGCGGCTACGGCTGGATTCAGCTTGCGATGAACGGCGAGATGGCGACCGACGTGCTGTTCGTCCTGATCTTCGCGAAAATCCTGGCGATGTCGCTGACGGTGGGATCGGGCGGGTCGGGAGGCGTATTTGCGCCGAGCCTGTTCGTGGGCGCGATGCTCGGCGGGGTGCTGGCCGATGTGTTCAACCAGAATCCGGCGGCGTTCGTGCTGGTGGGCATGGCGGCAGTCTTCAGCGGGGCGGGCCGCGTCCCGATTGCGACGCTGTTCATGGTCACCGAGATGACCGGCGGCTATCACCTGCTGGCGGCGGCAGCGCTGGTTGTCACATTGAGCTATCTCGTGCAGGTGACGCTCGCGCCGCTCTCGAAATATACCAGCCTGTACGAGGCGCAGATTCCCCAGCGCGGCCCGCGCGACGTGGACCTGCTCGAAGGCGTGACCGCCGCCGACGCGATGACGCAGGACTTCGATTCGGTCCCGGCCAGCATGCCGGTGCGCGATCTGATCGACGAGTTCGAGCGCACGCATCATCACGGCTTTACCGTTGTAGATGAAGCGGGCAAGCTGTACGGCATCGTGACACTGGGCGATCTGGACCGCGCGATGCTGGACGAACAGCTTGAGGATCGCACGGTTGCTGACATCGCGACCGTCGAGGGGCTGGCGGTTGGCTATCCCGACGAGACGATGGGCAGCATTCTGTGGCGGATGGCAGTGCGCGGCGTAGGCCGCCTGCCGATCGTGGATCGTGACGACCCGCACCGGCTGCGCGGTGTGGTCCGGCGTGAGGACATCGTACACGCCTACGAACGCGCGATGGAGCGTCGCGTCCATACCAGTTATCGTCTCAAGGAACTGCGCGAGGCTCACGAAGGCAACGTGCGCGTGTTGGAGGTGGATATCTCGCGCGCACACGCCTTTGTCGAGAAGCCGGTGGCCGAGATCGCTCCGTCTTTACCGTCCGAGTGCATCCTGGTTTCGATCCGGCGTGACAAGAAGCTGTTGATTCCGCGCGGGAGCACGATTGTACGCGAGGGGGATCACCTGGTAGTGATGTGCAGCCCGACGAGTGTAGACGAGGCGCGCCGGGCGTTCGGACTGTCGGGGGAAGCGTGATCACTGCGGCGGGGCGGGATGGCGGCGCGTGGAGTTGGTGCGCGCTCACCCCGCCCCGTTAAATTTGCGGTATCAGGCGTCTGCCGGCGCGGTGGTCAGCCGTTCGGGCTGCGAGCCGTCGCCGGTGCGAATCCCGGCCATGAGCAGGCCAAGCTGCTCGCGGGTTGCTTCTCCGGCCAGCACCGTATCGATGACCTCGCCCTTGTAAAGCACGGCGATCCGGTCCGAGAGGGCCATGATCTCGTCCAGCTCCGCCGAGACGAGCAGCACCGCCGCGCCTTCGTCGCGCTGGTCGATGATCCGGCGGTGGATGAACTCGATGGAGCCAACGTCGATGCCGCGCGTCGGCTGGGCCGCGATCAGCAGGCGCGGCTTGCGGCTGAACTCGCGCGCGACGATCATCTTCTGCTGGTTGCCGCCGGAGAGCGCGCCACCCGATGTTTCAGTCGAGGGCGTGCGGATATCGTACTCCTCGATCAACTGCCAGCCGTGCGCGCGGATCACGTCCTGATCGCGCATCAGGCCGCCTTCGGGTGGGGGCGGCTCGCCTTCGCGGCCCAGAACCTGCCACACGGCGCGGCGCAGCCCGTGATTGATACCGTCGATCAGGCGGCGGATTGGCCCCAGGCCCAGCACCGCGATCGTGATCAGGTGCGCGATCAGCCCAAACACCAGCTCCGCCGCGATTAACGCGAGCATGCTGATGATGAACGGCCACTGGAGCGCGGCAGTCTGGTCGCCGCTCATACCCGTCGTCATATCGTAGGTGCGGAAGGCTTCCGGCACATCATACAGATCGAGCAGCGCGGTCCACAGCCACTCGTCCCAGGCCCAGAGCATCAACGTGTTGAGCGCCAGCATGATCAGCCCAAAGACGAGTACATAGCTCAACACCGTGACCGGAAGCTCGGCCCCATTAGGTGACTGCGCATAGGGGCGCAGGTAGTAGTCGTTGAGCACCAGGTTATCCGCGACCGAGTAGTCCTTCACCAGCCCGTGCCGCTGCCGGTCTTCGGGGACATGACTCGTCCCCACGTCCTTGATCCGGCGCGGCGTGATGTGCTCGCGGTGGATGATGCGCAGCCCCAACTGCCGGTCGAACCAGTTGCGCTGCTGCGGATCGCGCGAGGCCAGGACGAACGAGATCACGCCCGGCACGACCAGCGCGCGCAGCACCAGGAAGATCAGGTAGCGGCTGAAGAGCGGCACCAATCCCGGCTTGCGATCCTGGCGTGTCGCGATCTGGAGCGAAAACCACGACATGCCGATGGTGGTCGAGGTCGCCTTCCAGCTTCCAAAGAAGTAGAGGAAATCGACGACGATCACGATCAGCGCCGCCCCGATTGCCTTCGTGGTCAGCGAGGCATTGGCGAAGGTCCGCTCGCCGAAGTAGGCTACGAACGCGCCCAGCAGATAGGCCAGCGCCGCGACGATCAGCATATCGACCACGAACGCCGCCAGCCGCGCCCCCGGCTTGCCTTCCGGCTGTACGTCCGGCTGAAGCTCGATGTCCAGCATTCGCACCGAGCCGCCGGTTGCGTCGCGCAGCCCGCTCAACACCTCGACCAGTTCAGTCTGGCCGTTGCCCTGCACGCCCGCGATCCCCAATACCTCGCCGGCGCACACCTCGAAGCTGACATCGTTGAGCGCTTTCGCGCCGCGATCGTTGTAGGCGTTGAGGTTGGTCACTTTCAACACGGATGCGGCAGGCTGCGCCGGCTCCTTTTCGACTTCCAGGATCACCTCGCGCCCGACCATCATCTCGGCCAGCGACGCTTCGGTCGCCTCGCGCGGCGTCGTCGTGCCGACCACGTGCCCGTCGCGCATCACGACGATATGCGTCGCGACCTCGAATACTTCTTTGAGCTTGTGCGTGATGAAGATGATCGACACGCCCTGCGCCGCCAGCTCGCGCATGATCTTGAACAGCTCGCGGCTTTCCTGCGGGGTCAGCACGGCGGTCGGCTCGTCCAGAATCAGGATATCAGCGTGGCGGTAGAGCGCCTTGACGATCTCGACGCGCTGCTGCGTGCCAACGGCCAACTTCTCGATCACCGCGTCGGGATCGACTTCCAGCCCGTACTGCTTCGACAGTTCCTGCACACGCTGGGCGGCCTTGCGCTCGTTGCGAATCTGGCCCACATTGAACAGTGCGCTCAACACCGCATCCATCACGCCATCGAAGGGTGACGAGCCGCGCACTGTGTCATCGTGACTCTGCGCGCGCTGCTGGATGGTTCGCCAGAGGATGAACGCCAGCAGCGCCGCCGTCACCAGGGTTAGCCCGGCCCGCGCCGCCGTCCCCACCGTGTCGAGATTGAGCCACGCCAGCACCGTATAGACCACTGCCAGCGCGCCAAGCACGCCCAGATCGAGGTTTTCCAACCGTCCGGGGGAGGTGCGCATCCCGCGCCACGAACGGAGACTGTGCCAGCCGAACAGCGCCAGCAGCAGCGCCACGCTTACCGCGTGGGCGACTGGCGGCACATCGTCGATGGCGTCGATCAGCCAGCCGGGCACGCCCTGATCGCGATACTCTTCCAGCCGCGTTTTGGCAGACGCCATCAGCCCGGCAATCCCGTCCGCGTCACGCGCCTCGCGCCGCCAGTCGAAACTGATCCGCGCGCGCTCGACCGTGCCGCCCTTGACGGTGTAGCCGTCCATCTCCTGGGGCCGCTCTTCGTCGAACGTCTCGACCTTCTGCCGCAGCGCGATATCGGTCAGCGCTACCTGCGTGATCAGCTCCATCCGGGCGGCGATCCAGATCGCCAGGAACGCCACGCCAACGCGCCAGGCCGCGCCCCACAGCCAGCGGGCCAGCGGTGGAAAGGCCACCAGTACCCCCGCCGCCGCGCCGATCACAGCCCCGCCGAACACATAGCGCCACTCGCCGAGCGAAAAGCCCAGGATCATGCTCAGGATAAACACGAGCACACTGGGCAGCCGTTCGATCAGCCGCTGCAGCAGTGGATTGGAGCCGCCCGTGAAGGCGACGCCCTCTTCCTCGCCCAGCACCACGTTTTCGGCCACCGTCATGACCGGGATCAACTGGAAGTGCTGGTGCACCATTCCGATCCCGCTTTGAATCGCGTCACGCGGGCTGGCAAACTGGACCTCGCGCCCCTTGACCCGGATCGCGCCGGAATCTTGGTGATAGAGGCCGTAGACGATGTTCATCAGCGTGCTTTTGCCCGCGCCGTTTTCGCCGAGCAGCGCCAGGATTTCTCCCCGGTGCAGCGTGAGGCTGACGTTGTCGTTCGCCAGCACACCGGGGAACCGCTTGACAATTCCTTCGACTTCTAAAACGACTTCTTGTTCTGCCATCGGTTTTTCCTGTAAGCGCTATTCGTGTTCGTAAGCCTTGCCGGCGGCTGCCGGGGGCTGTACCCGTCCGACAAACCCGGCCAGCACGACGATAGTCAGGATATAGGGCAGCATACCGACCAACTGGTGTGGGAAGTTGATCCCGAACAACTGGAGCTGGTTTTGCAGCGCCAGCGCAAACCCGAACAGCAGCGCCCCTTTCAGCGCGCCGGACGGTCGCCAGTTGCCGAAGATCATCACGGCCAGCGCGATGAAGCCGCGCCCGGTCGTCATGCCCTGCTCGAACAGCCCGACAGCGGCCAGTGTCAGGAACGCGCCGCCCAGCCCGGCCAGCATCCCGCCCAGGAACAGGTTGGTATACTGCATCCGGTAGACATTGATGCCGAGCGTATCGGCGGCGCGCGGGTTCTCGCCGAGCGAGCGGGTGCGCAGGCCCCACGTGGTGCGGTAGAGCGCCCAGCCCACGACCACCACCAGTATCAGCGAAAGGTAGGTGATCACGTCTTTGTCGAACAGAATGCGCCCGATATCGTAGGGCAGGTAGAACTTGAAATTGTCGGCCAGCTTCAACTCCCACGAGTCCGCGATGGTAAACGGGTTGCTGATCATGTTGGGGAGCTTGCCCAGAGTGGGGGCTTCGCGCTGGTAGAAATAGCCGGTCAGCCCAACCGCCAGAATGTTGAGCACGGTGCCGCTGATGATCTGATCGACTTTATACTGGATCGACAGGACGCCGTGCAGCAGGCTCATCAGCCCGCCGGTGATCAGTGCCACGACCAGCGCGAGCGTCAGCCGCACCGGGCCGGCTTGCAGCGCGTCGGGGACATCGGGCCGGCTGAGGAATACGTTCGCCATAAAGCCGGTGAAGGCCGACATCAGCAGCATCCCCTCAATGCCGATGTTGACGATGCCCGACCGCTCGCTGAGGAGGCCGCTCAGCGCGCCCAGCGTGATCGGCACCGAGAAGCGGATCGCGGCGTTGATGGTGGCGATAATCGCCAGGCCAAGCTCGACTTCGCTCATAGCTCACCTTCGCTTCGGTTGCTGATCCGCACCTGCGGCCCGCCCACCGCCCGTACCCGATACAGCCGGCGGATGATCTGATCGGCGGCGACAAACGTCAGGATCATCGCCTGGATCACCTGGATCAGTTCTGGCGCGACATCCGCCGTGCGCGCCATGCGTGTCGTCCCGGCGTCCATCGCGCCAAAGAGAAAGGCCGAAAAGTTGACCGCCAGCGGGTTGTTTCCGGCCAGGAAGGCGACGGTGATGCCGTCGAAACCGAGCGCGAGGCTCTGGTTGCCCTCGTAACCGTAGTTGACGCCGAGCGTCTGGATGCCCCCCGCCATCCCGGCCAACAGGCCCGCGATCGCCATCGTGAGGATGGTCATGCGCTTGACGTTGACGCCCGAATACCGGGCGGCGCTGGCGCTGAGGCCGACCATCCGCAGTTGGAAGCCGGTGGTCGTGCGGTAGAGCAGGAACCAGATCAGGATCGCGGCGATGATCGCGATGAAGATGCCGATGTGCAGCTGGAAGCCGGGCGGAATGGTGTAGATGCTGGGCAGCCGCGCGCTCTCGAGAATCGGCGGGGTGCGCGCGATCGCGTCGGTCGAAGCCGGATTCGAGAGCGGCCCCGCCTTGATCGTGCCGTCCGCGCTGCCGGTCGAGATCAGCCAGCCGGCAAGCTGCATGGCGACATAGTTGAGCATGATGGTCGTGATCACTTCGTGGGCGTCGGCATACGCCTTCAGCGCGCCGGGGATGGCGCCCCACAGCGCCCCGGCCAGGCACGCCGCGACCATCGCCAGCGTAATGTGCAGGATGGGCGGCAGGCCATCCACCGCGAATCCGACCCAGGCGGCCACCACCGATCCCACAATCAATTGGCCCTGCGCCCCGATGTTGAACAACCCGCTCTTGAAGGCGAATGCAACCGACAGCCCGGAGAGAATCAGCGGGGTCATGTTGCGGAAGGTCGCCAGCAGGCCGCGCGGCTCCAGCAGCGCCCCCTCGAACAGCCCTTCGAAGGCCGTGATCGGGTCGCGCCCATTCAGCAGGATCAGAATCGATCCCATCAGAATGGCGGTGAAGACCGACAGCGCGGGGATCAGCAGACCTTGCAGCGCGGTCAGTACCCTGGAGAAGCCGGACGATGATCGGGGGGACAGGGCGGGTGTTGGCTGTGAACGAGCAGTTGTTGCCATAGAATATCCTTTTACCCGCATTACTTTCTGGTGCGTAAACAATTTTAGAATTGAGGCCATGCACCAGCCTCAAAGCGTCTGAGTAATTATAGCGGGCAGGGGCAAAAAGAGTAGTGTGGTTGGTCGCTGGACTCAGGGGCAAAACAGCACTAAACTTAACAGAACAGAGTCTCACATAAACCTGTCTAAAATCTTGTGGGCGCTCTGTTAGTCTCATTTTACGAATCATGTGGAGAAAATCGGCATGTCGGTGTGGCCCCTGCCCCGCATCACAACGCGGGAACTCAGCTCGATTGAAGAAAAACGCCCCGTAGCGCTGCTCACCAATCAGGAAACATGGGCTGTGCTGAGCAGCCAGCTCACGCTGCCGGTTGTGATCCAGGCCGAGCCGGAGCGCTACGATCGTGCCCTGTTCGATTACCTGGCGGACAACCTGCCGTCCGCCGTGCAGGCAGTTTATGCCGTTGGTGAGGGCGCAGCCCAGGAAGCGGCCAAGATCGTCGCCGGGCGCAACCGCAAGCCGCTGATCATCATCCCCACCGCGCTCGATTCAGACGCCATGCTCCGCCCGGCGGCGCGCGTGCAGGGGCAGGATGGCGCAGAACCCCGGCTGATCTGGCAGGAAACCAGCCCGGCAGCCGAGATCATCGTGGACTGGGGCATCATCCATGCGGCTCCCTCGTCGCGGCGCGGGGTGGGCATTGTTGACGTGATCTCGATTGTGACCGCGCTGCTCGACTGGCGCCACGCCGCCCAGAAAGGGAAGAACCCGCCGGAGCAGCGTTTCGCGCCCTGGGCCGCCAGCGTCGCCGCTGGCCTCGCCTCGCACGCGATCAAGAGCGCCGCCGCCATCGGGCAGGGGCATGTCGAGGCGCTGCGCACCCTGCTCGACCTGATGATGCTGGCCGTGCAGCTCGACAACCAGCTTGGGCACGCACGCGCCCAGGCGGGCGGCGAGCACTATCTGGCCCAGGCGCTGCTGGCCCAGGACGGCTCCGGCCTGCATCCCGCCGAGGCGCTCGGCCCGTGTATTCTGCTGCTCTCGGCGCTGCACGGGCAGGACCCGGCGGCGCTGCGCGCTGCGTTGGAGAGTGCCGGGGTGCCGCTCGACCGCCTGCGCGCGACCGATGTCCGGCTGGTGCTCAACGACTGGCCGCGCTATGTGGACGCCTACGACTTCCCGTACAGCCTGCTGAGCGAAATCGATCCGGCCTCGGACGAGGTGCGCCGCGCGCTGGAGACGGCGGGGCTGGCGATTGAGCCGGAAACCTGGCTCGTGCCAGATGGCGATACGCCGACCGAAACCGATAACCGGCATGATCCGCCGCCTTTGCAGCCCGTCGCGCCGGAGCAGCCCGCCGCGCCGCCATCCGCCGAAGCCCAGCCGCTGCCCGAAGAGCGTCCTGCCGGTGAGGACGCCACCCGCCGCGCGCCGCTGGAAGGTGATGTGCCCGAAGAAACAGGCGAGATCCGGCCCGCATCCGATCCGTTCAGCCCCCGGCCCAATAGTTGAGGTTGTCCGGCCCGGATTGTGCCGATTTTTACTTTCTTGCAGGTAACATTTGCGGATATAATTGACGCTAATCCGATATTTGTAATCTTGCCAGCCCGCTGCGTTAGTGCTATAATGCGCGCATCTGGTGAGGGCGCGTAGCTCAGCTGGTTAGAGCGCACGGTTCACATCCGTGAGGTCAGGGGTTCGAGTCCCTTCGCGCCCACTCCTTCGAAGATGCCGCAGGGTAGCATGGGCTACTATCGCGGCATTTTGGTTTCCTGAGATGGTATGGCTCTGAGCACAGAGGTAACGACACCCCGTTCCAACCACCACCTGGACCAGGCGTTATTCTGGCTCCGGTGGGTGTTTGTGATCAGCGCTGCCCTGATGGTCGTGCTGGCGAAAAACAGCTTATTGGGCGATGAAGCGGCCCCGCACCGCCATCTGCCGGTCATTATCCTGGTAGCAATCGCGGGCAACATCATACTGGGCGGGCTGACCCTGATCAGCGGCCTGGACACGCGCATCCTGGGGGCGGCAAATCTGCTGCTCGACTGCACCCTGGCGGCGCTCTTTTTCTGGGGCTACGGCGGCGCGGCAGCCCCACTGTTGATCCTGGGCACGCTGGCGATTCTCCCCGCGGCGTTTCGTTTTGGGTGGAAGGGCCTGCTGGCCGCCGCGCTGCTGCTGATCGTCGGCAGCGGGCTGGCCCTGCTGCAAATCAGCACGACCGCCGATGATATGACCCTGACCAACCTGGCGCTGAGCCTGGTGTTTCTGGCGGTATCGGGCGTGCTGGGCATCGTGCTGCATAACGGCGGCTGGCCCGGCCAGGCTGTTCCCGACCAGCGCGAGATCGAGGCGGCGCGGCTGCGGGTGGCCCGCGAGCGCACACGCGCGATCTACGAGATGGCGAACGTGCTCAGCGCCACGCTGGATTACCGGCTCGTGCTGGAGACGGCGCAGGACATCGGCGCGCTCAGCTTGCAGCAGATGAAATCATCCGATGCCCGGCTGATCAGCATGGTGCTGCTGTTTCAGGGCAAGGATAACCTGCTGCGCGTGATCACGGCGCGCGGCCTGACGCGTGCCGACGAAAGCGTGACGCTTTCCGGCACACGCGGCGTGCTGGGGCTGGCGCTCAAGCAGGCGCAGCCGGTTTTCGGCGGGAGCGCCAAGCATGACCCGGAGCTGCGCTATTTTGCCGCGTTCCAGGACGTGGACTCGGTGTTGGTGGTGCCGCTGCGCGCCGGCTACGACAATTACGGTGTGCTGGTGTTCGGCAGCGAGCAGGCCAACGCCTTCTCCGACGAGCATGTCGAGATGCTGACCGCGATCGGCACCCAGGCTACGATCGCGCTCCAGAAGGCCGTGCTCTACCAGAATCTGCGCGACGAAAAAGAGCGGCTGGTCGAGGTCGAAGAGGGCGCGCGTAAGAAGCTGGCCCGCGATCTGCACGACGGCCCCACACAGAGCGTGGCCGCGATTGCGATGCGCGTCAACTACATCCGCCGCCTGATCGAGCGCCAGCCGCAGCAGGCGACCGAGGAGTTGTGGAAGGTCGAGGAGCTGGCGCGCCGCACGACCAAAGAAATCCGCCACATGCTGTTTACGATGCGCCCGCTCGTGCTGGAAACGCAGGGCCTGATCGCCGCGATCGAAGCGCTGATCGAGAAGATGCGCGAAACCTACGACACCAAGGTCGTACTGCAAAACCAGCCCGGTGCCGAGACACTGATCGATGTGCAGGCCCAGGGTGTGCTGTTCTACATCATCGAGGAAGCGGTCAACAACGCCCGCAAGCATGCCCAGGCCGAGCAGATCACCGTCCGGCTCTACCGGCGCGATGACTTTGTCGTCACCGAGATCGAGGATAACGGCGTCGGGTTCGACGTGGCCGAGGTGAATGCCGGCTATGAGAACCGGGGCAGCCTCGGTATGGTCAACATGCGCGAGCGCACCGAACTGATCGAAGGCACGCTGCATCTCCAGAGCGCGCCGGGCAAGGGGACCAAGATCACGATCCTCTGCGCCGTGCGCGAGCCGGGCAAGAATGGCGACAGCAGCGCCGACGCGGCGACTGGCGAGGCGCTGCAACTGCAAAGCCAGCAGCGTCCCACCGCGGAGAACGGCACCCAGCCGACGCGCCCGCCGGGCCAGACTGGCCCCCGCTCCTGAGCGCATAACAGGTTGCAACCAACAGGGACAGCGCCCACGCACTGTCCCTGTTTTTGTTCCGGTTTGGGGATGTCTGGCTGCGTGCTAGATGAACAGCGACAGCACGACCAGCAGGGCCATCAGCGCGGCGGCCAGGATGCCCATATTCCGCAGGTCGGTAGTCACGTAGGCGTATTCGCGCCGGAGATCGGCCACGTGCACGGTCTTGACCGGTGTGTGGGCGGGGCGCACCGCAGCCGGTGCAGCCTTCTCGACCGCCTTTTCGACGCGCGGCTGAACGGCTTCTTTGCCATAAAGCTCGCGCCGGGCGCGGGCCAGCACTTCTTCAGAAAGATTGGGCTTGCGACTTTTCTTTGCCATCTTGAGGCAGAATGCTCCTTAAAGCTTGTTTGCTACCACTTAAATACCGTTTTGCATCGACAATCGTTCAATGTCACGCCGCCTGAGGCAGCACGATTGATCCGCTCCGGCCCCGCTAGAGGCTGTTATGTACTTTTACCCCCCATCCCCCGGCCCCTTCCCCCACTGCTGCGCGGAGGGAAGGGGAGAACGACAGCGCTTTTCAAGTCCTTCCCTCATTTTGGGGGAAGGATTTAGGATGGGGGGACGTGCCGTTCGCCTCGTTCAGCGTTCCGAAGTACATAACACGCTCTAGGATACCGTCTCTTCGACCAACCGGGCAAATATAATCATGCGCTGCGTATCGACCCGGTAGGGATGGCACGTGATCAGCGTGACAATCGGCTCGTGGCCGGGTTCCAGCACCCAGATATCGGTCGGGTTGACGACCTGTTTTCGCTCGACGACATAGGTATACCAGCGCCCGTTGCGTGCCTGGACGCGCACCTCGTCGCCCGGCTCCAGCAGGCCGATGTCGCGGAAGATCTCGCCGTAGATGTCGTTATGCCCGGTCAGGACCATGTTGTTCCGCTCGCCGGGGTTGGCGCTGCCCGCATAGTGGCCGACGCCCTTTTGGAGCGAGGCCCAGTCGTCACCGGGAAAGACATAGGCCGAGACGTTGATCGCCGGAATTTCGATCCGGCTGGGGCTGGGGCTGGCGGCGGATGGAGTCGGCAGGGCGGCCTGCGGGCTGTTGACCTGGGCGGCGATAGCCGGGCGCACGCTGGCCGGGACCTCGTCGTAATTGAAGACCGGGACGCCGCCCGTTTTGTCGGGTGAATAGTGGCCGCCTGGCAGCACATAGGCCGAAACGCGCAGTTCCGGCGCGGGGCTGGGCGTCGCCAGCATAGCGGCGGCTTCCTGCTGGATTTCAGCCGATTTCTGTTCCAGCGCGTCGAGCTTATCATTCTCGATCAGGACCAGGTACACGCCGATCGCCAGGACGAGCACCACGCCGATCACGGCCACCACCTCGATCGCCAGCAGCACGCGGTCGAACCCTTTGCGGCCCTTCTGAGCCGGGCCGGTCGGTTTGGCAGCGGGCTGGCGCTGGCGGATTTCCGCTTCCAGATCGTCCTCGAAACGCGGTACGTCGTCGGTCAGGTCGTAGGCAACCGGTGGCTCGACCGGCGGCAGGTGCACGGCGGCCTCGTGCTGGCGCGGCTCGACACGCGGCGAGGGCGGCGGATCAGGCGTCGCAGCGGCAGCCGGTGGCCCGGCCACCACGCGTCCCTGACCGGCATAGCGTCGCAGCCGTTCCTGGCGCTCCGCGCGCTTGCGGATGGCAAGAATACGCTCCAATTCTTCGATGGTCAGCTCGTCAACCGAACGTCTATCCCGCATAACAACCCACTATCGCTCCAGGACTCTCATTTTTTCCAGGCGACGGCGAACACCTCACGCTCAAAAAACCAGCGAAACGGCGGCCAGTGAAACAGCACATAGCGCAGCCCGGCCAGCAGCGGATTTTCCTGCCGCTGTTGGGGCGGCGAATCCAGCCAGACATGGCTCTTGAATCCGGCCTGGGCCAGCGCGCGCCGCAGACTGCGCATCGACTGCTCGTTAACATGCACGTCGCGGTTGTGCGCCACGAGGAACTGGCGCGGGTCGGCGGGATAACCTTCGCCGCGCCCGGTCAGCCGCCGGAACAACCGCACGACCGGGTAGGCGTAGCGGTCGTACCACACGTTGGG
Organism: Chloroflexota bacterium; assembly: GCA_012729765.1. Taxonomy (GTDB): domain Bacteria; phylum Chloroflexota; class Anaerolineae; order Aggregatilineales; family Aggregatilineaceae; genus JAAYCM01. The sequence continues at coordinate 17,854 of JAAYCM010000109.1, read as the reverse complement.
CGCGGTGTGGACGATCAGCCGCCCGTCGTCCTTGAGCACGCGCCGCGCTTCGAGCAGGGCGGATTGCAGCTCCCAGGGGTGCAGGTGCTCCACGATGTCGAACATCAGCACGCGGTCGAAGCGGCCCGATGGAAACGGCAGCATCTTGGCATCCGACTGCGCCAGCGCCGCCACGCCGGAAGCTGTCTCACCGTCGCGGGCCAGCACATCACGCGAGAGCTGCATGGCGACGCGGGCATAGTCCACGCCATAGGCATCCGCCCCCAGCCGCGCGCAGTGCCACACGATCTCGCCCCGGCCACAGCCCACGTCCAGAACCTGCATCCCCGGCTCGACCGCCGCCAGCTCGAAGGCCGCCTTGAGCCGCCGCGAGAGATTTTCCCCGTCGCTGCTCAAAAAATCTTCATAGCCCTCGCAGGCGGTCAGGAAATACTCTTCCGTATAGAGCGACGACGACAAGGGTTCTGGATGTTTATCGGCCAAGCTGCTGCCCCCATATGCTGAATGTTTTGCGCGATTATACAAAGCGCCGGAACCACGCGCCAGCGCGATCAGCCGCCGTTCATGCCCAGGCGGCGGCGCAGGATTTCCCGCAGCCAGCGCCATTCTTCCAGCCCCAGCCACGAGGCCAGCACGCTGAAGCTGATCACGCCCACGCCCCCGGCCAGCATGACCGTGATCGTCTGCCGGATCAGCCCGGCGGGCAGCGCGCGTTCCAGTGCAGCGGCGATACCGAACGCCAGCACGCCCATGATCGCCGCCGCGAGTGAGGCACGCAGCGTCGTGCTGATCAGGTGTTGGTCGCCGTAGCCATCCAGCCGGCGGTAGAGCAGCCAGGCCGAGACGCCGGTATGGATCAGGTGCTTGACCGAGTCCGCGATCATCAGCGCGAACAGGCCATACCAGGGCAGCAGTCCGAACGCGACCGCCATGTACGCGACCAGGCTCACCAGCCCGATCAGCGCGGGAGTCAGGGTGTTCTGCTGGGCATAGAAGGCGAACACCAGCAGCAGATCGATCGCGGCGAAGGGTAGCCCCAACAGGTAGAGCCGCAGGGCCAGCGCTGTGATCGACGTGCCGACTTCGGTAAACTTGCCGTGCTCGAAGATCATGCCCACCACTGGCTCGGCCAGCACGAAAAGGCCGACGGTCGCCGGGATGATCAGCACGATCGCCAGCCGCAAACCCTGGCCGAGCGTGTCCTTGAACGGCTGGAGTCCCTGCACGCCGATCTGCACCGCCTGGCGCGAGAGCGTGGGGAGGATCGCCGCCGAGATCGCGATCGCCACCAGCCCCTGCGGGAACTGGATCAGCGTTGTGGCCCAGCCCATATACGAGATGCTGCCTATGCCCGTGCGTGAGGCGAGATTGTAGCTGACCGGACGGTTGACCAGCACATCCAGCGCCAATGACGCCATCACCGGCACATACAGCAGCCCGATCCGCCGCACGCCGGGATGGCTCAGCGCGCCGCGCAGCCGGATGCGCAGCCGGGCGTCGCGCAGGCCGGGCGCCTGCAGCCCCAACTGCACCAGCGCCCCCACCAGCCAGCCCGCCGCCGCCGCCGTGATGCCGATTGATCCGGCCAGGGCCAGCGTGGTGAGCACGATCATGCCGTTGAAAACCGCCGAGGCGAAGGCCGGCCAGGTGAAGCGCCGCAGGGCGTAGAGCAGGCCGGAGACGACCGCGAACAGGCTGAGGAACATCAGGGCCGGGGCGGTCACCCGCAGCAGGCGCGTGGCCTCGCGCATGACTTCGGGTGCGGTGTCGCCGCTGGCCAGGACGCCGACCACCTGGGGCGCGAACACTTCCAGCAGCAGGATTAGCGCGCTGAGCAGGACCACTACCAGCCCCAGCAGCAGGTTGACCAGCTCCCACAGCGCGGCCCGGTCTTTGCGCGCCGCGTAGTCGCTGAGCACCGGCACCAGCGCCGAATTGACGTGCCCGCCGATCAGCAGATCGTACAGGCCGCGCGGCACGATGATCGCCAGGTTATAGGCGTCTACCGCCGCGCCCGCGCCGAACAGCGCCGAGAGCATACTCTCGCGCGCCAGCCCCAGCACACGGCTGGCGATATTCCCCAGCGCGATCACGCCGGTCGCGCGCACCATACCTGCCGAGAGCGGCGCGTCGGGCGCGGCCTCGTGCAGGTCAGCAGGTGGAGAATCGGGGATCGCTGCGCTCATGTTCGTCTGCGGCTCGCTGGCTCGTCAAAGAGAAGGGGCAGGTCTGCGCTGCCCCCAACGGCCCACAACTCTACCGGAAGCCGCCGCGAAATGCTACATATGCCCGGCCTGCGTTTGCCTGACAGATCGGGCGATTGAAGCTTCCAAACCGGGGAAGAATCGGGCTATAATACGGGGACAGGTGCAAGCTATAAGGAGTGGCGATAGCATGACCCTCTACGATTTCGACCGCGACGGTCATCGCATCAACTACGAACATTTTGGCGAAAACCCCGACGACTATTACGCCTGGTGGGATCGGCTCGACAATGTCCGCCCCGGCGACGAGGACGAGTTCGAGCTGTACGACGAGATCGATGAGTCTGATGACGACGAAGAGTTCGAGTTCCTGATGGACGACGAGCTGGACGATCCGGACGACGACGATCCCGGCTGGGACCCCACACTGCCCCTGTAAGCTAATCGCCCGACCAGCATTTCATGACCGTTGACTATCATCTGCCAGGGCGGCCCGCAGCATCGCCTCGGTGATCGGGCCGGGCCGTACCACGCGCAGATCGCCCCCTTCGAAGCTCACGACGGTCGAGGGCACACCGCCGGGGCAGTCGCCGCCATCGAGATAGAGCGCCACTGCATCGCCCAGGTCATCGACGGCGTTCCGCACCGTACAGGCGGGCGGCTCGTCCGAGCGGTTGGCGCTCGTCACCGCCAGCGCGCCGCCGGTGGCTGCGATCACCGCCCGTGTGCCGTCATGATCGGGCACACGCACGCCGATCGTCGGCAGGCCGGAGAGATTGGAGGGCAGGTCTGCACGTTTGGGCAGGGCGAGCGTCAAGGGGCCGGGCCAGAAGGCCGCCGCCAGTCGTTGAGCCGCTGCCGGGAACTGCTCGGCCACCGATGGCACATTGTCCGCGCTCGCCAGCAGCACGGGCACGGCTTTTTCCGGTGGGCGCTGCTTGGCGGCGAAAATCCGCTCGATCGCGGTGGCATCCAGCCAGGCCGCGACGCCGTAAACCGTATCGGTCGGCAGCACGACCAGCCCGCCCGCGCCGAGGACCTGCGCCGCCAGCTCTGCCGCGTTCGGAGCGGTGATCGGGATCACGCGTGCCATCTCAGTCCGGCTCGCCGTCGCGCTCGACGCGGACCACGCGCTCGTGTCCGGCGTAATCGTGCAGGATCATGATCTGCGCCCCCGGCAGCGCCCCGGCGGCCAGTGCCGCGACCTGCGTCCCCTGTCCCGCGCCGATCTCCAGCAGCAGCAGCCCCGCGGGGGCCAGCACGCCGGGAGTCTGGCGCAGCAGCCGCCGGATCGGATCGAGGCCGTCCGGCCCGCCGTCGAGCGCCTGGCGCGGCTCGTGCTGCGCGACCGGCAGCGTGTCCAGCTCGGCGCTGGGGATATACGGCAGGTTGGCGGCGATCAGATCCACGTCTTGCCCGGCCTGGATCAGCGGATCGAGCAGATCGCCCGGCACCAGCGTGACACGCTTTTGCAGGCCATAGCGGGCCGCATTCCGCCGCGCGACCGTTAGTGCCGCCGCTGACGTGTCAACCGCCCAGACCGCCGCTGTAGGCAGGTGCGCCGCCAGCGTGACTGCGATCGCACCGCTGCCTGTGCCGACATCCACCACGCGCAGATCGGATCGCCCGCGTGCCCAGGCCAGCGCCGCTTCGATCAGATGCTCGGTTTCGGGGCGCGGGATCAGCACGTCGGGCGTCACCCAAAAGTCGCGGTCGTAGAAGGCGCGCTGCCCGGTCAGATAGGCGACCGGCGTCCCCGCGGCGCGCTGCATGATCAGCCGCCGGTATTCCGCTGCCTGGGCCGTGCTGAGCGGCTGCTCCGGGTGCGCGATCAGCCGGGCGCGGTCGGTGTCCAGCACGTGCGCCAGCAGCAGCGCCGCGTCCAGCGCTTCTGAATCAGAAGCCCTCGCCAGCGTATGATTTGCCCAGGCGAGGGCCTGATCGACACGGTCGAAATCGAGCATTACACCCCTACCGCTTGCAGCCGTTCGGCTTCCTCACGGGTTGCCAGTTCGTCGATGAACTCGTCCAGGTTGCCATCCATCACGGCGGGCAGATTGTAGTTGGTCAGGCCGATGCGGTGATCGGTGACGCGGTTCTGCGGGTAATTGTAGGTGCGGATCTTCTCGCTGCGGTCGCCGCTGCCCACCTGGGTACGGCGCGCGGCATCCTGTTCTTCGTGCAGGCGTTCCTGTTCCATATCGTAGAGCTTGGCGCGCAGGATGCTCATGGCGCGCAGCTTATTCTGAAGCTGGCTGCGCTCGTCCTGGCACGAGACGACCAGCCCGGTGGGCAGGTGCGTGATGCGGATCGCCGTCTCGTTCTTCTGGACGTTCTGCCCGCCTGCGCCGCCAGATCGGAAGGTGTCGATCCGCAGGTCATTCGGGTTGATCTCGATGTCCACGTCATCGATCTCGGCCAGCACAGCGACCGTCGCGGTCGAGGTGTGGATGCGGCCCTGGCTCTCTGTGACCGGGACGCGCTGCACGCGGTGCACGCCGCTCTCATACTTGAGCCGCGAGTACGCGCCGCGCCCCTTGACCTCGAAGATGATCTCCTTGTAGCCGCCCACGCCGGTATCGTGCGCGCTGAGCATCTCGACCTTCCAGCGGTGCTCTTCGGCGTAGCGCGAGTACATGCGGAACAGGTCCGCCGCGAAGATGCCCGCCTCGTCGCCGCCCGCCCCGGCGCGAATCTCGACGATGACGTTTTTCTCGTCACGGGGATCGCGCGGCAGCAGCATCCGGCGCAGGCTCGCTTCCATCTCCGGGATCAGCGCGTTCAACCGGTCGGCCTCTTCGCGCGCCAGGTCGGCCATATCTTCATCGGCCAACAGTGTTTCGGCCTGGGCCAGTTCGTCCAGCGCCTGCCGGTACTCGCGCGTCAGCATGACGAGGTCTTCGATCTCGGCTTTTTCCTGCGCGTACTCGGCCACTTTTCCATAATCGCTCACATTGGCCGGATCCGCGATCAGGTGTTCCAACTCGGTATAACGGGCTTCGATGCCTGCGAGTTTGTCCAGTAACATTCCAGTGATACCCTCACACAAAAGCCCCAATTGGGGCTGTTCTTCCGGCGTGATTATAGCACAACGCCGCCCGACTGAAGAGAGTGGAGTTGAGCCGCGCTCAGTCGTCGAACCCTCGGAAGCCTTCCGGCAGGTTTTCCATGCCGAGCGGCGCTTCGACATCATCCGGCAGCGGCGGCGGGGCAGCGGGCGCGGCGGTAGCGGCCACCGGGACCGGCCCCAGCATCTCGGACTTGTAGACCAGGGTGCGGGCATACATCACTACCGCGCCGATACCGGCCAGCGCCGTGATCAGCTCGACCGTCAGGCCCAAAGCGGGGATAGGTGCATTGGTGATCAGCGCGTAGACCGCCGCGCCGATGGCGAGCATGACCAGCCAGTAGCGCAGCCGGCCAGTGTCGGTCTGCCGCAGCACATAGCGGTAGATCACCTGCCCGATCACGAAGCTGATCACGACCCGGCCCAGGAACAGCAGCAGGAACCAGAACCCGCCGATGGTCACCAGGTTGATGACAAGCAGGCCCACCGCCGTGATGACGGTCAGCTCGTTGAGCTTGAGCAGGAACAGGATCAGCAGAATCAGCAGGCTGAAAGCCAGCAGCAACACCGCCGCCGGGAAGGACAGCATGAACGCGATCAGCCCCCAGCCGATGGTCGGCACGGTGCGCCGCTGCACGTGCTGGGCCGGCTGGCGGATGAAGTTGGGCAGCAGCCACAAGGCCATCCCGCCGACCAGCAGCAGCGTGATCGCGTCGCGCAGCGACTCCTTGATATAGTTGACGAGAATCCGCGCAATGACTTCGGCCTGCTCGGCCTGGGTGATGTCCGGCTGCGAGAGCACCTGCTCGAAGTCGATCTGGCCCTGCACCACGCCGAACGGAATCTGCGTGCGCGAGGCGGACTCATACTTCAGGTCGCCGCCAATATACGCTTCCGGGCCGACGCGCAGGCCGGGATTGCTGAACGAGACATCATAAATCGGCAGCCCCGGAATATCGGTGCTGCGCCGCACATCGCCCACCGCCGCATCGACGCGCCCGTTGACGACGCCGTTGATGATCAGCGCTTCGCCGCCAAAATCGACATCGCCGCCCACCGTCCCATTGACGCGCGCCTGGTAGCCATAGACCAGCAGATCGCCGGGCAGGGCCGCGTCCTGCGCGATCTCGGTGTTGACCGCGACCGAAAAGAGGTCCACGCGGTTATGGGTGAAGTTGGCGCGGTCTGATATGGTGGCGCTGACACCGACGAAGTGCACGTCATCCCCAACGGTACCCTCGACCCGCAGCCGGCCCCCCGCCGTCCAGATATCGCCCGTGATAACGGCGGTGCGCCCGATCGTGATCTCCGAGGCCACGCCCAGCAGGTCGCCATCAATCGTGCCGTAGACTTCCAGCACGCGGCAGAAAAAATAGAAGTCCTCGACGATGGTTTCGCTCTCAAGCACGATACAGCGGTCGCCGCGCATCCCGTCGGACGCCTCGACCTGGCCGGTCACGCCGATCACACCGAGCAGCACAAGCAGCAGCACGGTGGCCCATTTGCGAGCGGGCGTGAGAGAAATCGGCATGGCGTTTATCCTTCAGCGTGTCTGGCCGGGTATCGAGCGGGCTTGGCTCGACTAATGCAATTGTACCAACAAGCGCGGCTGGGTGAGAATCTGCCGCGTGTCATGGAGCCAGCCGGATCGTGCCCAGGTAGATCTGCTCCGACACCTTTTGCAGCGCGCCGGTCGAGAGGTTGAGCTTGTATGTGCCGCCGGGGCCGTCCGGCGCGCCGGTCAGCAGCAGGGCGCTGTCCTCGTCGATGAAGGCGGCGGGCCGGTAGCGGGCCGGGCCGGGGCTGAGCACCAGATACTGCTGCTGTGCCACGATATCGACCAGCACCAGCCCGTACTGCTCGCCCTGGGGCGCGCCAGGATCGCCGGAGCCGGTCGCCACGCTGTACACCGCCAGCGTCCCGACCGAGTTGAGCAGCAGATCACCGGCCAGCCGGTAGGGCAGCGCGGATGCCGGGATCAGGATTTCGGAGCCGGATGGCAGGTCCCAGACGCGCAGGGCAAACGGCCCCTGCCCATCGACTGCTTCCAGCCGGGCATAGATCCGGCCATCGGGTGTCACGGCGGCCCCGCAGGGGCAGTTCGGCTCCTGGGGCAGGTTGGTGAGCGTCTCGGCGGCGGTATTGTAGGCGCTGATCTGCGTGTAGAGTGTATAGGGCGAAGTCAGCGACGGCAAAGCCGGGTGCGCCGTATCGTAAAAAAAGCGCATCATGCCGTTGGTCAGCGCCAGGGGCGCGAGCGCCTGACCTGCCGCCGCCGAGAGCGGAAGCTGGCGCAGCTCGCGCCCGTCGGCCCACGCGACATAGGCTTCCGAGCGGCCCGCCGCATCGGACTGCACCCACGCGATCGCCTGCGCGTCGGACGATGTTACCCAGCGGATCAGGGGCCGCTCGGACGAGTGCCGGATGAACGGGTGCGGCTCCAGCGTGCCATCGACATTGGCGCGCATGATCGCGCCGCTGAGCGGTTTCTGATAGAGCACATAGCCGCCCACAACGGTGAAGTTTTGCCCGTTATCGACCTCGGTCACGGTGCTCAGACCGCTGAGCGCGTCCACGAAGTAGAGATGCACCTGCCCGGTCTGCGCGTTGTGGTCCACGAATACATCGACCCAGCCCGCGATCCCGTCCTGAGCCTGCACGCCACCCGGCAGCGCGACCAGCACCGCCGCCAGCGCGATCAGCAGCCACACCTGCCCGCTACGCATCGGGATGCTCCGCGCGCAGGATATCCACGACCTGGGGCAGGATCACGCCCGACGGCCCGTGCAGGTGATAATCGGCGAACGACGTGATCAGGCTGTGCTCGGGATTGACTTCGATCACAGCCGCGCCATGCTGTTTGGCGACGGCGGGCAGTCCGGCGGCGGGCTGCACCACGCCCGACGTGCCGACGACCAGCATCACGTCAGCGGCTTCGCTCAGCTCGCGCGCGCGGGCCAGGGCGGCCTGGGGGAGCATCTCGCCAAACCAGACCACATCGGGCCGCACCCAGCGCCCACAGTGCGGGCAGGACGGCGGCCCGGCTTCGGGGTCCCACTCCAACTGCTCCACGTCGATATAGGTCGGGTCGCCCTGACAGTTGTAGAAACACTTGCTGCGCCGGATGTCGCCGTGCAGCGTGATCACGTCGCGGCTGCCGGCCAGGTGGTGCAGCCCGTCGATGTTCTGCGTCACGACCACGACCTGGGGCAGCAGGTCTTGCAGCGCGGCGATGGCAGTGTGGCCGGGGTTGGGCTGCGCGCCGGCAAGCAGTGTGCGCCGGTACTGGTACCAGTCCCAGACCAGCTTGGGATCCTGCATGAAGGCGAGCGCGGTCGCCAGCATTTGCGGATCGTAGCGCGCCCACAGCCCGTCCAGCGCGTCGCGAAAGGTCGGGATGCCGCTCTCTTTCGAGATTCCGGCCCCGGTCAGCACGACCAGGCATTGGCTGTCGCGCAGCACGCCGGCGGCAGCAGCGATCAGCTCCGGTAATGCAGGGCTGTCTCCGGGTTCATCGTTCACGCGCTTCTCTCCGTGTGTGCTTCGGCTCTGCCCTCATTCTGGCCCGGAGAGGCCCGTTTCGTCAAACCGCCTGCCACGTGTGGGCGAGCATTGGTACGCGTATCGCGTGTCGTGTTAAACTAGCATCAACCAGCCTGCTGCCCTTTTTGGGCGCTCAGCCCCATATCTGGCCGGGCCACATCTGAACACGGAATTGACAATCATGAGTGATCCAAACCCATCCACCGATCCGGATGCCCTGACCCGGAACGCCTATGCCAATGACGAGCATCTGGCTGTGCGCTACCGCACGCACGAGTTATACAGCCGTCCCAAAGTGGACTTTCCGCGCTGGGTGCTGGATAACATTCAGTGGCGCGGCGACGAATGGGTGCTGGATGTGGGGGCCGGGCCGGGCAGCTATCTGGCCCCGGTTCAGGAACGGATTCCGCGCGGGCGGCATGTGGCCGGCGATCTATCGTTTGGAATGGTGCAGCAGGCGCAGGCCAAAGCGGATGCCGGAGAGATCGGGCTGATCGCGTGTGACGTGCAGCAGCTTCCCTTTCCGGAAGGCACCTTTGATATCGTGCTGGCGAACCACATGCTCTATCATGTGCCGGACATCGACCGGGCGATCGCGGAGATTTGCCGCGTGCTGCGCCGCGATGGGCTGCTGCTCGCCGCGACCAACGGTCTCCAGTCGATGAAAGCCCTCATCACGCTGGAGCGGCGCGCCTGCACGCTGCTGGGGTATCCCAAGACGGACTTTGCCGCCGCGCTCAATGTGCGGGGGTTTGGGCTGGAAAACGGCCTCTATATGCTCTCGCGCCATTTCCGCGCGGTGGCCCGCTACGACGTGTTCAGCGCCTTCCACTTCCCCGAAGTCGAGCCGGTGGTCGCCTACCTCAACAGCTCTCGCTCTCTGCGCGAGCCGCTGCTGCCCGACGACCTGGCCTGGGAAGATTTCATGAGCATGGTCGAGAAGCTGATCGCGCGCCATATCCGGCACTTCGGCGAGCTGGAAGTCCAGAAGGTGACCGGGGTGCTGGTGGCGACCAACGAGGGCGGCTTCGCGGCAGACTATCTGCACCACCTCGACACGATCCCCTGAGTTAAGGGCTGCGCGGCGGCTCCGGCTCGTCGGGCGGGCGGAAGCCGTGCCGCCCATACAGGGGCACGAACATCACCGGGATCAGGCGCTCGACCTGCCAGCTATCCCCCGTGCGCCGCACGCGCTGAAGCGACTGCTGATGATGATCGCCGATCGGCAGCACCAGCCGCCCGTTGTGGGGGACCAACTGCGAGCGCAGCGGGCCGGGAATGGCCGGGGCGGCGGCTGTGACCAGGATCGCGTTGAACGGGGCCATGTCGGGCAGGCCCTGGCTGCCGTCTCCGATATAGACCTCGATGTTGTTATAGCCCAGATCGTCCAACCGGCGGCTGGCCTGCTCGCCCAGCTCTGGAAAGCGCTCCAGCGAATAGACGAACCGCGCCAGCTCGCACAGCACCGCCGTCTGATAGCCGGAGCCGGTGCCGATCTCCAGCACAATATCATCCGGCTTCAACTCCAGGGCCTGCGTCATCAGCGCGACGATGTACGGCTGCGAGATGGTCTGGTCATTGCCGATCGGCAGGGGATTATCCTCGTAGGCCCGTGCCTGAAGCGCTTCCGGCACGAAGCGATGGCGCAGCACCCGCCGCATCGCTTCCAACACGCGCGAATCGGCAATATCGCGGGCGATCATCTGCTCGCGGACCATGCGCTCGCGTAGGGCTTCGAAGTCGGGCTGCGGTGGCATAATTGGCTTTCCACGCTGACAATTTCTCTATCACAATACTAGCAGGCTTGTACCGGATAAGACGAGCAGAACACGCGGTTATCTGCGCCGTATGGGAGATGGTTCGAAGATGCCCACCCTGTATATTGTGCCGACGCCGCTCGGCAACCTGGAAGATATCACCCTGCGGGCGCTGCGCGTGCTGCGCGAGGTCCGCCTGATCGCCGCCGAAGACACGCGCACGACGCGCAAGCTGCTGGCGCATTTCGACATCCACACGCCGCTGACCAGCTATCATGAGCATAACAAGCTCGCCAAGCTCGACGCGATCTTCGATGCGCTGGCCGCCGGAGATGTGGCGCTGGTGTCGGACGCGGGGACACCGGGAGTGTCCGATCCGGGCTATGAGTTGATCCGCGTGGCGCTGGAGAATGGGATTCCGGTCGTGCCACTGCCCGGCCCATCTGCCGTGATCACGGCGCTGGTCGCGTCGGGCCTGCCCACCGACCGCTTCACGTTTATCGGCTTTTTGCCGCGCAAGGACAAGGCGCTGCGCGGGGCGCTGGCCGATCTCGCGGCTGAGCACGGCACGGTGATCGCCTACGAAAGCCCCAACCGGCTGCTGGATACGCTGCAAGCCGTGTTCGAGGTGCTGGGCGACCGCCCGGTCGCCGTCGCGCGCGAGCTGACCAAAGTGTATGAAGAGGTGCGGCGCGGCGCGGTCAGCGCGGTGTTGGCCCACTACCGCGCGCACCCGCCGAAGGGCGAGATCGTGCTGCTGATCGGCGGCGCGGTCGAGCCGGCGGACGATCAGCCCTGGGACGAAGCGCGGGTGCGCGAAGCGCTGCGAGCGCGCCTGGATGCCGGGGAGCCGCGCAACACCGCCGCGAAAGCGGTCGCGCAGGCGGCGGGATGGGGCCGCCGCGATGTGTATAATCTGGATTTGGACTGAGCAATTGGACGGAAAGAGATAGAGTCTTGGCTGTAATCCTGGGAAAATGGGCCAAGCGCCCGATCACGATCAGCGTCAAGCCCAACTGCCTGACGGTCAGCATCGAGGGCGGCGGGGGTGAGCCGGCGGTGCTCAGCTACGATTATGAGGGCCGCCTGTGGACCGCCCTGCTGGACGGTATCACCTACCGGCGCGGGCTGGATGGCAAGATGGTCGCCAAGTGGCAGCAGGCCGACCGCGCGCGTGACCGGCGCTGGCTTTCGCCCGACGAAGCCCGCCAGCAGATCGAAGCGCCCGCCCGTGCCCAGGTTGCGGACCTGTACGCCGCCATTCAGTCAGGGGACGCACAGATCGGCGCGCCGCTGCCGGAGCAGGGGCATCACGGCTTCCGGCGCGCAATCGCGTTCGACGCGGCACGCTCCGAACAGGACGCCGCGCGCTACCGCCAGGTCTATCTGCCGGTGGGCATTCTGCCGCCCGACCAGTATTTCGCGGTCGTGCTGCAAGCCGCCGAGGGCTGCTCGTTCAATACCTGCACCTTCTGCACGTTCTACCAGGGCCGCCCGTTTCGCATCAAGCCGCCGGACGATTTCCGGGCGCACGCGCGGGCGGTGCGCGATTTTCTGGGCGAGGGACTGAGCCTGCGCCGCACGATCTTTCTGGGCGACGCCAACGCGCTGGTGATCCCTATGCCCCGCCTGCTGCCGCTGGTCGAGATCGTGCACGAGGTCTACGACGTGGAGCGGCTGGGCGGCATCTATGCCTTCCTGGATGGGTTCAGCGGCCAGAAGAAAACCGCTGACGATTACGCGGCCCTGCGTGCGCTTGGCCTGAAAACGGTCTATATTGGCATGGAGAGCGGCAGCGCCGACCTGCTGCGCTTTTTGAAGAAACCCGGCCAGCCGGCGGACGTGGTCGAGGCGGTGCGGGCAATCAAGGCGGGCGGCGTGGCGGTGGGCGTGATCGTGCTGCTGGGCGCGGGCGGGCATCAGTATGCCGCACAGCATGTGCGCGACACGGTCGCGGCGATCAACGCGATGGGCCTGGATATGGACGACCTGATCTACTTCTCGGAACTGATCGTCAGCGAGGGCATGGCCTACGCGCGCGACGCCTACCAGGCCGGGCTTCAGCCGCTCACACCGCAGGAGCGTATCGCGCAGGGCGAGGCTGTCGAGTGCGGGCTGCGTTTCTCACAGGCGGGCGGGATGCCGCACATCAGCCGCTACGACATCCGCGAGTTCGTCTACTGAGGACTGAGTCCGCACCGAACCAAGCAGGTCCAACGGGGCTTGTCACGCCGCCCGGCGTCCTTTAAAGTGATGAGTCGGAAGCGCAATCGATCAGCTTAGACGCCGCGAAGGGGCCGCCTTCCGTTTACCAGGGCTAACCTTGCGTAGTAAGTAGATGATAAGCAGGAATGAGACAATGGAAACGATCAAACTTGAAGTGCAGGTGACAGATGACGGCCTCCTGAAGCTTGAACTGCCGACGGGAATGGCAAATCGTAAATTGGAAGTCCTGATCGTGATTCACCCGGTTGAAGAACCGGAAGTTGATGAATTGGGATGGCCAATCGGGTTCTTCGACCGTACATACGGCGCTTTGGCAGATGATTCCATTGAACGTCCGGCAGATTTTCCGCTCGATGTGCGAGATGAAATCGAATGAAGTATTTGCTGGATACGAACGCTTGCATTCGTTATATCAACGGTCGTTCGCCAAAATTGCGCGCCAGATTATCCAGTACCCCGCGCCAAGATGTGGCAGTCAGCACGATCACTAAAGCAGAAATGTTTTACGGTTCTGCCAAAAGCCAAACACCACAGCGCTCACGCGAGAAACAAATCGAGTTTCTCACCACGCTGTTCACGTTACCCTTCGATGATATGGCGGCTGCCGCATATGGCCCGTTGCGCGCAGACCTGGAGCACAAAGGAACACCCATCGGCCAATATGACATGTTGATCGCAGCGGTTGCACTTGCTAATGATCTCATCTTAGTCACGCACAATGTGGGCGAATTCGGACGTATCATGGGACTCAAAATCGAAGACTGGGAAGCGTAAGCATGTGAGTACGCTGCCTCTGCAAACATTACCTGCACTACTCCAATGCTAACCTGCTCCAGAAACCCGTCCCTGCGCCATCCTGGAGAATTGTGTCGGTTATTGTCACGTGCAAAAGGGTGTTTTTGCCAAAACTACGTGACACAATGACGAAGGCAAGCGAGGCAACAGGCTATGAACGTCGGAGTCCTGGCGCTGCAAGGCGCCTTCATCGAACACGAAAAAACACTGCGCGGCCTGGGAGCCAACCCGGTCGAGGTGCGCCTGCCGCAGCAGCTCGACCACCTGGACGCGCTGATTATCCCCGGCGGCGAGAGCACGACCATCGGCAAGCTGGCTGTCGCGTTTGACCTGCTGGAGCCGCTGCGCGCCTTCGCCGCCGAAAAACCGACCTGGGGCACCTGCGCCGGGATGATCATGCTGGCGAAAGACATCGGGCGCAGCCAGCCGCTGCTCGGCGTGATGGATATCGCGGTCAACCGCAACGCCTTCGGGCGGCAGGTGGACAGCTTCGAGCAGGACCTCGTGATCCCGGATCTGGGTGAGCAGCCGTTCCATGCTGTGTTCATTCGCGCGCCGCTGGTGATAGATGTGAAAAATGATGCCAGGGTGCTGGCGCGGCTGGAAGACGGCGGCATCGTTGCGGTGCGGCAGGGGCACCTGCTGGCAACCGCTTTCCACCCGGAGCTAACCCCGGATGATCGCTTCCACCGCTATTTTCTGCGCGAGGTGGCCGGGCTGCCCGTCGCGGGCTAACAGCCGGGCACTATTCGTCCCGGTCGGTTGGAGCGGGCGGCAGCCAGCCGAAGGGCAGTTCCTCGTCCTGCTCGACCGGCAGCGTGGGCGGCTGGCGCCGGGAGCGGGGCGGTTTGGAGCCAGAATGCGAGTCGTTTGGCTCGCGGCCCAGGCGGCGCAGTTCACCGGCATAAAGCATCCGGCTGCGCGGCACGCTCGGCTGGAGCGCGGCGTGGGCGATCCCGCGTGCGGCCACATCGACCGGCAGCGGGGCGCGCCGCCCGAAGAAGACGCGCAGCAGCGGCAGCGATCCGACCGTGGAGAGGACGTTGAAAAGCGCGCCGCCGGTCTGGCTGCGCTCGAACAGGAGCGGAGCGCGGACAATCGCCGCGCGCAAGCCGCTGCCCGCCAGATACTCCTCGGCCTCGCGCTTACTGCGCACATATTCCGCCGAGACGCCGGGCGGCCTGGCGACGGTGCTGAGCAGCACAAAGTAGGGCACGCCGTCGCTGACCGCCATGGCGATCGCGTTGCGCGCCGAGACGAGATTGATCTGGTGAAAGGTTAGGCCGCGTTCCGGCTGGGCGCGCACGCTCCCGACGAGGTGGATCACCGCCCCATGCCCGCGTGAACGCCCTTTCAGGCTGGCGCTGTTCCAGATATCGCCGTGCACCAGGCGCACCTGGCGGCGCAGCGCGCCCAGCTTATCCTCGTGCTCCGGCTGGATCAGCACGGTTACATCCGCCCCGGCGTCGAGCAGGGCCGCCACGACGCGCAGCCCGACGAAGCTTGTGCCCCCGGTGACGAAAATCTTGTTCCAGTTGCGCCTGATCATGAATCGAGCGTGACTTTCGGTTTGCGACGCGCTGATTGGCGGCGAGGCGGATCTGGCTCCCATTCTATCCGGCGCGCGGGGCATGGTCAATTGCAGGCTGGAACGCCGTGAAGCGCCCAGGATAGCAGGCGAACCTGCAGACCAGTACGACCCTTACCCCCAGTTTTAGACCTGCCATAAGGATCGGTTTGGAAGCAGGCCTACCGGCTTTGGCAACGGTCTGGTGCTTTATTAAACTCCTAAAATAAGTTGGATAAGCTGTGACGTGCGAGTATCCGACCGGGTATTCATCCCCTGGTCAAGCTTTACTGTATTGGGCACGCGCGGCTGAGAGCAGGGACTCGTTAGGAGCTGGAATATGAAAACGTTCGTTATGAAGGAGATCGGCCAGGTCGGTTTTATGGACAAGCCGATCCCCACCCCTGGACCAAATGACGCGGTTATCAAGACGACGCGGGCCCTCATTTGCACTTCTGACACCCACACCGTGCATGGGGCCATCGGGCAGCGTGAGAATCTGACGCTGGGACATGAGGCAGTTGGGGTGGTTCATGAAGTCGGTGCAAATGTGAAGCTGTTCAAGCCGGGCGATCGTGTTGTCGCCGGGGCGATTACTCCCGATTGGTTTGCCCTTGAATCCCAGGCAGGGCACTCCTCTCAATCCGGCGGCCCGCTCGGCGGATGGCAGTTCTCCAACACGCGGGACGGGGTGTTTGGCGAGTACTTCCTGGTCAATCAGGCCGACGCGAACATGGCCCAAATACCGGACTCAGTCTCGGATGAGGCCGCAGTCTACTGCTGCGACATGCTCTCGACCGGCTTTGCGGGGGCGGAGATCGCCAATATCCCGATCGGGGGGACGGTCGCTGTTTTTGCCCTGGGGCCAGTGGGTTTGATGGCCGTTGCGGGTGCCAGACTGCGCGGCGCGGGTCTTATCATCGGCGTGGATTCTGTGGCTGAGCGGTTTAAACTGGCGCGAGAATATGGGGCCGACGAGGTCGTGGACTTTACACAAACTGACGTGGTACAGGCAATCCGTGACCTGACGGGTGGCGAGGGAGTCGATGCTGCGATTGAAGCACTCGGCTCCGATCAGACGCTGCAGCAGTGTATCAAAGTCACCAGGCCCGGCGGCACGGTATCCAACATCGGCTATCACGGCCACGGCGAGTTCCTTCACATTCCCCGCCTTGAATGGGGTGTGGGGATGTCGGAAGTTGACATCAAGAATATTCTGTGTCCGGGTGGCCGGCTCAGAATGATGCAGCTGCTCCGTATCCTGGAAAATGGCCGGGTGAATCCCACCAAGATGACCACGCACACCTTCTCGTTTAATGAGATCGACCGAGCGTTCGAGATCATGGAGAAAAAGCTGGAAGGCGTCATCAAGCCGATGATCACCTTCTAGTTCAGGGGTCGAACAACTTCACAGGCAGTCTTCGGTGCTGTCGGCGAAGCGTGGCTTGCGGGCAGAAACGTAGCACCTGAGCAGTGTAGATTTGCTACTCCAACGCCTGGTTGGACTGTCTCCTGCGGCAGATGCCCTGGAGCCGTTCCGACCGGGCGTCTGCTTTGCAGACAGAATCACCATTCTATCGTTGGAAAATGTGAAGTGAGGGGCAAAGTGAGGGGCACACCCTTCCGGCTGGAAGAGTGTGCCCCTGCTGTTCGCGAAAGCTACCACCCGCACCCCGCGACGTGCTGCCCGGTTGGCAGGCTCGTGACGCCGATGTTTATCAGCGCAGGGCTAGACCCCACTCGCCGCGATCCGGCGGATCATCGCTACCCGCGTCTCTGGATTCAGCCCGTGTGCGATCTCATCTGCCGCGATCGCGCGCAGGTCCGCACCCCACTGTGCCTCCGGCAGAATCTCGAATCCCAGCCGCGCATAGTAAGGTGCATTCCAGGGAATATCGCGCTCAGTGGTCAGCGTGATGACTGTCTGCCTATGCGCGCGCGCCCACTCGCAGACCGCCTCGATCATCGCGCCCCCTAATCCGCGCCGCCCATGATCGGGATGGATGTCCAGTTCCTGGATATGCGGATGTCCATCGACCAGTTCCACCGCGGCGAATCCCACCGGCTGATCATTTTCATCTGCCGTCACCCACAGCCGTCCCGCCTCGCAGAACGCGCGGTGTTCCTCGACGCTCATCGCATCCGCGAGCAGATGTTGAAACCGCTCATACGGTGCGAATAGGGTTGCCGCCGCCAGTTCGATTCCCGGTAAATGCTCTAGATCCGTTTCGCGTGCCAGTCGGATAGTGTAATTCATCATACTGTTCTCGTTGATTCATGTCAGGCGCACGCCCTAGGATAGCACGGAAATCCTTGTTTGTTGGCGCTTCGTGGTCTTGACAATGAGGGAATTATCCACAACTCAAAAACATGCCGGTTGGGCTGAGTTGCCTGACAGGAGAGTCGCTTGCTGCACAGCAGACTACCGCCGTACAACAAGCAACTCTCGAAGAATTGGCCGGCCTGGCGCTTGAGAAATTCTGGCTCCAGGCAGCCGCGTCATCAATCAGACGCTACCACCCGCGCCCGGCGATGCGCTGCTCGGTTGGCAGGCTCGTGACGCCGATCCCGACCATTGGCTCGCCCAGATCGCGGCTGACCTCGGCCAGAATCTTGGGGTCATTGAAGTGCGTGACCGCCTCGACGATCGCCTTGGCACGCCGGGCCGGATCGCCGCTCTTGAAGATGCCGGAGC
>JAAYCM010000108.1 GCA_012729765.1 Chloroflexota bacterium | reverse complement strand
AGGACGTGATGGACGCCATCAAGGAAGGCACCATCAGCGCCACCGTGCTCCAGCCTGTTGCTCAGTTCGGCCCGCTGGCTGTCGACATGGCACATACCTACATCACGACTGGCGAGCTGCCCGAAGAGGAGAAGATCTCGATCGACTGCATCCTGATCACCCAGGAGAACGTCGACGAGTACTTCAACTTCGCCCCGGTGGAATAGTCAGGACCTCGAACGAAACCGGCGCGCGGCCTGAATGACCGTGCGCTGTCGTGGAACGGCAGCCGGGCGATCAATCCCGGCTGCCCGCCCAACCTACTTACTGCTTTTCTCTATCTGCGAAAGGACCGAAGCTAAAATGCTGCGTTCGGAACTGCTTCATCCTGAGATTTTGCGGGCGCTGGGAGCCGCCGGGCACGGCTCGCAGGTGTTGATTGCCGATGGCAATTACCCGTTCTCGACCGGCTCGCACCCCAATGCCGCACGCGTGTTTCTCAATCTCGCGCCGGGGTTGGTCAGCGTGACGGACGTGCTGCGCGTGCTGACGACGGCTATCCCGGTCGAGGCGGCCCAGGCGATCACGCCCGACAGCGGGCCGGAGCCGCCGATCTTCGCCGAGTATCGCGCGCTGCTGCCCGGCATCGAGATCGGCACACTGGGGCGCTTCCCATTCTACGAGGCGGCGCGCTCGCCCAACACCGCGCTGGTGATCGCAACCGGCGAGCAGCGCACGTGGGCCTGCATTTTGCTGACGATCGGTGTGGTCCAACCCACCTGATCGTCGACTGTCCATTCAGGGAGAATGGCCATCATGACCGAACTGGAACTCCGGCTCAAGTCGGTGCAGTACCGCAAGACGATTCTGAGGATCATCCATCGTGCTCAGGCGGGACACACCGGCGGCAGCCTCTCGTGCACCGACATCCTCAATGTGCTCTACAACCACGTGATGGATGTCTCGCCGGAAAACTTCGACGACCCGAACCGCGACCGCTACATCCAGAGCAAGGGGCACTCGGTCGAAGCGCTCTATACCGTGCTGGCCGATCGCGGCTTCTACCCGGTCGAAGCGCTCGACACGCTCAACCAGTACCAGTCGCACTTCATCGGGCACCCGACCCGCAAGGTGAACGGTATCGAGCAGAATACCGGCGCGCTCGGTCATGGCCTGTCGGTTGCGGTGGGTCTGGCGCTCGCCGCCAAACAGGATGGTCGCCCCTATCGCGTGTTTACCCTGCTGGGCGACGGCGAGCTAACCGAAGGCTCCAGTTGGGAAGCGTCGATGACCGCCGCCCACTACCGGCTCGATAACCTGGTCGTCATCGTGGACCGCAACGGCTTGCAGATCACCGGCCCGACCGAGCAGGTCGTCGCCCTGGAATCATTGGAAGACAAGTTCCTGGCGTTCGGCTACGCCGTGCGCAGCTGCGATGGCAACGACATCGCCGCCCTGGTGCGTATGTTCGAACAGGTGCCCTTCGAGCCGGGCAAGCCCAATCTCATCCTGGCGCAGACGGTCAAGGGCAAGGGCGTGAGCTTCATCGAGAACCAGATCAAGTGGCATCACCGGGTGCCCACCGACGACGAATTGGCCCGCGCCCTGGCCGAACTGGAACAGGCCGAGCGTGAATTGAAGGTGATGGCGTGATGGAACTGGGGAAACCGAATCTCGAAGCGTTTGCCGATACCTTGATCGCCCTGGGGCAGCAGGACCGCGATCTGCTGGTCGTCACCAGCGACTCGCGCGGGTCGGGCAAGCTGGCCCCGTTCGCCCAGACGCTCCCCGATCAGATCGTGGAAGTGGGCATCGCCGAGCAGAATCTCGTCGGCATCTCGGCGGGGCTGGCGGCGGCGGGCAAGAAGGTCTTTGCCGTGTCGCCGGCGTGCTTCCTGACGGCGCGCTCGCTGGAGCAGATCAAGAACGACGTGGCCTATTCTGATCAACCGGTCAGGCTGGTTGGGATCAGCGCCGGGGTGAGCTATGGCGCGCTCGGCTCAACGCACCACTCGCTGCACGACTTCGCCGCCCTGCGCGCGATCCACAACCTGGCGATCGTCGCCCCGGCGGACAATTTCGAGACGCAGGCCGCGATCACGGCGGCTTATCACGCCGGGCGCCCGGTCTATCTGCGCTTCGGCAAGAAGCCGATGCCGCACCTGCACGCTGAGGGCACACCCTTCGAGATCGGCAGGGCGATCCCGCTGGCGACCGGCTCCGATGTGACGCTGATCGCCACCGGGGAAACGGTCGCGCCGGCGCTGCAAGCCAGCCAGATTCTCGGTATGCAGGGCGTTTCGGCGGGCGTGCTGAGTATGCACACTATCAAGCCGCTGGACACCGCTGCCCTGCTCGACGTGGCGCAGCGCTCCAAAGCCGTGATCACGGTCGAGGAACACAGCGTCTACGGCGGCCTGGGCGAAGCGTGCGCGGCAGTCCTGATCCAGCACGGCATCCGCACGGCCTTTAAGATTGTCGCCATTCCCGACGAATATACCGTAACCGGCAGCCAGGCCGAGATTTTCGCGCACTACGGCATCACGCCAGAAGGGCTGGCGAGCACGGCCCGGCATTGCTCCAACTCGAGTTAAGCGTATGAGCACCATCCTGGCACTCGATCAAAGCACTTCCGCGACCAAGGCGCTGCTCTTCAGCCCCGCCGGTGAACTGATCGCCAAGACCGCGCGCGATCACCGCCAGTATTATCCGCAGCCGGGCTGGGTCGAGCACGACGCCGAAGAGATTTACCAGAATGTCCGGCAGGTCTGCGCCGCACTGCTGGAACAGAATCCCGGCCAGCGCGACGATCTGCTGTGTCTGAGCATCACCAACCAGCGCGAGACGATTGTCGTTTTCGAGAAGGGCACCGGCCAGCCGCTCTATCACGCCATCGTGTGGCAGTGCCGCCGGGGGGACGCGGCCTGCGCCGAGCTGGTCGAGGCCGGGCACGGGCCGCAGGTCCAGCGCGCGACCGGCCTGAAAATCGATACCTACTTTCCGGCCTCGAAGCTGAAATGGCTCTTCGCGCACGAGCCGGAAATTCGCCGCAGGGTGTGGGCGGGCGAGGCGCTGATCGGCACGATTGACAGCTACCTGGTCTACCGCCTGACACGCGGTGCGGTCTTTGCCACCGATCACACCAACGCCTCGCGCACACTGCTCTATAACATCCGCGACCTGTGCTGGGACGAATCCCTGTGCGCGCTGTTCGACGTGCCGGTTTTCGCGCTGCCCGAAGTGCGCGAGAGCAGCGCGAGCTATGGTGAAACCGATCTCGACGGCCTGCTGCCGCAGCCGGTCCCGATCTGCGGCGTGATGGGCGACTCGCAGGCGGCGCTGTTCGCCGAGCGCTGCTTCCAGCCCGGCATGGCGAAGGTCACGTTTGGGACCGGGTCATCGGTGCTGCTCAACGTCGGGCACGAGATGCTGCTCTCCGAGAACGGCATCGTGACCACCATCGGCTGGGTGTATCAGGGCCAGCCGGTCTATGCCTTCGAGGGGATCATCAACTTCACCGGGGCGACCGTCGCCTGGCTGCGCGACCAGCTCAAGCTGATCGAGTCGGCGGCTGAAACCGAGGTGCTGGCCCGCTCGATCCCCGACAATGACGGCGTCTACCTCGTCCCAGCGTTCGTGGGGCTGAGCGCCCCCTACTGGCGGGCGGATGTCAAAGGCGCGATTGTAGGGCTGACGCCCGGCTCGACCCGCAGCCATATCGCCCGCGCGGCGCTGGAGTCGATCGCGTACCAGGTGCGCGACGTGCTGGGCCTGATGGCGGGCGAGGCCGGTCTGGCGCTGCGCCTGATGCACGGTGACGGCGGCGCGGTCAGCAACCGTTTCCTGATGCAGTTCACCGCCGACATCACACAGTACACGCTGCGCGCATCGAGCCTGCCGGAGCTTTCGGCGCTCGGCGCGGTGCTCTCCGGCGCGCTCGGCATGGGCCTTTACGACACACTAGACGATCTGGAGCGGCTGCCGCATACCTTCGTCGATTACGAGCCGCAGATGGACGTGCTGCTCGCCGAGGATTATTACGCGGGCTGGCAGGCCGCCGTGCGCCAGGTCCTCAGCGGCACGCCGTAGCGCCCACCCTATTCATCCGCAATCCAAAAGACGGCTCGCCCCGGAATGGTGATCCCAGGGCGAGCCGCTGCATTGAGACGATGGAGAGGCGTCAGGTTCTACCCGGCGCGGTCCACCGTGGGGAAATTGAAGGCGTACTGGAACAGGTTGTCCGGGTCGTACTGCGCCTTGAGCGCCACCAGCCGCTCGAAGGCTTCCGGCGGATAGCCGTCGCGGGTGCGCGCACGGGCTTCCGCGCCCTCGGCGAAGTTGAGATACAGGTGGTCGGCCAGCTGCGGAGCCAGCTCGCGCTTGAACTCCTCAGTATATTGGTGGAGAAGCTGGTAGACTTCCGGGCTGGGAGCCGCAGCCAGCATGGCCAGCAGCAACGAGTCGTCGCGGTGTCCAAAGGCGGTGCTGTTACGGTCGGCACGCGCCATCGCCCCGCCCACGTGCCGGACCTCGGTCAGGACCAGCGGCGACGAGCCGTTGACGGACAGGCCGAAGCGGATCAGGGTATCGATGGTCGCGTCGTCCAGCGCGTTCAGCCAGCCGCCGGTGTGGAAGCTCGGCATCGGGTCGCGCGGGTCGTTGCTGACGCTGGCAACCTCGCTGAAGGGCATCGGGTGCATCAGGTTCGCGAGCGGTTCCGGGCCGTCCTGCCACACGCGGAAGATTTCCTCGGCCTGCTCGATCGGGCCGCTGTACAGCCCGCGCACCATGACCACCGACTGCCCGCGCAGGAACTCCGGCATGTTGGGCAGCGGCGGCACGTTCATCAGCACAATAGACGAGGTCAGTTCTTCGGGCGCGGTCGCGATCCAATCGCGGTAGCGCGTCATGACTTCTTTGGCGTGCGCTGCCGGATAGATGATGTTGCCGCCGAAAACGGTCGTTACCGGGTAAAGCTCGATCTCCATGCCGGTCACGACGGCGAAGCTGCCACCGCCGCCGCGCAGCGCCCAGAACAGATCGCTGTTTTCGGTGGCGCTGACGCGCCGCACACGCCCATCCGCCGTGACGACTTCGAAGGCGAGCACGCTGTCGATCGCCAGGCCATACTTGCGCACCAGCCAGCCAAAGCCGCCGGCCAGCGTATAGCCGATCACGCCCACGTCGGGCGACGAGCCGAGCAGCGGCGCGAGGCCAACTTCCTGCGTCTTTTCGAGCACCGCGCCCCACTTCACACCGGCTTCGACCCAGGCGGTCTGCGCCTCAGCATCGATCCGCACGCCCTGCATGCGCGAGGTAATCACCAGCAGACTGTTGTCGGCGGGGCGCACCACGCCATGCCCGGTAGACTGGATCGCCACGCCCAGGCCCATCTCAGCGGCAAAACGCACGGCTTGCGCGACATCAGTGGCGCTCTCGGCCAGCACGATCACCGCCGGGTGCTGCTGCACGGTCACATTCCAGGTTCGATGTGCCTCGTCATAACCGGCATCCGCAGGGCCGAGCACGCGGCCACGTACGCGCGCTTGCAGCCGGTCGAGGGACGCCTGGTCCAGAATAATCGAGGTGGACGGTAGAGTAGCCACGGTAACGCTCCTTGCTGCTATACGTGTAGGTGCTGAACGTTACTCACGATACAACAGGCAGACTGCCTGACACATCGTGCCTTGGGCGGATTCTTTCTGCGCCCAAAGGCTGAGATCACGAGATCATCTGTTCGTCGTCAAAGGGGTTGGTAGGAGGGCAAACGGGAGGCTTGGCTAGGGAATCGCATCCTGTGCTAGTATGTATATACTAGCGAAACCCTGTCAGGTTGGCAAGCCGGGCCGTCCGGCTGAGGCCAGCGACACGGCACATCGATTAAGGAGAAGGGCGCATGGCGGATGCAGTCGAATTTGTGGAACAACCGGCCTCGCAGCAGATGTACCTGATCGCCGGTTGGCGCCAGTGGGCAGACGCGGGATCGGTTTCGTCCGGCCTGCCGCACTACCTGATCCAGCGCACCCACGCCCAGCGTATCGGGTCCATCCGCCCCGACGGCTTCTACCTGTTCCAGATTCCGGGCACGCACGATCTGGTGCGGCCTGTGGTGCAGTTCGAGAACGGCTACCCGC
Organism: Chloroflexota bacterium; assembly: GCA_012729765.1. GTDB lineage: Bacteria > Chloroflexota > Anaerolineae > Aggregatilineales > Aggregatilineaceae > JAAYCM01. The sequence goes on along the minus strand of JAAYCM010000108.1, from coordinate 40,418 downwards.
AGTCGCTCAAGATTCAGCGTAACGAGTTGTTCTATACCGGCGACAGCAAGCAGGGCGTCCTGATCTTCCTGGGCGACGAGCCGCACCTCGATATGGAGCGTTATACCAACGCGCTGTTTCACATCGTGCGCACGCTGGGGGTCAAGCGTATCGTGGGGCTGGGCGGCGTCTATGGCGAGCTGCCCTACAACAAAGAGCGCATGATTTCGGCCAACTACAGCCTGCCGCAGATGCAGGACGAAGTCAGCGGGCTGGCCGTGTCGCTCTCCGACTATCACGGCGGGGCCAGCATCGGCTCCTATATCGCGCGCCGGGCGGGCGAGCAGGGGATCGAATATGTGGGCCTGTACGCGATGGTGCCCACCTATGACTTCTCGATGCTGGCCGAAACCGGCAGCAGCATCCGTATTGAAAACGACTTCATGGCCTGGCTGGGCATCATGCGCCGCATCAATTACATGCTCAAGACGCGCTTCGACCTGAGCGATCTGGAGCGCAAGAGCGAGCGGCTGCTCGAAGTGGTGGACGCCAAGATCGACGAGCTGGACCGCTCCGAGCCGCAGCTTGGCGTGCGCGACTACTTCGCGCGCCTGACCGCCGATTTCACCGAGGTCCAGTTCAACCCGCTGGACGAGGTGTGGGAAGACGAGCTGCGCCGGCTGCTAGACGACGACGAGCCGGATCAGGCCTAGCGCCGTGCCGCCGCCCCCTCGGCAGGAGATGGGCCGCGCTCCGAAAACCTCATATAATCTGCACACGAAATCCATAGCCTGAGGAGTATTGGTATGGCAAGCGAAGTCGCAACCCTGGGCGGCGGGTGTTTCTGGTGCCTGGAAGCCGTTTACGATCAACTGCAAGGCGTCGAAGATGTTGTCTCCGGCTACGCGGGTGGGCATGTCGTCAACCCCAGCTATCAGCAGGTCTGCACCGGGACGACCGGCCACGCCGAAGTGGTGCAGCTCAAGTTCGATCCTGACGTGATCAGCTACCGCGAGATTCTCGACGTGTTCTTCACCATCCACGACCCGACCACGCTCAACCGGCAGGGCGCGGATGTCGGGCCGCAGTACCGTTCGGCCATCTTTTATCACTCGCCCGAACAGCAGGTCGTCGCGCAGCAGACGATCACCGAGCTGACCGAGGCGAAGCTGTGGGATGATCCCATTGTGACCGAGGTCGTGCCGCTCGACCGCTTCTATCCCGCCGAGTCGTATCATCAGGAATACTTCGAGAACAACCCGAATCAGGGTTACTGCCGAGTGGTGATCGCGCCGAAGGTTGCCAAGTTCCGCAAGCAGTATCTCGACCGGCTCAAGCGCTAGAGCGTGTTATACACTCCGAGAGAGCAAAGGCATTAGGCCAGGGCACATGTCATGTAGGGGCGAGGCAAGCCCTACCCCTACAACACGATGAGCCGCCCGCTATGGCCGGGGGGCGGCACGTTGAATACAATGTAATGGGCCGGGGCGGCTTGCACCCCGGCTTACTCTGTGTCTCTCCCACACACCCAAAGGACTGTCACGATGCCCCGTGCTCGCTCACTGGCTCCTGTTCTGCTGGCACTTACCCTGATCGTGCTCCTGCTGCTGGCGCGCGATACCCGCGCCGCGCGGATCGTGCTCGCCGCCCTGCCGATCGCGTTTGTGTTGGTGCTGATGATCGGCCTGCACTGGGGCGGGCACCAGGCCGGGCCGGCGGGTCTGCTGGCGGGCCTGCTGATCGCGGCGCTGGCGTTCGGGCTGAGCCTGGACGTGCTGTGGGTGTCGCAGGCGAAGGGCGTGCTGATCGCGCTCTTCGTGCTGGCGATCCTGTGGCCGGCGCTGCTGCTGTACAACGTCGTCAATCAGGTGGGCGGGATTACCGCCATCGCCCACGCGCTGGAAGCGTGGATCGTGGAGCGCGGGATTCTGCTGATCGTGGTGGCGTGGGCCTTCAGCGGCATGCTCGAAGGGCTGGCGGGCTTCGGCCTGCCGGTCGCGATCATCTCCCCGATCCTGGTCGGGATGGGCGTCGCGCCGGTGACGGCGGTCGCGGCGGTGGCGGTCGGGCACGCGTGGTCGGTCACGTTCGGCGATATGGGCGTGATCTACCAGACACTCACCGGACTGGTCGAGGTGGACAACACGCGGCTGGCCTCGGAGTCGGCGCTGCTGCTCGGCGCGGCGTGCCTGGCGTGTGGGCTGGCTGCGGCGCGGATTCTGGGCCTGGGCCGCCGCTGGCCGGCGGTGATCGCGCTGGCGGTGATCATGAGCGCGGTGCAGTACGCGCTGGTCGTCGGCGGGCTGGTGCCGCTCGGCGCACTGGGCGCGGGCTTCGCGGGGATCGTCGGGGGGGCAGTGATCAGCCGGCCCTATGCGCGGCGAGCGGGTGCCGTGCATAACGGCTCCCCGGCCCGCGTCCTGACTCCCGCCCTGGCGAGCGCGCTGCTCAGCTATGGCGCGCTGACCGTCCTGCTTACCGCGATCGTGCTGATCGGGCCGCTGAACGACGCCCTGCGCGCGGTGGGCTGGCAGCCGGCTTTCGCGGCGGTCATAACGCGTGACGGTTTCGAGACGCCCGCCGGGACAGGGCAGGCCTTGCGCCCGCTGGTGCACCCCGGCAGTGCGATCCTGTTGGTGGCGCTGCTCAGCTATGCGGCCTGCCGGCAGCGCGGGCTGCTCCCGGCGCAAAGCTGGCGATCCATCGCGCAGGCGACCCAACGCTCGGCCCTACCGGCCAGCATCGGCGTCGTGGCGATGGTCGGCCTCTCGACGCTGATGGAGCACACCGGCATGACCCAACTGCTCGCCGAAGCGCTCAGCGACGCGCTGGACCGCGCGTTCCCGCTCGTCTCGCCGGTGGTCGGAATCCTGGGGGCATTTGCGACCGGCAGCAATAACAACTCGAATGTGCTGTTCGCCCCACTGCAAGAAAGCGTTGCGGAGCTGCTCAGCATTGCACCGGCGCTGCTGGTCGCCGCCCAGACCACCGGCGGCTCAATCGGCAGTATGCTCGCCCCGGCCAAGATCATGGTGGGGAGCAGCACCGTTGGGCTGCACGGGCGCGATGGCGAGGTCCTGCGGATCACACTGCCCTACGGCCTGCTGATCGGGCTGAGCATTGGCCTGCTGACGCTGGCCCTGGCGCAGGTGTAGCGCGGGTGGTTGGACGCACGCGATTCGACTAGACTCGACAGTACGAGCCTGATTGTCTGGCGCTCACAAACGCGCTTCCGGCGAGGATTATGCCTGCAGCTGACGACGATATCATTTACCTGACGCCCGCCGAGATTTACGCCCTGGCCGAGGACGTGCTCGGACGCCGCCCCGATGTGCGCGACCGCCGCCTGATCCGCACGGCGGCAGCCCGCCCCGCGCTGGTCATCTTCGGTGAGGAAGTCTTCCCGACGGTGTACGACAAGGCCGCCGCGCTGCTGCACGCCCTGGCCGCGTATCATCCCTTCTATGATGGCAACAAGCGCACCGCGACCGCCGTCGCCACCCATTTTCTGCGGGCGAACGCTGTGCAGCCCACCTGGGACGCTGACATGATCTATGATCTCGTGCTGGACATCGCGCAGAAAAAGCTCGACGTGCCGGAGATCGCCGCCTGGCTGGCGGAGCATACCAAACGGCGCTGACCCATGACCCCACGCTTTGTGACGGTTGACGAGCTGATCTATATCAACGAGCGGATTCCGGTTGTCGAGCCGATCCATAAAATCCTCAAAGGCAAGCAGAAGGTCCGTGATATGGACCTGCTCGAAGCGGCTGCCGGTCGCCCGATGCAGACTGTTTTCGGCGCGGATGCCTATCCCACGCTGCCGGAAAAAGCCGCCGCGCTGCTGCACTCGATCGCGCGCAGCCACCCCTTCGCCGATGGCAACAAGCGCACGGCGGCGATTGCGGCGCTGTATATGCTGGCGGTCAACGGCCTGCGCGTGACGTGGGACCGGGCTGAGGCGTTGGCGCAGATCGTCGCGGTGGCCGAGGGGGAGATCGGCGCGGGCGAGTTCGCGGCCTGGCTGCCGGTCGAGCCGGGCGAGGCCGCGTCGGAGCCGGACGCCGAGCGCGACAAACAGCTCATCGAACGGCTGATCGCGGAGCATGCCTGGCTGCTGGAGCAGCTCGCCGGACGCTGAGCCTCACCATGCGGCTCTACCGTGCTGCAAACCGGAGATTTTCACCCGCGGTACCCCTGGCGTACCACGCGAATTAGTGGTATCATGAGTACCAGAACGTTTGTGCTACTTGCGGAGGGTCCCATGAACAGCCTTTGGCAGCAATTTAGTGGGCTTTTGCACGAGACGCAGGAACTGCGCCAGTTTATGGTCGATGTGCTATCCGATGACGACCTGGCCTACCAGCCATCCGAGCGCAGCCTGACGCTGGGCGCGCTGTGCCGGGAGATGGGCGAGGTCGAGCGCTCGTACATCGACGGGTTCAAGACGTTCAAGCAAAACTTCGACTACCGTCACCCCGACGCCGGGGTAGCAACCAGCGTCGAGAAGCTCAAGGCGTGGTATGCCGAGCTGGATCGTGAGCTGGAGGCCGCGCTGCAAGGGCTGAGCGAGGACGATCTCCAGAAGCCGATTGACCGGGGCTACGGCTTCACACCGGGTGTGACCATGAACTTTCACATCTACCGCGAGGCGCTGCTGATCTTCTACGGCAAGGCGCACGTCTACCTGAAAGCGCTGAACAAGCGCCTGCCGGAACGCTGGCACTGGTGGGTCGGGGACCTGATCGACACCTCCGCCTCAACCTAGCGCTGTCAGGTCATTTCTGCGGCGGGGCGCAGCACCACGCGCCCCGTTTTTGATTCCCCTATCCGGCCTATCCACAGGTTGACACGCACCAGATTAGCGTTACGATCATACAATTGGTAGACGCCGAGACTATAATTGTACGGCGCATCGAAACTTTGGAAAGGAGATGCGGCGCATGGCTTCCCGACCGAACCGCCACGCCCAGCGCCGGGCCGCCACGCACCAGAGTTTGCTCGAGGCGGCGCGCGAAGTCATCGTTGAAAAGGGCTACGACAGCGTGGACATCCTCGACATCACCGAGCGCGCCAACGTCAGCAAGGCCACCTTCTACCAGCACTTCCCCCACAAAGAAGAGTGCGCCCGCGAGCTGATGCTCCAGGGCTTCGATGCGCTGGTGCAGCAGGTCGTCGCCGCCCAGGAAACCGCCGGGTCGCATGAGCAGTGGATGCTTGATTCGCTGCGCAGCGTGTTTGCCTGGGCCGCCGAAAACCGCGAGTTCCTGCTGATCATGGTCGGCGGGCGAGCGTCGCACCGCCTGAACCTGTTTGGGCGCGATTACATGGTCGAGATCACCGGGCGGCTGCTGGAACAGACCGGCTTCAACCAGCGCGCCCACCGCCTGCCGCTGCCGGTGGTGGCCCAGGTGATCACCGGTGTGCTGATCCAGCTTCTCGGCTGGTGGCTGGAAAACGATACCGGGTACAGCGCCGACCAGATGGCGCAGCTTGTGATCGATGTATTGACAAACGGCGTTGGGCCGCTGACGTAACGGCGCGCGACCGCAAGAAGGAGAAAAGGCTGCATGTTCGAGCGTTTGGGGCGTTTTGCGACCCACCACCGGATTCCGATTATCATGACCTGGATCGCACTGGCCGCGATCATCACCCTGGTCGCGCCCAACATCGACGAGGTTGCCAGCTCCGACCAGGCCGACTTCGTCCCCCAGGACGCGCCGTTCATTCACGCCATGGAAGTCTACCAGGACGCCTTCCCCGACAGTTTCGCGCCCAGCAGCACGGTGATCGTGATCGACGCGCGCGCTGGCGCCGGAATCCGCAGTGAGCCGGTGTGGGCCTTCATCGGCGCGCTGGAAACCTGGCTGCGCAGCGACGACGCGCCCGACAATATCGATGACGTGATGGCCCCCACCACGTCCGAGGCGGCGGTCGCGCTGATGGTCGCCCCGGCGGGCGATGTCGCCGTCGTGCGCGTCAATCTGGCAACGACCGGCACCGACGAGCAGACCGCGGCTGCGATGGACGCGCTCGATGACTGGATGGCGGAGCACCTGCCGGACGGGGTGCACACCTACCAGACCGGCGAAGCGCCGATCGTCAACGACACTACCGAGTCGATCAAGACCAGCGTCGATCGCACGATCTGGGTGACGATCGCGCTGGTGGTGATCATGCTGCTGCTGGTCTACCGCTCGCCGGTCAGCCCGCTGATCCCGCTGGCGGCGGTGACGGTCGCCTATCTGATCACGCGCGGCATCGTGGCCTATCTCGGCGCGCACTTCATGACGATCACATCCTATGCCAACGTGCTGCTGATCGTGATCATGTACGGCGCGGGGACCGACTACTGCCTGTTTCTGATCAGCCGCTTCCGCGAGGAGATGGCCGACAATATCGGCGTGGAGCGCGCCACTGCCCGCACGGTGCATCTCGTCGGCGAGACGATCACCAGCAGCGCCGGTACGGTTTTTGTCGGCTTCATGGCGATGTCACTGGCCGAGATGGGCATCTTCAATACGAGCGGCCCCGCCCTGGCCATCGGGATCGTGATCGGGCTGCTGGCCGGGCTGACCTTCACGCCCGCGCTGCTGGCAACCCTGGGCGAGCGCGCTTTCTGGCCGCGCCCCGCGACGCACCGCTCGACCGGGCGTTATTATGGGATGACCTCGCAGCTTGTCAGCTCGCGGCCTCTGCTGACAATCCTGATCATCGTGGCGATCATGGCCCCGCTCTCGATCTACGGTCTGGACCAACGCGTGACCTACAATATGCTGGCCGACCTGCCCGACGACAAACCGGCGGTGGTGGGCTATGGCGTGCTCGAAGGCGGGCTGGGCAGCGGGAGCGCGATGCCCCTGACCGTCGTCGTGACCGGGCGCGATCCCGACCGGATCGCCAGCGAGATTCCGCGCCTGGATGCGGCGCTGGGCGCGCTGCCGGGCGTGGGCGGCGTGCGCAGCCTGCACAATCCGCTCGGCGCGGACAGCGGCGAGGTGCAAGGCCTGCTGCGCGTCGATCGCCAGCTCCGGCTGGCGCTGGGCATGATGGAGTCATTCCAGACGCCGGACGCGTTCGATCCGCAGGCGCTTAGCGGGATGCTGGATGGCGTGGGCGCCTACCTCGACCTGCTGGCCGCGCGCTTCCCAGTCGTGGCGGATGATCCGAATCTGGACGCGGCCCGCGAGCTGCTCGACAACCCCATGCAGCTTGTCCTGCGGAGGGACGACTTCGCGGCGGCGCTGGATGGGCTGGCGGCGCGCTTCGAAACCATTGAGGATGCCTACCTGCTGCCGACCGCCTTTGCCGAGATTCTGAGCGCCCTGCCCGCTTCGGAAACCGGCGATGGGGCGGCGCTCTTCGGTCAACTGCTGCCGACCTATGCCAACGCCGATCTGACCGCCTACAAGCTGGAAGTCATCCTGTCGCAGCCGCCGGTCAGCTACGAGGCGATGGACACGCTGCACGAAATCCGCAACCTGCTGAAGCCATACGGCGATCCCGGTGATGCCGTCGTCAGCGGCGGCACAGCCACCATCGCCGACATCCGCGACACGATGGACCGCGACCTGCTGCGCGCGATCGGGTTTGTGCTGCTCGGCATTTTCATCGTGCTGCTGATCATGCTGCGCAGCGTGGTTGCGCCGCTGTACCTGATCGGCACGGTGCTGCTCAGTTTCACCTGCACCCTGGGCCTGACCAGCATCGTGTTCGAGACGCTGGCCGGAGTCGAGGAGATCACGTGGTTCGTGCCGTTCTTCATGTTCGTGTTCCTGGTGGCGCTCGGCGTGGATTACAGCATCTTCCTCTTCGGGCGCATCAAAGAAGAAGTGGCCTATCACGGCATCCGCGAGGGCGTGCATATCGCCGTCGCGCGCACCGGCGCGATCATTACCTCAGCGGGCGTGATCCTGGCCGGCACGTTTGGCGCGATGATGTCCGGCGAGATCATGGGCCTGATCCAGATCGGGTTTGCCGTCTCGGTCGGCGTGCTGATCGATACCTTCGTGGTGCGGACCATGCTCGATCCGGCGCTGGCGGCGTTGTTTGGGCGCTGGACATGGTGGCCGGGCGGCGTGCCCAAAGCACCGGCATCCCCGGCTGAACCGCAGCCAGTTGTGCATCCCGGTGATTAACCGGTTTGGGGGGCGTTTGGCCGATTCCCGGCCTTGTTAGTGCCCCCTGGCTGTGATACAATGCTCCGCTGGGCGAGGTGGGTCTGGCGCCCGCCCACGCCCCAAAAAACACACGTCGGGACTCAGCCTGTGTTGTCCGGCCCGGTGCCGGATTGCGGCTGAGGAAGAACGGCGTGAACGTCTAAACACAGATCAGGAGGATCTATACCTTATGCCAGTCGTCTCCATGAAATCCCTGCTGGAGACCGGTGTTCACTTCGGACACCGTGCCCGCAAGTGGAATCCGAAAATGAAGCCGTATATCTTTACGGAACGCAACGGAATCCACATCATCGACTTACAGCAAACGCTCGCCTATCTTGACGAAATCTATGCCCTGGTGCGCGACACGGTCGCCGATGGCGGCTCGATCCTGTTCGTGGGGACCAAGCGCCAGGCCCAGGAAACCGTCGCAACCGAGGCCGCCCGCAGCAGCATGCCCTACATCAACGAGCGCTGGCTCGGCGGCACGCTCACCAACTGGCGGACCGTGCGCGAGCGGCTCGAAACGATGAAGCGCCTGGAACGGATGCGTGAAGAAGGCGCGTTTTCCCGGCTGACCAAGAAAGAACAACTGCTTCTGAACCGCAAGATCGAGCGCCTGGAACTGCGCTTCGGCGGTATGCGCAATATGCAGCGCCTGCCCGACCTGATCTTCATCGTGGACGTGCGCCGCGAAGACAACGCCGTCAAGGAAGCCAACATCCTGAATATCCCGGTGATCGCGCTGGTCGATACCAACTGCGACCCCGACCCGATCGATTACGTCATCCCGGCCAATGATGACGCGATCCGCGCCATCAAGCTGCTGACCGGCAAGATCGCCGATGCCGCCCTCGAAGGGCTTGCCCTGCGCAAGACGCGCGTGGACGACTACGACGAGGAAGAAGCGGGCGACGTCGATTTCGCCGAGGTCATGGGCGATCTGGACGAGAACGAAGCCTATCTGGGCGAAGCGACTCTGGCGAAGCTGCGCAGCGGTGGGCTGGACTTTCTCGATGACGACGACGATGACGATGACGACGAGCTTGATATTGACGAGGCCGAAGCCGAAGAGGACGAGGAATAAACCCTAATGGCAGTAACAGCACAGATGGTGAAAGAACTGCGTGAGATGACCGGCGCCGGTCCGCTGGACTGCAAGAACGCGCTTGAGCAGTTTGGCGGCGATATGAACAAAGCTGCCGAATACCTGCGCGATAAGGGTCTGGCCAAGGCCAGCAAGAAGGTCGGGCGCGCCACCAACGAGGGGATCATCCACGTCTACCTGCATCACAACCACCGCCTGGGCGTCCTGCTTGAGCTGAACTGTGAGACGGATTTCGTCGCCAACACCGATCGCTTCCGCGATCTGGCGAACGACATCGGGCTCCAGATTGCCAACCTCAACCCGCAGTATGTCCGCCGCGAGGATGTGCCCGAAGCGGTAGTCGAGGCCGAGCGCCAGCTGCAGCGCCGCCGCGCCCTGGAAGAAGGCAAACCCGAAGCCGTCGCCGATAAGATCGTAGATGGCCGCATGGAGAAGTTCTACGAAGAGATCGTGCTCTTCGAGCAGCCGTTCATCAAGGACGACAGCGTGACCATCGGCCAGATGGTCCAGCACGCGATCGCCGACCTCGGCGAGAATATCATAGTCAGCCGCTTCTCGCGCTTCGCCGTCGGCGAAGGGAACGAGGCGTAAGCCGAGGTTGCCAGAGTGAACCAATCAAGGGGATTAGGGTCATTACCTAATCCCCTTTTTTGTCGCAGCCGTCAGGTTGTATATTCACCCACTGAACCAGATGAGGAACACGATGACGACAGACAACCAGCAGCAACTCCCCTATCGCCGGATTCTGCTCAAGCTGAGCGGTGAAGCGCTCGCCGGGCGCGGCGGGTGCGGCATCGATCCCGATCAGGCCGCCGTGATCTCGGCCAAGATCAAGGCCGTCCACGATCTCGGCGTGCAGGTCGGGCTGGTGATCGGGGCGGGCAATCTGTGGCGCGGGCAGCGCGGCGTCGAGCGCGGCATGGAGCAGGCGACTGCCGATCACATGGGCATGATTGCGACGGTGATGAACGGGCTGGCACTGCAGGACGCGCTGGAACGGAGCGGCGTGCCGACGCGCGTGCAGACCGCGATCATGATGAACCAGGTGGCCGAGCCATACATCCGGCTGCGCGCCATCCGCCACATGGAGAAAGGGCGCGTCGTGATTATTGCGGGCGGCACCGGCAACCCCTACTTCACGACCGATACCGCCGCCGCGCTGCGCGCTATGGAGATCAACGCTGAGGTCATTATCAAGGGCACGCAGGTGGACGGCGTGTATACCGAGGACCCGAAGCTGAACCCCAACGCCACGCGCTTCGAGCGGATTTCCTTCTCACAGGCGCTCGAATACCGCCTGCGCGTGATGGACCTGACGGCGATCACGCTCTGCATGGACAACCAACTGCCGCTGATCGTCCTCAATGTGTGGGACGATCACAGCCTGGTGGAGGCGGTGCTGGGTAAGCCGGTCGGGACGTATATCAGTGGGGACTGACCCACGCGCGTTCCAGTCGGGGTAGACAGGAATAAAATCGGGCGGGGCACATGGCCTCGCCCGTTGTATGTCCCTGAGCAGAAACCCGCCTACCACTCCAACGACGGGCCGCCGGATGAATCGTCTTGCGGCAGGCTGGTATCCGTTTCGGCATCCTGCCAGCTTGTGTCCACGCTGTCGGCATGAGCCGGTCCAGACGCGGCGTTGGGATCCGGCTCGCCGGCACTGGACGTGCAGCGCGCGGCCATCAGCGGCTTCTGGACCGGGTTTCCGCTCGCGTCCTCGGCCAGCACAAACCCCTGCTCGCGCTCCATGAAGTTGTAGAACGACCGCATTTCCTGCGTGACGCGCTGCGCGAGCACCTGCTCCAGGCGCGGACCGTGTGCCTGAGTCGTGACAATTACAAATTCCTCGCTGCCGTTGGGATGCCCGACGAAATCATTGGGGCTGCCGTACTCGTTGACGATCTGCGCGACCAGGCTGCCCGCGAAGCGCAGCGCCTCGTTGGCGGTCACGAAGCCGTACAGATCGCGGAAGTCGTCGAAGCCGGCGAGCGCGAGATCGATCCGGTACCAGCCGCGCTCGCGTTCCAGCGCGCGCAGCCGCTCGTCGATCAGGCGCCCGGTCGGCAGGCCGGTGCGCGGCTCGGTCAGGCCCTCGCGCTCAGCGCGGCGCAGGGCGTTCCGCACCCGCAGCGCCAGGATATCCACGTCCACCGGCTTCTCGATCACGTCGTAGACACCCTCTTCGAGAATCTGGTTTTGGAGCATGGCTTCCTGCTGCCCGGCCAGGATCATCACCGGGATGTGGCCGGTGCGGGGGCGATCGCGCAGCTCGCGGAACACGTCCAGGCCGGAGAGTCCCGGCATCTGGGCAGAGAGCAGAATCAGGTCGGGGTGGTTGGCGGTCGCCATAGCCAGCCCATCCTCGCCGGTCGAGGCCAGATCGACCTGGTAGCCCAGGCCCGCGAAATGCTGCTGGAGCAAGGCCAGCAGTTGGAGATCGGGGTCAATGATCAGCAGGTGGCGGGTAGATTTTTCCTGGCTCACGGTCCTATCCTTCGGGCAGCCGCCCACATGGGCGCGCCGGCACTACACATCTTCTAGCACGGCCTCGACGCGGAACTGTCCCTCGGCCTGATCGGCGGCGTTCGCCAGCGCTTCGTCGCGTGGGAGCGAGGGTCGGGCCTCGTCGGGCCGCAGGACGTTGCGCAGCGGCAGCACCGAGGCGGTCGGCGCGATGGCGTCGGTATCGACGGTTTGCAGCCGCTCGACATATTCCAGAATGGCGGAAAGCTGCCCGGCGAACAGCTCGATCTCGTCCTCGGTTAGCTCCAGCTTGGCCAGCTCCGCGATGTGTTCTACCGTTTGGCGATCAATCGTCACGGCGAATTTGCTCCGGTGTGGGTATGGGTCCGTTGCTCAGGCGAATTATAACCTGTTCCGGCGGCGGCGCGAAAGTTGTGTGCACCGGCACGGGTGGCACAAACCGGCGTTCGACCGTACAATTCGCTCAGGATCGCCCGTGAAATCAGGAAAGTTATGAGCTTGAATCGTCCACGTCCCTATACCACGCTGGCCCGCCGCTACCTGTGGCAGAGCCGCTGGTACAACCTGCGCCAGGACCAGTTGGCCGCCGCCGATGGCAGCACACTGACTTACACGCTGATCGAGAAGCCGCCCGCCGTGTGGATTGTCCCGGTCACAACCGGGGGCGAGATCGTGTTAATCGAGCAGTACCGCTACGCCGTCGATGCGTGGTGCCTGGAAGTGCCCGCCGGAACGGTCGAGCCGGGGCAGACGCTCGAAGCTGCCGCCGCGCAGGAGCTGCGTGAGGAGATCGGCGGCACGGCGGCACGGCTGATGCACGTGTCTGAGTTTTACCTGATGAACGGGATCGGGGACGGCGTCGCGCACGTTTTTCTGGCGCTGGGCGTGACACTGGGCGAGCCGCAGCGCGAGCAGACCGAGCATATCACGCTGCGCCGCGTGCCGGTCGAGGAAGCGCTGCACCGGGCGCGCACCGGCGGGATCAAGGCCGGGCCGAGCGCGCTGGCGATCCTGCTCTGCGAAGCGGCCCTGCGCGCGCACCTGGCGGAGCAGACACCATGATGCGCCGCCGGCTGATGGGAATACTGATCGCGCTGGCGGCGCTGCTAGCCGCGTGCGGCGGCGACTCGCCGGAGCCACAAGGGGGCGATCCCGCCGTTCTGACCGGCTTCGACGCGCTGCCCAAAGAGATCGCCACGGTCGAGATGACGATCACGCCAACCGCCGTCCTGATCGTCGCGGAAACGGTCGATGTCGCACAGCCGACCGCTACCCCGGCCCCGCCGCGCCCCACCGCCACCCTGACGCCCTATGCCGGGATTTTCATGGGCGAGCCGACATCCGAGAGCGGCGAAGGCGGCCCGGCTGACATCCCGACCCTGGTGCCCTATGTCTTCGACGCGGCACCGGGCGGATCGGCCATCAGCGGCGGGGGCGTCGTGCCGCCATCGAGCGGCGGCAGCGGAGCGTGCAGTGTGCCGGTCGCGCCGGCCTTCGCCAACGCCTACAACACGAATCCATCCGTCCCGCAGCGGCTCGGCTGCCCGATCACCGGCGGGATGGCGATCGAGCTGGTGACACAGCCGTTCGAGCGGGGCGAGATGTACTGGCGCAGCACACGCCAGATTTACGCGCTGGCGCACAACGGGCAGTTCTGGCAGTTAGCCGACAGTTGGGAAGAAGGGATGCCAAGCGACGATCCCGCCTTTGCCGCGCCCAGCGGGCTGATCCAGCCGGTGCGCGGCTTCGGGCTGGCATGGCGATCTAACCAGCCGGTGCGGGATGCGCTGGGCTGGGGGCTGCTGCACGAAACGCCGTTCGGCAGCACGTGGCAGGACTTCGAGCGCGGCGCGATGTTCACCGGCAGCGGCGGGCGCGTCTACGCGATCTACACTGCCGAGGGGCAGCACTCCGGCCCGCTCGCGCCGTAGCGCGTCGCACGAGGGATCATCATGTAGGGATGCCGGCGGGCGAGGCAAGCCTCGCCCCTACAAGAACGTGTCACATGTGCCGGGCGCGGTCTACAGCCGTCGGCTGTCCAGCGCGGGGAGCGCCTGGCGTACCTCGCGCACAAAATCCAGATCGATGGTGGCGGTGAACAGTCCCTCGGTCCCGCCCGCCTCGACCACGATCTCGCCCCAGGGATCGATCACGCACGAGTGCCCGAAATAGTGCGTCCCATCCTCTTCCATGCCGACACGATTCACCGCCGCCACGAAGCATTGGTTCTCGATGGCGCGAGCGCGCAGCAGTGTACGGAAGTGCTCCAGGCGCGGGTGCGGCCACGCCGCCGGCACGATCACCAGCGCCGCGCCCTCACTGGCATAGCGACGGAACAGCTCCGGGAAGCGCAGATCGTAGCAGATGGCGAAGGCCGTCCGGCCCCAGGGCATATCCAGCGCCAGCGGCGCTTCGCCCGGCATCAACCACTTATCCTCGTCGTCGAGCGGGAAGAGGTGAATCTTGCGATAGGCGGCCATCACCCCACTGCGGGGCGAGATGGCGGCCAGCGTGTTGTGGAAGCCGGTGCCGCGCTTCTCGTACTGGGTGCCGAAGATGTGGATATCCTGCTGGCGGGCCAGCGCCGCGACCTGCGCGAACAGGCCGCCGCTCAGGCTGCTGGCGACATCCTTCGCCACTTCAAACCTCATCCCCGCGTCCCACAGCTCCGGGAAAATCACCGCATCGGAGCCGCGCCGGGCGGCTTCGGTCGTCATGGCTTGCATATTGGTCCAGTTGGTGCGCGGCACGCCGTTGCGCACCTGCATCTGGGCCAGCGTTAGCGTTACGCTGCTCATACCGGGCAGTATCCTTTCCGTAGCGTCAGGCCGACGTCAACCCGGCCTGACTGAGCCAGAATTCGATCACACTGGCCGCCGCCGCCTCGGTCGTCAGCCGGGTGGTATCGAGCTGCGGCAGGTCCAGTTGGGTCACACGCCGCTCACGCTTGAGACGGCTCAGCATAATGGCGCGGTTATATGGATTGTGGAACCACACCCCGCGCGCGACGTGCAGCCGCCGCAGAATCTCGTTGAGCGCGCAGGTCAGGCACAGGAGCGTGCCCGATTCGAGCAGCCGCTCGCGGTTGATGTCGTCCAGCACCGCCGGGCCGTGAATCACCAGGACCGAGTGGCGGTGCAGCGTCAGATCGCGCACGGCAACCGCTTCGAGCGCCTTGAGCCGCGCTTCGCCAAACATCTCGCGGATCTGGTCCGCCGATTGGCCCTCACGCGTCAGAATCTCGGTTTCAAGATCGTAGAAATCGGCGCTGAGCTGGCGCGCCACCAGCCGCCCGATCGAGGTCTTGCCCACGCCCATCGAGCCGGTCAGAATCAGGTTGCGATAAGGGGCCGACTCAAACAGCGTCATGGCTTATGATGCCCGTTGGCGCGCCAGTTGGGATACCAGCGGTCGAGCAGCGGCAGCAGCTCGTGCAGGGTGCGGATCGTCCCGTCCGGCTCGATCTCACTCTCCGCGGGCAGTTCCTCGCCTGGCTCGGCCCGCCACACGGCATACATGCCCACCGCCTGCGCGCCGCGCACATCGGCCCTCAGATTGTCGCCCACGAACACGGCTTCTTCGGGCCGCACATCCAGCATCTCCAGCGCCCGCTCGAAGATCGCGCGGTGGGGCTTGAGATAGCCGACCTCGACCGCCGAGATGCGGCAGTGCGGGAACAATTCCAGGATGCCCGCCGCCGCCAGCTCGCGATCGCGGTGCTGCATCGGCAGCGTGGCGTTGGTCACGATCCCAAGCTGGATGCCATGCGCGCGCAGCTCCGGCAGCACTTCCAGCACGTCGGGATAGGCCCGCTCACCCTCGGCAGGCTGCCAGTCATAGCCGGTCATCACGGCGTGCATATCCAGCCGGTCTTCCGGCACGCCATAGCCGCGCAGCAGCTCGTCGAGCACACGCATCACGCTCGGCGCGATCAGCGTCTCGTTGCCTTCTTTCCAGGCGTTGCCCAGGCTCAGCGCGAACGTCTCGAAGAACTCGTCGGCGTTACAGCTCAGCGGGTGCAGCTCGCGGTGCACAAAATCGTGGAGCTTCTTCAGCCGCCGCGCCTGGTAGACTTCCCAGGGTTCGGCTGAGTCCCAATCAATCAGCGTGCGATCAAGATCAAACAGAACAGCTTTCAGCATCCGTACAATTTCCTCAGGTTGAACGATGACGCGACTCTAGCGCGGGGCAGGGGTGGTGACAAGGGTCGAACTACACAAATCAGGGTGCCAGCAGGGACTCATAGACGGCGACCGTTTGCGCCGCGACGTGTGCCTGCGTGTAACGCTCCAGCACGCGCCGCCGCCCGCGCGCGGCCAGGTCGCGCCGCACTTCGGGGTGGCGCATGATCTGCCCCAGCCGGTCGGCCAGGGCGGTTACGTCGCCTTCGGGGAAGATCAGCCCGGCGTCGCCGACCACGTCTGGGATCGCGCCGCTGGACGAGCCGATCACCGGCACGCCGCACGCCATCGCCTCGATGATCACCCGCCCGAATTGCTCTTTCCAGTTGGGGCGCGTCAGCGACGGCACGATCAGCGCGTCCAGGCCGCGATAGTAGCCGGGCATCCGGGTCGAAGGCAGCGTGTCGAAGGTGACACGATCCGCCAGCCGCAGCCGCCGGGCCTGCTCGATCAGGGCCGGTTTGGCCGGGCCATCCCCGATCACGTCGAGCTGCCAGGGCAGGCCGTCGAGCCGGGCCAGCGCGTCGAGCAGATCGGCCCCGCCTTTCTCCTCGACCAGCCGCCCCACAAACCCGATCACCAGGGTCCCGCCCTGGCGCGAGCGTGGAGCCGGGCTGAACAGGTCGGGATCGACGCCGAACTGCGGGATCACCGCCAGTGGCCCGCGATAGCCCTTGGCGCGCCAGACCTCGGCGGCGCTCTGCGTGCCCACGACGGCATAATCCACGTGGCGCAGCACCCACTGCTCGCCCCAGCGTACCGGCAGCGGATAATCGCGCGCGATATTCTGCCAGCTAAAGAACAGCGTCCTGGCCCCGGCGCGGCGCGCGTGCCAGAGCGCGTGCCACGTCGCCAGATTGTACGGTTCCTCGTCGATGTGGACCACGTCGGGGCGGAAGGCGCGCACCTGCCGCCCGAATTCCGGGTAGTAGTGCAGGTGAAAATGCCCGTTGAAGCGGATCGGTGTGGCGCGCAGATCGTAGCCTTCGACGTGGGCGCGCTCCAGCGGCAGCATCCCGCGATCGGGATCACGCCAGCCGGGCGGGACCAGCACGCGCAGATCGATCTCCGGCAGGCGGGCGATCTCTTCGGCCTTGCGTTGATAAGCGCCCACGACGAGCGCCTTGGACAGCATCAGGATTTTCATAAGCAGGACACAGAATCATCCTATGGACACGGCGCAACTGCCCACCAGTTTACGCTGGCCGGACAGATCATGCCATGCTGAAGGGCGGCCAACGCCGAATGACTGACATTCGGCGCAGATAACGTGAAACCTGTCACTTGGCGGAAAACCGGCTTGTTTCTACGATTCAGACGTTACACATAGTAACTTCGTGATGCACGAAGTGATATTGAGGAGCCATTCTCATGGAAGTTCGTATCGACTCTGATCTCTGCTCGGCCTGCCAGCTCTGCGCCGATCTCGCTCCTGAAGTATTCGAAATCGGTGATGATGGATATGCCGTCGTGCTCCAGAACCCCGTTCCGGCGGAGTTCGAAGACGATGTGCGCGATGCCGCTGACAACTGCGCTTCCGGCGCGATCGAAATCATCGAATAGATCGCCCAGCGCACACGATTGCCAATCGCAGCGCGGCGCCGGTTGCACTGACCAGCGCCGCGTTTGTGTCTTGATCGCGCGTACCGCACGTCAGTCCGTGTAGATCGCCTGATAGTCGGGTTCCTGGCGGATCGACGCGAAATCGGGGTCTTCCTTAGACCACTCCGTCAGGCCGGGATTCAGCTCCAACGCCTGACGCAGGCGCTCGACGGCTTTTTCCTTCTGGCCCGCGATCGCGTAGTAGCACGCCAGGTTGTAGATGGCGATGCTGCGCCACTCCGGCGAATCGTCGAGCGCGTTGGCGACCTGAACTGACTGCTCGTACATCTGCGAGGCCCGGTCGGCCCGCCCGCGCCTGACATACGTTTCGGCCAGGTGCACCAGCGGGTGCGAGAAGCCGTCACCGGCGATGCGCCGCCAGAGCGGCTGGCCGTCCAGCCAGTCGAAGTACTGTGAATTGGTCAGGGCGTCTTCGGGCGCGGATTGAATCCAGCTTACCAGCTCCTCATAGACCCGGTCGGACTCGGCCAGCACGTCGTCCCACGACCAGTCGCGGTAAGTCTCATAAAAGTTCACGTTCTGGTGCTCGGTATCGTCGCCAGGGGCAGCCGGCACGCTGCCGGGGTCCAGGATGCGATCCAGCGTGCGCTTTTGCCAGGCCATGATGTGCGCCAGCAGGTCTTTGGGCGACCAGTTTTCGAAGGTGCCCCCGGCGGCCCGCTCTTCCGCGCTGAGATCGTCATAAAAGGCCCGCTCATTGGCCCGTCCGCGCGCCAGCAGGGCCAGCAGATTATCGCGTTTAGCCATGACTTCTTCTCCCTCTTTTTACTGACCGGCGTCATAGTTCAGTATAGGGCGGAACAGGACACCAGGGCAACATTTGTTCTGTTTTGCGACGCGCAGAAGCGCAGATTGCGCAATTCCGGTCAAGCCGGTGGGCGCGGCTTCGGGTATCCTCAGAATGCGCCTACACAGAGGAGATACAGACATGAGCGAGCAGCCCCGCCCGATCCAGATGAACCCGATTGGAACCGTCCGCCGCGCAAACGGCAGTATCACGGTCCAGATCGACGCGCCCTATCGCCCCGCTCTGAAGGCCCTCGACACGTTCAGCCATGTGATCGTGTTCTGGTGGGCGGTGCTCTACGACGAGCCGCAGTACCGCCAGGCGCTCGTCGTACCGCTGCCCTATGCCGAAAACCGCGAGGCGGGAGTCTTCGCTTGCCGCGCGCCGGTGCGCCCCAACCTGATCATGGCGACGGTGTGCGCGATCGAGAGCGTGGACGAGGCCAGCGGTGAGGTGCGCGTGACCAACATCGACGCGTTCGATGGCACCCCGGTCGTGGACCTCAAAGCCTATTACCCGGTTACGGATCGCGTCCAGAACGCCCACATCTCCGGCTATCTGGAAGGCTGGCCGGAGTGGTTCCCCACAGAGGGGCTTGGCCTGATGGAAGGCGAAGGCGAATCCGGGTCTTAGCGCGCAGCAGTGGTATGCTAAGCGGGGCGCGGATCTGATATCCGTGCCCCGCTATGACTGCACCCAGGAGGAGCTATGCAGCCTATCATCCAACACCGCGCCCGAATGCTGCTGGCCGGATTCAGCTTCTTCGGCGATCCATTCCACTCCCACGCCGGTTGGACCGAGGCGAACGAGATCGGGCGGCTGTGGCAGCGGTTGGAGCGTTTGGCAGCGCTGCCATCCGTGCAGAACACGCTGTTTGCCTCAATCGCTGTTTCGTATGAGATGCACCTGCAAAACCACGAGACGCCGCAGACCGGCGAGTTCGAGATCTTTGCCGGGATCGAGGTGGCAGCGGTAGACAACGTCCCGCTTGAGCTGTGCGTCAAGGTGGTGCCAGAAACGGACTACGCCGTTTTCACCGTGCGCGGCTCAGAAACGTATGGGGATGAGCCGGTGCTCGACAACTGGCTGCGCGACAACGGCTACCGGCAGGCTTTCCCGTTCTTCCTGCAGCGCTACGACGCCCGCTTTAAGGGGGTCGATCACCTTGCCGAGTCGGAATGGGACATCCTGATCCCGATCGCGCGCGTTGAGTGAGGGCCACATGAGCGCCCATGCTCCGATTCTGGCCGCGCTCGATGCTGTCGAGCGCCATCTGCACGCGCCGCTCACGGTCGCGGCGATGGCTGACGCCGCCGGCTATTCGCTCTACCACTTCTGCCGGCTGTTCGGCAAAACCACCCGCCACAGCCCCTACGATTATCTGATGCGCCGCCGCATGACGCTGGCCGCCGATGATGTGATCGTGGGGGAGCGCAAGATCGTAGACATCGCGCTCGATTACCAGTTCGAAAGCCACGAGGGGTTTACGCGCGCCTTCGGGCGGATGTTCGGCCTTGCCCCGCTTGAGGCACGCAAGCAGGGCTACATCCCGGCGCTGCGACGGCTGCCCCGCCTGACCGCCGCCCACCTGATCGAGCTGGAGCGGCAGCACGGGCTAATCCCGACGTTTGAGGCACTGCCGGAGATCGAGCCGGTGGGATCGTGCCTGACACGGGACACGCTCACTCAGGGAGCGGTGGGGCCGGGCTGGACCTGGATCGACGGGCCGCAGGGGTGGCCGCCGAATCATCACGCCGGGGGGATGCCGCATCCACCCGGCAGCAGCGCGCTGGCCGGAACGTGTGCCCGGTTTGCCCTGGACGCCGCGCCCGACGCCCTGCCCATCATCCTGGACTGGGTGCTGCATGTCTGGCTGTTTTTCATCCCCTACGAGCTGCGCCTGTCGGGGGTGCTGCTCCAGGCAGCGGCCCGCGATCAACTGGTATTGTGGGTGCCGGTGCGCGCCGCGCCGCCGGGCCGCTAACCTCGTCCTGGCGCGAACTGGATCACGCCGTAGCGCCCGGTGATACGCCAGCCTGTCTGATCCGCATCAAGCCGCCGCACCCGCTCGACCGGCAATCCGGCGGAAACGTCGCTTTTCAGGGTGCGCAGCGCCACAAACGGGGCCGGGAAGTAATCCATCATCTGCGCAAAGCTCGTCCCCTCGCCCCACAGACCATCTCCCGCCGCGCGCCGGTAGTTGGCATCCCCCTTCAGAATCACCAGCCGCGCCCCTTCAAACACCTGGTGCAGCGCCGGGGGCATCTCGAACAGAAAGCGGCCACTGGTCCAATAGGGATGCGTCGCCAGCCGGAAGCGCCCCGACTGCCACGCCGCGCGCAGCCGCCCGGCCAGCGCCGCCGCCGCCCCGCCGCGCGCTTCGAAGGCATCGATCATCGCCCAGGCGTCACGGATCATCGCGTCGCTGACATAGGTTGGGTGCCACTTCAAGTGCAGGACGACCGTCTCCGCGCCCGCTTCCAGCAGCAGATCGATCAGCAGCAGGTCCATCGCCAGCTCGCTCCCGGCGTTGTCGGCGATGAGATGGATCGCGCCCGGCCTGAGCGCGGCCCCGCCCGGACCATCGGCCAGCAGGTGATCCAGCAGCGCGCCGCGATCATCGACCAGCAGATCATCCTCGCGCACGGCTTCACCGGCCAGCTCGCTCGCCTGGTGGCTGAGATCGACCCGGTTGCCCCACAGCGCGAAGGCCAGCCGCAGCCGCAGCCGCTCCGCCAGATCGCCTTCGGCTGCCAGCGCAGCTTCGAGCAGGTTATCGAACGGCGCACTGCTCAGCTCGGTCTGCTTGTGCGGGGCAAATGGATCGCGCCGCGTCTCGAACCAGCGCACAGCCTGCATCAGGTGGCGGTAGAAGAACGTCTCGGCGAAGAACCACTCGTTGTGCTGCCAGGTCAGCGGCGCGATCTTGGCGCGCTGATCGTCGTAGGCGGCCTGCCACGCCTCGTGATCCGCGCCCGGCGCGGGGAACGGCTCCAGCATGGGGATCGGCGCGTTGGCGGTCAGGTCGTTGTACAGCCGGTCCAGACTGCGCATGATCGCCGGGGAATAGTCGGGATTCATCGCCTGCACGTCGCGCAGAATAGCGGGCACACGGACCGCCATCGTTTTGAAGCCGAAATCGTTATCCATGCGCAGCGGTGCGGGCCGGTGCAGCGTGTCACCGTTCATAAGAATCTGCCTTTCAAGTCGTGCGGATAGGGTTTCCTCGATCATAGCAGGCCCGCGCGGGCCTGGGGAATTCTGGCGCGGCATCAGGCGGCAGCTTTCCCCCCGTGAACGGGTGCATTTCAGTTGAGTTCACGAAAAAGCGGTAAACTAAAGCAAAGGCAAAAGGAATGGTTTTGAGGCATACAGGGTGATTAAGCAAGGGCGGCTGAACGGCTGTCCAAAACAGATTCGTTTTACGTTCAGGAAAGGTATTTTCGATGATAGGTCAACCGGTCAAACAACTTACCACACAGGCCCTGGAACAGGGGCAGGGCGTCCTCCGCCTGTGGCCCAACTGGGTACCGCGCTCGTTCTGCGTGCCGGGGCGGCGGCTGCGCCTGCATCCCGACGACCTCTATGCCCTGGGGGGACACCGCGGCGGGATCGACGAGCGCTGGTTCTCGTCCCCCACACCCGCCGATAACGGCCCCGGCACCCCGCCCGACGAGGGGCTGAGCTATATCTATGTCGATGCGGGGCACAAGGTCACGCTGCGCGACGCGCTGGACGAATTGCAGGTCGAGTTCCTCGGCCAGGAAGCGGTGGACCAGTACGGCGGCTGGGTGATGTTCAGCAAGTTCTTCGACAACATGTACCCGCTGCCGCACCACCTGCACCAGACCGACGAAAAGGCGGCAGACGTGGGCCGCTTCGGTAAGCCGGAAGCCTACTTCTTCCCGGCGCAGTATAACTTCGCGCTCGGCACCTTCCCCTATACTTTCTTCGGGCTGGAGCCGGGCACAACCGTCGAGCAGGTGATCGATTCGCTCAAGCGCTGGGACCAGGGCGATAACAAGATTTTGACGCTCTCCAAAGCCTACCGGCTCCAGATTGATACCGGGTGGTATATCCCGCCGGGCGTGCTACACGCGCCAGGCACGCTCTGCACCTACGAGCCGCAGCGCGCCAGCGACGTTTTCTCGATGTGGCAGTCGCTCATCGCGGATAACCAAGTGATCGACCGCTCGATGCTGGTCAAGGACGTGCCCCCCGACCGGCGCGAGGATTACGATTACCTGATCTCGCTGCTCGACTGGGAGCAGAACGTCGATCCGCACTTCGCCAACAATCACTTCCTGGCCCCGCGCCCGGCCCAACCCGCAGGAGCCGCCGCGAGCGAGGGCTATATCGACGAGTGGATCGTCTACGGCAGCGAGTGGTTCAGCGCCAAGAGCCTGACGGTTCTACCGGGGCGCACGGTCAAGGTGGCGGACCCGGCGGCCTACGGCATGATCTGTATTCAAGGCTACGGGCGCTTCGGCCCCCACGCGATCTCAGCCCCGACGATGATCCGCTTCGGCCAGATGACGGAAGACGAATTCTTTGTCACGGTGGGCGCGGCTCGGCAGGGCGTCACGATCACCAACCTCAGCGCGACCGAGCCGCTGGTGATGCTGAAGCACTTCAACCCCGGCCATCCCGACATGCCCAGCCTGTAGCAGCATTCCGGCTGCGGGCGGAGACACATCATCAGGCCGGGCGCTTTCGGGCTTGCGTACCACGCGGCGCAAGCCCCGGCCTCTCTATAGCGCCGGACCAGGGCGCGACTCCGGCATCGAAAAGGGCGGCGGCTGGACCGCGCAGCAGGGGCATATTGCACGACACTTCTACCGGGCGAGGCTTGCATCGCCCCTAAAAAATATGAACCACGACTGGCAGCACTTTCGCTCTTTGAGAGGAGTTACGCAGATGGAACATCAATTGAAATTTTACGTGAATAACTGGATTTTCGGCGCAACGTCGCTGGCCGAGGTCGCCCGGCGCGTGGCGGCTGTCGGCTTCGATGGGATCGAGCTGGTCGGTGAGCCAGGCGACTATAAGCCCGACGAGGTCAAGCGGCTGATGCAGGATCACGGGCTGCATGTGCTGTCGATCTGCGGGATGCACCCCGGCCCGGATCCCAACGATCTGCGCCTGTTCTCGCACCCTAACGCCCAGGAGCGCCAGAAGGCGATTGACTATGTTAAGGCGTGCGTCGATCTGGCGAAGGGCGTAGGGGCGCGGAGTGTCCTGGTGGTGCCGAGCCTGGTCGGGCAGCCCGCGACGCTCGTCTCGCGCCAGGCCGATCTGGACGCCGCAGTCGAGCCGATGCGCGCCGCCGCCGAGTATGCCGGCTCGCAGGACATTCTGCTGACCATCGAGCCGATCAACCGCTACGAGGTCGGGCTGGTGCATTCGGTCGCGGACTCGATCGCGCTGGCGCAGCGGATCGATCATCCGGCCTGCCGCGCGATGGGCGATACCTTCCACATGCAGATCGAAGAGGGCGACGGCATCCCCAACGCGATCCGGCGCGCCGGGCAGTACTGGTTCCAACACCTGCACGTGGCGGATAACACCCGCGAAGCGCCGGGCCTGGGCACGATGCCCTGGCGCGAGATTCTGCGCGCGCTGCACGACATCGAGTATCAGGGCGGCGTGTCGCTGGAACCGCTGCCGAAGGGGGCCTCGCCCTACGACGCGCGCGGCGGCAATATCCCCGCCGAGAAGCTCGACCGCGAGCTGCGCACCGGCCTGGAGCACCTGCGCCAGATGCAGACCTTCATCGAGCCGTATGTGTAGCGGCTGAGCAGGCAGGATACGCCAGCAGACGATCAAGTTGTGCAGGGGTAGGGCAAGCCCTCGCCCCCTACAAATCACGTTCTGGCCGTACAATCATTCATTCTGATGGGGGCGTACAGGTGTATGCCCCCGATGCTTCCCGCAGCGAACAGAGGTCTATGGACATCGAACACCTGTTGATCCTGATCGGCATCAGCATCCTGATCGGGCTGTCGAAGGGCGGGCTGGGGCCGGTCGTGGTGTCGACGGTGACGCCCCTGCTCAGCCTCGTGATGCCGGTGCCGCAGGCGGTCGCAACCGCCCTGCCGCTGCTGCTGATCGGAGATGTGTTCGCGCTGCGGGCCTACTGGGGCCAGTGGGAGCTGCACCACGTCCGGCTGATGCTCCCGGCGGCGGTGCTGGGCGTGCTGGCGGGGACATTCCTGCTCACGTCGCTGCCTGACGATGTGCTGCGGCCCGTGCTGGGCCTGTTCACGCTGCTGGCGGTGGGCTACAAGCTGCTGAGCAAGCGCTTCGCGGCGGCGCACTACCACGCGCGCCCCTGGCACGGCTACCTCGCGGGCGCGGCGTCCGGGTTGGGATCGGCCCTGGCGAACCTCGGCGCGCCGCCCTACACCGCCTATATGCTGCTGCAAGACGTCAGCCCCCGGCTGTTCATCGGCACGACGACGCTGTTTTTTGCCATCGTGAACCTGCTCAAGCTGCCGGGCCTGATCGCCGCCGGGCTGATCGATCTTTCGGCCCTACGCGATGTGATCCTGATGCTGCCGCTGGTGCTGCTTGGCGTCCACATGGGGCGGCGCTTCATCGAGTGGATTGATCCCGCCGTGTTCGAATGGGGGATGATCGCACTGCTGGTGGCGGCCAGCACCCTGCTGCTGCTCTCCTGACCTTTTATGCCCGACTCCCAACGATTGCCCTACGCCCACACTGAGAATTGATAAGATTCTGTCCTCAAATCGTTAAAAATTTCTATCACGCCTATCTAGGTTATTGCCATGCAGCCAGAATCCATGATACTGTAGGCGTAGGCCAAACAGTGAGATTAAACGCATGGTTTCTGTCCCCCGTACTTGTTCCAACAGAGTCCCCTATCCCTGGAGAGGCAGGATAACGGCATGCTGATTCCGTAAGCCGGGCGGCCTGCGCGGCGGCCCCAGGTTAGAGAAAGGACACGACCATGTCCTTGCTAAAGGTAGCACTCTTCGGTAGGTTCTGCGTCCAATGTGGAGATCAGATTGTCGGCGGATTTGACGCCAGCAAAGTACAGGAGTTGTTTACCTACCTGCTCCTCTACCGCCACCGTTCGCACCCGCGCGAAACGCTGGCCGGCATCCTCTGGGGCGACAGCTCGACCGCCCAGTCAAAAAAGTACCTGCGCCAGGCACTCTGGCAGATGCAAAGCGCCCTCGAAGCCTCGACTACCATCGCCGCAGAAGACCTCTTCCTGCTCGAAGCCAACTGGATCAACCTCAATCCCGCTGCCCCGCTGTGGCTCGACGTAGCCGCCTTCGAGACGGCTTACAATCGGGTGCAGGGCGTGCCCGGCCAGGCGCTCGACGGCCAGCAGCTCAAGACGGTGCACGACGCGGTGGAGCTGTACCGGGGTGATCTGCTGGAAGGCTGGTATCAGGATTGGTGCTGGTATGAGCGCGAGCGCTTCCAGACCATGTATCTGTCGCTGCTCGATAAGCTGATCGATTACTATCAGGCCAACGGTGAATATGAAACCGCGATCGACTACGCCCAGCGTGTGCTGCGCTGCGATCATGCCCGCGAGCACACTCACCAGCGCTTGATGATCCTCCACTACCTGGCAGGCGATCGCGTGGCGGCGCTGCGCCAGTACGAGCGTTGTTGTACCGCCCTGGACGATGAGTTGAGCGTCTCGCCCTCACGCCAGACCGAAGCCCTCTACCGCCAGATTCAGCTTGACCAGCCCGGCGACGCGCTCCCCAATCCTGGATCGGCGGTTGCAGTGGTTCGCGCACCGCTGCCGGGCGAAGTCCTGGGCCGGCTGGAACAGCTCTGGACCACAATCGCGGATTTGCAGCGCCAGCTCGAACAGGAAATTCTGGCGGTCAAGCAAACCCTGAACAGCCGCGGCTAACCCGGCGCTGCCAACCCTATCTCCCCCATCTCCCAACGCGCCATCCAACAGCTTACTATCTGGCATCCGATCGGCCATCCGGCTGATCTTGCCCTGCCTCTAACCATTTTCCACCCCGCAAGACGCCCCGACAGACGCTTTTGAGACGCTGCAAAGATCGTCTGCCCCTAGACTGCATGTTACCGGACAGCATATAGCCATGCGGTCGGGATACAGGAATGGGTGGACACCACGATGGACACGGACGGCATATGCAGCCCTCTGGGAGTCTACAGGCCGACGCTATGAATCTTATCGAAAAAACGCACTCATTTATTGTTCGTGTCTGGCTCGAAGAACCACCCGGCATGATCACGCCCGGCACGTGGCGCGGCCATATCACCCACATTCCCGATGGTGAGCGGCAGCATGTGCAAGACCTGACGGGCGTCTCGGACTTTATCGCCCGGTATTTGCGCCAGATGGGGGCCGCTCCGGGCAGGCATCACGGGCTGAGCGAGTGGTTCAAGCGGTGGAAGCTGTGAGGTCGAGCAGGCATCGTGAGCAGTGGTGAAGCGGTATTTGACGGGCTGCTGCCCGCCCTGCGCCGGCTGGACTGCCTGCTGGAGCAGGCAGTCGCGGCGGCTGATGCGGTATTTGGCTCCGAGGCCAAAGCCGACTCGTTTCGCGGGCTGCATATCACCCGGCAGGACATCGCGCGTCTGCTGCGGCGGCGTCCCGGCGTGCCGGTCTTCGGTGCAGAGCGGCGCGGCGCGGCGCACAAATGCCCGGATGCCGTCACGGGAACGTCGCAGTTGGGCTGGCTCCAGCAGACCTTCGATCTGACGCCCTTCGACCTGGACACGATTCTGATCGCGCTCGCGCCCGAAATCGATCTGCGCTATGAGCGGCTGTACGCCTATTTGCAGGACGACGTGACCCGACGCAGGCCCGGCGTCGATCTGGCGCTCAACCTGCTGTGCCGCACACCCGAAGAACGCCTGCACCAGCGCGAGCGCTTTTCGCCCGGCGCGCCGCTGCTCCACCACCGCCTGCTGCATCTGATCCCCGACCCGAACGCCGCACACACGCCGCTGCTGGCACATACCCTGCTGCTGGACGAGCAGATGCGCGATCTGCTGCTGGGCCAGGGCGGACTGGATGCGCGGCTGGCGGCGTTCTGCCAGATCAGCGCGCCGGATGTCGCGCTGGACGATCTGGCGCTCGATCCCGCGCTGCGGGCCAGCCTCACGACGTTGTGCCGGCACGCCCAGCACAGCGGCGAGGTGCTGCGGCTCTATCTGCACGGCCCGCAGGGTATGGGCCAGCGCCAGATCGCGGCGGGACTGGCCGCCGAGATCGGGGCCGAGCTGCTGGTCGCGGACCTGGCGCGCATACCATCCGGCGCGGCGTTCGATCTGGCGGTGCGGCTCGTGCTGCGCGAGGCGTGGCTGCAAGGCGCGGTCCTGTTCCTGGATGGGCTGGACCGGCTGGCCGAGGTCGAGCAGTGGCACGCGCTGCTGGCGGCGCTGACCGACTCGACCGGGATCACGATCCTGGCCGGGGCGCGCCCCTGGATCGCGGCAGGTGGAGAGCCGCTGGGCGTGCTGGTCGTGCCGCTCGATCTGCCCGATTACAGCCAGCGGCGCGCGCGTTGGGCAGCGGAACTGGCCGCACGCGGGATCATCCCCCTGGAAGGCGATCTCGACGGGCTGGCCGGGCGCTATCGGTTGACTCCGGCCCAGATCGCCGACGCCGCCGCGACCGTGCGCAGCCGCGCGATCTGGTATGCCGCCGCCGCACGCGAGGACGACCCGCCGCAGCCGCTCACCACCGATTTATTCACCGCCGCCCGCGCACAGTCCGGCCACGAGCTGGGGATGCTCGCCCACAAGATCGAGCCGGTCTACACCTGGGACGACCTGGTTTTGCCGGATGACAGCCTGGCGCAGCTTCATGAAATCTGCCAGCGCGTCGCCTACCGGCACCGTGTATTGGGCGAATGGGGCTTCGACCGCAAGCTGTCGTTGGGCAAGGGCGTCAGCGCGCTGTTCGTCGGCGCGTCGGGCACGGGCAAGACGATGGCCGCCGAGGTGATCGCCAACGCGCTTCAACTCGACCTGTACAAGATCGACCTGGCGGGCGTGGTCAGCAAGTATATCGGCGAGACGGAGAAAAACCTGGATCGCATCTTCAGCGCGGCGGAGAACGCCAACGCGATATTGTTCTTCGACGAGGCCGACGCGCTGTTCGGCAAGCGCTCCGAGGTCAGCGACTCGCACGACCGCTATGCCAACATCGAGATCGCCTATCTGCTGCAAAAGATCGAGGAATACGACGGGATCGCGATCCTGGCGACCAACCTGCGCCAGAACCTCGACGAAGCCTTCCTGCGCCGGCTGGCCTATACCGTGCACTTCCCCTTCCCCGACGAAACCAGCCGCCGCCGTATCTGGGCGGGCATCTGGCCGGGCGAAGTGCCGCTGGCCCCGGAGATGGACCTGGACGATCTGGCGCGGCGCTTCCGGCTGAGCGGCGGCAACATCAAGAATGCGGCGCTGGGCGCGGCGTTCCTGGCGGCGGCGGGCGAGAGTCCGGTCACGACCGGGCATGTGCTCCAGGCCATCCGCCGCGAGTATCAGAAGATGGGCAAGCTGCTGAGCGACGCCGAATTAGGCGATCTGACGGGTGCCCCCGCCGTGCTTCCGAACGGAAGGCAGCCATGAGCAGCCGCTCCGGGCCGGGACGCCAGTCGCAGCAGGATCGCGGCGGGACACGGGCCGCTCGCGCGCCGGTGCAGGATCGCCCCGCGCCGGCAGCCGGCCCCTACGCCGAGATTCTCGATCTACAGCAGGCTGCCGGGAACCAGGCCGTCTCTCACTGGCTGCAAGCTGGCATGCCGCGTGACGACCAGCCCGCCAGCAGCGGCGATCCGTTGAGCGGGCAGCCGCACTGGTGGCTGGAACAGAGTGCCGGGCCGCTGCCGCCGATCACACTGCGCGACGACGCAGATGCACAGCACGTCGTGCAGGGGGCGGACGCCCACGCCGCCGCGCGCGGGAGCGAGATCGTGGGTGAGCCGGGGGCATTCGATGGGCCGGAAGGCATGGCGCGGCTGGCGCACGAGGTCGCCCACGTGATCCAGCAGCAGGCGAGCGGCCTGCCGCGTGCCTCCGAAGACCAGGCCGAAGCCGACGCCGATCAGTTTGCCCAGCAGGTGAGCGCGGGCCAGCGGGCCGCCGTGCAGGTATCCGCGCCGGTCGGCTGGGCCTTCGACAAGAAGAAGCGCCGCGCATCTCCCCCGAAAGCCCGGCCCGGCGACGAGGTCGAGAGCATGATCGTCAGCAAATCGCCGCCGCTGGTCAAGGTCAACATGAAGAGCGGCGACGTGTTCACCTATCGCTGGACGCAAATGCAACTGCCCACAGACCGGACGGAATTTACCGCCAGCCTGACCGACAAGGGCGGCATCCAGGTGGATGCGCCCGGCGAGACGGTGCTCTATATCGAAGGCTCGGACAAGCAGCCCATCCTGCGCACGCTCAAATTCCCGTCCAAGTTCCGGCTCGCAGTGGTCGAGACGATCAAGGCGGGCGGCGGCGGCACGGGTAAGGGCGCCGGGCAGGGTACCGGCAAGGGTACCGGGCAGGGCGTGGGCGAGGGGCCGGGTAAGGGCGGTAAGAAGGCCGAAGGCGAGAAAAAGACGACCGGCGGCGAGGTCAAGCAGCCGGGCGGCACCGGCGAGAAGCCTAAGGAACCCGGTGAAAAGGGGCTACCGCCCGAAGTCCGCGATTTCTACAAGGGCACCGAAACGCCCCAGGGCCAGCAAATCCCTACCGACAAGCTGCTCCAGATGTACGAAACCTACAAGCAGTTCATCAAGGGGCAGCCGCAGTGGGGCGATGTCGGCAAAGACTTCAAGCAGTGGGTCGAGTTCCTGCAGGCCAACGAGGAGAAGCTCACCGGCCAGCTTCCGACCACACCCGGCGGCAAGCTGTCGCAGGAAGTGCTCGAAGAGCTGCTGAAGAAGCTCGAAAAGGGCCGCAAGCTTGAGCTGCCCGACGAGCGCGAAAAAGAGCTGGCTGCCGAAGCGCGCAAGGCCCGCGCAGCCGCCGGTCTGGAAAAGCTCAAGTCCGATCCCAGTGTGTTGTTGATGCCCAAAGCCGACCGCGAGCTGCTGTTGGAGCTGGCGAAGAAGTACCCGGACCTGTTCACCGACGCCAAGCCCGGACAGGAAGTGAAGCAGCTCAAGGCCGACGCCAAGCGCGCACTCGCCTTGCAGATTTCGGTCAAATATATGCCGGGTGAGATCGGCGCGTCGCTCGTGGCGATGGTCAAAAGCCCGACCTTCTGGCTGATCACCGCCGGGACGATCGCGCTCTATGTCGGGCTGTGGCTCGCGCCGGAGCCGTTTAGCAAGATCGCGGCGACCGCACTCACGGCCTTCCTGCTGACCTACACCACCTTCGACGCGATCCTGACCTTCGCCGACGCCTGGATGAAGCTGAGCGACACCTGCAAGTACGACGCCAACACCGCCGACGATCTAGAGAAGGCGGGCATCCAGTTCGCCAAAGACCTGGGGCCGCTCGGCGCGCAAATCCTGATGTTGATCGCGCTGTGGATCGTGGGCCGGGGGGCACGCGCCGTGAAGAATGCTCGAGCGCCGAAGGGTACTCCTGAGAAGGCGCCACCGCCCGCTGAAGGTTCCAAGCCTGCCGCTCCGGAGACGGCCCCCACGCCCAAGACCACCGGCGAGCCGGTGCCGGAAGCCAAAGCCCCGGTCGAGCCGGCGGCCAAACCCAAGCCCAGCCCGGAGCCTGCACCCGAAACAGCGCCATCCGGCAAGGCCGGGCAGCCCACCATCGATCCTGAAGTGGTGGCCGAGCCGCCCAAGGGCAAGGCTCCCAAAGCCGCCGAACCTACACCAGAAGCCAAGCCGCCGACGCCGAAGGCCGCCGAGCCGCCGTCCAAGCCGCCCACCTCGGAGCCGGTGCCCGAAGGCAAAGCGCCCGAAGCCAAGGCCCCCGCCGAAGCCAAGGCGACCGCCAAGCCCGCCACGCCGAGCGCCCGCTCCCCTGAGATCGCGATCTTTGGCCGGGGCGTCAAGGCCGAGCTGATTAAGTTCTGGCGAGGCAAGATTCGTCAGACCAAAGACCCCAAGTTGATCAAGCAGTACAAGGGCTATATTGACAACATCCGGCAGGGCAAGCGCCCCACCTGGCGGCAGTCGGAGCTGGAGATCGAATACTTCTACGAGCAGATTGGCGGGTCGGCGCAGAAATCGTACAAGGGAGCCAAACAAGTCCCGTCCGGCACCAAAGGCTCGACGCGCCCCGACGTGGTGCATTCCACCACCGCGCTCGAAGTCAAGAACTACAAGATCACCAACGCCGGCAAGCTGATCAAAGAACTGGTACGCCAGATCGGTATGCGCCGGACCGACCTGGCCTACGACATCCGCCAGCAGTCGATCATTCTCGATATGCGCGGGCAGAAAGTGCCCATGCTGGAGCTGCTGCGGCTGGCGCGCCGGGTGGCTGCCGAAACCGGCGTACCGATTGAGAACATCCAGATTGTGACGTGGTAGGCCCCACGCGACCATCAGCGAGGGTGAGCGAAACCGATGATCGACCATCTCGACAACATGCTGCGCCACCTGTTTCTGAGCCGGATCGGGCAGCTAACCGATGAAGCCCAGATCCGCTTCCAGCCGCCCGACGACGCCTGGCGGACGTATGTGTCGTCCAACCTGCCGCCTGGCTCGAACGCGCTCAATATCTACCTGGCCGACCTGCGCGAGAATCGCAAGCTGCGCTCGAACGAGCGGGTGCGCTCCGTCTCAAACGGGAACGCATTCGAGACGCCCGCCCCGCGCCGCCTGGACTGCCACTATCTGATCTCAGCCTGGAGCCTGGCCGTCACCACGCCGCCAATCGAGCCGACCGCCGACGAGCACGCCCTGCTCTACCAGGTGATCCAGGTGCTCATGGAGCAGGACACCCTCGTCCCACGCGAGATTTACGGTAGTGACCCCCTGCCCGCCGGCTTCCCACCGGAGATCGCCGACGCCGAACTGCCCACCTCGATTCTGCCCGTCGAGGGCTTCGTCAAGCTGTCGGAGTTCTGGACGACGATGGGCAACAACCACCGTTGGAAGCCGGTGATCTATCTCGTGGTGACGCTGCCCGTGATCCTGGGTGCGCAGTTCGCCGGGCCAATCGTCACAACGCGGATCACCGAATTCCGGCGCAGCGCCGAGCTTGTCACCGCTGAGCTGTGGGTCCAGATCGGCGGCATGGTGCAAACGGCGGGCGGCGCGGCCATCCCTGGCGCGGTGGTCGATATTCTGGAAGCAGGGCTGCGCACCGGGACCGATTCTCAGGGCCATTATACGTTCCCGCGCGTGCCGACCGGCACTCACACCCTGCGCGTGGTCGCCGTTGGCTACCAGCCCGCCATCCAACAACTGGTCGTGCCCGACCGGCCGGAGAATTACGACATTATCCTGACGTCGCTCTAGACCGGGGAAAAGTCCGAAACTGGAGGGAAACTCATGTCGCCGTTCAATCCCATTAACAAAACGCCGGGGGTGTATATCGAAGAAGTGCCGGTCCCCGGTCCAATCGCGGGGGTCGCAACCAGCGTCGCCGCGTTCATCGGCCCGGCCCTCAACGGCCCGATCAACGAGCCGACGCAGATCACCAATTGGACGCAGTTCGTCAACACCTTTGGAGATGCCGCCGTCACTGAAAGCCCCTATATCATCAACCCGCAGATTTACGTCACCTACGCCGTGCGCGGGTTCTTCACCAACGGCGGCTCCAACTGCTATTTCGTGCGCACGAGCACGGCGGCGCGGGCGTCACTGACGCTGAACGATCGATCGGGGGGGGGCGGCGCGGGAACGCTGGTCGTGACGGCTAAGCAGGAAGGCACCGGCGGCAACGCGATCACGGTCGAGGTGCAGGACGCCACGACCGCCAATACCACCGCCCCGCAGGTGGAAGTGAACTTCGCCAGCGCCACCAATAACACGGTCACGCTTACGAATGCTGCCGACGGGGCCAGCTTTGTGCCCGGCGACATCGTTTTTCTGGACGACGGGACCAACAGCGAGCGCGCCGAGATCGCCGGCATCAGCGGGCTGAATGTTACCCTGAAGGCCCTGCTCGCCAACAACCTTAATGCCGGAACAATGCGCCTGGCCGATCTGCAAGCCGGGCAGACACGTTTCCGGGTAGACAGCGCCGCCGGGATCAGCGTCGGGTCGGTGCTGCTGCTCGATCAGGGCGGCACGAATGAGGAAGTCGTCGTCAAGAAGGTGACGGGGCGGCTGGTAGACCTGGAACAGGGTCTCGCCAACGCCTACACCCTGGCTGCTGGCGATCCGGCGGTGACGGTCGTATCGCAGGAGTTTACGCTGGTCGTCGTGGTGAACGGCGCACCCGAAGTCTACGCCCAGCTTTCGATGGACCCGCGCCACAGCCGCTATGTCGAGTCGATGGTCAGCTCGCCCAATGTGTCGGTCGCGCGCATCGATCCGCCCAACCCCACCCCGCCGCCCGACAACCGCCCGGCGGTGCTCGCGGCAACCAACCTGGCTGGCGGCACGGCAGACAACATCGCGGCGATTGGGGCCAACGAGTATCTCGACGCGCTGGACGCACTCAAGCGGGTAGACGAGGTGACGCTGATCTGCATCCCCGACCGGACCGATCAGGCGGTGCAGGCGGCCATGATCACGCACTGCGAGCAGATGGCGGACCGCTTCGCCATCCTCGACCCACAGCCGAACGCGTCGCTCACCGCCATTCGCACCCAGCGTGACGCCCTGGGTTCTGATAACGGCTTTGCGGCGATCTACTATCCCCGTATCGTGGTCAACAACCCGGTGAACAGCGCGCCGATCATCATTCCACCGTCAGGACACCTGGCCGGGCTGTTCGCGCGCGTCGATGATACGCGCGGCGTGCACAAGGCCCCCGCCAACGAGCAGCTTCGCGGCGTGCTGAGCGTCGAGCGGCAGCTTGCCGACGACGAGCAGGGGCCGCTCAACGAGCAGGGTATCAACGTGCTGCGCGTCTTTCGCGGGCGCGGCGTGGTGGTGTGGGGCGCGCGAACGATCTCGACCAGCACACAGTGGCGCTATGTCAATGTGCGGCGGCTGCTGCTGTATATCGAGGAGTCGCTGCAAGAGGGCACCCAATTCGCCGTGTTCGAGCCGAACGCCAAGCCGCTGTGGGAAAAGCTCAAGCGGCAGATCACCGGCTTTTTGACGCGCGTCTGGAACGATGGCGCGCTGGTCGGTACCGCACCCGACGAAGGCTTCGAGGTGCGCATCGACGAGGAGCTGAACCCGCCGGAAACCGTCGCGCTGGGGCAGCTTGTGATCGAGGTCAGAGTCTATCCCGCGCCGCCCGCCGAATTCATCGTGTTCCGCGTCATCCAGGAACCGGGTGGACCGAGCGTCGAAGAATAAGCCCACACAGGGAGGGAGAACCACATGGCAACCGGAGCAAGGATCGACCCCTTTGTCAGTTTCAATTTCCTGGTCGAGATCGACGGCATCACCCGCGCCGCCTTTCAGGAGGTCAGCGGCGGGATCGAGATCACAATCGAGCCGATTGATCACCGCGAGGGCGGGGATATCACGCGCGTGCGCAAGCTGCCCGGCATGACGCAGTACGCCAATATCGTGCTCAAGCGCGGCATGACCGACGACGTGGAGCTGTACCAGTGGATTCTGGACGCCGCCGAGGGGCGGGTCGTGCGCAAGAACGGCTCGATCATCATCCTCGACCGCACAGGCACCGAGGTTGCGCGCTACAACTTCTTCGACGCCTGGCCGACCAAGTACACCGGCCCGACCTTCAACGCCGAGACGAGCGACGTGGCGATCGAGACGCTGGAGCTGGCGCACGAGGGCATCCGGAGGGCGATCTAAACCATGCTGCAAACCGAGTATGAGTTCGAGCTGCCGCGCGGCTATGTCGATGCCGACGGCAATGTCCACACCCAGGGCGTGATGCGCCTGGCGACGGCGCTGGACGAGATCGCACCGCTCAAGGATCACCGCGTCCAGAAGAACCCGGCCTACCTGGTCGTGATCCTGCTGGCGCGCGTGGTAACGCGGCTGGGGTCGCTGGACATGGTGACGCCGCAGGTGATCGAGAACCTGTTCGCCGCCGATCTCGCCTATCTGCAAGACCTGTACAACCAGATCAACGGCACCGGCACCGGCCATCACGTCGTGACCTGCCCGGAATGCCAGCACCGATTCGAGGTGGAACAGCCCGTGTTGGGGGGGTAATCAGCTACCCCCTCGACCACCTGCTCGAGGAGGTAGCTTTTATCGCCTATCACTTTCACTGGTCACAGCACGAGATTTTGCAGATGGAGCACGCCGACCGGCGGCGATGGGTGAGCGAGATCTCAACCATCAACCAGCGGATGAACGAGGACTGAACGCCATGCAGGGCCAACCGATCACACTCCGCACGGCAGCACGCGGCGATATCCGGGTCAGCGCCCGGACTCCCGGTCTGCGTGCGATCCGGCTGCCAGCGTGCGCCGCCTTCGCGCAGGACGTGCTGCGGCGCTACGCCGGGCGGCAGGGTGTCTGGGGCGGGCTGGGGCTGGTCTGGCGGCAGATGCGCGTCGGCGGGATAACGTATCCGCTCTACTGGCAGCCGCAGATCAACCTGTCCTACCTGGCGACGGGCCGCGCCGCCCGCGACCTGCTGCGCACGCTCCAGCGGATCGAGACGCCCGGCCCGCCAACACCGCCACCAGAGCGCGCTCCCGCCCCGGCGATCGCGCCGGTGGTGCGCGCGCTGGCACGGCTGCCCGGCATGAACACGATCATGCACCTGCGCTGGCTCACGGCGGATGGAACGATCCACAGGCCGGAGTACCGGCGCGCTGAGCTGCTGCTGCGCCGCCTGGAAGTGCGCGAGCAGCCGGGCGTGATCCCGCTGGGACGCGCCGATCAGCCGCCGGGCCGCAGCGGGTCCGGGGCCGGGCCGGAACACCTGAGCCGGGCGCGTTCCGCCGGGCCGGAGATGATCAGCCCCCCGCCTCCGGTCGTGCAGACGATGGCCGTCCAGCCGGTGCGGCGCGTGTTCCGGCGGGGGGCGGTCGCGGTCACGCTGGCCGAGAATCCCGCGCCGGTAACGGCCAGCAGCGCCGCGCGACGTGCCGAACCGGCTCAACCGGACTTCCTGCACCGTTCCATGCCGGCAGCCCAAACGCTGAACCCGGCTGAAATCAATGTGCTGGCCGACCGCGTGCTTCAGACGATTGATCGCCGGCTTGCGGCCCACCGCGAGCGGCACGGGAGACGGTAACGATGGCGCTCGAAAAAGCGCGGCTGACGCCGATTCACCCGCCGGGGGACCCGGTGATCGTGCTGATCAACCCCGGCGAATACACGCTGGCGAAGGATATGAACTACGCTCAGACCGGCATCCCCGGCCTGCGCGGCCCGGTGCTGCAATTCGTCAGCGGCAACCTGCAAACGCTCGAAATGGAGCTGCTGGTCGATACCTACGAGCAAGGCTCCGACGTGCGCGAAGAGATCGCCAAGCTGTTCCGCTTCATGGAGATCGACTCGGACACGCACGCCCCGCCGATCCTGGAGTTCGCGTGGGGGACGCTGACCTTTACCTGTGTGCTGGCGCGCATGACGCAGCGCTTCATCATGTTTTTGCCGAGCGGCGTGCCGGTCCGGGCGCGGCTGAACGTCACCTTCAACGAGTATCTCGACCCGGAGCGCGAGGCCAAAGAAACCAACCGGCAGACCGCCGATTACAGCAAGGTGCACCAGGTCTTGCAGGGCCAGACGTTGAGCAGCATCGCGTACCAGTTCTACGAGAATCCCGCGCTGTGGCGGCCCATCGCCATCGCCAATGGCATCGACGACCCGCGCCAGATCGCGGTCGGGCAGCAGCTTTTGATCCCGCGCCTGCCATTCACCGATCCAGAGAGTGGCGAGGTGATGCGCTGATGGCCCAATTCTCGACCTACGTGCCCGACTATCGCCTGCTGATCAACGGGCAGGACATCCCCCCGGCGCTGCGCGGCTGCATCACCAGCATCCGCTACCAGGATGGGATGGGAGCCGCCGACCGGGTCGAGATCGCGCTGGCGAATCCCGATCTGCGCTTCTTGCAGGAGCATATTCGCGGGCTGGGCTTTCGCCCCTTCCCCACCGCGCTGACCGTCGGCCCGTTCCAGGTGGGCAGTGTCGTGCCGACAGGCCTGTTCGATATGGGCAACAAGCTTGAGCTGGACGTGGGCTATACCGGCGGCATTGAGCGGATGTTCAAGGGCGACATCACCGGCGTGCAGGTCAGCTTCCCCAACGGCGGGATGCCGACGATGACGCTGGTCGCGCACGACTATCTGAGCCGGCTGATGCAGGGCAAATACGCACGCGGCTTCGACTTTCTGCCGGACGCGCTGATCGCGGCCATCCTCAGCGCCGAGAACCTGCTGATCCCGTTCATCGATCCGGCGGTGATGGCGATCTCGACCGGGATGGCCGTGCTGAACGCGATCTTCAAGGGAACCGGGCGCAAGCAGAAAGGCCAGAGCGATCTGGAGCTGCTGCAAGAGATCGCCAAAACCTATGACGCGGATTTCTGGGTCGATGGCGATGTGCTCTATCTCTCGCGCTTCCTCAAGGAGTACGAGCCACGCCTGACGCTGCCCTGGGGCGGCGGCCTGCTCGACTTTTCGCCGGAGATCAGCCTGATCGGCCAGGTGGCGGGTGTTGGAGCACGCTTCACCCTGCGCGAGATTCCGCTTGACTTCCTGGTGACGGCCTTCTGGGACTTCGACCGCGAAAGCCTGGGGATCTCGGTCGTGCCGGGTGCGGCGGCTTCGGCGGCCAAGACGCTGCTCGGCCCGGTATTCACCCGGATCGATAAGCCGATCACCAGCCCGGTCGATATCGTCAACAGCGCCCTGGAACTGGCCCACGAGCTGCGCGCCAAGCTCAACAACCGGCTGACCGGGCAGGGGTCGGCGCTGGGCGATCCGCGCATCCGGGCCGGAGCCGTGATCCGGCTGGAAGGATTGGGGCCGGACTTCAGCGGTAACTATCGTGTCACCAGCGCCACCCACACCATCGACAGCAGCGGTTATCACGTGAACTTCGGAGCCAGGAGAGACATTATCCCATGATCGAAGCTGCATTTGACTGGGTATCCGACTCCATCGAGGAGATGGATGAAAAGTTCTACGGCGTGACGGTGGGCACCGTAATCAACGTGCTCGACCCGATGATGCTGGGCCGGGTGCAGGTCAAGCTGCCGTTCATCGACAGCCTGGACCTCAGCCCCTGGGCGCGCGTCGCCGTGCCGATGACGGGCAAGATGTATGGCACCTACTTCATCCCCGGTATGGATGATGAGGTGCTGATCGCCTTTGAGCATGGCGATGTGAATGCACCCTATGTGATCGGCTGCCTGTGGAACGCCAAGACGCCCCCGCCTTTGCCTTCGCCGGTCGCGCAGGTGCGGATGATCAAGACGCCGCAGGGCAACCAGATCATGTTCACCGATCTGCCGGGCGCGTCCACGATCATGATCCAGACCCCGACGCGGCAGACGATCCTGATGTCTACCGCCGGTATTCAGATTACTACCGACAGTACGGTCATCAACCTGTCGAAAGATGGCGTCACCATCACCGGCACAAATGTCAACATCGTGGGCACGACGGCGGTCAACATCAGCGCGCCGACCGTCAGCATCAGCAGCACGACCGCAACCAACGTCACCTCGACCGGCAATACGACCGTCGCCGGATCGCTGGTGAAGATCAACTCGTGAGCGCGAGCCAGGAGAGAACGCCATGCCACCAGCCGCACGTGTAGGCGATCCAACCGCCCATCCCGGCGTTGTGACCGGGCCGGGGGTGGCGACGGTGCTGATCGGCGGGCAGCCAGCCGCCGTCGCAGGCGACACGCACACCTGCTCGATGCCCACCCCTGCCGGGCCGCACCCCCCGTCACCCTTCCCGCCCGGCAGCGCAACCGTGCTGATCGGCGGGCGGCCCGCGCTGCGCGTAGGGGATAAGTCCGGCTGCGGCGCGCCGATCATCCTCGGCATGTTGACCGTTTTGATCGGGGGATAACGCGATGACCAACGGCAGCGGGACCAACGCGGAAAAAGCATTCCTGGGCGTAGGCTGGGCCTTCCCCCCCGCGATCGAGCCAGACGGCACGGCCAGCCTGGTCGCCTATGAGGAAGACATCCGGCAGTCGATCCGGATCATCCTGGGCACGAACCCCGGCGAGCGCGTCATGCGGCCCGACTTCGCCGCCGGTCTGAACGATTTCCTGTTCGAGCCGCTCAACGCGACCACCCTGGCCCGCATCGGCCAGCGGGTGCGCGACGCGCTGATCGACTGGGAGCCGCGGATCGACGTGCTCGACGTGCGCGTCACGGCGGACCGGGTGCAGCGCAGCCTGGTACTGATCGACGTGCATTACCGCGTGCGGGCGACCAATAACCCCTTCAACCTGGTCTACCCGTTCTATCTGAAAGAAGGAGCGCAGCCGTGAAGTCCCCGGTTTTGGATGAGCGCCACGCCGCCCAGCTTGTCGCGGCGCTGCTCGCACGGCGTCCCGGCTATACGCCCGACTGGCTGCCGCCCGATCAGGGTCCCGACGCGGCCCTGCTGTGGATCGCGGCGCGCTACGCCGAGCACATTCTCCAGCGGCTCAACCAGGCCCCAGAGAAAAATAAGCTTGCGTTTCTGGACCTGCTGGGCATCCAACTGACTCCGGCGCAGGCAGCCCGCGCGCCGATCGTGTTCCAGATGGCCGGGCAGGCCGCCGACACCCGCGCGCCGCAAGGGACGCGCCTGGCTGCCCCGCCGCCGCCCGACAGCCCGCAGCAGATCGTGTTCGAGACGGAGCAGGCCGCCGGACTGATGGCCGCGCAACTGGTCGAGGTGGTCAGCCTGTGGCCGGGCCGCGACCAGTACATCGATCACAGCGCCGCGCACGCTGAGGGGTTGCCGTTCCAGCCCTGGCGCAAGAAGTATCTCGAAAACACGCCGCACACGCTCTACATCGCGCACGATACCCTGCTGGCGCTCTCCGGCGCGGCCAGCCTCGATGTCGAGCTGGAGCTGGTCACGCCCAGCAGCGAGCATCTCAGCATCCTGTGGGAATATTGGGACGGGCAGGTGTGGCGCGGCT
>JAAYCM010000107.1 GCA_012729765.1 Chloroflexota bacterium | reverse complement strand
TGCCCACCGGTCCGGCCCAGCAAAACAGCCTGGTCTACCGCGTGATGCGCGCCTGGCTGAGCAAGCGCTTCCCGCTTCTGCCGGAGGATGGCAACGACCCGATCGCCAGCGAGATCGTGCCGGCGGAGCCGGACGATCAGCGAGCCGACGTCTCCGAGTGGGCGCGCTAACGCCGCGGCCCGCCACCCCCTAACCGGACCACTGCGTCTGACCCACCCGACGCGGTTTGAACACACCAGGAGGCTTTCCCGTGGATTTCTGGCGCCGCATGATGAACGATGCTCCCCCACCGGAGCGCCAGCCCCCTGAGCCGCTCAGCGAGGAGCGGATCACGACGGGTTACCGCATGTATTGGACCAAGCTGGCTATCGCGTGGGATACCGGGCGCCGGGGGCACATCGCGGGCCGGCTGGCGGAGGTGTTCGGCTCGCCCGGCTTCGAAGACAACATGCTCGAACGGCGCTTTCATGTGCCCGATCTGGACGAGCAAGCGCACAGCGGCGCGTCGCTGCAGGCACTGGCCGAGGTGCTGCGCGCGCTGGACAATTTCGACAGTGCAGAGGACAATGAATAGCACGAACCTGAATCCGCAACAAGGAGAAACCTGCCTGATGAACGACAACGATAACGATCTGCCGGAGATTCCTGTAGAGACGCTTGCTGAAACCGAGAATTATGTCGTCTGGTCGGCGGAGGAACCCGACGGCGAGACCACCTATCACGTCGAACTGGGGCCGGTGACGGTCCATTTCTTCGGTGAAGAGTGGGAAGACTTCATCGACCAGATCTTCGAAGCAGGCCGCAATCCTGAGATGGAAGACAGCGAGGACGAACCGAGCATCGAGGTCGAGCTCGACTGGGGCTCGCTCTACTTCTCGCCCGAAGAGTGGCAGGAATTCTTCTCCTTGATCGAGCAGGCCGGCTGAGTCTCTGCTAAGAGCGTGCGACCGGCGGCGCTGGCCGCCGGTCGTCTGAATGGGGGCTGGTGATGGATTTTGGCGTGCTGCTCGATGTGATCATCTTTGTCGGCGGGCTGGTGGGGTGTGCTGGGACGCTGCTCGGGGTGAAGTATTTCTTTGATGAAAACCGGATGCAGACCATCGTTCAACGCTTCGGCGCGCGGACAGTGCGGCTGGTCGTGGCAGCCATCTACGGGCTGTTAGCCGTGTCTGCTGGGCTGCGCCTGTTCTGATTGCCCGCGCTGGGCGCCCCTCCCCGGAGTGTGATCGCCAGCTTAATAGGGCAGATTGTCGACGTCGCGGTGCTCGCGGCTGCGCCGGATGATGTCCTCGACGCGCGACTCCAGGTCCGACGGCTCTTCGACCGGGCGGGCGGTCCGCCGCTGGCGCGCGACTGATCCACGCTGGCCAGGCCGGGCCGCCGGCTGCGCTACGGCTGGATTGTTCCAGACCGGGTCGTAGCCTTGCGGAACGGGCGGCACCTGGGCCGGAGGCACCTGCTGGGCAGGGGGCTGGACCTGCCCGCTGTAGCCGGGGGCGTAACCCTCGCTGCCGGCGGGAGCATACCCCGCGCTCGCCGGATCGATGGGCTGGCTCTGGCCGCTGTAGCCCGCATTGTAGGCGGGCCCGGCCGGATTGACGGGTTGGCTCTGCGCGCTGTAGCCCGCGTTATACCCGGCGCTCGCCGGATTGACGGGCTGGCTCTGCGCGCTGTAGCCCGCATTGTAGGCTGCGCCGGCCTGAGTGGCGGGCTGGACCTGCCCGCTGTAGCCCGCGCTATACCCGGCGCTCGCCGGATTGACGGGCTGGCTCTGCGCGCTGTAGGGTGCGCTGTAGCCCCCGCCGCCGGCGGGAGCATAACCGGCGCTGTAGTCTTCCTGACCGGCTGGCGCCACGTACCCCGCGCTGTAATCTTCCTGTACCGGGCGCGGAATGTAGGACGACGCGCCATAGGTGCCCACATCCTGATTCTGGCGGCTAGTGCTCAACTTGGGGAAGTT
>JAAYCM010000106.1 GCA_012729765.1 Chloroflexota bacterium | reverse complement strand
GCGTGCCGGGCATCAACGTGCGCGAGCTGATTGAGGAGCGCAACTGGCCGGCGCTCGCCGGGCTGGGCCTGATCGCGGTGGCCGTGCTGATCGTGATCGACGGCTGGTTCGGGCTCGACTTTGAGCTTTGGAACTTCCTTCTGCTCGGCCTGGGCGGCTGGCTGTTCTTCGACGGCTGGCGCCAGTATGACGCGGCCGGGCGAGTGTGGATCGACCAGGCGCGCAACCGTGCGACGGCGGGCGCTGTCCTCATCGGCCTGGGCGTGCTGTGGCTGATCGACCTGAACATGTGGGCCTGGCTGCTGCTGATCCTGGCGGGCTGGCTCGCGTACGACACATGGCAGCGTTACGAGCGGAACGGCCGAGTGGTGACACCGGTTATCCGCAACCGCTGGATCGCGGCGGGCGTCCTGGTGGGGCTGGGGCTGCTTGGCTCGCTGAACTGGTGGAGCATGTGGCCGCTGCTGATGATCGCAATCGGTGTGGCGATGCTGACCGGCATGTTCGGCAACCGCCGGTAAACCTCTGAGGCCTGCATCCCAGGCGGCGGGCAGGCGCTCCCCCCGCTTACCCTACCGGCGTCTGCCTGCCGCCTGTCCGACTGGCGCGGTGTTTCTCTAGCCGCGCCAGTCGCGTACCATCCACGCGAAATCTCCGAGATCGGTCGTACCGCGAACGCGCACGCGATGAAGCTGTAGTGGTCGCTCGCTGACGTGCAGCGTGCCGCCCTGGGTGGTCACCGCCGCGATGATGCCGACATGCTCCAACACCGTCATCACCTCGCGGTTGTAGCGGCCCGCCGGATAGCAGAACACGCGCGGGCGGATGCCGATCTCCGCTTCGATCGTCTGCACGCTGCCGAGCATCTGGTAGACCAGGCAATCGTAATCGCAGCCCCGGCTGAGGTCGGGGTGTGTGCGGCTGTGGCTCTGGATCGACATCCCGGCGGCGGCCATTTCGCGCGCCT
Organism: Chloroflexota bacterium; assembly: GCA_012729765.1. Lineage (GTDB taxonomy): Bacteria > Chloroflexota > Anaerolineae > Aggregatilineales > Aggregatilineaceae > JAAYCM01. The sequence continues at coordinate 1,332 of JAAYCM010000106.1, read as the reverse complement.
GATCCCACGTCAGATAGCCCGCGCGCCCCTCGTCGATCCACTCGGTCACCACGAAGAAGGTGCCAGTCATGGCATGCTTTTGCAGCAGCGGAAAGGCGTTGCGGTAGGCATCGTCGTAGCCGTCATCGAAGGTCAGCACGACGGGGCGCTCTGGCAGGGGTGTCCCGGCGCTCAGCGCGCGCGCCACGTCTTCGAGCGAAATGGCGGTGTAGCCGTTGTCGCGCAGCCAGCGGAGCTGCGCCTCAAACTGCTCCGGGCTGACCGACAGATCGCGTCGATAGCGGTCGGCGTCGTCGGGCGGTGTGCTGATGTAGTGATACATCAGAATCGGCACGCGCAGGCGCCGCCGCGTCTCGTCGGCGCGAGCCGGTCCAAGCGCTGCGGCCAGCCAGATCATCAACAACACCAGCGCCAGCAGGCGCCGCAGAGAAAGAGCACGGTTCATAGAGTTAACAGTAGCAACGAGAAAGCGTGAAAGCAATTGGAAATCAGCAGTTAGCGGTTAGCGAAAGGCCAGAGCGGTCGGTTTCGGAAAAGGGAACCGACGCGGGCACCGTTCGATCAGTCCTGGTACAGCGCGGCGCGTTCCCAGTTGAGCGCGGATGGGTTGTCGCGGCCGCCGCGCCACCACACACCCCACGCGCCCGCCGGATCGAGCGCCGTGATGCCGAGACGCTCGCCATTGAGCCACAGCCGGACGTGGCCGGGCCGCTCGCGGTGCAGCGCGACGTGATTCGACTCGCCGGGCGGCCGGACGCGAGGATACGCCGTCCACCGCCACTCGGCGCGCAGGGCAGGGCAGTCTTCGAGCGCGGTAGGAAGCGTCTCGGGCGGGCAGTGGCGCGTGGTGGTGTAGCCTTCGCCGCTGTGCGCGTAGACGATCCGCGCGCCGTCCGCCGCTTCGATCCACACGCCCCACGCCGCGCCGGGATCGGCGTCGCCTGCCAGCCGCGCGCGCACGCTGAGGGTAAAGGTGGCGCCAGAGGGTATGGGAACGGGCGCTTCGGCCCAGCCCGTTTCGCGGGGCGCGAGGGTCACGGTTTCCTGCGCGGGCCAGGCGTCCGACTCCCACACAGAATGTTCGGCGCGCGGCGGATCGGCGGCTCCCAGTGCGATCGCGGCGGCTGCGAGCAGAGCCCCGACGCCCACCAGCACAGCGGCGATGAGCGCTCCATGCCACAGCCAGCGGGGTGGCCGTGCGCGCTCAATGTGACTTTTGTCTGTATTTCTTATGCTATTAGAAAAATGGTCGTTTGAAAAAATGTGGTGCATAATCCTCAGTATCGGCAGATACCTACGAACTCAGGACGCCACGATGGCCGATTATCAGGT
>JAAYCM010000105.1 GCA_012729765.1 Chloroflexota bacterium | reverse complement strand
TGCCGGTGAGCAGCCCGCGCGCGTGATCGTCAACGGCGTGGCGCTCGATCTGGCGGCGGCGACCGTGCTGGTGCGCGCCGTGCCGGATACGCCGCTGGATGTGCTGACGCTCGACGGCGCGGCCATCGTGACGGTGCAGGCGGCAAGCGTCGAGGTACCGGCGGGCAGCGCGGTATCTATTGTGCTGCCGGGCACCGATGAAGTGGTGGGCAGCGAGCCGCCGGCCCTGATGCAGGGCTTCCCGTTCGCGGCGATCGCCTATGCCCCGGCGGAACTGCTGCCGGATGCGCCATCGTGCCGGGTGGGCGTGATCGAGAGTGCTGCGGATGTGACGCTCTATGAGTTCGCGGGCACGAACGAACCCGCGTTTGGCCCGATCAGCCCGGAGCAGAGCTATCTCGTGACGGGAGAGGCCACCGCCGCCGATGGCGCGCTGTGGTGGCAGCTTAGTACGGCCAGCGGCCCGGCGTGGGTTGCGCAGGATCAGGTGCGCACGTTCGGCGCGTGTGAGGAAGGCGTTTTGCCCAATGCGGCCTCCGACCCGGTGAGCCGGCCCCCGGCAGATGGCGCGGCCAGCGGGGTAGATTTCACACCGGCGGCCAACACCGTCTGGCAGATGGTCCCCGGTGAAGACCATATGACCGGCGAATGCTCCGGCGCGCCCGCGCTCAATTTCTGCGACCACCTGGCGGCGATCGCCCCGGCCCCGACCGGCATCCAGTGGAAGGGGATGGAAGCCACGCCGTATATGTTGGAGCCGCTGCAATCCAACGTCTATACCTACAGCGGACGCAACGCGCTTGATACCGGCACGGTCGAGATGGTGTTGCAGTTCACCAGCGATTCGACGCTGACCATGACCCAAACCCTGACCCTGGACAGCGAGCCAAGCTGCCAGCATGTCTACTACTACAGCGGCGAGAAGAACTGGTAGCCGTTCCCACCGAATCAGACGCCCCGGTCACAGGCCGGGGCGTTTTCAATTCCGCGTGTCTTAGCGCCAGTGGGCGGCGAACGGTGCGCCGGGCGGCGGGGTGACATCCTGGGCGGTGCCATCGATGCGCACGATCCACAGGCGGCGCTCATTCGTGGGAGACACGACCGTGACCAGCGCGGCCTGCCGGTCAGCGCGCCACTCGACCTGCTGAACTGTGCCAGGGATCGTCACCGGGGCGGGAGCCGGCGGCGCACCCGGTCGGGCATCCATTGTGTAGAGCGTGAGCGTGCCCGGCGACGCACTGCCGATAAACGCGATCCGCCCTGGCGCGTATTCGATGGCCGCGTGCGCCGCGATGCCCCGCGCCGTCTCATTCAGAAACTCGGTGTAGACGAGGCCGTTCTCGTCCAGCTTCCCCACGACCGTTGGCTCGTTCCAGTTCCGGCGGCCGCTGACGATCACCGAGACGCCGTCGTCGGCCCAGGTCGCGTCCTCGAACTCGTCAAATGGGATCGACACGATCACGTTGTTGGCCGGGTTGGTGGCGGGCGTGATCACGTTGGTGTAGCCACGAGGGGTATAGACTTTGATGATCAGGCGCGTGCTGTCCCGCGACCACTGCACCCCGACCGGCGTGCGCTGTTCGTGGAGCTGAGGCGCGTTGGTGGGTGTGCCGGCGCGAAAGACCTGCCAGGACAGCCCCTTGTCGCCGGGAACAGGCTCGTAAATCCACACCCCGGCATCCGTCACCGTGTTATCCCCCGCGTCGTCCACGATGATCGCCAGCCGGTGCCCGTTGGGTGACCAGAACAGCTCGCGGAAGGACACATTCTCGTTGGGACCAAACTCGCTGGATGGCGAAATGATCATAGGTCGGCCCGCGATGCTCACGTTGCGATTCGCATCGACATGCGCGATTTCGCCGGTGGCCGGATTCACATCGAAGACCTGCCCCTGGATCGGTGCGTCGGGCGCGGGCTGGCCGCTGAGCGTCAGCAGCGGCACGATCTGCCCGGCATAGCTGACGATAACCGCTTCCTGATCGGGCAGCGGCGGGCCGCTGGGACCCACCGGCCCCGGCGCGGTCGCCCCGGCCCCGCCGGTTACGGGATCGCCGGGCACGATGGTTACGCCGGGTCCCGGCCCCGGCTGACCTTCACCGGCGGGCGGCGCAGTTAGAGTCGGCCCCAGGTTGAGCGGCGTGGGCGTCGGGATCGGGCCGGAGATGATCGGCGTGCTGGCTTCCGGCGTTGCGGTCGGAAAGGGAGTTATGCTCGGTGTGACGAACGGCGTCGGGGTGGGCGGCGGCGTGGCAGTCGGGATCTGCTGCGGCGCGAGCGTCGGGGCGGGAGTCAGCGTTGGGGCCAGGGTGACGGTCGGCGGCAGGGTCGGGATCACGGTGCGCGTCGGTGTGCGCGTCGGTGTGCGCGAAGGGGTTGCGGTGGCGGGTCGCGCGAGGGTCGGCTGTGGTGTCCGGGTGGCGGTGGAGGCGGGCGTCACCGTCAATGAGGCGGTCGCCGTGGCAGTGGCGGTGGGACGCAGAGTTCGCGTAGCGGTTGGCAGCGGCGTATGAGTCGCGCTGGGCCGGGGCGAGGGTGTTAGTGTGCTCGTCGGCGTGCTCGTCGGCGCGGCAGTATGGGTCGCCGTGGGTGTAGACGAGGCCGTAACGGTCGGGGTGGCGGTCTGTGTGGCTGTGGCCGTCACCGAAGCGGTTGTTGTTGGCGTGGCTGTGGCCGTCACCGACGCGGTTGGCGTCGGCGTAGCGGTGGTGCTGGCCGTCGCGGTCAAGGTCGCGGTTGGGGATTGGGTCGGCGTCGCACTGGGCGCATCGGTGGCGGTTGCGGTCGCGGTGGCAGTCGATGTGGGGCTGGGCGTGATCGTCGGCGTGCGGGTGGGCGCGGGCGTTGGGGACGCCAGGCGGGCGATCGCGGTCGCATCCATCGTCGGCGAGATTATGACGGTCGGCGTTTGCGGCGCGTCGATATTGATCCGGCAGCCGGTCAGCACAAATAGCAGCACCGGCAGGATCAGAGAGAAAAAGAATCGTTTGACCATAGTCTAATTGTACGGTGTTTTAGCCGGGCGTAGGGGGAGAGGCGGCTGCCCGGCAGGCGATCAACTGCCGGGCGGTGCCCGCTATGGCAACCGGCGCAGGGGCCGGGCCTGGACGCTATGAACCGAACTTCTGGCTAGGGCAGTCAACCCGCTCGCGCGCATCCACAATCTCGACATCAAGGTTCTGGAGCGCCTCCATGAGCTGGCTAAAGACTGCGCCGCGCTCTTTGATCGTGATGTAAGCATCTTCATGGCTGGTGCTGCGCCAGGCGGTCGCGCTGATGATATTGCCGCCCGCGTCCGCGACGGCCTTGGCGACCTGGGCCAGCATCCCCGGCTTGTCGGCCAGGCGCAGGGTAAAACGCGCGCCTTCCTGCCCGCCGCCCAACAGTCCCATAAACGCCTGGAAGATGTCGGTGTCGGTGATGATGCCCACAAGCTCGTTGTCTTCCATGACGGGCAGGCAGCCGATATTCTGGTTGTACATCAGCCGCGCGGCTTCTTCGAGCGGGCAGTCGCCGGCGACGGTCTGGACGGGATGCTGCATGATCTGCTTGAGCTGCAAGCGCGAGAGCAGGCTGTGAATCTCGTAGATGCTGAGCGTCGTGGCAGGTGAGGGCTGGGCGCGCAGCAGATCTTCTTCGACGACGATGCCGACCAGCTTGCCGTTGCGGTCCATAATCGGCAGGTGGTGGATATTGTTCTCACGCATGATCTCGACTGCCTGCCGGTGGGTCGTTTCGGGAAGGGCGGTGATAGGTTTTTCGGTCATTCGATCGCGTACTAACATGAGCGGTATCTCCAAGACGATGCTAGGTCGGGTAGAGGCATCAAAAACTTGCATTATTAAGTGTAGATTAATTATAAACGCGATACTTGCCGTCGTGCAGCGCCCAAACAGGATTTTGAGCGAATTACACAGATTTAGATTACAATAGGCAGTACAGTCGGTGGTGCTTTTGCCCCGGATGGCGAAGCGTCACACTTAAGTTGTGATGGCGAAGCAGGTGAAAGTCCTGCGCTGACCCGCAACGGTAAGCTGGCCGCGTTCTGCGCCGGCAAGCCCGGTCGCCCGCCCCGATTGAGCACGAATTTCGACCTTCGTGGAGCAGGGTTGGATCGAGCCTGAGGCGCGCCGCTGGCGGCCCAGTCTGCACGACATCTCCAACCCGGTCAGGAAACAGGCCGGGTTTCTGATTCGCCCCCTGATGCCACGTCACACCGACAGGACGTATGAGCAGCGCCGTGCTTTCTCCTTCCGATTCCGCTTCGCGCCCGCGCCCGGCGTTTTTGCTGGCAGGGCTGGGTGTTGTGCCGCGCCTGCTGATCATCTGCGGGGCGCTGCTGGGGCTGCTGTTCGCCGCCCTGACGTATGGCGCGGCCACCGGCCCGACGCGTATCCCTTACGGCGATGTGGCCGACGCGCTGCTGCAATACGCGGGCGCGGATCGCGGGGTGGATGCATCCTCGGCCACGTATCGGATCGTGACGCTGGTGCGCCTGCCGGGGCTGATGGTCGCGGCGCTGGTCGGGGCGGCGCTGGCGTGCGCGGGGGCGGCGATGCAGGGCCTGTTCCGCAACCCGCTCGCCGATCCGGGCGTGATCGGTGTGAGCGCGGGCGCGTCCCTGGGCGTGGTGCTGGCCGTGACGCAGGCCGCTTCGTTGGGCAGCGCGTGGCTGTTTGGCGCGGGGCCGCTTGGCGCGGCGCTGTGGCGGGTGCCGGTCGCCGCCTTCATCGGCGCGATGCTGGCTGCGCTGGCGGTATATGTGTTGTCGCTCCAGCGCGGGCGGACCAACCTGGCGGCGCTGCTGCTGGCCGGGATCGCGCTCAACGCGGTGTTGGGTGCGCTGACCTCGGTGCTGCTGCTGCGCACGGCGGATTTCAACGCGATGCGCACCGTGCTCACGTGGCTGGTGGGCAGCCTGGAAGGGCGCGGCTGGGATTATTTCCGCGTGATCCAGTGGCCGATTCTCGCGGCGGCGGGCCTGATCCTGCTCTACAGTCGCGATCTTAACCTGCTGTTGATCGGTGAGGAGAGCGCGCAGGCGTTGGGCGTCAATGTCGCCCGCACCCGGTTGATCGTGCTGGCGCTGGCGAGTCTGCTCACGGCGTCGGCGGTCAGCGTGGCCGGGTCGATCAGCTTCGTCGGGCTGATCGTGCCGCATATTTTGCGGCTGATTATCGGGCCGGATCACCGTGTGCTGCTCCCGGCGAGCCTGCTGGGGGGCGCGGCGTTCCTGGTGCTGGCTGATGCGGTCGCCCGCACGGTGATCGCGCCGGAGCTGCTGCCGGTCGGGACGGTTACGGCGCTGGTCGGCGGGCCGTTCTTCTTGCTGCTGCTGTGGCGCAACCGCCGCCGGATCGCGGTTTTTTGAGGAAGGCGATTATGTGTACACGGCGAATTATCCCCCTGTTAGTCGCGGTTTTCGGCGCGGCGCTGCTGTGGAGTGGGGCGGCGCAGGCCCAGGACGATGACGCGATCCGGGTCGGTGTGGTGATCCAGGGCGCGGACGGCCAGCCGCAGACATTTTGTGTGGCGCTGCCCGATGACGAGCCAACCGGCGCGGACGCGCTCGCGGCGACCGGCCTGGAGATTCTCAGCGAGCGCGGCTCGATGGGCACGACCTTCTGCCGCATCGGGGCGACCGGCTGCACCCCGCCCGGCGAGCACTGCTTCTGCCAGTGCATGGGCGGTGAATCGTGCGCCTACTGGTCATACTTCCGGCTCAGCGGCGGTGCGTGGCAGTACAGCCCGATCGGGGCCGAGCGCACGGCGGTAAGCAGCGGCGATGTCGAGGGCTGGTGGTGGCGCGACAGCGCCGATCCCAACGCCGCCCCGCCGCCCACGATTCCGTTCGAGACGATCTGCGGCGAGGGCCGCGCGGCAGACTTCCCGCGCACGGTGATCGATGGGCTGGGGCGCGAGGTGCTGATCGAGACGCCGCCGCAGCGCATCGCCTCGGCCACGCTCGGATCGGACGAGATTCTGCTGGAGCTGATCGGGCCGGAGCGGCTGCTGGGCGTGACGTATTTCGCCGATGACCCGGCCATCAGCAATATCGCCGGGCAGCTTGAAGGGATTCCCTACACCGACCTGTCCGGCAGCCTGGAGTACCTGATCAGCCTGGAAGCCGATCTCGTGATCCTGGCCGCTTACAGCAACCCGGCGGCGCTCGATCAACTGCTCGATGCGGACGTGCCGGTCTTTGTGCTGGTCGAGTTCAACACGCTGGACGAGATTCGGGCCAATATCCGGCTGCTGGGCGAAGCGACCGGTGAAGAGGCGCGCGCGGCGGAGATGATCGCGGAGATGGACGCACGGTTGGAAGCGGTCCGCGCGGCGGTGGCCGATGAAGCGCCGGTACGTGTGCTCTACTATGAGCCGGGCGGGATCACCTATGGGCCGGGCAGCACAGTCGATGAGATCATCACGCTGGCGGGCGGAATCAACGTCGCTGCTGAGGCGGACCTGGGGCCGTATCCGCTGGTTAACGCCGAATTTGTGCTGAGCGCCGATCCCGACGTGATCCTGCTTGGCGGGTGGTTCTCCGGTGAGGACGATCCGGCGGCGGTGTTCGAGGCAAACGAGGCGTTTCGTACGCTGCGCGCCGTGCAGGCCGGGCGCGTGATCCCAATCGTGGACGCACACATGACCAATGTCAGCCAGTATATCGTGCTGGGCGTCGAGGACGTGGCCCGCGCGCTGTATCCCGATGCGTTTGAGGAAGTGGACGATGAAGCAGACACGGAATAACGGCTACCGCGCGCCGGATGCGCCCCTGCTGCACGCCGGGCCGATCAGCTACAGCCGCGACGGGCAGGCGATCCTGTGCGGGATCACATTCTCGGTGGCGGCGGGCGAACTGGTGGGGCTGATCGGTCCTAACGGCGCGGGGAAATCGACACTGCTCAAGGTGATCGGCGGGCTGTGGAGCGGCGCGCAGGGGCCGATTACGCTGGCCGGGCGACCGTTGGCGCGCTATTCGGCGCGGGCGATCGCGCAGCAGGTGGCGCACGTGCCGCAGATCACCGCGCTCGACTTCCCGTTCACGGTGCAGCAGATCGCGTTGATGGGGCGCAACCCACACCTGGGACGCTTCCAGATCGAGACGGCGCGCGACCGGCAGATCGTGACTGAGGCACTGCGCCGCACCGGGACGCTGGCCCTGGCCGACCGGCTGATCGGGACGCTGAGTGGCGGCGAGCGCCAGCGGGTGCTGATCGCGCGCGCCCTGGCCCAGGAGCCGCGCCTGCTGCTGCTCGACGAGCCGACCGCCAATCTCGACCTGCAGCACCAGATCGGTGTGCTGGAACTGGTGCGCGACCTGGTCCGGCAGGGGCAACTCGGCGCGGTGGCGGCGGTGCACGATCTGGAACTGGCGGCGCGCTTCTGCGACCGGTTGGTTTTGCTGCACGAGGGGCGCGTGCTGACCGACGGAACGCCGGAGCGGGTGCTCAGCCCTGGTCCGCTGCGGACCGCTTACGGCGTGAACACCCGCTCCTATCCTGATCCGGTGACCGGCTATCTGCGGCTGGCGGTGCTGGACGGAGCGCCCGTGCCGGACGCGTCCGAAGTCGCCCACGCAGCCCCCTAACTTACCAGCGCGGGTGGACCTGCGCGCGGATGTAGCGGTCGTAGACGGCCTGCACCTGCTGCATCACCGTGTCGCTGAGCGGCGGCATCTCGGCGGCCCGGACGTTGTCCTCAGCCTGGGACGGGCGCTTGGCCCCCGGAATGACACAGGTGATGGCGTCGAACATCAGAATCCAGCGCAGCGCGAACTGCGCCATGGTCATATCTTCCGGCTTGATCTGCTTCAGCTCCTCGACCGCTTCCAGCCCGGTTTCGTAATCGACACCGGAGAAGGTTTCGCCCCGGTCGAAGGACTCGCCGTAGCGGTTGAAGTGGCGATGATCGTCGGTGGAAAAGCTGGTCTGGCGCGTCATCTTGCCGGTCAGCATCCCGCTGGCGAGCGGGACACGCGCCAGGATACCGACCTGGCGGCGCTGGGCTTCGGGGAAGAAACGCTCGGCGGGGCGCATGCGGAACATGTTGAAAATGATCTGGACCGTCTTCACGTTCGGATACTCGATGGCCTTGAGCGCCTCTTCGACCTTCTCGACGCTAACGCCGTAGTGCTTAATCTTGCCCTGCTGGACCAGGTCATCCAGGGTGCCGAACACTTCCGGCATATAGTAGACATCAGTGGGCGGGCAGTGAAGCTGGACGAGGTCGAGGCTGTCGGTATCCAGGTTTTTCAGGCTGCGCTCGATGAAGCTGGTCAGGGTTTCGCGGCTGTTATAGCCTTCCGCGACGTGCGGGTCCAGGCGGCGGCCCGCTTTGGTGGCGACATAAATCTGCTCGCTGCGCTCTTTGCGCACCTGGGCGATCAGCCGCTCGCTGCGCCCGTCGCCGTAGACATCAGCCGTGTCGATGAAGTTGACGCCGAGATCGATCGCGCGGTGCAGCGCGGCCAGCGATTCACGGTCATCGACCTCGCCCCAGGCCCCGCCGATCGCCCACGCGCCGAAGCTGACTTCGGAAACTTTCCACCCGGTCCGGCCCAGTTCACGATAGTTCATCATATATTCTCCTCAAGTGGTGCGTGTCAAACTAAACTATTGGTGTATGTGACCATGCAGAAGTATAGCGCACGGGAGAAGGCCGCGCCCAACCGATCACGATGCGGGCGGCGGCGGGCCGCAAAAAATCTATCACCGTGCGGAGACGGTGATAGATACAGGCAATCATGCTGAGATCGGGTGGTTGCTAGAGTGGGGCGCTGTCCTTGCGCGCGGCGTAGGAGCAGCCGGTGATGACCACATCCCCCGCCAGCCGGACGATCGGGTTGCGCTGGGCGATGCCGATCGCGTGCGCCCGCCAGCCGTTCGCTCCCTCTGAGGGCCGCCGCAGCTCCCAGCGATCCCAGATGGTGCTGAAGCCAGCACGGCGCAGCAGGCGGCGCGCCTTCCAGGGCGTCCACCAGTTGATCGCGGGGTGCTCGGTATGCCCGACCAGCGCGGGGCGGTGGATCTTCGCCCAGTTCATGATGCGGCGCTTCAGTGGGTCGGGATACCAGCCGAACAGCGGGAACCCGGTAATCTCGTCCTGGCGGGGACACAGCGCACTGGCCGAGTTGAACCAGAAGAGGCCCCCCGGTTTGAGCACCCGGCTGATCTCGCGGAAGGACTGCCTGACATCATCGACATGCTCGATCACGCTGGTTGCCAACACGAGGTCGAAGAAACTGTTGTCATAGGGGATATTCTCAGCGGTGCCGCCGCGCAGCGTGATTTCGACTCCTTCGGCGGCGGCCAAGTGGGCGGCGACTTCACGTGCCTGCGCCCAGGGCTCGACGCCGTAAGCCTCGTGCCCCTGGCGCGTTAGGGCGATCAGGGCGCGCCCCTGGGCTGCGCCGACGTCGAGCACTTTGAGCGGACGGTGGGTGGGTAGGTGAGGTTCGAGACGGGCCAGGATAGCCTTGATCCATTTTTCCGTATTGATGAGTTCTTCGCGGGCTTGCTCGAGAGAATAGGATTCGGCGGCTTGCTGGACCTCGACACTCGGATCGGATCGCACAACAGGTGATATGGCCATCGGATTTCTCTTTCTCTATATTGGAGGACGGAGAGAGGCGAGGAAACCCCACGTTTTTCATTTTATCATGAGAAATATTTTTTCTTTATGCGAGTGATGTAGAGAAGTATTGACAATCTGAAATCCAATAGCGCCTCGGTTGAGCGCACGGCGGCGCGTTGGGTACAATGGTGTGCGAGCGCCGGGCGCGGATGTGAACCGCCCGGTGGTGTGCGTATCATCCCAAAGGCAGCTTCCCTATGGATCAAACGACTCTGATCATCAACCGCGTCGTGCCGATCATCCTCTTGATCGCGCTCGGCTACTGGATTCGCCGCAGCCGTTTTCTGGCCGAAAACACGGTAGACGACCTGCGTAAGATCGTGGTCAACCTGGCACTGCCGGCGGTGCTGTTTATCTCGTTCCTCAACCTGGAGCTAAAGACCGAATACATCGCGATCTTCGTAACAATCTTCGGCGTCTGCGTGGCGATGCTGGTATTGGGATGGGGGCTGAAGCGCCGGCTCAGTGTGCAGCGCGAATACTTCCCGTTCCTGATGACCGGCTTCGAGTATGGGATGCTGGGCGTGAGCCTGTTCGGCAGCGCGTATGGGCTGGAGAATATCGGCTATATCGCGCTGATGGACCTGGGGCACGAGCTGTTCATCTGGTTCGTGTTTCTGGGGCTGCTGCTGATGAAGCGCGACAGCCTGACCCATCCCCGGCAGATTCTCAGTGCGTTCATCACCTCGCCGGTGATCATCGGGATTCTGGCCGGGATCGGGCTGAATCTGCTGGGCGCGCGCGATTTCCTGTATGACAGCGCGGGGACCGGCGGCATCATGGCGACGCTCGAATTCCTGAGCAATATGACGATCCCGCTGATCCTGATCATCGTCGGCTATGGCATCCGGTTCGACCGGCACGGGATGCGCGAGGCGGCGCTGGTGACGGGCATCCGGCTGGCGATTGTGATCCCGCTGGCGCTGCTGCTCAACGCGGTGCTGATTCGCGGGCTGCTGGGCCTGGGCAAACCGTTCGAGGCCGGGCTGTTCACACTGCTGATCCTGCCGCCGCCGTTCATCATCCCGCTGTATATGCGGCCAGGGCCGAGCGAGGAACGGCGCTATGTCAACAACACGCTCACGTTTCACACCGTCGTATCAATCGTGATCTACGCAGTGTATTTCATCCTGAATCCGGAGCTTTTTTAGGTGGGATCGGCGATCAGCGCTTCGATCTGGATGGCGTCGGGGGCGCCGCTGACGACGATCAGGCGGTAGGTGAGGGCCAGCTCAGCGCCCGGCTCCAGGGTGTACGTTTGGTCGAAGAACAGCGCGAAGCTGGCATAGGGAGCTTCTTTGGCGCGCACGAACCAGCGATTCGGATAGCGCGGGTTGCCGGGCTGATCGACCAGGATGATCGTGCTGGCACGCTCTGCGCCGTCGTGCCGCCCGGTGTAGGCCAGCCACCGCCCGCGCTGCCCCATGAGCGGCTCCTCGTCGCCGTGCGCGATCAGCCCGCTCTCGATCTGGATCGTGCCGCGTGTCAGGTCGCGTGCGCCGCGCCACGTCAGGCCGCCGTAGCCCGCGTTGGGCCGCCCCTGGGTGGTGGGCGATCCCAAGACGAGCGGCTGATGGGTCACGTTGCGCAGCCGCAGGCCAAGCTCCAGGCTCCAGGCGTCCGCCGTGATCGCGCTGGCAGAAACGCCGATCCGCCGCTGTTCCTCGAACCATACCTCGCCCGCGTGGGTGAGCCACGTCAGGCGCTCGTCGAGCGCGGCCTGCTCGCCGTCACAGGTCAGCGCGTCCCAGGCCGTGTGCTGCTGCCGCCCATTGTTGTTGAGCTGGACATAACCCCCGTCCTGGTAGGTGACGCCGCCCCAGAAATTCTCGCCGGAGAGATAGGCGACGGTCATCGAGAGGCCGTGATGCCAGCGGTGATCGTTGGGCCGAAAGCCGGTGATCACATCTCCGGCCAGGGTATGGAGCGGGTGAAAGTAGGGGCGCGGCGATTCGAGGGACGGCGTATCGGGCTGGTAGACGTAGCGGAAGAGCGGCTGTTCGCCCCACGCCAGATCGACGTGACGGCCCAGGGTGTGAACCATCTGCAAGCGTGACATCGCGCCCCCTGTGAGATGAGAACGGGGCAGGTTCGCCAGCTAACGCGCCTGCCCCGCTGTGATCGAGTCTGAAGTAGTGCTAGCGTGCCAGCCAGGCCCCGTCGAGCGGCACGATCGCGCCGTGCATATAGTCGGACGCGGGCGAGGCCATGTAGACCGTCAGGCCCTTGAGATCCTGAGGTGTGCCCCAGCGGCCCGCCGGGATGCGGGCCATGATCGCCTCACTGCGGGCGGCATCGGCGCGCAGCGGGGCGGTGTTAGCGGTCGCCATATAGCCGGGTGCGATCGCATTGACGTTGATGCCCAGCGCGGCCCACTCGTTCGCCAGCGCGCGCGTGATACCCGCGATGCCGCTCTTGGCCGCCGTGTAGGACGGGATCAGGATGCCGCCCTGCCACGACAGCATTGAGGCGATGTTGATGATCTTGCCGCCACCCTGATCTTTCATGCGGCGTGCGGCGGCCTGCGAGAGGAAGAAGGCGACCTTGAGATTGATTTGCAGCACGTCGTCCCAGTCCTGCTCGGAATAGTCGAGCGCCGGGGCGCGGCGGATGATCCCGGCGTTGTTGACCAGGATATCGATCCGCCCGAAGGCGTCTACGACCTGCTGCACCGCCGCATCGAGATCGGCAACGGTCGCCTGGAGCAGATCGAGCTTCAGGTTGAGGAACCGGCGGCCCAGCGCTTCGACTTCGGCGCAGGTTTCGTGGCAGTCTTCGGTGCGATCCAGGCCCACGATATCGGCCCCGGCTTCGGCCAGCCCGACCGACATGCCCTGGCCGAGGCCCTGGCTGGCCCCGGTCACCAGCGCGACTTTGCCGTCGAGACGAAACAAATCCAGGATGCTCATCGTCATCCACCGCCTATTTCAGCGTATCCATCGAAACGGCATCCATATCGCTGAAGGTCTGGTTCTCGCCGGCCATCGCCCAGATAAAGGTGTAATTGCCGGTGCCCATGCCCGCGTGGATCGACCAGCTTGGCGAGATGACCGCCTGCTCGTTGCGGATCACGATGTGGCGCGTTTCTTCCGGCTCGCCCATCAGGTGAAAGACGACATTATTTTCGGCGATGTCGAAGTAGAAATAGACTTCCATACGGCGGGCGTGGGTGTGGACCGGCATGGTGTTCCACATATTGTTTGGCTCCAACAGCGTCACGCCCATCACCAACTGGCAGCTTTTGACACCGTCGGGGTGGATGTACTTGTAGATCGTGCGCTCGTTCGAGTTGCTCAGGCTGCCCAGGTGCGCCGGCGATGCATCGGCGAGCGGGATATGGGTTGTAGGGTAGGGCTGGTGCGCCGGCGTGCTGACAAAGTAGAAGTGGGCGGGCTGGGCGGCGCCGTCGCTCTCGAAGCAGACTTCCTGCGCGCCCTGACCGACATACAGCCCGTCGAGCTTCTGCATCGGGTAGGACGTGCCATCGACGACGATCTTGCCCGCGCCGCCGACATTGACGACGCCCAGCTCGCGGCGCTGCAAGAAGAAGTCCGCACCGAGCTCCTTTGGATCGCCTTCGAGGCGCAGCGGCGCGCCGGTGGGGCACGCTCCGCCCGTGATCACGCGGTCGATATGGCTGTAGACCAGCTTGATCGCGCCGTCAGTAAACAGCGTGGGGATCAGGAACTCGTCGCGAAGCTGCTGCGTGCTGAAATGTTTGACCGTTTCGGGATGCGACGGATAGCGCATTTCCATGATGTAGTTACTCCTTCTACAGTTCGAGCATATAAAGCTGGACGCGCCCGCCGTGATCGGACGCGTACAGAATCCGCTGGCCGTCCCAGCTCCAGGTGGGATGGCAGTGGCTGCTTTGGGTGTGCCAGGATGTTTTGTGGTGGCACAGCGTTTCGAGCGTGGCCGTTTCGCCCGCAATATCGATCAGGACGAGATCGTCCACATCGTCGCCGACCAGCACGGTATTATCCGGGTTGGCGTGATAGTGGTTGCAGTAGTAGGGCATATCGATCCGCTTGACCAGGTTGCCCTGGCGGTCCATCAGGCCGACGAACGGGATCATGTCGTTCTCGTTGACGGCGATATCGGTCGCCACCGCCTGCGTGCGATCCGATGTGATTGTGCCGTCGTGGCCGGGGCCGCGATTGTCGAAGAACATATAGCCGTCGTGCGTCCAGAACTCGTGCCCGATTGAGTCATGCTCGTCCTGGCGGAAGCAGGGCCGCGCCTCGCGCGAGATGAAATCCAGGAACCAGATACGCTGCGTGACCAGGTTCCAGGGGCCTTCGTGGCAGAATGAGCCGATTGTTGGGTCGTCGGGCGAAAACTGGAAGTGGCCGAGTTGGTGCGTATCTTTGAAGATGTCGAACGCGCCGGAGCCGTCGATGAAGGCAACCGTGATACGCCCATCTTTGATCGCGTAGAAGCGCTCCTTGAAGCCGTAGTAGTTGGCCCCCTGATAGTGGATCGGGGCCTCGGACTCCTCGTTGCGGCAGAACGCGACATAGCGCCGGTTGGCGGCAATCGAGGGCACGCTGGCGATCCCAAACGGGCCGGTTTCCTGGTAGATCGTGGTGGTCTGGCCGGTGCGCGTGTTGAGGACGCGCACTTCCTGTTTGTCGGTGGTGTAGGCGATCAACTCGCTGTCGGGCGTTTTGGTGGCGGCGTGGGGCGAGTTGAGCACGTCATCGGTCAGGCGCTCGACCAGCCCGCTGTCGAGGTCCATCCGGTAGATGCTGTACTGCGGATCTTCGTGCGGTGCGCGATCCGCGCCCGAATCGCGGTCCGACATGAAGATGATCGCGTTGTCGTTCTGATCGAACGAGTTTTCGGTGAAGTAGAGATGGACGTTGTTGCCGGTCGCGGTCAGTTGCCTGATCGTGCGCCCGGTTTTCTCGTCGGTGAACTCGCGGATTTCGGACTTGCGCGTACTGCCAATCATAGAACCTGACCTTTACAGTTGCGGTGAAAAACTTAAAAAACTAGTCCGGGACGATCTGCATCCTGAACTGTACTGCGCCGGTGGGCAGAGCGACGCTCAGGCGCTTGAGCACGGCATCCAGCTCGTTCTCGCGGCAGGCTTCGACCAACTCCTCGACCGCGAAGCCCATGCCTTCCGGCTCGATGATGCGCAGGGTCAGCGCGGCGTGTTCGCCCGTGATCCGCGCTGTGCCGCCGGAAGTCTTGACCTGGCCCCAGGTGACGAATGCTTCCTCGATTGCCAGGGGACCGCCGTCGAAGGTGAAATGGTCTGCCAGGGTGATCGTGCCGCCCTCAGACTCTACCTCAAGGCGGCGGCGCGCGCCTGTCATCGTCGGGAGATCGTAGGCGGCGGCGAAGTCGATCACGACGTGTTTGGTACCGTTCTGCTGGCCCTGTTCGACGATTGTACCGTAGAACTGCTGCTGCCCGCCGAATTCCGGCCCTGGAGCCTGAAGCTGGCCGTCGATGCGCGGCACGTTGTGGCTGTACGAGTTGTTGAAAACATTCTGATAGCGCGCCTGCCGGAAATATTCCTTGCTGTAGAGGCCGCGCCCGGCATCCGGCAACAGGCTCTCGCCCGCCACATTCACGATGAAGGTTGCGATATCGGTGTGGCTGTGATGCCCGTCGTTGTGGCCGGACTTGGCGACGAGCAGCACCGGCTGGCCCTGCGCGCTGCGACCCACGAGCTTGATCAGGCCGGTATCGGGCAGGTAGAAGTCCTGCTGCTCCAAAGGCGGGGCAGGCTGCGTGCTGTCCCACCAGGCCGCTGTGCGGTGGACGATCGGCAGCTTGGAATAGTAGTTGTAGCCGAAGCGCTTCGAAACGTCGCGCTTGCGGTGCGCCCCGGCTTCGGAGTCGTGCGCACCTTCGAGCGGGCTGAAGAGCGCGCGCAGGGCCGTAACGCCGGTGCGCTCTGCCAGCCGGTTGACCACGCCCGCCGAGAGCGTCTGGGTTTCGGTCGAATCGCCGAAGTTGATGAAGCGGTTGGGCGGGGCGAGCACCATGCCGACCGGGTAGGCCGCGATCGCGCGCAGGCGCGGCTGGGCCAGCAGATCGAGCGCGCCGCCGGTCAGTTCGCGCAGCAGCTCGGCCACGGTGATGTAGTACATCAGGCCATAATTCCAATAGCCGAGGCCCTCAATCGAGCCGCCGTCGGCCTCGAAGCCGGTCGCGATGTACGCCTCGAACCCTTCCAACACCAGCGACAGCGCCTCGGCCAGCGTCTCCAGATCGTTTTCCAGCCGCAGGAAGGCCAGTCCAATCGAGCCGTTGCAGACACCGTTCCAGTTGAGCGCGCCCTTGAACCACCAGTGATCGCGCGCGTAGGCGAGGTAGGGCTTGAAGATATGGCGCTCGACTTCCTGCCGGATACGCTGCCGAACTTCGGGATTGAGCGCGTCGCCAACCAGGTAGACCGTCTCGGCCAGAGCCGCGCCTGTTTCGGCGGCAAACAGGTCGATTGAATCCGGCGCGCGGGTGAGCATGGTATGTGCGCCGAGCGGTTCGGTGCGGGCGCGCGGCGGGATCAGGTCCCAATAGCCCGGTCCCTGCTCTTCGTGAGCGGGCAGGACCCAGGTTGTCTCCTCGCAGATGCTCCACGCCAGGTTGTGGATCGCGTCGAGCGCGCTTTCATCACCGAGCAGGAATTCGAGCACGGCACGGGTGAGCTTGGCCCGCTTGAGGAAGTAGGGATTCTCATAGCCGGGACGCCAGCCGACATGCTCGAACTCGCGGTAGAGCGTGTAGGTCAGCGCCGGGATGGTGTCCAGGTCCGGGATTTCCTGCCGGACAGCGGCCAGCAGTTGAGGCGTAGTGGGCGACTGCCGGACCTGCTCGCGCAGATCGGCGAGTGGGGCAGGGTGGGCCAGCCACGCCTTTAACTCTGATTTTGACGGTCGGTGCAACTCAGTTAACTCCAGTGAGCGATAGTTGATCGGCGAAATGGCAGGCGACATGGTGCCCGTCTTCCAGGGCGCGCCAGGCCGGAGTCTCGCGCTGGCAGACATCCTGAGCATAGCGGCAGCGCGGGTGAAAGGCGCAGCCGGGCGGCGGGTTGATCGGGGTGGGCACGTCGCCGGTGAGGATGATCCGCTCGCGCGTGATGTCCGGGTTGGTCGAGGGCACCGCCGAGAGCAGCGCCTCGGTGTAGGGGTGGAGCGGATTCTGGTAGAGTCGTTTGGCCTCGGCCAGCTCGACCACCTTGCCGAGATACATCACCGCGACGCGGTTGCTGATATGCTGCACCACCGACAGATCGTGCGCGATAAACAGATAGGTCAGCCCCAGTTCGCGCTGCAAGTCTTGCAGCAGATTGACGACCTGGGCCTGGACCGACACGTCCAGCGCCGAAACCGGCTCGTCGCAGACGATCAGCTTGGGGCGCAGGGCCAGGGCGCGCGCGATCCCGATGCGCTGCCGCTGCCCGCCGCTGAAGGCGTTGGGGTAGCGGTTCATGTGCTCCGGACGCAGACCCACGCGCCGCAGCAGATCGCCGACTTCCGACTTGAGCGCGTCGCCGCGCAGTTTGGTATGGATCACCAGCGGCTCGCTGACGATGTCCAGCACGGTCATACGCGGGTTGAGTGACGAGTAGGGGTCCTGGAAGATCATCTGGATTTCGTGGCGATAGGCGCGAAGCTGGCGCGAGGTGAGCCGGGCGAAGTCGATCACCGGCTGGCCGCTGCCGTTGCTGGAAACCGCCGATCCGTCGCCGGCCTGATAGAGAATCTCGCCCGACGTAGGCCGGTAGGCGCGCACGACACAGCGCCCCAGCGTCGTCTTGCCGCAGCCCGACTCGCCCACCAGGCCCAGCGTCTCGCCCTGAAAGACTTCGAAGCTGACATCATCGACGGCGCGGACGTGCCCGACGACCCGTTTGAGCAGGCCGCGCCGGATGGGAAAATGCATCTTCAGGTTTTTGATTTCAAGTAGAGTGTTGCGGGTGTTTGTCATAGCGTTCAGTCCGTATACAGCGTGCAGCGGACCCAGTGCCCCGGCTCGACTTCGAGCAGCGGCACGCCCGCCGGATCGGTGCAGGCCGCCTTCTTGCGGGCCGGGCAGCGCGGGTGGAAGCTGCACCCCTGGGGCACATTGAACGGATCGGGGATCATGCCGGGGATGGGGTGCAGCCGCTTCTGGTCGGTGTTGCCCATCTCCGGGACAGACTGCATCAGCCCGACGGTATAGGGGTGGGCCGGGCGCTTGAACAGGGTTCGGCGGTCGGCGATCTCCACGATCTTCCCCAAGTACATCACGACGATGCGGTCAGCCGTCTCGTTGATCACGCCCAGGTTGTGCGTGATCATCATGATCGCCGAGCTGAACTCGTTCTGTAGCTGGCGCATCAGGTCGAGAATCTGGGCCTGAATGGTCACGTCCAGTGCGGTGGTCGGCTCGTCCGCGATCAGCAGCGACGGGTTGCACGACAGCGCCATGGCGATCATGGCCCGCTGGCGCATCCCACCCGAATACTGGTGGGGGTAGGAGCGGATGAACTCCTGCGGGCTGGCGATGCGCACCGCCTTCAGCATCTCGACCGCGCGCGCTTCGGCTTCCTTCTCGTCTACCTGCTGGTGCAGGATGATCGCTTCCATGATCTGATCGCCGATGGTGTGCAGCGGCGAGAGTGAAGTCATCGGCTCCTGGAAGATCATGGCGATCTCGTTACCGCGAATCTCACGAATCAGACTGCCTTCGGGATCGATCTTCGCCAGATCGACCTCGTCGCCATTGCCGCGCCGGAAGCGGATCGCGCCGGACGGAATGCGGGCGACGCGCCTGGGCAGCAGGCGCATAATCGCCATCGCGGTCACGCTCTTGCCGCAGCCGGATTCGCCCACCACGCCGATTGTCTCGCCGGCACGCACGTCGAAGGTTACGCCGTCCACGCCGCGTACGACGCCATCCAGGGTGTGAAAGTGCACCTGAAGGTCATCGATTTCGAGCACATTCTCAGGATTCATAGCGCCCTCAGATGGTATAGGGATCAGCCGCGTCGCGCAGGCCATCACCCAGGAAGCTGAAGGCCAGGATCACGACGACGATGAAGATGGCGGGGGTAAAGACCCAGGGATACAGCGCCAGCGACTCGAGATTCTGCGCCTGCTGGATCAAAACGCCCCAACTGGTGATCGGCGGGCGCAGGCCCAGCCCCAGGAAGCTCAGCGCCGTCTCGGCCAGGATCATCGAGGGCAGCGACAGCGTCGCCACGACGATGATCTGCCCCAGGGTCGCCGGGATTAAATGTTTGAAGATGATGCGCGCGTCACTGGCCCCAGCCAGGCGCGCCGCCATCACGTAATCGCTCTGGCGCAGCGCGAGCACCTGCCCGCGCAGTTGGCGCGCAAGCCAGGTCCAGCCGACCAGCGAGAGGATGACCGTCACCGCCAGGTAGGTCTTGGTCTGAGACCAGCCGGCTGGGACCGCCGCCGAGAGCGCCATCCACAGCGGGATCGACGGGAAGGCACGCACGACCTCGATGGTGCGCTGGCTGATTTCATCCACAATGCCGCCGTAGTAGCCCGATACGATCCCCAGGATCGTGCCAAAAACGAGGCTGAGCACGACGCCGAACAGGCCAATAAACAGCGAAATCTGGCTGCCTAACATGATGCGCGAGAACATATCGCGCCCCTGCATGTCGGTGCCCAGAATGCTGACCACATCGCCGGTGCTGGAGCCGAACAGGTGGATGTCGGTTTCGAACAGGCCAAAAAAGTCGTAGCGGTCGCCCCGGGTGAAGAAGTTCAGATAAACCTTTTCGTCGGTCGTGACATGAACTTTTTTAAGTGTTCGGGGGTCGCGCCCGGACTCGACCTTGTACACGAACGGGCGAATGCTGCCGCCGTCGATGAAGTGGACGCGCTGTGGGGGCAGATAGGCCTGCTCGACGAAGCGCGTTTCGAGGGCATAGGGCGCGATGAAGTCGCCCAGGATCGCGCCGAGATAGAACAGCAGCACGACGACACCGCCGACGATGGCCGCCCGGTTGCGCAGGAAGCGCCGCCGGATCATCCCCCACTGTGACGCGGCGAATTTCACCTCGGCTTCGGTCAGGGCGCTGATCTCGGCATCCAGCGCACGGGCCTGCTCGGCGTCGGCGATTTCACGATAGCGCTCGCGCAGCTCTTCGGCCTGGCGGCTGACGAAATCGGCCTGATCGAGTGGTTGTTGTGAGTCTCGCGTTCCTTCGATCATGAGTACACAATCCTTGGGTCTATCCAGCCGAGCACCAGGTCAGCGATCAGATTGGCGACCAGCAGCATCACCGAGGTGAGCATCAGCAGCGTGCCGGCGACATACATATCCTGGCTGCGCAGCGCGCTCAGGAAGGTTGGCCCGGTGGTCGGGATCGACATCACCACGCCGATCAGGATCGAGGACGAGATAATCTTGGGCACTTCCATCGCCATCACGCTGATCACGGGGTTGATCGCCGCGCGCACCGCGTATTTGTTGATCACCTTGCGCTCGTGCAGCCCTTTGGCGCGGGCGGTGGTGATGTACTGCTCGTTCATCGTCTCCAGCATGCCGTTGCGCATGATGCGCACAAGCTGGGCCGTCCCGGCCAGCGCCAGGATGAGCGCCGGGGGCCAGAGATGCAGGAAATAGTCCCAGGCTTTGGCGAGCGTCCAGGGCTGGTTGAGAAACTCCTTCGACTGGTCGCCCATGACATCCATATCGAGCAGGATGCCGCCGACGTACAACCAGATCAGCGCGAGCAGAAAGCCGGGCAGCGACAGCCCTAGAAAGGCCAGTGCCGAGAGCAGTGTATCGCCGATGGAGTATTGGTGAGTCGCCGAATAGATTCCAACCGGGATCGACAGGATAAACATGATGATCAGCGAGCCGACCCCAAGCAGCAGGGTGTAGCCGATCCGGTCATCGACCAGCTCCCACACATCGCTGTTCCATTCGAACGAGTAGCCGAAGTCTCCTTCGGGAAAGCCCCGGATCCATTTCCAGTATTGAACCATCATCGGCTCATCCAGCCCATAGCGCTCGCGCAGCAGATTGGCCTGGTCGGTCGTCATGCCGCCGCCGCTGGTTCCCTGGACTGCCTGCCGCGTGGTTAGAAAATCGCCGGGGGGCAGTTGGATGATGAAGAACGAGATGAATGAGATCACCAACAGCATCGGGAACATCGTCAGGATGCGTCGGATGATATAGGTCAACATAGGACTACCTCCGGCAAATAACTGGTGAAGACCGGGCACTGCGCCTGGCAGCGCCCGGTCGGTGTTGATGTCAGGACGGGATTACTGGCCGCCGTCCGCGAAGTAGTAGTGCGCGGGGTCCTGGGTGCCGGGGGTCATGATGATCCAGTCAGCGGTATGCTCTTCCCCAACGTTCATGAAGTTGTTCTTCACGACAACCGGGGTCGGAACCATACCGACCGTGCCGATCACCCACAGCCGCGTGGACGCGAGCCGGACCAGCTCCTTGCCGATTTCAAGCTGGGCTGCCGGATCGGTCGTGATCTTGAACTTGTCGTACAGATCCATCGCCTGCTTGAGCTCCTCGTTGGGTGCTTCGCCCTGCGCGCCGCCGGTCTTGTACCAGGTACCGAAGGCGGGGGCCATCCACGAGCGCTCGTCAAACGGGAACTGGTAGATCGGGTCCACCATCGGAACCAGACCACGGTCGGTCGTCCAGGTCGAAACCATGTGCTCGTTCGCGCCTGCGCCGGCCCAGTAGACTTCACGCGTTTCCTGAACCAGCTCGGTCCGCACGCCAACCGCGTTCCACCACTCGGTCACCAGCTCAGCCGAGGCCAGCTCGCCCGCGCCCGTGCCGGCGGTGTGGATCACGATCAGCAGATCGGAGCCGTCGGCGAAGGTGCGGAAGCCATCATCGCCCTTGACCAGTCCCATGCCGTCGAGCAGGCTCTCGGCGGTGGCAGGATCGTACTCGGCGTTCACGGCCTCGATCTCAGGATCGTAGTAGGGTGAAGCCGGGACGACGGTCGCGGTGCGCGGCACGCCCTGGCCCAGGAAGACGATCTCGTTCAGCGCGTTGCGGTCGATGGCCAGCGAGAGCGCGCGGCGGAAATCGAAGTTCTGGAACAACTCACGGTACTTCGGATCGGAATAGCTCTGGTTGATGAAGAAGGTGGCGTTGGACGCCTGGGCCTGCGGCCAGAGCAGCATTTGGTAGTCGTTGGCTTCAGCGTTCTCGACATAGACCGGATACTGCGCCAGGTCGATCGCGCGCGCCTGCATATCCAGCTCGCCTGCAACACCCATCACGTTCACGCCCGCCACGTCTTCGACGAGGTGGAAGTAAACCTGATCGATGTACGGAAGCTGGTTGCCTTCGACGTCAACTGCCCAGTAGTACGGGTTGCGCTCGGCGACCATCAGGGTCGCGCCCGGCTCGTACTGGGTGATCTTCCAGGCGGTCATCACCGGGCGCTCGACGTTGTAGTCGAACGATTTTTCTTCAAACAACTCATACGTGCCGGCGTCGCTGTAGGCCGGGTGGAACTGCTCCAGGTAGTGCTTGGGCGCGTAGAAGCCAAAGCGCTCGAAGCCCAGCGGCCACTGGTTGCCATGGAAGGCCAGCCCGACTGTCTCGGCCAGACCGTTCGGCTCGGAGAACTTGAGGGTGAGGGTCGAGTCGTCCACCTTCACCAGTTCGGTTAGCGACTGCCACTCAGTATGAACGGCGGCGGTGATGTTGGTATCGTTTTCGATCGCTTCCCACCAGAAGATCACGTCATCGACGGTGAACGGGACGCCATCCGACCACTTCAGGCCCGGACGGAAGAAGAGGGTCAGCTCGGTGCTGTCCTCGTTCCATTCCCAGCGCTCGGCCAGCCCAGGCTGTACCGGATCGGCGGGGTCGCGCGGCCAGCGCAGCACGGGGTCGTAGATGATGCGGCCAAAGCAGTGGAAGTCGTTCACACCGCGCCAGGCACGGTTCCAGATGCCGCCGTACACGCCGACGGTATCGCCCTCAGCCAGCTCGACCACGCGCGGATTTTCCGGCAGGCGCTCTTCGAGCGGGGGCAGTTCACCGGCGGCAACCAGCTCGGCCAGCATGGGGGCTTCTTTATACTCGCCGCCATCCTGGGCAGCCACAGGGGCAACCGAGTTGAGCGCGGGCAGGGCCATCGCAACGGCTAGCAGCAGGGTTATCAGACTGACCAACAGACGTTTCTTGAACATTTTTTGCTCCTTAGAGTTCTTTTCGGTTAAAGCAGGTCTAACTGTTCGCGCATCGTGTGCCGTGGCTTCTACCTCCTGATCTGGCGCTGCCGTTCGTTCAGGTTAATTGACGGTAAGGGCAGGCGGCAGCGAGCGCGTGCCCCAGCGAGATGGTTCAGTCGTCACGATAGGCCCGCCGGGTCAGGGCGCGCTGGCACGGATCACCAGCTCGGGCCGGACCAACACGAGATTCGAGTCGATACTTTCACCGCCGATACGGGCGAGCAGGCCGCGCATCGCCTGCCGCCCCAGCTCGTACATCGGGACGCGGCACGTCGTCAGCGGCGGCGTGACCAGCGCCGCGAGCGGGATGTCATCCGTTCCGGTGATGGCGAGATCGTCCGGCACGCGCCGGCCCAGGTTCGCGCACGCCTGGAGCGCGCCCACTGCCGTCAGATCGTTGAAGCAGACCAGCGCGGTCAGCTCAGGATTGGCCGCCAGCAGATCGAGTGTCGCTGTTTTGCCGGAAGTCACCATCGGTGGGCAGTGCTGAATCCAGACTGGGGGTGGGGCGATACCGGCGTCGTGCAGCGCGGCGCAGTAGCCTTGCTGGCGCTGCTGGCCGCTGTACGATTGGCGCGGCCCGGCCAGAAAACCGATCGCGCGGTGGCCCCTGGCGAGCAGGTGTTGGGTTGCCAGATAGGCGCCGCTGGCGTCATCGACCAGCACCATACCGACTGCCGCATCCTCCAGGCGGCGGTTGATCAGCACCACAGCTTCGTGATGGGCCAGCACCAGATGCAGGTCGTCCGCGTCCAGGCGCGAGCTGCACAGGATCACCCCGTCTACGCGCTTTTCTTCGAGCGAGCGCAGGACGGCGATCTCGCGCTGGGCGTCTTCGTCGGTGTTGCACAGGAAAACGTTATAGCCCTGTTCGTGGGCCAGATGCTCGACTCCGCGTGCGATTTCGGAGAAGAAGGGATTGGCGTTATCGGGGACGACCAGGCCGATGGTGGCCGTGCGGTCGGTGGCGAGGCTGCGCGCGATATGGCTGGGGCGATAGCCCAAACGGTCGATGACTTCCTGCACGCGCTGGCGCGTGGTCGTGCTGATTTCGCCCTTATTATTTACCACGCGTGAAACCGTCATTAAAGAAACTCCGGCTTCGCGAGCGACGTCAGCCATCGTAACCCACTGCGGCATACGAGCCTTCCGTTAGCGCTAACGCTCGCGCTAAAAAAATAACGTAAATACTAGTTCAAACGGACTGCCAGACGTGTTCTCTATAAGCTGGCAGTTGGTGCAGTTGCAGAAGTGGCGAAAGGACCCTGGACAACTATATACTTGTGTGAGTTAGCGCTAACTCTATTTTTTATTACCTGGGCGATAGAGGCCCGCCCTGTACTGTTAGCGCTAACTTTAACTGTCTTTCAGTGTATGCGGGTTCGCAGCGCTTGTCAAGCAAATATTTCTGGTGCGGCGTGCGCACCCTTGATCCTGAGTCGCCGTGCCGGGCGAAAGGATGGCTTACATGGCCCGAAAACGCCAGCGGATTACCCTGGAAGATGTGGCGCGCGAGGCGGGAGTCTCGCCGATGACTGTTTCGCGTGTGATCAACAACACCGGGCGCATCAGCCAGGCGACGCGCGAGCACGTGCGCGAGGTGATCGCGCGCCTCGATTACCGGCCCAGCCGGATCGCGCGCAGCCTGGTGACGAACGAGACGCACATGATCGGGCTGGTGGTGCCCGATATCGCCAGCCCCTATTTTGCCGAGATCGTGCAGGGGGCAGAAGAGATCGCGTGGGAAAAAGGCTACAGCATCCTGCTGGCCAACACGAGCGAGAATCCTCAGCGCGAGCTGGCGGTTTTGCCACAGATCGAAGAAACAAAGGTCGATGGGCTGATCTGGTGCAGCTCACGCCTGCCGGAAGAGACGCTGCTGGCGCTGCTCGAAAAACATGCCTCGGCGGTGGTCGTCAACCGGCAGGCGCCGCCGCACCTGGCGAGCGTGGTGCGCAGCCGCCATGGGCTGGGCTACCGTGCCCGGCGCGCCGCCGCGTTTTTGATCCAGACTGGGCGGCGGCGAATCGGGTATCTGCAACTGTATCGCAGCGCCGCCGCCGCACCGATCGAGGACTTTATGGCCGAGCTGGCGCGGTGGGGAGTCGAAATCAACCGTGCATGGTACATCCCCTGTGCGCCGCTGTGGCAGTCCGGTTACGAGCACACTCAACAACTCATTGCGCGGCACCCGGAACTGGACGCGATCATCGGCGGTAACGACCTGGTGGCGCTGGGCGCGATGCGGGCTGTGCTCGAAGCCGGGCGACGCGTGCCGGACGATATCGCGATTATAGGCGGTGACGATATTTTCCTGGCGGGGCAGGTCACACCGGCGCTGACGACGTTTCATGTTCCCAAACACGAGATCGGGGTGATGGCGGCCCGGCTGCTGTTCAAGCGGCTGGAAGGCGACACCACCTATCACGAGCACCTGTTTGACGAGCGCCTGATCGTGCGCGAGAGCGCGCCGCTGCCGCCCGGCGTCACGCTCGATCTGTGAGAGCTTACCAGCGTTCCCAGTGGACGATCTCGTCGAACGGAACGCGCCCCAGCCCGGCCAGGACCTCGTCCAGCGGGCGGCCCTCGATGGTGTGCGGCGCGTTGGCCTGCGGATAGCCGAACGAGATCGCAAGCTGTAGGTGATGATCGTCCGGCACGCCCAGAACGGGCCGGGCACAGGCTGCATCCAGCCCGGCGATGCACGAGCCGATGCCCTCGGCCCAGGCGGTAAGCATCATGCTTTGGGCGGCTCGCCCGGCGTCGAAGGTGTCCCAAAAGCGGGTGGAAGCCGTCACGATTGCGACAGCCAGCGGTGCGGCGCGCAGATGGCTGGCATAGCGCCCGCAGCCGGCCAGCGCGTCGAGCGTGCCGCGCTCGCGCACGACGACGAAGTGCCAGGGCTGCGTATTCTTGGCGCTGCCGGTCCAGCGCCCGGCTTGCAGGATATGCCGCAGGATATTGTCGGGTATAGGTGCTGGGTCGAAGTGGCGTACGGCACGCAGGCTGATGATATTGTGGTATGGATCGGCCATCAGAATGATCTCCAGGGATGCGGCCCCAGCCGGTCTACTTGCGCGGGGCGCGGTGGGTCTGGTACCAGTTACAGATGTCGGTCAGCGGACAGCGCTCGCAGCGCGGCGACTTCCAGATGCAGATCCGCTGGCCGTGCCGCAGCAGGTTGACGTGAAAATTGAACAGCACGTGCGGCTCCGGCGGCAGCAGTTCCAGCAGCAGGGCGTGCGCGGGATTAGCTCCGATCTTCTCCCCGATCAGGCCCACGCGCTGGCTGACGCGATGTACGTGAGTATCGACCGGCAGCACCGGCTTGCTGAAGCAGAACAGCAGCACGAGTGAGGCCGTTTTGATGCCGACGCCGGGCAACGACATCAGCCACGCCAACCCCTCAGCGGCGGGCAGATCGCGCAGGAAGTCAATCGACGGCTCGCCGCGCTCGGTGATGATACGGTCGAGCGTTTCCTGGATGCGCGGCGCTTTGGATTCGGGATAGTTGGCCGGCTCGATGGTGGCGGCCAGCTCGCCGGTGTCGGCGTCGCGGATCGCTTCCCACGAGCCGTAGCGCACCCACATATTCGAGAAGGCCTGCGCTTCGTTGGCCTGGGTGGTGCGGTGCGAGAGCATGGTTGAGATCAGCTCGTGCATCGGCTCGCGGCGGGGCGTGAGCGGGTGCTCGCCAAACAGGTCGAGCAGGCGGCGATACACTTCTTCGGCTTTGGCGCGCAGGGCGGCTTGTGGCTCAACGCTCATAGTGAGTCGGCGCGGGGATCGGTGCGCACTCCTTGTCTCTAGGCTTGCGGTGGGTAGTCGGCGTCGGCGCGCACGGAGAGTGCTTATCCGGCCAGGCTGAAGCTTCGCAGCAGCAGATTCGGCTCCTGAAAGATGCCGCTCAGGGCGCGGCAGGCGGCTCCGGTGACACCGACCGGGCCTTCCAGACTGCCGGCCAGCACATTCAGGCGGGCGGCAGCCTGCGGGATAGTCTGCTGCTGGATCACCTCGCGCATCGGGGCCAGGGCCAGCTCTCCCACGCGATTTAGCTTATGCCCGATTATAACGGCCTGGGGATCGATCAGGTTAATGGCATTGACGATGCCGAGCGCCAGCGAGCAGGCCGCGCTCTCGATCACGCGCCCTGCCAGATCATCGCCCGCCAGCGCCGCCTCAAGCACCTGATCGAAGGTCAGGCGTTCCAGCGCCGCGCCCGCCACCGCCGTCAGCCGGGTAGGGGAGCCGGCGCTGTGGGCGGCGCGGATCATCTGCACGACCGCCGGGCCGCTGCTGTACAGCTCGACGCAGCCATAGTTGCCGCAGGGGCAGCGCGGGCCGTTGCGATCGATGCTGGTATGGCCGATCTCGGCGGCGACCCCAGCGCTGCCGGTGAACAGCCGCCCGCCGAGGATGATCCCCGATCCAACCCCGCTGTGGCTTTCGACGTAGATGAAATTGTTGTAGGGCTGGCCCGCGCCCAGCCAATGTTCGGCCAGGGCATTGGCATTGGCGTCGTTTTCCAGCCAGACCGGCAGCTTGAACGC
Organism: Chloroflexota bacterium; assembly: GCA_012729765.1. Taxonomy (GTDB): domain Bacteria; phylum Chloroflexota; class Anaerolineae; order Aggregatilineales; family Aggregatilineaceae; genus JAAYCM01. The sequence continues at coordinate 12,634 of JAAYCM010000105.1, read as the reverse complement.
CTGGGTCAGCAGCTTGCCCAGTGGGAGATTGCTCCACTCGGCGAACTGGGGCGGCGCGTAGATCACGCCCTCGTTGACGCTGAGCGGGCCGGGCGAGCTTACGCCGATCCCGACCAGCCGCTGGGGGTCGATCCGCGAGGCGCTGATTGCATCACGGATCAGGTCGATCAGGGTTTCGGCTGCGCCGCCGCTGGTGCGCGTGGTGATGGGGTGGGTGATGTGATAGTGGCAGTTGAGGACGAGATCGAAGACAGCGATGCTGAGCTCGGTCCGCGAGAGGTTGACGCCCATCAGGCAGGCCGTACCATCGACGAAGGCCAGCAGCGTCGGGCGGCGGCCCCGGCCCGGCTCGCCCGGCCCGATCTCGTGCACGATGCCCGCCGCGACGAATTCGCCGATGATATTGGTCACGGTGGCGGCAGTCAGGTGAGTGCGCTCGGCCAGGTCCTTGCGGGAGATCGGCTGGTGCTGCCAGAGCGTTTCGAGCGCCACCGATCGGTTCTGCCACTTCACCGCTTGCAGGTTAGCGCCTCTGGAATGGTGCAAGCTTTGTTCTCCCTGGGCCTAAGAGAAACCGGGTGAACCGGGTCAGCACACGGTGGGGTGCGCCAGCCAGTTGAGCGGGTGGTCGCGGCGGGCCAGGGGCGAGTGCAGCCGGTGACAGCATGAAGGCAGGAAGGGTGCGCACGCACGGGCGGCTGATCCCGGCGACTTGAGCGGACAACTGATTGACAATTGCCCCAATTCATTTTACCATTTTATCAAATTGATTAACTAAGTTCAATCTACCTGTCCTCATTGTTTCGTGTTCTTCTCCGTACTCCCATCGCTCAACCATCTGTCGCAGGGCAGGGAAAGGAGTGTGAGTACAGTTCGTACGCCCAGACCAGAGATTTCCGGTTTTAACACTACTCTCGTGCTGTCTATTCATTTAAAACATGATAAGGAGCCACCTATGGTTAAGAAGTTATTGCTCCTGGCAGTCGCAGCACTGCTGATGGTGCCGGTTCTGCCGCTCTCGGTGGGCGCGCAGGACGATCTCCCCAAGATCGGCTTTCTGCCCGGCGTGGTTGACCCGTTCTATCAGGTGATGGAGCTCGGCATCAACCAGGCCGCCGCCGACCTCGGCATCGAAGTTGTGACCCAGTATCCTGACGACTGGAACGTGACGCTTCAGACCCCGCTGCTCGACTCGTTCGTCGCGCGCGGCGACCTGGACTACATCATCATCGCCCCGGTTGACAAAGAGCAGATGATCGCTCCGCTGCAGGCTGCGGTGGACGCGGGCATCAAGATCATCACCGTTGACACGTTCCTGGGCGATGGTGATTACGTCAATGGCCCGGTGACCTTCCCGCTCTCCTACATCGGCTCCGACAACCTCGAAGGTGGCCGGATCGCGGGTGAGTATCTGGCTGAGAAGCTGGGCGGCGAGGGCAAGGTCTACGTCCAGAACACGAACGTCGGCGTGAGCACCACCGAGCAGCGCGGCCAGGGCTTCATCGAGGCCATCGAAGCGCACCCCGGCATGGAACTGGTCGGGATGGACTACAACCTGGACGACGCGAACACTGCCACCGAGCAAACGGCGGCTGTGCTCCAGCGCGAGCCTGAGCTGGCCGCGATCTTCGGCGTGAACGTTTTCAGCGCGATCGGCGCGGGTAACGCGGTCAACAACGCGGGCCTCGGCGGCGCGGTGGACGTGGTGGCCTTCGACGCGACGCAGTACGCGATCGAGCAGCTCCGCGCCGGCACCGTCAGCCTGGTGATCGCGCAGAAGCCGTTCGATATGGGCTATCTGGCGATGGAGTTTGCGCTGGCCGACTGGCGCGGCGTGACCAGCCTGCCGCTGCGCGTCCCGACCGGCTACGCGGTCATCACGGCGGATAACGTGGATGATCCGGAGATCGCGCGCTTCATCTATCAGGTTCCGTAACGAGCCGTACCGTAACGTGAGTTAAAATGCGGGTATGAGGGTGCTCAGCCATCCTCATACCCTTCTTTAGAAAAAAGGATTTGAGGAGAACAGTTATGGCACTGGACGCCAAAGCCGAGCGGCTGACCCAGCCTGAGGTTGCCGGGGGCGCGCGGCGGTCGAATACCCAGCAGGCGATTCTGCTGCTCAGCCGCGTGTGGTCATGGGTCTTTTTGGTTATGCTGCTCGTCTACTTCTCGGCGGCGGGCACCGGCTTCTTTTCGCTGCGCAACTCACAGAATATCCTGGTCGCCAGCGTGCCGATCATCCTGATGGGGCTGGGCCAGACATTCGTCATCATTTCGGGCGGCATCGACCTCTCGGTGGGCTGGGTGATGGGCCTCGCGTCGGTGGTTTCCGCCCTGATTATGCGCGACGTCATCCCCGATCAGCCGGTCGAAGTCCAGGTGCCGCTGGCGTTCGTCGCCGGACTTGGTGTGGCAGGGCTGGCCGGGCTGATCAACGGGTTGATCACGGCCAAGCTGCATGTGCCGCCGTTCATCGTCACGCTGGGTGTCTCGTTCGTGGCGCGCGGCGCAGCCTGGGTGCTGGCCGAAGGGAACGTGGTTGCGGGCCAGCCGCCCCAACTGCGCAGCCTGGGCAACGAATCGCTGTTCTACGTGGTGCGAGGCGACGAGGGCGGTTTCTATTTCAACCTGGGGGCGCTGCGCGGAATCAGCGACGAGGTCTGCACCGTGCTGAACGGGCACCTGTGCCGCCCAGAGCTGAGCGGTGCGGCGCTGCGGGGGCTGGACCGCGTCTTCACCTGGCCGGTGGTGATCACGTTTGTCGTGCTGCTCGTGCTGGCGTTTGTGCTGCGCCGGACACAGTTTGGGCGCTATACCTACGCCATCGGCGGCAACCGTGAAGCGGCGCTGCGGGCTGGCGTGCCGGTGGACCGGCATATCATCATGCTGTATATCCTCTCGGCGATGACCGCCGGGTTGGCGGGTGTGCTGCACACGGCTCGATTTTCGGGCGGGGCGGCCGACTCTGGAGATGCGCTCATGTTCACCGCCATCGCCGCCGTCGTGATGGGCGGCGTGAGTTTGTTCGGCGGGGCGGGGCGCGTGGCGGGCACGCTGGTCGGCGCGCTGATCCTGGCCGTGCTCGAAACCGGACTAGTGATGATCAACGTCCAGACTTTCTATAAATATATCGTGGTCGGGATTATCGTGGTGGTCGCGGTGCTCATGGACCAGGCGCGCGACCTGATCACCGGGCGCGCGGAGACGGTAGCATGAGTGCAGCGATGGAACCCATTCTACAAGTTGAGAACCTGGTCAAACGCTTCGGCGGCCTGACGGCTGTCGATCATGTCAGCCTGGCGGTCTATCCTGGCGAAGTGGTTGGGCTGGTGGGCGACAACGGCGCAGGCAAATCGACCCTGATCAAGATGGTGTCGGGCGTCTATCAGCCGAACGAGGGCGCGATCTATTTCGCGGGCAGGCCGGTCAACATCTCGCGCCCGTCCGACGCGCGCGACATGGGGATCGAGACGATCTACCAGGACCTCGCCCTGGCGGGTAACCTGGACGCCAGCGCCAATATCTTCCTGGGCCGCGAGCGCAAAAAATCGTGGCTGGGCGGCATCGTCCGCACGCTGGACGAGAAGCTCATGATAGACGAATCCCGCACGTTGATGGAACATCTCGACGTGAAGATTCCGACCATGCAGGCCAAGATCGACAATCTCTCCGGCGGGCAGCGGCAGGCGGTTGCGATTGCGCGCGCGCTTTACTGGCACGCCAAGCTGATGATCATGGACGAGCCAACCAACAATCTGGGCGTGGTCGAGCAGGGCAAAGTATTGGACCTGATCCGCCGCCTGCGCTCGCAGAACGTGCCGGTGATCCTGATCAGCCACACGATGCATGACGTGTTCGCCGTCACCGATCGGATTGTCGTGATGCATCGCGGGCGCAAGGTGGCCGAAAAGCGCACGGCGGAAACCAGCCACGAGGAGATCGTGCAGTACATGGTCGGCGCGAAGGACGATTCACGCGCCGCCGCCGACTGAATCCGGCAGGCATAAAGCAGCTTATATAGGGCGTGCTGACAATCGGCACGCCCTTATTTTTTGGGGCGGGTCAGCTCGCGCCGGTGGCGGCGTGCAGGCTGGCGGCCAGATCGCGCACGGCGTCCGCGCCCGACTGCGCGGCTTTGACCAACGCGCTGCCCACGATGAAGCCGTCTATCCGGCCATGAAGCTGCCGCACGTGATCGGGCTGGCTGATCCCGAAGCCGAGCACCAGCGGCTTAGCGGTCTGGGCGCGTACACGCTCGATGAAGGCGGCCAGGTCCGGCGGCAGATTGGCGCGCGCGCCGGTGACGCCCGCCACCGACACCAGATAGATGAAGCCGCGCGCCGCCCGGGCTACCAGCGCGATCCGGTCCGGGCTGCTGGTCGGGGCCAGGAACAGGATCAGCGCCAGCCCGGCCTGCTCGCACGCCGAAGCCAGCAGCTCGGCCTCTTCTGGCGGCAGGTCCGGCACGATCAGCCCGTCCGCGCCGGCTGCACGCGCATCGCGCACGAAGTCTTCCAGCCCATAGGCCAGCAGTGGGTTGAGATAGCCCATCAGCAGCATCGGCTGGACGACGCCTTCGGCACGCAGCGTGCGGACCGCATCGAGGCAGCGGCGCACCGTGATCCCATTCTCCAGCGCGATCTGCGTGGCGGCCTGGATCGTCGGCCCGTCGGCCAGCGGATCGCTGAAGGGAATGCCGATCTCGAAGCCATCCACCCCGGCGGCGGCCAGCGCACGGATGATCGCCAGCGACTCGTCGTAGGTCGGATAGCCGATCGGGAAATAGGGCAGAAAAGCGGTGCGCCCCTGGACTCTGGCTGCCGCAAACAGGCGCTCGATGGCCAGCAGGCCGGTGTGTTGCGTGGTATCCATCGCGCTACTCCAACGCTTTCAGGACCGTGTCGAGGTCTTTGTCGCCGCGACCGGAGAGGTTGACCAGGACGATCGCGTCGTGGGGCAGGGTGGGCGCGCGACGGATCGCTTCGGCGACGGCGTGTGAGCTTTCCAGCGCGGGGATGATGCCTTCGAGCTGGCAGAGCATCTGGAAGGCGTGGAGCGCTTCGTCGTCGGTGGCGAGGGTGTAGGTGGCGCGCTCCATCTGGCGCAGGTAGGCGTGCTCCGGCCCGACCGAGGCGTAATCCAGCCCGGCGGAGACACTGTGTGTGTTCATGATCTGCCCATCGGAATCCTGGAGCACGAACGAACGTGTGCCGTGCAGCACGCCGGGCCGCCCCATATTCGGATCGGCAAAGCGCGCCGCGTGCTCGCCGCTGGCGATGCCGCGCCCGCCCGCCTCGACGCCGACCAGATCGACCGCCTCGTCATCGCGGAAGGCGTGGAACAGCCCGATCGCGTTGCTGCCGCCGCCCACACACGCGATGCACACATCGGGAAGCTGGCCGGTCTGCTCAAGCATCTGCTGGCGTGCCTCGATCCCGATTACGCTCTGGAAGGTGCGCACCATCAGCGGGTAGGGGTGCGGGCCGAGGGCCGATCCCATCAGGTAGTAGGTGTTCTCGACGTTCGTTACCCAGTCGCGGATCGCCTCGGTGATCGCGTCTTTGAGCGTGCGGGTGCCGCTCTCGACCGGAATCACCTCTGCGCCGAGAAGCTGCATGCGAAAGACGTTGGGCCGCTGGCGCGCCATATCGACGCTGCCCATATAGACGTGACACTCCTGGCCCAACAGCGCGGCGGCGGTTGCGCTGGCGACGCCATGCTGCCCGGCGCCCGTCTCAGCGATGATGCGCGGCTTGCCCATGCGCTGCGCGAGAAGCGCCTGGCCGAGCGCGTTATTGATTTTATGCGCGCCGGTGTGCGCCAGGTCCTCGCGCTTGAGATAAATTTGTGCGCCGCCGAGGTGCTCGGTCAGCCGCCGCGCAAAGGTGATCGGAGTGGGGCGGCCCGTATAACTCGCCTGCAGCTCGCTGTACTGCGCCTGAAACGCGGGATCGGCCATCGCCGCATGGAAGGCAGCGGTCAGCTCGTCCAGCGCGGGAACCAGCGTCTCCGGCACGAAGCGCCCACCGAACTCCCCGAAATGGCCGCGCGCGTCCGGCAAATGAGCAGCATCCACATGCATTGGATTTTTTGCCTGTATCATCTCGTATCCTTTGTCCTGTACCTCAAACTCACTGCCGGGCGGGATCGGCTGCGACGGCGCGCACGGCGGCCACCAGCGCCCGAACCAGCCCGTGATCCTTGATGCCCGGTTGGCCGTTCTCGACCCCGCTGGCGACATCCACCCCCCAGGGCTGGATCAGCCGCACACGCTCGCCCACGTTATCCGGCGCGAGTCCCCCGGCCAGCATCATACGCGGCGTGAGCGCCTGAACGCTGCGCGCGACTTCGAGGCTGGCCTGCTCGCCCGTACCGCCGTAGAGCGCCTTGTGATAGGCATCGACCAGCACCGCGGGCAAACGATCATCCGCCGGGGCATGGGGCAGATAGCGCGCGGCGTGCTCGGCGGCTTCGGCAGCGCTGCGCGGGCGGATCGCCTTGACGGCGCGGCCTTGCAGTGCGGCCAGGCTCTCGGCGGATTCGTCCCCGCTAAGCTGCGCGCCATCCAGCCCAACGAAGTCTATGATCTGTATGATCGCGCCGGGGTCCTCATTGACGAACACGCCGAGCAGCAGCGGGCAGGCTGCGCCCAGTTCAGCGCGCAGCGCGCCGGTCAGGACGCGGGCCGCTTCGGGTGCAATCGAGCGTGGGCTGGGCGGGTAGAAGTTCAGGCCGAGCAGGTCTACACCCTCGCGCGCGCACAACAGCGCGTCGTCCAGCGTCGTGATGCCGCATACTTTGATCCGCGTCATATTCACCGCTCCTCGCGCGGCTGGCTGCTGAGCGCTTGCACCGCCGCTCCCGGATCGCCTGCCCGGACCAGTGTCTCCCCGACCAGCACGGCGTGCGCGCCTGCTTGGGCCATCTGCCGCACGTCGGCGGCGTCACGGATGCCGCTCTCCGCGACGAGCGTGATCCCGGCGGGGATGTGGGGGGCCAGCCGCGCCACCGTGCCGCGATCGACCTCGAACGTCTTGAGATTGCGGTTGTTGATGCCGAGCAGCCGGGGGCCGATGCCCAGGGCGCGATCCAGCTCGTGCTCGTTATGGACCTCGACCAGAGCCGCCAGACCCAGATCGAGGGCCAGCGCGTGCAGATCGGCCAGCGGCGCGTCGTCCAGCGCGGCGGCGATCAACAGGATCGCGTCGGCCCCGGCGGCGCGCGCCTCGTAGACCTGATAGGGATCGATCACGAAGTCCTTGCGCAGCACGGGCACACTCACCGCCTGCCGGACCGCTGCCAGATGATCGAGGTGGCCCTGGAAGAACGGTTCGTCGGTCAGCACCGAGATCGCCGCCGCGCCGCTCGCGGCATAGGTCTGGCCGAGCGCGACCGGATCGAACGGCTCGATCAGCACGCCTTTTGAGGGTGAGGCGTGCTTGACCTCGGCAATCAGCGCGACCGTTTCGCCGTGCAGCGCGCCCACAAAATCACGCGGCGGGGCGGCGTCTTGCACGGCGGCGCGCAGATCATGCTCCGGCACGGACGCCTGGCGCGCGGCGAGATGGGCGACCTTGCGCTCTAGAATCCGGTCGAGGACGGTGCCCGTCTGGACGAAATCACGCGGCATGAGCCAGCTCCCGGCTGTAGCTGATCAGCTCGTCCAGCTTGGCGAGGGCGGCCCCGCTGGCGATCACGTCGCGTGCCAGAGCTATCCCATCCGCGATATTGTCCACCAGCCCGCCGACCACCAGGGCGGCCCCGGCGTTGAGCAGCACCACGTCGCGCTTGGCGCTGTTGACCGCGCCGCCGAGGATGCCGCGCAGGATCGCGGCGTTGGTAGCCGCGTCGCCGCCCAGCAGATCGGAGATGTGCGCCGGCTCCAGCCCGCAGTCGATCGGGTTTAGCTCGTAGCGGTGGACCGCACCGTCGCGGTAGTGGCTGATATGGTTCGGGCCGGTGGTGGTCAGTTCGTCCAGGTTGCCATAGCCGCAGACGACCATCGCCGACTTGGAGCCGAGCGCGCCGAGCACGTGCGCCACGAAGTCGGTCAGGTCCGGCGCAAAGACGCCCATCAACTGGCGCTGCGCCCCCGCAGGATTGGTCAACGGTCCCAGGATGTTGAAGATGGTGCGCACGCCCACCTGCCGGCGCGGGACGCTGGCGTATTTCATGGCCGGGTGGAGCTTGGGCGCATACAGGAAGCCGATGCCGATCTCGTCCACGCACTGCCCGACCTGCTCCGGCGTCAGGTCCAGATTGACGCCCAGCTCGGCCAGCACGTCGGCGCTGCCGCATTTGCTGGTGGCGGCGCGATTGCCGTGCTTGGCGACGCGCACCCCGGCGGCTGCCGCGACGAAGGCGACGGTCGTGCTGATGTTGAACGTACCGGACTTGTCGCCGCCCGTGCCGCAGGTGTCGAGCAGGTCACCGTTGGCCCCGGTCGGGACGTGGATCGCGTTGGCACGCATGGCGCGGGCACTGCCGATGATTTCATCCTGCGTCTCACCCTTCATGCGCAGCCCCATCAGGTAGGCCCCGATCTGCGCTTCACCGGCCTCGCCCGCCATGATCTGGTTCATCACAGCCTCGGCTTCGTCCACCTGCAAATGCCCGAAGCGGCTGATGATCTCGATCGCGCGCTGAATATCAATGGTCATAATGTCACCTCGTGTGCTCGCCGCTTTACAGGCGGTTCTCCAAAAAATTCTGCACGATACGCGGCCCGAAACGGGTCAGAATACTTTCCGGGTGGAACTGCACGCCCACGACCGGGTGTTCTTTGTGGCGCACGGCCATCACTTCGCCCGCCTCGGTGAAAGCGGTGACGGTCAGCACATCCGGCAGCGGCTCTTCGACGATCAGGCTGTGGTAGCGCGTCGCCTCGAACGGGCTGGGAACGCCGTTAAACAGCGGCGTGCTCTTGTGGTAGATCTGGCTGGTCTTGCCATGCATCAGGCGCGGCGCGCGGACCACCTGGCCGCCATAAGCCTGCCCGATGCACTGGTGCCCCAGGCAGACACCGAGGATCGGCGTGGTCGGCCCCAGCTCGCGCAGCACGTCGAGCGAGACGCCGCCGTCGTCGGGCGTGCCCGGCCCCGGCGAGATCACGATGTGGGACGGGCGTAGCGCCTTGATCTCGTCCAGCGCGATCTGGTCGTTGCGGACGACGCACAATTCCGCGCCCAGCTCGCCCATGACCTGAACGAGGTTGTAGGTAAAGCTGTCGTAGTTATCGATGACGAGGATCATGCCTGGCTTCCTTCTGGTGCGTGCTCGGTAGATTTTGCGGCGTATTTTTCGGCTTTGCGGCGGATGCGGTTCCAAACCCCGGTCAGGCCCATCGCCTTCTGCATCTCGAACAGTGTTTCCTGTGTTTCTGCGCGGGCGCGCAGTGTGTCTTCGTAGAGGATATGCTCGACCATACCCGGCACATCATAGGTGGCGCGGCGCTCGCGCATCGGCTCCAGCAGGGCATTGATCGCCGCTGCCAGCTTTTGCTTCACTTCCACGTCGCCCACACGTCCCTGTCGATAGCGCGTTTTGAGGTCTTCGACTTCGGCCCGGTTGGGGTTGAAAATATCGTGATAAATGAACACAGGATTGCCTTCGACCGTACCGGGAATATCGGCCCTGATCCGCCGGGGATCGGTGAACATGCCCATCACCTTGCGCTCGACCTCTTTGGCCGTGTCGCTCAGAAAGATGGTGTTGTTCAGGCTCTTGCTCATCTTGGCCTGGCCGTCCGTGCCGACCAGCGTCGGGACCTCGCCCACCTGACCCTCTGGGATAGGGAATACCTCACCATAGAGGAAATTGAAGCGGCGGGCGATCTCGCGCGTCACTTCGACATGCGCGATATTGTCCTTGCCGACCGGGACGAAGTGGGCGCGGACACACAGGATGTCGGCGGCTTGCAGAACCGGGTAGCCGAGCAGGCCGTAGGGCATTTCGATCCCGGCATCGCGCGCCATGTCTTTGAGGCTGGGAATCCGTTCCAGCCGTGACACGGTGACGAGGTTCTGAAGCAGGGTGTATAACTCGTGAATCTCGTGCACCGCCGATTGCAGATAGAAGGTGACGGACTGCGGATCGATGCCGGCTGCTAATGCGTCCAGCACCAACTGCCGCGCGTTCGCATCAACTTCCGCGATCGCTTCCGGCGTGTTTTTGGTCGTCAGCATATGCAGGTCGGCTACCAGGAAAAAGCTGTCGTAGTGATCCTGGTAGCGCACCCGGTTTTGCAGCGTGCCCACGTAGTGGCCGAGATGCAGCTTTCCGGTGGGGCGATCGCCCGTCAGCATACGTAGCCTGGTGTTCGTCATTACAGCAGCCCGTCTTCGGCGTTCTTGATCGCGATGGCAACCGCGCGCGCCTTGTTGACCGTTTCATCATATTCGCACGCCGGGTCGCTGTCGGCGACGATGCCCGCGCCCGACTGGTAGTAGACTGTATCGCCCTGCATGACCAGCGTGCGGATCGTGATGCAGGTATCCATCGAGCCGTCGAAGCTGAAGTAGCCGACCGCGCCGCCATACGGCCCCCGGCGCGTGCCTTCCAGCTCCTCGATGATCTCCATCGCGCGGACTTTCGGCGCGCCGCTGAGCGTCCCGGCGGGGAAGGTCGCGCGCAGCAGGTCGAAGGCGCTCATGCCGCCGCGCAGCCGCCCCTCGACCTGGCTTACGATGTGCATCACGTGCGAATAGCGCTCGACATCCATCATGCGCGTGACGCGCACCGTGCCATAGTCGCACACGCGGCCCAGGTCGTTGCGGCCCAGATCGACCAGCATCACGTGCTCGGCGCGCTCCTTTTCGTCGGCCAGCAGCTCCTTAGCCAGCGCGTCATCCTGAGCATCGGATGCGCCGCGCGGACGGGTGCCGGCGATTGGGCGCGTGCTGGCGACGCCGTCCTCAAGCCGGACGAGCATCTCCGGCGACGCCCCGATCAGGCTGAAGTCGTCGCTGAAGCGCAGAAAGAACATATAGGGCGAGGGATTGAGCGCCCGCAGCGCGCGGTAGATGGTGAAGGGTGGGGCGCTGGTCTGGCGGCTGAAACGCTGCGAGAGCACGATCTGGAAGGCGTCGCCCGCCGCGATGTATTCCTGGGCGGCGCGCACCCGGCTTTCGAAGTCGGCGCGCGTCATGTTCGATTGCAGCTCGCCGTTGGGGGCCAGCGGCGCGAGCGGATCGGGCAGGTGGGGCAGCGGGCGGTCGAGCGCGATCAATACTTCGTCGATTCGCCGCAGGGCGTCGTCGTAGGCCGCGTCGGGATCGCCGGTGTTGTGCGCGTTGGCGAGGATGGTCAACTGGTGCTTGGCGTGGTCGAAGATCACCAGGGTGTCGGCCAGCAGAAAGGCCGCGTCGGGCAGGTGCAGATCGTCATGGGCTGTGTCCGGCAGGCGCTCGATATAGCGCACGAGATCGTAGCTGAGATAGCCGACCGCGCCGCCGACGAAGCGCGGCAGGCCATCGACACGGACCGGCTGCACGCGCTCGAACTCGTGCTCGATCACGGCCAGCGGGTCCTCGCCGGGGACCAGCTCGCGCTCGATCGTGCCGCTGCGCTGCGTGATCGTCACCTGACGGCCCTGGACGATCACCAGCCCCTTGGGGTTGACGCCCAGAAATGAGTAGCGCCCGATCTGCTCGCCGCCTTCGACGCTTTCGAGCAGGAAGGACGGGCCGCCGTCCTGGGCGAGCTTGAGATAGACCGATACCGGCGTTTCGAGATCGGCCAGCAGGGTGCGGTAGACCGGCACCAGATCGCCCTGCTCGAACAGGCGTCGGGCTGCGGCGCGGTCGGGAACGGCGGGTACACGGGTGCGAAGCGTATCGGGTGATAGAGCCATGTCGCTGTGTCCTCGGTAGCTTGGCCAATAAAAAGCCCCCTCTCAGCTCAAGGACGAGAAGGGGATTCCCGCGGTGCCACCTTGGTTAAGCGACCTGCCCCAGAAAACAAAAAAATCTACGGTGTGCGCAGATTTTGGGGGAAGCCAGCTTCACTCGTTCGGGTACGGACGCGGCGCGTAGGAGCGGCGTCGATACCCTTCACCCTGGTAACGGTGGTGTCTCCGGTGTGGGCTACTGGCACGGTGCGCGTTTGACCACACAACTCCCTGGGCCATTCCACACCTGCTTCTGTACCGCCTTCGCAGCGCCCGGCGGCTCTCTGAACAGCGCTCTGGTGTGTACTATTCCAGATCAACGTTTTTGCATGTGCAAATGTTGCTTAACAAGTTAGCAGGGATGCGAAAGATTGTCAAGCAGCCCACGTGGTAAATTCGTACAAAGCCGGAAAATGAACCGGCGCGGCCCAACTTTTGGAAACATGTTAGAACGGCTACCAACGCGATGAATCGCGGCAGGCGACCATTGACAAACAGGGTGGCCTCAGCTAAAATTCCGCCCGTCGTGCTGATGTGCGTGACTCACCCTTGAGACTACGATTTCGGCGTGGTACAATGTGACAGCTAGCGCCGACGTAGCTCAATACGGCAGAGCAACCGCCTTGTAAGCGGTAGGTTATGGGTTCAATTCCCATCGTCGGCTCTCGGTGAACGCATCACCGATCGTTAACAACCTTAATTGGGTCAGTGTCCCGAGCGGCAAAGGGGGCGGACTGTAAATCC
>JAAYCM010000104.1 GCA_012729765.1 Chloroflexota bacterium | reverse complement strand
GAGATGGACGAGCCAGAGCGCGTCCAGACCGAGGCCGAAGCCATCGATCTCGAGCCGCTCGAGACGGATGAGCTCGACCGTGAACAGCCTGAGGCCGGCCCCGTCGATTTCGAGCCTTTTGAAATGGACGAGCCCGATCGCTCCGAATCCATCGTTCCCGACGAGGACGAAAACAGCCGGGCCTAGCCTGCTCCAGGCCCACCTTTCGCTGTCTGTCCCACCAACTTCATGATCGCTCCATGCACCACCTGCCGGTTAACGGGGGGTGGTGACCTTTTACCTGTTACCCGCCCCTCGCCCCCGGCTGGCGCGCGATTGTTCTGCCTTTCGCAAGTGGTTTGACAAACCAGGGGAGCGCCGCTATAATGCTCCCGACTCTGGGAAGGAGGGCGCGCACGCGTTTTCAATCGTTTTGGCTTCTGGAACGTTTCTGGTAAGTCCTGACATCATACATAACGTCATCAAGAAACGTTCCGGCACGATGTTCACGTGGCGCGTATCTCTTGCCAATCCGGCTAAGACAGATCGACCGGCACTCCCAGGCTTCGGCTGGGGTCCGCCGGTTTTTTTGCATCTATCCCAAAGTCAACCCAAATTCGACCCCCGGGGGGAATAGCTAAAAAGATCATGGTAGATAGAGTCCAAACGAATCCAGGTAGTGACGCGGTAGAAGAGATGGATTTTCTGACCCTGTTGGAAGAATCCTTCTCACTCGAACAGCAGCCCGTGCGTGGCGACATTGTTACGGGCGTCGTCCTGTCCATCGATCACATGGGCATGCTCGTTGATCTGGGGATGAAGCGCGACGGCGTCGTGCCCCGCAGCGACATCGAGCGCCTCGGTAGCGATGTGACGTATAAACTTGGCGACGAGATCATGGTGATGATCGTGCGCCCCGAAGACGATGATGGCAACATGATCGTTTCGGTTTCCCAGGCCCGCCAGAGCGAAGACTGGATCAAGGCCGAACAGATGATGACCGACGAGTCGCTCTGGGAAGGCGAAGTCGCCGATGCCAATCGCGGCGGCCTGATCGTGCCCTTCGGCAATCTGCGCGGGTTTGTGCCAGCCAGCCACGTCACCGATCTGCCGCGCGGCCTCAATGATGAGGAACGTAAAGACTTCTTGATGAACATGATCGGCTCCCCGATCTCGGTCAAAGTGATCGAAGTCAACCGCCGCCGCCGCCGTCTCGTCCTCAGCCAGCGCGAAGCGCAGCGCGAGATTCGCGACGCCAGCAAGGACGCGCTGCTGGAGAATCTGCAAGAGGGCGAGGTCCGGCGTGGTCGCGTCAGCGGCCTGCGGGACTTCGGCGCCTTCGTCGATCTCGGCGGGGCTGACGGTCTGATCCACATCAGCGAGCTGGCCTGGCACCGTGTTCGCCACCCGCGCGAACTGTTGAGCGTGGGCCAGGAGATCGAAGTGTACGTGCTGCGTCTGGACCAGGAAGGCCGCCGCATCGGGCTGTCGCTCAAGCGGCTCCAGCCCAACCCCTGGACCCAGGTGGACGAGCTGTATCACGTCGGCCAGATGGTCGAGGGCGTGATCAGCCGCGTGACGCAGTTCGGCGCGTTTGTCAGCCTGGACCCCGGCATCGAGGCCCTGCTGCACGCCAGCCAGATCTCCGACCCGACGCCTGAGGACCCGACCCAACTGCTGCACGAAGGCCAGACGATCACGGCCCGCATCATCAGCATCGAGCCGCATCGCCAGCGCCTGGGCCTCAGCATCCGCGACATCGACAACGATCTCGACCAGCCCGCCGCAGAAATTGACGCGGACGCGGAAATTGACGCTAGCGTAATCCCGGCAGACACTGTACAATCAGAAATGATTGAACCGGATGCCGAGGAAGATCCAATTGCTGAGTAGCATCTAATCGAGGCTGAAACTGGACAGGGCAGGTTCTCTTTAACCTGCCCTTCTTTTTGAGCGTCAGCCATCAATCCGGCATCTTTTCGGCACACAACAAATCTGACACAGAAGGGTGGTGAAGCTGAATGGCCCATGTGGAGCTGCAATCTGGGGAATCGCAGGATCAGTTGCTCAAGCGATTCCGCAAGCAGGTTGCGAAGGACGGCATCCTGAGCACGGTGCGCCGCAAGCGCTGGTATGTCTCCAAGAGCGAGTTGCGCCGTATCCAGAAGAAAAAGGCTGTCCGCCGCGCCCGCCGCAAGCAGCGCAAGACCAGCTCGTTCTAATCCCGGCAGGCATTACCGCACGCCACCGATCAGCGCCAGGGCAAAGGGGAACTCCGGTTCTCTGCGCCCGGCGCTGCAACAGAGAGAGAAGAAGATTTAGGCAGCATGGCAAAACGGTCTGACGATAAACTCGAAATGGAAGGCACCGTCGTCGAGGCCCTTCCCAATACACAATTCACCGTCGAACTGGACAATGGGCACCGGGTGCTGGCTTATCTTTCCGGCAAGATGCGCAAGTACTATATCCGCATCCTGCTGGGGGACCGCGTGCGGGTCGAGATGACGCCGTATGACCTGACGCGGGGCCGGATCACCTATCGTTACCGCAAAGGCGGCGGCCCGACCAGCGACGAAGAATAAATCACCGGGGAGAAACACCCGCCGGCGTGGCAATTGCCCCCTGGTGCCGCCTGTTCGCCCCCGCTTGCCGGGGATTTTTTGTTTTGAGACAGTCTACCGGGCAGCCGATGAACAAACTATCCCCTACCCCTACACCGGACACGCTCTGGCAGATCGTCGTCCGCAAGTATGACTACCGCCTGCATCTGACCTTCCCGGCCTATCTCGTGACCGGCACCGGCGACCGGCTGTGCTTCCAGGCGCAGATCGGCGGCGTGATCGATCACCGGACGCGCGGCCACCGCTGGATCATCGACCGCCCGTTCGAGGTCGTTTTCTGGCGTGCGCGCTGGTATAACGTTTATCTCAACCTGCGGGAAGACCACACTTTCGATCACTTCTACTGCAATGTCAGCCTGCCCCCCAGCCTGAGCGATCACACCATCACGTTCATCGACCTGGACCTGGACGTGCGCATCTGGCCGGATGGCCGCCTGGAGCTGCTGGACGAAGACGAGTTCATCGAGCACAGCGCCCGCTTCGCCTATTCCCCCGATCTCCAGCAGGCCGCCCGGCAAGCGGTGGATGGCATCCTGGCCCTGTGGCAGACGCGCCAGCCGCCCTTCGACCACATCCCGCCCGGCTAGTTCGGCCCCAGCACGTCCGCCGGAATCCCGCGCAGCCCCCGGTCGGCTTCCCAGGGATAGATGATGAACGCGTCGGTGATGGCGGCGTAGAAATCCGGCTCGGCCCGGCTGAACAGCGAGCGGTAGGGGTTGAAGTGGAACACGCAGGTGAACGGCGTCGCCCCCGCCGACTGGCAGCGGCTCTTCACCGAGGTGCTGGTGCGCCCACTGCCCCACACGTCGTCCACGATCAGAATCCGCCGGTCGGCCAGCAGCGCATCGTCCGGGAACTGCAGGAACGAGGGCCAGACTAGGAGGCGCGTCTTGTCGTCGTGATCGAACTCGCGCGGAAAGTCTACCGCTGCCGTCAGCACGTTGGTGATATCCAGCGCCTCACTCAGCAGCCCTCCCGGTACGATCCCCCCGCGCGTGATCACGATCATCGCGTCAAACGAGCCGGCGGCGCGCAGTTGCGGCAGCAGCACATCCACCAGCTTATCCACTTCTTCCCAGGTCAATTTTTCTTGGCGGCGCAAAGGCCGGCGAGATGGGTCCATCGGCTGCCCTCTGGTACAATAGGCTCAAATGCGTTAGTCTGGAATTATGACCGCTGAACAGGGGAAAGTCAACGCGCGCCCTTGCCACACTACCCCAAGAAGCGGATAATCAGGGTGCAAGGCCCACCGGGGTGGCGGTTGGGGGTCGGGCAGCGAAGGAGCAGGTATGAGAAGGACCAATCCGGAGCGAAGCATTGAAGCGCTCACCTGGGCCGCAGTCGTGATCTGGCTCGGCTTCTCGATCATCATGATGCGCCCGCTCAGCAGCTATATCTGGCTGATCTTCATGGGGCTGGGCATCATCCTGTTGACTTCGGCGATCTACCAGCGCAGCCGCGGCTGGCACACGTCGATGCTGATCTGGGTGATCGGGCTGTGGATGGCCGTCTTCAGCGTGATCGAGATGGTGGACCAGTTGATCGTGGCGGTCGCGGGTGGCGAGGGCTTGCCGATTGACCTGTGGATGTATGTCGGGATCGCGCTGATCTCGATGGGGATCGCGGTTGCGCTGCGTTTCTTCAATCTGCCGGCCCGGCAGCGCCGCGCGACAGAGGGCTATGTGGACCCGGCGGAGCGCCGGCTGCAAGTCCCGCGCCGCGTCAGCGAAGATTTCAGCTCGGCCTATATCCCCCCGTCCCAGCAGGGCGGATCACAGGGCTGGACCGCGCCCGGTGAGCAGGCATCGCGCGCCGCCCCTGTCCAGCGCAGCCGCCCGGCGCGGGAGCCGCGCGTCAGCCGCACCGCCCGGCCCGCCGCCGAGCAGCCGTCGGACCTGGAGTCGCGGGTCGAGGACATCATCCGCCGCAGCCGCGAGCGCCGCGACAACCTGCCCCCGCGCTACTGATCAATTGGAATGACCGGGGCGAGAATCCGATCTCGCCCCCGGCCTGTCAACTGAGCGCCCAATAGCCGCCGATCAGCCCAAACACCAGGTAGGCCGCCGCCACCACGATCTGGACGTTGCGCCGCCCAAAACGGGTGACCCACATCTCCATCCGGTCTTCGTCGAAAAAAGCGCGCCTGCCGAGCAGCGTCCCGAAAAAGCCCGCAATCCCGCCCAGAAAAATCAGCCAGTCCAGCCACTCAAACATGCTTTCTCAACTCCATTATCTGCTGCCCGCTTCAGGTCCCCGGCTCGCCGCAAATCAGCACGCCCGGCTGCCCGGCGATGCGCGTCAGCACGACTACTGCCGCCGCGCCATCTCCATCCAGCTTCAGCCGCCGGATCAGTTCCTCCGGCGCGATCGCACTCCCGCGCTTCTTGACCGTCACCCGGCCCACCCCGCGCGCCCGCAGCGCCGCCCGCAGCCGCTTGAGCTGGAACGGCATCCAGTCCAGCACGGGCCACACCCGCGCCCAGCGTGAGGGAATCGCTTCATCGGCGGTCAGGTAGGCGATCGACTCGTCCAGGCGCGCCATCGCCAGTTCCAGTTCCGCCGCCAGCTCACCCAACAGCCCGGCGCGGATCACCGCCGGGTCCGGCTCATACAAATAGGCGCGCGGCCTGTCCACCGGGGGAGCCGGGATATTCTGCGGGAGCAGCGTCGCGCCGCTGCCATCACCGGCCAGCACCGACGCCCACCGCCCGCCGAAACCCAGATCGCCCGCCCACAACACGGCCTCTTTCAGATCGCCGTCGTGGCTGATGAACTCGACGCCCGCCCCCGCCCTGGTATACGGCTCCAACTCGTCCAGGTTGACGCCCGGCGAAAGCTTAACGCCCAACGCGCGAAAATGCCATCGCTCGATCACGGCCAGCGGCGGGGTATAGTCGTGCACCGAAAAGACACGCCGCCCGGCTTCGCGCCGCGCCGGATCGAAAAACGCCGCCGGGACGCCCGCCAGCGGCAGCGGGTCGCGCAGATCGGCCTGCACCAGATCGGCCCCGCGACCATAGGCGGCCAGGTTGGCCCGCGCCAGGTGCAGGCGCAGGGCGTCGCGGTCCAGCCCGACGACCGACACGCCCGGCAGCCCGGCCAGCGCGAGCGTATCCCCGCCCACGCTGCACGCCAGGTCCGCGATCCGTGTACAGCCGCCCGCCGCAAAACGCCGCGCCCGCCAGCCGCTCACTGCCTCGCCGCTGGCCTGTTCCAGCGCATCCGGCGTGAAGAACAGCGCGTCCGCCCGGCTGAATTTGTCCGCCGCCCGCTGCCGCAGCCGGGCCAGGGTCAGCGCGGCCCCGGCTACATCCGGCGGCAGATCGCGCCGCAGATCGGTCAGCAGCGCCAGCGTGTTCGACTCGCGCAGATCGGCGGCGGCCAGCCGCGCCAGCAGGGCACGCCCATCCGGCCCGGCCAGCCAGCCAAACAGGGAAATATCCACCACCTGCCGCCTTCTGACAGCAAACAGGGGCGGCTGTCGCGCGCCCCCGCTGCTTGCTCGCTATGATCACCGATTACCCGGCGCGGCGCTAGCCCTCGACCTGCTCGATCAGCCGGACGAACTCATTCCACTCGTCCTGGGTGAAGAACAGCGCGCCCCAGTCCAGCTCGACATCGAACGCGCCGGCCTCTTCATCCCCCGTATCCTCAATCGGCTGGGCGATTGCGTCCCGGATCAGCTCCAGGAATTCGTCCCACTCTTCCTGGAAAAAGTGCGCCGTCACCGGCCCCAGCTCGATATGGTAGGTCGTTTCACCGTCCGGCTCTTCCGACGACCAGATCGTGTAATTCTCGGTCTCGGCCAGGGTTTCGGTCGGAATATTTGAATCGTTGGAATCGTACGTCATAGAGCTTTCTCCTTAGCGGTGAGTAGGGGAACACAATCATTCGTCAGCGCCCGAGGACTCGAAGGCGTCCAGGGCACGCAGCACCTCAGCCAGCGCCAGCAAACTCGCCCCGCTGTGCGCCTGCTCGTCCAACTCCGGCACATGGAAGCGCCGGGTCAGGGCATTCTCTTCGAAGCCGGGCGCGCTGGCAGTTTCCATCACGCGCTGCGCGATCGTCGCCCGGCGCTCGGCATCCCAGTCCCACGCCAGCTTGGTCCAATACATCCGGTAGCCCGCGTCGATATGGGCTTTGCTGAGCGGCGTCGGCGGGGGCGGGCCGGGAGCTGCCGGGCGGTCGAGCCGCAGCAAGCGCCGTAACAGGTTCATGGGCCTTACTCCGGCGGAGACGGCAGCGTTTCGACGCGCACGTCGGCCTGTTCGGTCAGGTTGAGATCGCGCTGGAGCAGCAGCACGTTTTCATCCCACGCGCGTTCCCAACCGGCCCGCTCCAGGATTTCGGCGCGCTCCGGCCAGTCGGGGAACTTAAGCCCGGCCCATTCACGGCCCTGGGCCGCCGCCAACCGGCGCGCTGCAGTTCCGAGCGCTTCGAGCGCGTCCGGCGCGGCGTCCAGATAGGCCAGCTTGAGCGCGTTTTCAGGATAGCGCTCGTGCTGCTCCGTCCCGTTAGCGATCAGAACCCCGGCCAGATCGTCCTGTGGGCCGGGCCAGCCATAGACCAGCCCCGCCGCCAGCCGTTCGGCCAGCCGCTCGTCCGTCAGCCGCAGCCAGACCCATTCATGCTCGATGCCGTGCTGGCTGCGCGCGAACACCTCAGACTGATCGAGCCAGGCGCGCACACGGCCCAGGTCGCCGGGACCTAACGCGGCCAGGCGCGTCTCCGGCTCGTGGAGCGGCTCAGCTTCGTACAGCCGGAATATTCCCACGCACTGAAAGCCGGTTTCATACCCCAGCCGGAGCGACGCCTGGTTGTCGGACGCGGTCGAATAGCGCACCATCCCCCGGCCCGTCTGCCGGAGCTGGTTGAGCATAAAATGATGCAGAATGCGCCCCACCCCGGCCCGGCGATAGGCCGGATCGACGCGCAGCCCTTCCAGCCACCACTCGCCCTTGCCCTGCCGCGTGATCTTCGACACCCCGACCGCGCGCCCGCGAAAATCCGCCACGAAAAAGCCGTCGTTGGGATCGCTGAGCCACTCGTCCAGCACGCGCGGCAGATAGTCGTCACCGTCCCAGGTCTGGGCCGCGATCGCCTCAAGCGCGGCACGATCGCCGGGTTGAGCCGGGCGAATGATCATCTCGGATCGAAGTTCTGTCAACAAATTGGTTGATGTCACGGCTGCCAACCTTTTTTATACCTTGCCGACCAGCTCGCACCCACGCCCGATCACGCCTATTCCTCGGAATCAAACTCGTAGGCGGCCAGCTCAGCCGTGCGCAGTCGCCAGTCTTCAACGCCGTCGCGCGGCATAACCGGGAACCGTTTGCTCAGGAAGTAGCGCAGCAGTTGGTAAACGCCCCGGCGGCGCTGGTTGGTATACGGCGCGATCACCGAGAAGACTTCCTCGTCGAGCAGCTTGCCGCGCAGATAACGCCCAAACAGGCGCAGCGTCGCCACCGTCGGGGCGGCCAGGATCACGCCCAGCACTCCGGCAAAGTTGGAGCCGATCAGGATCGCCACCAGCACCACGACCGGGTGAAGGTCCAGGCTGCCGCCCAGGATGCGCGGCACCAGGAACACCGCCTCAAGCTGCTGGATCACGATATAGGCAGCGATGACGACCACCGCATAGGTTACCCCGGCGTCCAGCCCGCCGAACGTCGCGCTAGGCGTTGTCAGCGCAAACATCACCGCCGGGATGGCAGACAATGTCGGCCCCAGGTTGGGGATAAATTCCAGGAACCCGGCCAGAATACCCAGCAGCAGCGGCTGAGGCAGCCCCAGGATCAGCGCGACGATATACGTTGCCACCGCCATCGACAGCCCCAGGAGCATCTGCCCGCGCAGATAGGCGTTCCAGACCAGCCCCAGCTCGTGCATCAGCCGCAGTGTATCGCCGCGATAGCTCTCCGGCATCGACAGCACGATATATTCGACAAAGTTGGGGCCGTCGCGCATCAGGTAGAACAGCATCACCAGCACCAGGAACGACATGATGATGACCGACACCGCCCCGCCCACCAGATTGATCGCCTGATCGGAGAGCGAGAACGCAGCATCCTGAATGGCGGTGGTCAGGCCGTTGCCGCCCTCTTCGGTGCCGTTGCGCTGATCCATCATCTGCTGGATTTCTTCCCAGGGGACCAGTACGAAATCGCCGATGCGGATCGGGCGGCTGAGCAGCTCTTCCAGGTCGCGCTGCGTGGATTCGACCAGATCGGGGAAGCTTTCGGCAAACTCGCGAATCTGGCCAATCGTGGCCGGGATGACGAGCAAGAGGATCACCGCCAGAATGCCGAGCACCAGCAGCCACGCCAGCAGCACGCCGATCGTCCGCCGCAGTTCCGGGCTGGGAATACCGGCCATCCGTCGCTCGAAAAAGGTCACCGCCGGAGACAGCAGGTAGGCTAGAATTAACGTGACGGTCAGCGCCGTCCAGACCGATCGGCTAACCTGGCGCGCCATGATCACGAACAACGCCACCAGCAGCAAGGCGACGATCACCTTGGTGGTGCTGCTCCAGGGGGGACTGCTGACTGAGGGAACTCGGCTCGACAACTTGTTTTCCTCGCGCTAGGGCCGCTCACCAACCGCGTGTAGCTTGATTTTAGCGTGCCGCTAATCGAATCGCTAACCCTGTCACAAAGACGCGCCACGCGTCGGCAGCGCCAGACGCGCCACGCCAGCGCCAGCCGGGAGCGCGGGCTGATCCAAATAAGACCGTTCGTGTGTGGAAAATGTCCAAATCTCGACTTGGCTAATGCCCGTTCGACTGCTACAATGAAGGATAGGATGGGCAGCATCGTCGGGCAGAGTCCACACAGCGGGCCGCTTAACTAAATACAGCGCACCGACTAGAAACTTTTGAAAAACCGGCAGTTTCATAGAGCGTTATTGGCTTCGCAAGGCGAGCAACCCTCAGACTTTGAGCAGGTTCAAGCGCGTCGAATGCTGCTGCTCCATTTTTGTGTGACCACGCGTAACTCTGCCCCAAGATGCTATCTGCCCCGTCCAGTTGAATAGTGATTATTGCTGGAATGGGGGGCGCGGCATTGTGCCGGCCCAATCTGAGGATTGAGGCGTGATACACGCCCCAGTCGCGTTTCCCCTGCTCTCAGTCAGGGGTGTTAGACGCGAGGAATATGATGACTGCATATTTAATTGTTGATGTAGATGACTTGCTTCAACGCCTGGAAGCGCGCGGGGTCGCCCTCGATATCCACACCGTCGCAACGGCACTCAAAAACAGCGCATCCCTGGCGGCAGGACTCAAAAGCCCGGACGACCTGATCGCAGTGGCGGTTGCCGACTGGAACCGCTACCGGCGCCCCAGCGGCGTGGCCGGGATCAGCGTGCAGCAGGTCTTCGCCGGCGAAGGCTACGACCTGTTCAACGTGCCGGAGCGCAAGTTCGTGACCGACGCGCTGCTGATGCACTATTTCTCATTCGAGACACAGTCGGTGGACGAGCTGATCATCGCCACCACCCGGCTCGACATCTCGACCCTGGTGCATCGCGTCCAGACCACCGACCGTGCGCGCGTGCGCATCTGGGGTGACGAGCTGCCGCCGGACCTGGAAGACGTGATCTTCCAGCCGCTCGAAACGATTCTGGGCATCCCCAGCAAGACCGTCGCGCTCTATATCGACTTCGAGAACATCTCGATCAGTCTAAGCGAGCAGGGCTATATCCTGGACATCGACGAGCTGATCGACGGCATGATCCGCCAGACGCAGTCGCACGGGCAGGTGATCTCGATGGCCGCCTATGCCCCCTGGGGCCAGCGGGGCAGCCTCGCGCCGCTGACCGACCGCACCGGGCGTGAAGTCTCCGACGAGGCCCCTGGCCGCCTGGCGCGCGCCAACATCGATCCGGTTTTCAGCCTGCCGGGCAAAAACAGCGCCGATATGCGCATCGCGAAAGAAGTGCTGGACGACAGCGCCAGTGCCGAAAGCGCCGACGTGTTTATCATCGCCAGCGGCGACCGCGACTTCAACGAAGTTTTCAGCGCCGTGCGAGGCCGCAACAAGCAGGTGATCGTCTGGGGTGTGCGCGGCAGCACCAGCCGCCTGGTCGAATCCAATCCGGCGCTGGTCGTCGAGTACATCGAGGACTTCTGCCGCCTGCGCCGCCATCACGACGTGATCCAGCAGCAGCAGCAGGCCCAGACCGG
Source organism: Chloroflexota bacterium (assembly GCA_012729765.1). Classification (GTDB taxonomy): domain Bacteria; phylum Chloroflexota; class Anaerolineae; order Aggregatilineales; family Aggregatilineaceae; genus JAAYCM01. Next base: position 7,502 of record JAAYCM010000104.1, on the reverse strand, counting down.
CGCACGCGCCAGCTTCGAAGTCGACGAGCCGGATTTCCGGCCCTCGCAGTGGTCGAGCGTGATCCTGCAGCTCGACAAGCTGATGGCCCACGCCAATGCCGAGGCGCTCAAGCGCAGCCGGCTGGTGGACGAACTGATCGAGCTGCGGGCCGTGCCCAACACCGACCGGGCCGAAGACCTGATCACCCAGGCGACCAGTCGCGGGCTGCTGGTGGCGAATGAGAAGGGCGGCACGCTCGCGCTGAACCGCTCCAATCCAGCGGTCACCAAGACGCTGCTCGTGCGCGATCGGATCGTGCACCGCGTCGCCAATACGCTGCACGTGCGCGGCTGGGAATACGTCAATTACGGCTTCCTGCTCAAGGGCATCAGCATGGATCACGGCCTGGACCTGCCCGGCCTCAACACCAGCGACACCTGGCGCTCGGAATGGGTAGACTGCCTGGTCCGTGAGGGGATTCTGACGCGCGAGCTGGTCCCGCACCGCCACAACCCCGAAGACCTCGTGCCGGTAATCAAGCTGGCCGACGAGGATGCCGTCGTCGCCGCGCAAGTGCTGCCCGGCGCCAGCCCGGCGGAAGTCGAGCAGATGGTCCGGCGCGTGGTGGTCAGCGTCGAGCAGTTTACGAGCTTCCGCGGCTTTGCGTGGTGCCCGCTCGGCAGCCTGCACCGCCGCCTGCGCGCGTTCGACATGGGCACCACCTTCCAGCAGGCTGTCGAGGCCCTGCTCGAAGAAGGCGCGGTCCGGGTCGAGGAATACGAGAACCCGCAGAGCGACTACAAGACCAAAGGCATCTCGCTGGTCGAAGAGTCGCCGCTGGTCCAGGATGTGCTGACCGAGCGCAACGCGTTCATCCAGGTGCTGCTCGATCTGTATGAGCAGCGCCAGCCGATCAGTCTCGCGGCGCTGGCCGAGCGCACCGGCCTGGAGGGCGAGGACCTGGACCTGTGGGTGTCGATCATGCAGGCCGAAAACGTGCTCAAGCCCGTCCCCGGCCAGCCCGATCTGTACAGCCTGTTCCGGACGCATCACACCGTCTGCCTCGTGGCAGGCGACACGCCCGCCAACTAGCGGCGGTGATGCACCCGTCAGGCGAGAACGTGCATCTGGCCGATCTGTAGGGGTAGGGCAAGCCCTACCCGGCGGGCGAGGCAAGCCTCACCGCTACATAAGACACCCGGATCAACTCGCCCCGCCGCGTAAATCAGGTGGCGCGGCTACATCGTAGTATTAAGCAGTTTATATTCCGCATGCAGTAGCGTGCTATGCCGGAACATTTGGGCTTTTCATTCCCGTCCCGCGCTGTTATAATCCCCATTGTTTTACGCAATGGTTTGACCGGTGGACCAACGTCCGGGCCATCTGGTGACAGACTGACTGAAGGATAACAAGGACGCAAACACTATGGGTATCTCAAAAGAACATAAGGCCGAACTTATCAAGGACTACGCCCGTCACGACGGGGACACGGGTTCTCCAGAGGTGCAGATCGCGATTCTCACCACGCGGATCGAGCAGCTCACCGAGCACCTGAAGACCCACAAGCATGACGAGCATAGTCGCCGTGGCTTGCTGAAGCTGGTCGGGCTGCGCCGCCGTCACCTGAAGTATCTGAGCCGCAAAGACCCGGCAGGCTACCGCGAGCTGATCCAACGCCTGGGTCTGCGTCGCTAACGTCGAACGAGAGGATAAACGCGCGGGTCACACGATCCGCGCGGTTGTTACATCGAGTGTCGAAACCCGGAGCTTCAGGAATTGGAACATGCGGTCAAGCGGTCGCAGTAGTGCGGGCTTGACATCAGGTTCCAGTCCCTGGCCTCCGGTTTTTTGAATCTATAGGAGGTTCAACCGTGGTAAACTCAAACCAGATGCCCGAAAACAAGCAGTTTAGGGCGACTATCGGCAGCCGCGAAGTGCTGATCGAAACCGGCAAGCTGGCCGAACAGGCCGGCGCGGCGGTCACCTTGCGCATGGGCGATACGCTTGTCTTTGCGACGGCCACCATGAGCGCCCACCCGCGCGAGGGGATCGACTTCTTCCCGTTGAGCGTGGATTATGAGGAGCGCCTCTACGCCGCAGGCCGCATTCCCGGCAGCTTCATGCGCCGCGAAGGCCGCCCCTCGGAAGCCAGTATTCTGATCGCGCGCGTGACCGACCGTCCGCTGCGCCCGCTCTTCCCCAAGGACCTGCGCAACGAAGTTCAGGTCATCATCACTCCGCTCAGCCACGACCAGGAAAATCACGCCGACATCCTCTCGATTGTCGCGGCTTCGGCAGCGCTGACGATCTCGGACGTTCCCTGGGATGGTCCGATCGGGGCGTGCCGCGTCGGCCTGATCGATGGCGAGTTCGTGGCGAACCCCACCATCCCTGAGATGGAAAACAGCCAGCTCGATCTGCGCATGGCCGGCACCGCCGACGCGATCATCATGGTCGAGGCGGGGGCCAACGAGGTCGATGAGGAAACCATGATCCGCGCCCTGCGCTTCGGCCACGACTCGATGCAGGATGTGATCCGCGTCCAGCAGCAGATGCGCGAGCAGGTCGGGCGGCCCAAGCGTGAGTATGAACCGGCGGCCATCAACGAGGCGCTGGCGACCGAGGTCGAGAACAGGGTGCGCGGCGAGATCGCGGAGATCGTCGCCACACGTATCGAGCGCGACGACCGCAACGAGGCGCTGGATGTGCTGCGCGAGCGCGTGCTGGCCGAATATGAAGCCGCCGCCCTCGCCCCCGAAGAAGAGCCGGTCAGCCTGGCGGCGGTGCGCGACGCGCTCAACGACACACTGAAGAAGGAAGTCCGCCGCCGGATCATCGAGGACGGCATCCGCCCCGACGGGCGCGGCTATCGTGACATCCGCCCGCTGGCCGCCGAGGTCGATCTGGTCCCGCGCGTGCATGGCTCCGGCCTGTTCAAGCGCGGCCAGACCCAGGTGCTCAGCATCTGCACGCTCGGTACCCCGCGTGACAGCCAGCCGCTCGACGGGCTGTATCCTGAAGACACCAAGCGCTACATGCATCACTACAACTTCCCGCCCTACAGCACGGGCGAGACATGGTTCCTGCGCGGCCCCAAGCGCCGCGAGATCGGGCATGGCGCGCTGGCCGAAAACGCCCTGTTCCCGATGATCCCGCCGGAAGACGAGTTCCCCTACACGGTCCGCGTCGTGAGCGAGGTCATGTCGTCCAACGGCAGCACCAGCATGGCGAGCGTGTGCGGCAGCACCCTGGCGCTGATGGCGGCGGGCGTGCCGATCAAGCTGCCGGTCGCCGGGATCGCGATGGGGCTGATCAAGGAAGGCGAGCGGTTCGCCGTCCTGACCGACATCCAGGGCATGGAAGATCACCTGGGCGATATGGACTTCAAGGTCGCCGGAACCGAGCGCGGAATCACGGCGCTGCAAATGGACATCAAGATCAAGGGCGTCAGCGATGACGTGCTGCGCCAGGCGCTCCAGCAGGCCCGCGAAGCGCGCCTGCAAATCCTGGAAGTTATGCTGCAAACGATCCCGGAGCCGCGCGCCGAGCTAAGCCCCTACGCGCCGCGCATCGAGATGGTCCAGATCGACGTCGAGAAGATCGGCATGGTCATCGGTCCGGGCGGCAAGACGATCCGCAGCATCCAGGAAAAGACCAACACCAAGATCGACATCGCCGAGGATGGCCTGGTCTACATCTCCAGCATCGACGGCCCCAGCGCCGACCGTGCCCGCGATATGATCCTGGCCCTGGTCGAAGAACCGGAGCTGGGTCGCATCTACACCGGGCGTGTCGTGCGCGTGGAGAGCTACGGCGCGTTTGTCGAGCTGCTGCCCGGCCAGGATGGTCTGGTGCCGATCAGCCAGCTTTCGGACCACCACATCGCCGAGGTGCGCGACGAAGTCAGCATCGGCGACGAGATCATGGTCATGATCACCGACATCGACCAGGACGGCAAGATTCGTCTCAGCCGGCAGGCTGTGCTCGAAGGCTGGTCGCTGGAAGAAGCCCGCGCGGCTGATCCACGTATCGGCTCCGGTGGGCGCAGCGGCGGCGGTGGCGGTCGTGGCGGCGGTCGCGGGGGTGATCGCGGCGGTCGCGGCGGCGGCGACCGTGGTGGTCGTGGCGGCGGTCGCGGAGGTGATCGCGGCGGTCGCGGCGGCGGTGATCGGGGTCGCGGGGGCGATCGTCCCCGGCGCGATTAATCTGCCCGGATAACCAATACAGCGCCCTGCATGAGATGTGCAGGGCGTTTTTGATTCCCCACCAGGGCGCGGTGCGGCGTGTGATTGTGTGCTATGCTAACACAGACATTGTGCTGCTGTGAACCCGACTAAGGAGCGAGTCTATGCTGCGTAACGTAACTGCCCTGGCGCTGCTGGCGATCGCGGTCATCCTGGCCGCGCTGCTGTGGGGGGCGGGAACCGCCAGCGTGCTGGGGCAGGCCCAGCCGACAGCCACCTTTAACCTCTCCGGCGTCCTGGGGCGCACTGCCCAGCCCGCCGCGCCCGCCATCCCAACCAGCACCCCCTCATCGGGCGGCATCCTTGCCATCCCGACCAGCACACCATCGACCGGCGAGATTCCGGCGGCACCCGAAACACCGGCAGCGGTTGATACCCCGACCGGCGAGCGGGATGTGCTCCTGGTCTGGCCGCGCGTCGAGGCTGGCTTCGAGTCGATGGTGTTTGAGGGCGTAACGGTCGGCGGCCCGGTCGATATGTACAGCATCATCGGTGATCCCTGCGCCCAGAATGTTTTCTCGGCGGAACTGCCCGTGATGGAGTTTCACCTGCTCTCCGACAGCCCGCAGATTCGCATCGGCTTTGTGGCCGATGATGGCAGCGCGACCGCGATCGCGATGTGGGACCCCATCCAGGAAATCTGGTGGTGCAATATCGAAGCGCAGCCCGGCTCCGAAGTCTCGTTCGCGCCGCTGGTGGCCGGAGACTATCCCTTGTATGTAGGCGTGCTCAACTCGACCGGGACCGTGACCGGGACATTCTATCTCACCGAAGAGGAAGCCGCCGCGCAGTAAACCGGCCCATCCTCAACGACACGCAGCAGCCGGGGCGTATCGTCCATACGCCCCACTACCCCCGCTATGGCACGCCCCACACCCACCACGTCTGCTCGCCCGCCGAGAGCAGGCGCAGGCCGTCCTGCGCGAAGGCCAGCCCCGTAACCGGCTCGTCATGCTCCGCCAGCGCCGCGAGTCGTTCCCCCGCCACGCTGTCCCAAAGCTGCAAGCCGACATTCAGCGCCGAATCGCGCAGGGTCGAGCCGCCCGTCACCAGCAGCGAGCCGTCCGGGCTGAAGGCGACATAGCGCACCGGCCCATCGTCATAGGCGCGCAGGGTCGTCAGCTCCACTTCGCCCGGCACATCCCACACCTGCACCGTGCCATCCTCGCCGCCCACCGCCAGCAGAATCCCATCCGGGCTGAAGGCGAGCGACTGCCCCACGCGGAAGCTGGTCGGCGTCGCCAATACCCCGATCTGGGCCTGATCTTCGACCGACCACAGCCGCACGCTGTCATCGATGCTGGCGGCGGCCAGCGTCGCGCCATCGGGGCTGAACGCCACATCCGACACCGCCGCGACATGGGGCAGCGTTGCGATCTGCACCCCCGATGCCACATCCCACACCCACACGGCGTTCGGCACATCGGGATCGAAGCCTTGCAGGCTGCCGCCGCTGATCGCCATGCGCTGTCCGTCCGGGCTGAAGATCAGGCCGTTGGGGGCGGGAATCGGAAGCTGGAAGCCGAAGCGCTCGCTCAGATCGGGGGGATCACCCGGCACCAGCGCCCACACCCAGATCGTGATCGCGCCGGGATTAGCGGGGTCGGCTTCCGCCGTGACCATGCTCACAGTATCGCCCTCACCGGGAGCCAGCGCCACGCGCAGCGTGGGCCGGTCCACATGCCCGATCGGGAACGGCGTCATGGGGTCCGCCGCGCCGACATAGACCAGCGCGCCCGTTTCGGCGAACACCGCGACCGCGTCCTGAAACGGCGCGGGCAGGAAGGCGATCTGTTGGATCGGCTGCTCCCACGCGATCGCGGCCAGCAGCTCGACCTGGGCGGCGTTTTCCGCCGTGATCGGCGCATCCGGTGCGCGCGTCGGGGTCGGCTGCGGCGTTGGGGCGGCGGCGGTCGGCGTGAGGGTGGGGGTCACGGCGGTGGGCGTCGCGGTCGGCTCGCTGCCCGGTGTACAGAGAATCACATCGTGCGCCGAAACGCGGTACTCATAGCGCTCCCCGCCCAGGGTAAAGCGGACGACATACGCGCTGGTCGCAATGGGTGCATAGGTTTTGCCGGGCTGCGGGCAGCCGAGGCCGGTGTCGGGAAAACTGCGCTGCTCCCAGGTCCAGAAATCCAGATCGTCGAGCGTGAGAGTCGTGCCGAGCCGGGCGTTCAGATCGGCCAGCGCGGCCAGCACGGCGGGCGGCGGCTCCTGGGCCAGCGCCGCCGGAGCTATCCCCAGGCACACCGCCAGGCACACCACGATCACAAAGCCTTGACGCATAGCGCCTCCTTCGCAAAGCCGGTACGACCCAATTATAGGCATAAATGCCCGGTTTGTGCCGGAGCACACGGGGCCGGGGGTTGAGGGGAACGACGGGAAGATCAAAGCGGGCAGGCGGGGGACACCTACCCATTGGAGTCCGTGCTAGCGGTCGCGCCCTGGGTCCGGGGGTGGCAGATAGGCCTGCACGGCGAAATTCGAAACCGATTCGACCGGCTGGTCGAGCGGGATACCGTGCGCGGCGATGACTTCCTGCACCGCCCCCAGCCCGCGCTGGACGGCTTCGTCTGAGACGTGCCATAGGCTGGACCACACCCGGCGCTCCATCCAGTTGAGGTACTCGCGCGGCGTCATCCGGTGACGGTAAAGGTGAAGCTGGGTCGCGCCCACGCGCTGCCAGCCGGATTCGTCCAGGAAATGATCGCGCAGCTCGCGCGGGATGCCAATGACTGGCGTGCGCTCCGCACCGATCACCGCTTCCCACGCGCGCGACATCACGTCCAGCAGTGTTTCCGGCTGCTCGATGCGCTGGTGATAGCCGTGCAGCAGCATCCCGCCCGGCCTCAACACGCGGACGATCTCGACCAGCGCCCCGCGCCAGTTCGCCATCAGGTGAAAGACGTGCACCGCCACGACCGCATCGAACGCGCCCGGCGCGAACGGAAGCTGCGTGGCGTCCCCTTCCAGGACGTGCACCGGCTCGCCGCGCCGCTTGGCCCGCAGCCGCTCCAGCATCGGGCGCGAGAGGTCCAGCCCGATCACCGTGCGCACATGGGCCGCCAGCGGCAGCGCGATCCGCCCCGTGCCGACGCCGATCTCCAGCACACGCTGATTGGCGGTCAGAGTGCCGGCCTGGGCGAACAGTGCCGCGACGTGCTGCTCCTCGCCGGGCGGGAAGCCGCGCGTCTCGTCATAAAACCCGGCGGCGCGGTCGAAGGTAATCGAGTCGGATGGCATGGCTGGCTCCTCTCTGCCGGGCCGCGCTAGAGGCT
>JAAYCM010000003.1 GCA_012729765.1 Chloroflexota bacterium | reverse complement strand
TGATAGAACGAGCCGGGCTGCTTGGGGAAGGGCAGCACGTCCTTGCGGCCCCGGTATTCGACCTCGAAGTAGCCTTCGGCGATGTCGATGTTCGGCGTGCCGTACTCGCCCATCGTGCCCAGCTTGACCAGGTGCGATTCCGGCGCGCACTCGTGCATCGCCCACAGCACGTTGAGCGTGCCGTTGACGTTGTTCTCGTGCACGCGGACAGCGTGGTGCACGTCGATCATGGAATACGGCGCGCTGGGGATCTCGCCGTAGTGGATGATGGTCTCGGGCTGGAAATCGCGAATCACCCGGCTGATGAAGTGCCAGTCCTGAATGTCGCCGACGAAAGGTTCGATCACGCAGCCGGTCACTTCTTTCCAGGCATCGACCCGGACGTGCAGCGACTGGATCGGCGTGAGGCTCTCGGTGCCGCGCTCGGCGTGCATGAGGCGGCGGGTGAAATTGTCGACAACGGCGACCGTGTGGCCGCGCTTGCTGAAATACATGGCGGTGGACCAACCCAAATAGCCGTCACCACCCAAAATCAAGATACGCATGATGTCTCCTTACGCGCTAACACAAACCCGCCAGGCTGCACGCTGCCACTTTGACAGGTGATCGCGCGCGGTCGGGCACGGGAGATTGGCTGCATGTCTTTTGTCATCTTCGAGCGTTGTCCTGCGGATTATACCGCAGAAACGAGGCTAAGCGAGTGGTTGCAGCGGTCCGGTTGGTGACAAATGACAACCTAGCCGGTGCCCTCAGCGTCTTATCCTTTTTTCAAAGCAAGGCTATAATCATCACAATTCAGCAGCAAAAAGGACCACGATTCATGGCTACGACTGCACAATCTCGTCCGGCGCCCGATGTGTCTCCACAGCACACCACGACTCTGTGGGCACAGATCTGGTCGGTCCTGCAGGGATTGCTAATCCCGATCCTGTCGGTGATCACGGCGATCATCCTGGGCTCGATCCTGATCCTGCTCAACGGGCGCGACCCGATCACGGCCTTCGAAGGGCTGTTCGAAGGCGCGTTTCTGGAGCCGCGCGGCTTGCTGTTGACCTTCCGCAATATGACCCCGCTCATTCTGTCGGGGTTGGCGGTGGCATTTGCCTTCAAGAGCGGGCTGTTGAACATCGGCGTGCAGGGCCAGCTGATCATCGGCTCGGTGATGGCGGCCTGGATCGGCTTCGCGGTGGAAGGACTGCCGCCAGCGATACACGTGACGCTGGCGATCGTGGCGGCGGCGCTGGCCGGAGGGCTATGGGCCGCCATCGCGGGCGCGCTGAAAGCCTACGCCGATGCGCACGAAGTGATCACCACCATCATGCTCAACTACATCGCCGCCCAGTTCGCAGGCTGGCTGATCTCCACGGGCAGCGATGGCAGCCGCCCCGGGCCGCTGGCCAGCCCGGAAGCGGTGACGGACGCTATCGCCCGCACGCCGGAAATTCTGCCTAGTGCCAGGCTGCCGGTAGTGTACACCGTCCCGCCCAACTTCGAGCTACACGCGGGGATCTTCATCGCCATCATCGCCACCGTCGCGATCACCTTCCTGCTCTACCGGACGACCTTCGGCTTTTCGTTGCGCATGGCCGGCTACAGCCCCAGCGCCGCCAAGTACGCCGGGGTCAACGTCAAGCGTGTGACGATTATGACGATGCTCATCGCGGGGTGCCTGGCCGGGCTGGCCGGCGGCATCCAGACGCTGGGCGTGAATCACGGCTACGAGGCCAACCAGAGCCTGGGCCTGGGCTTCGATGGCATCACGGTGGCCTTCCTGGCGGGCAACAATCCGATCGGCATCAACTTCTCGGCGCTGCTGTTCGGCGCGATGGATGCCGGGACGACGCGCATGGCGCTCAACGCCAATGTCGCCAAAGAGTTGATCCAGGTGATCCAGGCGCTCATCCTGATGTTCGTGGCCGCCGATCAAATCATTCGCCGTATCTATCGCATCCGGGCGACCGGTCCTGGCGCCCGGCTGAAGATCAGCCAAAACAAGTGATTGAGAATCCGCTATGAGCGAAACTGAACTGGGTCTTGCGCTGATTGCGACGATTAATTTCACCATCCGGTATTCGGTCCCGATTACCCTGGGCGCGCTGAGCGGCATCCTCTGCGAGCGGTCGGGGATCGTCAACATCGGCATCGAAGGCATGATGCTGCTGGCCGCGTTTACCGGTTTCATGGCCAATGTGACGCTCAGCGAGCCGCAGGTCTCGCCCGCGCTGCAAGCCGCCCCGGTCCGCCTGACGCTGGCGGTGGCGGTGGCGCTGCTCACCGGCGGGCTGCTGGGACTGCTGCATGCCGTGCTGTCGATCCAGTACAAAGTCGACCAGATCGTGAGCGGCACGGTGATCAACATCCTGGCGTTGGGCCTCACCGGGTATTTCTACCGGCTCAACGCGCCCACCCTGGGCAAGCTGCCGAACCTGATCGACAACCCGTTCGGCCGCGACTCTTCCTTAGAGCTCAAGCTAGCCGACAACCTGACTCTCTACCTGCCGTATGATATTGGCCGCATCATCTTCGACAAGGACCTGATCACGTACCTGACGCTGGTGATCGTGTTCGTGCTCGGCTGGGCGCTGTTCCATACCACGTGGGGCTTGCGCACGCGCTCCATCGGCGAGAACCCGCGCGCGGCGGACACGCTGGGCATTAACGTCTACCGGCTGCAATACACCAACCTGTTCCTGGGCGGGATGCTGGCCGGGCTGGGCGGCGGCTTTCTGACGCTGGCGGCGGTGGGCCTTTTCGAGCAGGGTATGACGACCGGGCGCGGCTTCATCGCGCTGGCGGTGATGATCTTCGGCAACTGGCGGCCCTGGGGCGCGCTGCGCGGCGCGCTGTTGTTCGGATTTGCCACGGCGCTGCAGGGCCAGCTTCAGCAGTTCGGCATCGACTTTCCGCACCAGCTTGTGGGCATGCTGCCGTACATCCTGACGATCGTCGTGCTGGCCGGGTTCGTCGGACGGGCGCAGCCGCCCGCGTTTTCCGGCAAGGTGTATGAGACGGAAGGCTGACCATGGGCAAATCGACATCACGGAAATCTCAGCCATCCAACGCCGGGGCGCAGGCGCGCGTGGGATTCACCCAGTTGAGCTACCTGTTGGCCAGCCGCCGCCGGCAGCGAGAAGTGTTCGGGCCGCCGGTTATCGCGATGGTGATCGGCGGGGTGCTGATCCTCGACGCGCTGTTCGGGCAGGCGATCCCGGCTGCCCTGCAGACTTTATTGATGCTGCTGTTCGGCGTCTGGGCCGGGATCACCGCGCGGCGCTGGCTCGAAGCGGACTCCCCGCGGACCGTGGCGACGAACGCCCTGATTGCGGGCGGCGCGCTCCTGGTGGCGGGAGCGGTCGCCCAACTGCTGGGGATCGACGTGGTGCTGCCGTGGGCGGTGCTGTTGGTGCTGTTTGCCCTGGCAACGTGGATCAGAGAGTGAACCGGGACAGAATATGGCAGAACACGAGCAGAACGACATCATCCTCGAAGTCGAGGGCGTGACCAAGCGGTTCCCCGGCGTGCTGGCGAACGACAACGTCAGCCTCAAGCTGCGCCGCGGCGAGATCCTGGCGCTGCTGGGTGAAAACGGCGCGGGCAAGAGCACGCTGATGAACATCATCTATGGCCTGTATCACCCGGACGAGGGCACGATTCGCC
>JAAYCM010000103.1 GCA_012729765.1 Chloroflexota bacterium | reverse complement strand
GCATTTCTACTCTGCCGATGTGCAGTACGGCGAGCTGGTGTTCCGGGCGCTGCCCTATCGCGTGGCGCGGCGGGTCGGCTTCTGGCTGGACGATCACCTGATCGCCGGCACGTGGATCGCGGGCGAGGCGATCCGGCTGCCGCTGTGGCTGGAGCCGGGCTATCACACGCTGCGGCTGCAAGCGCTCGATGGCTGCACGGCATACCCGTTCGCGCTGACGTGCTGGGAGTCGGAGGAGCTGTCGGCGGACTGCGCGCCGGGCGAGCCGCCCGCCTGTATCAGCGCCGTATTCGAAGCGCCGGAGTGGGTCCCTGCCGGGCACGCGCCGCAGCCGGTCGAAGCGGCGCTGGACGAAGGGCTGCGCCTGCGGGCGGTCGATCTGCGGCTGGACGCCGATGCACGCGCGGTCGATCTGCGGCTGTTCTGGGCGGCGGAAGACTCCCTGCCGGGCAGTTACGCGCTGTTCGTGCACGTGGCCGATCCCGCGACGGACGAGCCGCTGGCGCAGATCGACGCGTTCCCGTTCGTGCTGACGGATGCCTGGGGCGCGGACTCGCGCTGGCAGTCGGCGGTGCGCGTCCCGCTGCCGGACGATCTGGCGGCGGGGACGTATGCGGTGAATGTGGGCTGGTTCCGGCCTGAGGACGGGGCGCGGCTGGGGCTGGTGCGCGTGGGGACGATCACGTTCGAAGGGTAGGGTTTCCCCCCATCCCCCGGCCCCTTCCCCCACGCTGTCGCGGAGGGAAGGGGAGCAAACAACCGGGAAGGATGCAGGCTGCGGGCGGAAGGTGTCAGCCGCGCAGCAGTTTGGGCAGATCGCGCAGCTTGGGCGTGTTGCCGGCCAGCAGCGTATTGATGCGGAACAGCCGCCCGGCCAGCCACAGCGCGCCGATCACGGTCAGCACCAGCAGCCCCAGGCTGATCGCCAGGTCGAGGGCCGGCACGTCCGTCACCGACAGGCGCATGACCATCGAAAGCGGCGACGTGATTGGGAACAGGCTGAGCACACGCGCCAGGGTGCCGTTCGGCTCCTCGACGAACATGGTCAGGAAGAAGAACGGTACGACGGTGGGCAGGGTGATCACGCTGACGAAGTTCTGGCCGTCGCGTACCGACGTGCTGACCGCGCCGACTCCGGCCAGCAGGCTGCCGATCATCAGGAAGTCGAGCACGAAGTAGACGCCGAACAGGATCAGCGTCCCGGTTTCGACCTCGATATCGCCCAGCGATTCGAAGATGCTCCCGGCGCGCGAGCCGAGGAAGACGAACGTGCCAAGCAGCATGCCCATTTGTACCAGGGCGAGCAGGCCCATCGCCAGCACCTTGCCGGTCAGCAGCGCGTTGGGCCGCACCGACGACAGCAGAATCTCGATGGCGCGCGATTCCTTCTCCTGCACGACGCTCTGCATCACGTAGCCACCGCCCCACAGCACGGTCATCATCAGCAGCAGGCCGAAGCCGTAGACCAGCGCAAACCCCTGATCTTCGTTAGCCGTCTCGGCCCCGTTGGAACCGGCCAGCTTGTTCTCAACGATCACTGCCGGATCGCGCAGGCGCAGATACAGCCGCTCGTAGGCTTCCGGCTCGACATTACTGAGCAGGCTGGCGAGCAGGTAGTCGTTCATGAGCGTCTCGGTCGAGGCGCTCTCGAGGCTGAAGCCTTCGGAGTAGGCCGCAACCTCGCCGGTTTCCAGATAGTCCGGACCGATGACATACAGGGCATCCAGATCGCCGTCGCGGAGCGCCTGCTCACCGGCCTCGCGCGAGTCGTAGGCGCGGACGATGCCGCGCATGCAGTAGGGCGCGGTGATGCGCTTGATCACGTCCGGCGTGAGGTCGCCCACGCTGGCCGCTGTCACCTGGCAGTCTTCGGGCGCGGCGTCGTAGCTTTCCGGCGCGGGGAAGAGCGCCTGGGGCGTCTGGTCCACATAGCCGATGACGTTGTCGCTGCTGTCGGCAGTTTCGGTGATCGGGTTGGCGGTGTCCTCTTCCTCGCTGCTGAAGTCCTGATAGGCCTGATAGGCGAAGAAGAGCACGATGGCGAGAATCGGCAGGCCGAAGGTGACAAACAGATAGCTCTTGCTGCGAAACTTCTGGCGCAGCTCAAACAGAAAGACGTTGGTCCAGTGTGTCATCGGCCCACACTCCTTTTCTGGGGCAGGTTGTCCGGCAGCTCCGCTTGCGACTCGGTGGCGGTGGTCAGGACGACGCGACCTTCGCGCAGCGCGTTCCAAAAGGTGCGCGGGGTGAGGGGCTTGCCGTACATCAGCATCCCCAGGCGGAAGATTTTGGCCGCCAGCCACATCAGTACGAGCACCGAGACGACCTGGATCGCGAGCACCGCCACGATCTGCCAGGTCGGGATCGTCGTCAACCCCATGCGCAGGATCAGCCCGACCGCCGAGGTGAGCGGGAAGAAGGTGAAGAACAGCGGCAGCGGGCCGTCGGGATTGTTGAAGAAGGTGACCAGCAGCGCCATCGGGGCGACGGTGATCAACGTGATGACGGACGCCACCTGGCGGCTCTCGGCCTCAGCCGTGACTGCCGCGCCGATCGCCATCATGATCGCGGCGAAGAGCAGGAAGTTGGTGACGAACAGGACGAGCACCAGCAGAATATCGCCTGCCTGGAAGGTGGTGCCGGAGAACAGCTCGCTCGCGCCTTCGTGCAGGCTGGCGAGCACCACGCCAGCCCCGGCCCACAGCGCGACCTGCGTCAGCGAGAGCGCGCCCAGGCCGAGCATCTTACCCCACAGCAGCTCCAGCGGGCGCAGGCTGGTGGCGAGGATTTCCATCAGGCGGTTCTCTTTTTCCTCGACCACGCCGCTCATCAGAAACTGAGAGGTGGTGCTGGTTGCCATGAAGTAGATGAACACGAACACAAACGGGAGCATGATCCGCCCGACCAGCATCGTTTCGGTCAGCTCTTCGTCGTTGTCGAGATCGCGGATGACGACGGACATCGGATCGCTCAGGCGCTCGACCGAGACGGGCAGCTCAGCGGGGGCCTGCGCCGCGATCTGCGCGCGCATGAAGTCCTCGATATCGCTGGTCAGGGCCGCCGGCAGATTGCGCTCCGACGACACCGTAACCTGTCCGTTCAGGGTGTAGTGTTCATCGACCACAAAGTAGGCGTCGAGGTTATCGGCGGCGACCTGCTGCGCGGCAGAGGCTTCCAGCGCGTCGAAATAGGCGCGCCGTTCGTCGTCGGGCGCATCAGCGGCGGGCGTGTCCAGCGCGGGATCGGTCACCGGCTGGAAGGTGACATCGTTCTCGACGGCCAGGGCCGGATCGATCACGCCCGCCCGGTCGATGTAACCGACGCGCTGCCAGTTGTCCAGATTCGTCTCGCGGTCGGCGGTGAAGGTGAAGATCAGGAACATCGCGACCAGGGTCAGCAGTGGCACGCCGAACGCCGTGAACAGGAAGCTGGGGCGCTTGAAGTTGTAAAGATACTCGCGCCGCAGCACGAGCCAGATTTTTTCCCAGGACATAGTCGTCTCCGTTCCGGGATCAGAGCTGCTCAGGGACGTGGTTATTGCCCGCGACCTGGATGAAGATTTCCGTCAGGCTGGGCACCGCCAGCTCGAAGCGCCGGATATGATACTCGCTGCTGACCGCCAGTGCCTGCATCACATCATCCGGCTGGAAGCCTTCGCGCAGGTGCAGCACGACTTCGCGCCCGTTGTCGCCGGGATCGACCGACGCGACGCCGGGCAGCGCGGACCAGTCGCCCTCGCCCTCGACGATGATCGCGTGTTCGGCGAAGCGGTCGCGGACTTCCTGCACATTGCCGTAGAGCACGCGCTTGCCCCGGCTGACCATCAGCAGACGGTGGGCCATCTCTTCGATCTGGTGCATCTGGTGGGTGGACATCACAATCGTCACGCCCTCGCGGTTCATCTCGTAGAGCATGTCCTTGATCGCCTGGGTATTGACCGGGTCCAGGCCGGAGAACGGCTCGTCGATGATCACCAGGTCGGGGCGATGCAGCACGGTGGCGATGACCTGGACCTTCTGCTGCATACCCTTGCTCAGCTCGCTGACCTTGCTCTTGATGTTTTCTTCCAGGCCGAGCTGTTCGAGCAGGGCACGGGCGCGCGTCTGGGCGTCGTGGGCCGACATGCCCTTGAGCTGGCCGAGATAGCCCAGCACGTCGATCACGGGCACGTTGCGATAGAGGCCGCGTTCTTCGGGCATATAGCCAATGCGCTCTTTGGTGCGATCGCTGATCGGGCTGCCGAAGAGTGTGATCTGGCCGGTGTCGGGCTTGAGGATGTCCAGGATCATGCGAATGGTCGTCGTCTTGCCCGCGCCGTTGGGGCCGAGCATACTGAAGATTTCGCCACGCTGAACATCGAAGGTTAAATCGTTGACAGCGGTGAAATCGCCGTAGCGCTTGGTGACGTTGCGCACGGCAATCGCCTGGTCAGAGGCAGATGGATTCATGCGGTTGCTCCTTGAGCTGTGGCAAACAGTTAGAGGTGATCAGGGCGTCGTCGGATGGATGAAACACTTCACACTCTGATACTCAATACGTAAAATCCCGGATGGGCGTTGCGGCAGATAGTACCGATTTTTGGGCAAGCTGCGAGTCTCGGACAGTCGTGGTGCGATCGGGCGGGAACTGCTGCCAGCCACGGTGAGATGATCCCAACCGTATTGATGCTGCAAATTATAGCGTGTCTGGACAGGGTTTAAAGAGGGATGTGATCACGAAAGTGATATTGTGATTATTATCACAAATTGAACTGATACCTCTCACATCGCCTCTGCCGGTTTATACGCGGCACCGCGCCGTTTTTGTCCTATCGCGTCGCTTACGGCTACAATCTCGATAGCCCTGCCAGACCTGCATCACTGCCTGCCCAAATCTGCCCACTGTGCAGGCTCGATATCTGCGAGAAGATGACGAGAGGAAGCTCGATGAGTGCACTTGGCGCTTTTACGTTTGTCCTTCACAGTCACCTGCCCTATGCGCGGCTGGCCGGGCGCTGGCCGCACGGCGAGGAATGGATTCACGAAGCCGCGAGCGAGACGTATATCCCGCTGCTGAACGCGTTGTATGACCTGCGCGCCGAGGGGCTTCGGTACAAGATCACGATCGGGATCACGCCGGTGCTGGCCGAGCAGCTGGCCGACCCGGACGTGCTCGATCATCTCGACGAGTATCTGGACGACAAGATCGCGCGGGCCAAACAGGACGTGCTGCGTTTTCGCGGCGAAGAAGAGCCGGTTGGCGTGGCGCGCGAAGAGGCCGAGGAAGGCGATCTGCCAGCCGTCGATCGCGCGCAGGTCGAAGCCGATCTGGCCGAATCCGATGCCGCAACCGGGGCCGAGGCTCTGGCGCTGGACGAGGTCGAGGAGCCGGAAGAAGAGAAGCCCTGGTGGGTGGGGCACAAGCACCTGGAATATCTGGCGAGGTTTTACCAGGACTACTACGAGAACATCAAGACCAGTTTCGACCAGCGCTACAACCGCGATCTGCTGGGGGCCTTCAAGCAGCTTCAGGACGAGGGGCTGATCGAGATCACGACCAGCGCCGCGACGCACGGCTATCTGCCGCTGCTGGGGCGCGACAGCTCGATCTGGGGCCAGCTTCGGGCGGGCATCTCCAGTTACCGGCGCTTCTTCAACCGCGCGCCGCGCGGCATCTGGCTGCCGGAATGCGCTTATCGCCCCGCCTATTACGACTCGGATGGCAGCATCCGGCCCGGTATCGAGTATTTTCTGGCGCGGATGGGGCTGAAGGTGTTCTTCAGCGAGACACACCTGATCACCGGCGGCGCGCCGGTCGGGGTGGCGGCGGGCGAGGCGATCGGGCCGTATGGCGAGATCAAGCGGCGCTACCTGGTGCCGATGTCGATCAAGCCGCTGCCCAGCGAGCCGCTGACAACGTTCAACGCCTACTACGTTAGCGATTCGACCGCCGGGACGCAGGCCGACGAGCACAGCGGCGTGGCGGTGATCGGGCGCAACAACGAAACCGGCCAGCGCGTCTGGTCGGCGGACTGGGGCTATCCCGGCGACTTCGATTACCGCGAGTTTCACCGCAAAGACGGCGTGAGCGGGCTGCAATATTGGCGCGTGACCGGCGCACGGGTAGACCTGGGCAGCAAGGACTTCTACCATCCCGACTGGGCGGCGCACAAGGTCCGGATGCACGCGCAGGACTTCGCCGGGCTGGTGGAGCGCATCTTGCAGGCGCAGCGCGACAACGGCCAGGGCTACGGGCTGATCGCGTCCAATTATGACACGGAGCTGTTCGGCCACTGGTGGTTCGAGGGCGTGGAGTGGCTCAAGCAGGTGCTCCGGCTGCTGGCTCAGAATCCGAACGTGGACCTGACGACGGCCAGCGAACACGTCGAGCAGCACCCGCCGCAGCAGGTGATCCACCTGCCGGAGGGTAGTTGGGGCGCGGGTGGGACGCATTTCACCTGGGACAACAACGACACACACTGGATGTGGGAGCCGATCCACGAGTGCGAGGCGCAGATGGAAGCGCTCGCCAACGAGCTGAAGGACCGCTACGACGACGAGAATCTGCGCGGCGTGCTCAACCAGGCGGCGCGCGAGCTGCTGCTGCTCGAAAGCTCCGACTGGCCGTTCCTGGTCACGACCGGGCAGGCGCGGCAGTACGCGGTGCAGCGCTTCAGCCAGCACGTCGAGCGCTTCAACGATCTGGTGGCGAGCGTGGAGCGGGGCGAGCCGGATGGCGCGCTGGCCGCGAAGCTGTGGGAGCGCGACCGGCTGTTCCCCGATATCGATTATCGCTGGTGGGCGACGCAGTAGGCGCGCCGCGTGACGATGCGCCCGGTAGGTGGTCATCTACCGGGCGCTTCTATACCGTCATTCCCCTATAAATTCGGGCAGCAGGGCGGTTTATTCCTGATAAGATACTTATGAAAGGAGCAGCAGACGCGATGCGCGTTCTCTTTATCGCGGCGGAGATGGCCCCATTTGCCAAGACGGGCGGCTTGGGGGATGTGGTGGGCAGCCTGCCGCGCGCGCTGCGCGAGCAGGGTGTCGATGCCCGCGTGGTGATCCCGCTCTACGGGCCGGTGAAGGCGCGCTATCACGACCGCCTGCGCTACCTGTTCCATTTCCAGTTTACGCGACGTTTGGGTGCCGCCGACGTATATATTCATTACACCGAGCAGGACGGTATCCCGGTCTATTTTCTGGAAAGCTGGCCGCATTTCGGCAGCGGCGAAACGATTTACACCGATCTGAACTGGGACCGCGAGCGGTTCGTGTTTTTCGCGCAGGCAGTGATGGCGCTGGCCTGGGAACTGGGGCAGGGGCGGCACGATGCCGAGCGCTGGTTCCCGGATGTGCTGCACGTTCACGACTGGCACACGGCGCTGGTCCCCTTTCTGCTGCACGAGGCGCGCTTCTCGCCAGGGTGGGACAAAGTCGCCAGTGTGCTGACGATCCACAACATGGGCTACCAGGGCTGGGAAGCGGGCGGCTGGCTGTATGAGGCGGGCGTGCCGGGCCGCCACGAGCCGAACCTGGTCTATCAGGACAAGACCGACAATCTGTTGGGGATCGGGATCGCGTATGCGCACAAGCTCAACACGGTCAGCCCGCGCCACGCGATCGAGCTGCACTACCCGCGCTTCGGCGAAGGGCTGGAAGGCATGATCCAGGCACGCGACTCCGACTTCACCGGCATCCTGAATGGGCTGGATATGCAGCGCAACAACCCGGCGACCGATCCCGCGATCGAGCACGGCTACGACGCGGCGAACTTTCGGACCGAGCGCGCAAAGAATAAGCTCGCGCTCCAGGCGGCGCTGGGGCTGGAACAGGATGCGCAGATTCCGCTGCTGGGCATCGTAAGCCGGTTGGTGGCGCAGAAGGGGCTGGACTTCGCCGCGCCGGGCATCCGCCGCACCCTGGCCGAGACACCCGCGCAGCTCGTGATCCTGGGCACGGGCGAGCCGGAAGTCGAGCAGGTGGTGCGCAGCCTGGAATGGGATTTCGGCTGGAAGGCGCGCGTGATCATCGGCTACAATCCGGAGTTGGCCCAGCGGATCTACGCGGCGTCCGACCTGGTCCTGGTGCCGAGCCGCTATGAGCCGTGCGGCCTCTCGCAAATGCTGGCGATGCGCTACGGCGCGCTGCCGGTCGTGCGCGAGACGGGCGGGCTGGCCGACACCGTGACGAATTATGACAATGCCGAGGCCGAGCACGGGACGGGGTTCATGTTCCTGTTCGAGGAGCCGGACGCGGTGCGCGCCACGCTGCGTTGGGCAATCGACACCTATCGCCAGCGCCGGACGGCCTTCGAGCGGATGCAGGCGCGCGCGATGCAGCAGGATTTTGGCTGGGACAAACCGGCGCGGCAGTATGTCACGCTGTACCGGGGTGCGCTGGCAAAAACCACGCACGGCCAGCTTGGAATGAGGTAGGAATCATGGAAGCTGAATACACGAGAG
Organism: Chloroflexota bacterium; assembly: GCA_012729765.1. Taxonomy (GTDB): domain Bacteria; phylum Chloroflexota; class Anaerolineae; order Aggregatilineales; family Aggregatilineaceae; genus JAAYCM01. The sequence goes on along the minus strand of JAAYCM010000103.1, from coordinate 45,874 downwards.
TCGAAACCGACAAGCGCAAGCAGCCCGAATACGTGGTCGATTTTGTGACGGCGCTCCCGGTCGCGGAGTGTGTGGAGCGGCTCGACCGCCAGGTCGCGCTGCCGCCGACAGGGCTGCAAGGCTGGCTCGCGCCGCTGGCGCAGACCACGTATATCGAGCCGGGCGGCAGATTTGTGATCGAGAGGACCTATCCCGGCGCGATCCACCCGATCCGGCTGGTGGGGCATCTGGACCCCGACGAAGACACTCCCGGCACGTGGGTGCACGGCGCGGTGACGCACGACACCTATAACCAGGTGTTGGTCGAGGGCCTGATCATCTTTGCGACGTTCTTCCTGCTGGCGGTGCTGTTCTATCTGCGGCTGCGCACGCGCGGCGTGCTTCTCGCGCTGCCGCTGCTGATCCTGACGCTCTCGATCTTCGCGCTGCGCTGGCAGCAGCTCCGGCGGGCCACGATCGATACGGCGCGCTGGGTGCGGCGGCGGCTGTATCTGACCACCGAGCAGGTGCGCGCCGGGCGGTAAAGCGCGTTATGCATTTTCACCCCCCATCCCCCAGCCCCTTCCCCCACTGCTGCGCGGAGGGAAGGGGAGCACGGCGGCGTTTTTCAAGTCCTTCCCTCATTTTGGGGGAAGGATTTAGGATGGGGGGCCGTGTCGTTCGCCTCGCTCGGCGTTCCGAAGTACATAACACGCTCTAGCTAGCCTATTGGTTTCCGCTCGCAGAGCCTTTAGAATTTGTGATAAGCACTGTTCGATTGAGCCGGGCGATACCGTTCGCCGGCTAAGGAGATCTCATGCTGTCGAAGACCCGAATTGCAATCAGCGTGTGCGTGCTGCTCAGTCTGGTGCTGGGCGGAGCGCTGCCGGTAGTCGGACCGGCGCGGACGGCCCAGGCGCAGGGCGTTTCGGAACCGTTCCAGTTTCAGCCCGGCCCATGCCTCTTCGAGATGCCGGACGGGCTGACCGAGGGCGACGATATTGAGTGTGGCACGGTAACGGTCCCGGAGCTGCACGCGCAGCCGGATGGCGCGACAATTGATCTGGCGGTAGCGGTGATCAAGAGCACCAGCGCCAGCCCGGCTCCCGATCCGGTGGTGTATCTGGAAGGCGGCCCCGGCGGGAACGCCCTGGAAGGCATGCCGACCTCGTATCCCTACATTTATGCGCCGTTTCGGGACGAGCGCGACGTGATCGTCTTCGACCAACGCGGCACCGGCTTTTCGGTCCCTCTGCTGGACTGCCAGGAATATGACGATCTGTTCATCGCGACGCTGCCCCTGGATATGACCAACGAAGAATATCAGGCCGGGCAGATCGAAGCCTTTACGCAGTGCCGCGATCGGCTGGTGAGCGACGGTGTGAACCTGGCGGCCTATAACAGCGCCGAGAATGCCGCCGACCTGAACGCGATCCGGCAGGCGTTGGGCTATGAGCAGTGGAACCTGTTCGGCATCTCCTATGGCACACGCCTGGCGCTGACCGCGATGCGCGACCAGCCGGATGGGATTCGCAGCGTGATCCTGGACTCGACGCTGCCGCTCCAGGCCGATCTCTACCTGGACCTGATCGCGCACGCCGACGCCGCGTTTGCGACGTTGTTCGATGCCTGCGCGGCGAATCCGGACTGCAATCAGTCGTATCCGAACCTGGAGCAGACCTTCTTCGATCTGGTCCAGCGGCTCGATGAGAATCCGGTCACGATCCCGGTGATCGATCTGATCGATGGCGTGCAGTACGACGTGCTGATCGACGGCGACCTGATGATCAACGTCCTGTTCCAACTGCTCTACGTGACCGAGCTGCTGCCCTACCTGCCGCGCATCGTCAATGACGCGAGCAGCGGCAACTATCAACTGCTGGCGATCGTGCTCGGCGCGTTCCTCAGCCTGTCGGAAAGCATCAGCGAGGGGATGCAGTTCTCGGTCCAGTGCGCCGAGGAAGCGGCGTTTGTGTCGGCAGAACAGGCCGCCGAGGCTGCCGCTGAGCATCCTGCGATCGGCGCGACATTCGACCTGGACAACCAGATCTTCTTCCTGCTGTGCAGCACGTGGGGCGCGGCGGCAGTGGACGGGATCGAGAATGAGCCGGTGGTGAGCGACATCCCGACGCCGGTGCTGGCCGGTGAGTATGACCCGATCACGCCGCCGGCGTATGGCAGGCTGGCCGCCGAAACGCTGGACAACGGCTACTTCTTCCTGTTCCCCGGCATGGGACACGGTATCGTGCCATCGGCGCATTGCGCGCAGCAGATCGCGCTGGACTTCCTCGAAGTACCGCAGGAGCAGCCGGACGCAAGCTGCATCGCCAACATGGAAGGTCCGGCGTTCTTCACGCAGTAGCGCTGCCCGGCGCAGCCGCGATTTTCGTGCTATCTGGGGCGGCTCGATGGGGCCGTCCCTTTGTATATTCACCCTAAGGCTCGAATGTACAATCGGCGGCGGGGCATGCTATACTTTTTCATAAGGCTAGAGGCTGTTATGCACTTCAGGGCGCTGAAGGAGACAGAGCAACGCTATCCCCCCTCCCTAAATCCCTCCCCCACAAGGAGGGCGGGACTTGCGAGACGTTGCCGTTCGCCCCTTCCCTCCGCGACAGCGTGGGAGAAGGGGTTGGGGGATGGGGGTAAGAGTGCATAACATACCCTGGTAACGTAAATCCAAAACAAATAAATCGCCGATCACCCCTCTGTGAGGAGCCTGGTTTTATGCGAACAAGAGCTATCATTTTGGCTGGTGGCGAAGGGAGCCGGTTGGGGGTCCTGACCGCCAAGCGAGCTAAACCGGCGGTGCCCTTTGCCGGCAAGTACCGCATCATCGACTTTGCATTGAGCAACTGTGTGAACTCCGGCATCTTCGATGTGCTGGTGCTCACTCAATATCGCCCGCACAGCCTGAACGAGCATATCGGGCTGGGGCGGCCCTGGGACCTGGACCGGGGCTTTACCGGCGGCGTGAAGCTGCTCCAGCCCTATCAGGGGCGCTATGATACCGACTGGTACGCCGGCACCGCCGACGCCGTGACGCAAAATATCAACTTTATCCGGCGCGGGCACCCGGAGAACGTTTTGATTCTGTCTGGCGATCATATCTACCAGATGGAATATGACATGATGATCAACTATCACGAGGAGCGCAACGCCGATGTGACGGTGGGCGTGATCCGCGTGCCGCTGGACGAAGCCTCGCGCTATGGCATCATGGCGGTGGACGACCGCAACCAGATTTACGATTTCGTCGAGAAACCGGCCAACCCGCCCGGCGACCTGGCGAATATGGGCGTCTATGTCTTCAAGCTCGACGTGCTGGAAGCGATGCTGCGCGAGGACGCCACGCGCCGGGATTCGCGGCACGACTTCGGCTATAACATCCTGCCGCGCATGATGGAGTTGGGCATGAAGGTGATCGCCTATCCCTACGGCGGCTACTGGATCGACGTGGGGACGGTGGATGCCTATTGGGAAGCGCACATGGACCTGCTGACCATGCCGCCTTCGCTCGATCTCAACGACCGCTCGTGGATCATCCACACCCGGAGCGAGGAGCGCCCGCCGGTGCGCATCGAGAAGGGCGCGATCATCGAGGACAGCATGATCACCGATGGCTCGATCATCTGCGCCGGGGCGCGCGTGGTGCGGAGTGTGCTGTCGCCGGGGGTGTATGTCGGGCCGGGCGCGACGGTGTTCGAGAGCGTGATCCTGACCGACAGCTATATCGAGCGCGACGCGGTGATCGAGCGCGCGGTGATCGATAAAGGCGTGGTGGTCGGGCAGGGCGCGCGGGTCGGCGAGCTGTCTGAGATGGGCGAGCTGGGGATCGCGTGCGTCGGCAAGAACTCGACCGTGCCGGCAGGCTATGTCGTGCAGCGCAAGGCCGTGCTCGGCACCGATCTGCTGCCGGAAGAAGTCGCGGCCCAGTATCCAGAGCGGCTGATCCCGACCGGGGCACACGTCGGTTACAAGGTGCAGAAGTAGGCCCGGCAAACACCAGAGGGTGATCACTTGGGGCGGCGAGCGATTCCCGCCCCTTTTGCTGCCCGGTGATCGAGACGAGGATACCGATCTAGAGCGTGTTATGTACTTCGGAACGCTGGAGGTGAACGACACTTCCCCCCCATCCTAAGTCCTTCCCACCTTGTGGGGGAAGGACTTGAAAAACGCCGCTGTGCTCCCCTTCCCTCCGCGCCAGTGTGGGGGAAGGGGCCGGGGGATGGGGGGGAGTGCATAACAGCCTCTAGCCCCTGCTCTCGCCGGATATGCGAGCGATTCTGGAGCTATCTCGCGGCGAAAACTTCAACTATATTCAAGGTGTTACCCGGACAACTGGGGTTTAGCAGCACGGCAGCAGTGAACCGAAGGGTGTGCAAACGATGACCGCAGCAAAAGTCTGGCAGATCTTGATTGGCGCAGTGTGTGTGATATGTTTGTTGCTCTCTCAAGGGAGTGCTGCTTCACAAACCGATTACGGTACTGTCTACAGTATTGCCTGGCGCTCGGATGGCATGCAGGTCGCCTACGGGGACGAGCATGGGATGCTGCAAACTTTTCCTGTTTCTTCCGACGACGACACGACCTCTTTGCCCGAACGGCGTTAACAACCATTGGATACTTTGGACGGCAGGTCCAGGATTGTATTGAGTCACATCGGAGGATCATGACCAGTTTACCGAAAACGGCTTTGAAGTTTGCAGTGGAGCAGAAAAATGTGGCGGACAATTTTAACAACGATAGTCGTGGCGCTAGGGAGTCTGCTTGGCGCCTATTTCCCTCTCAGCAGTCAAGCGCAATCGGATCAGTCACTTCCTTTCCCGCTGATATTTACTACCAGCCTGGACGGTGATCTTTTTATCTACGATTCACTGGTTTTGGCTGATGGCGCATCCCAGCCAACCCCTTTTTATACTTATACAGACGAGGATACCGCCGCTCGAGCAGTAAGCTGGTCGCCCAGCGGGCAGTATCTCGCTGTTTTATTAGAGGGAGCGCTTCCGGATGCGCTGCAAATCTGCGTGCTGGATCGCGCCGGCCAACTCCGCACCTGCTTTGAAGAGACACTTTCCCGGTACGCTTATCGTGCCTTCATTGGCAACTACTCCGTAAGCTGGTCTGCGGACGAACAGCGCGCCTATTTTGTCGTCGGGGAAGAGCTAACCGTCAAGCTTATTGAGGCGGATGTACAAACCGGAGAGACACTGCGAACGCTTTTCCAACCCCTGCCATTCCACGAAAGTCCGCCGCTCATTCACTGGACCCCGGCAGTAGACTACGTTGCAGTCTATTATGGGGACCAGACACCGTTGTACAGGTATTCATCGGATTATGAGGATGGAGTTAGCCTGCGGCCCGGAGTAGTTGTCAATTTGCAGACTCAGGAGCAAATAGAACTTCAGATTCATGCCCCCGACCAGGGTTTCTTCTACTTCTGCGAGGGTTTTTCACCGCAAGGGAGTTACCTTGCTGCCAGGCTGTATACGCACGAAAACTTTCCTGATTACAATGCAGCATATCCTCCCCTTCTAGGGCTGGCACTGCTCGACAAAACCGGGGAAGTTGTTCAAACGCTCGATCAAGCCCAGTTGGCTCCATATGATATCGACTGGATGCACTGTCCGGCCTGGCACGATGAAGAAACGCTGTACTTTCTCGGTGGTGCGATCAGCGAAGAGAAATCCCCGCTTGAAAACAGGGGCATTTTCCGCTACTCACTCTCGGATGACACGCTGACCGAGATCAAGCGCTTTGGGCCAGAGACGAGCCCTGGTTTTCCCCAAGACCCACTTGTTCTATCACCCGATGGCATGGCAATTGCTTTTCGTTTTGTGGATTACAGGCTCATGAGTGAAATCGCGGTCTTGTTGCCAACCGGCGACATCACCCGACTGAACCAGCCTTATGAGAGAGGCTTGCATCCGCTCTGGGTGCCGCCAGATGTACGTCGTTAGCACGCCCCACCTTGATTGACGACTGATAGTGATGACACGACACACGCGCCGGGTGATCGCGATCTGTGCCGCGCTGGCGCTGGCCGGGGGCGTGATCTTCTACGCGGCGCTGGCGCAGGGCATCGGCGTGACGACCGACCCGGCCCGCTTCATCGACGCCGCGCGCAGCCTGGCAGCGGGGCAGGGACTCGTGCTGCGCAGCACGGGCGAGGCCGAGCCGCTGACGCATCACCCGCCGTTCTATCCGGCGCTGCTGGCACTGATCGCGCACGTGGGCGGGATCGAGGTGCTGGCGGCGGCACGCGGTCTGCACGCGGCGCTGCTAGGCCTGAACGCGCTGGGAGTCGGGCTGGCGGTGCAGCATCTCGCGCCGCGATCGCGCTGGCTGCCACCGCTCGGCGTATTTTTCACACTCGGATCGATCACGCTGCTGCGGCTGCACAGTCTGGCCCTGAGCGAGCCGCTGTTCGTGCTGCTGGGATTGGGCGGGCTGGCACTGCTGGCGGTGTACCTGGACAGTGGCGGGCGCGGCTGGCTGATCGGCGCGGCGGTCGCGGTGGGGCTGGCGGCGCTGACACGCTATGCCGGGGCGGCGGCGGTGCTGGCCGGGGCGCTGGCGATTGTGGCGTGGGGGCGCGGAACGCTGCAGCGGCGGGTGATGATCGCGGCGGGCTGGGCCGGAAGCGCGCTGCTGCCGCTGGCGATCTGGACGGCGCGCAATCTGCATACCGCCGGGAGCGCGGCTGACCGGCGGCTGGCGCTGCACCCGGTGGGACTCGATCACCTGCGCGACGGGTGGGCGGCTGTCTCCGGCTGGGCGCTGCCCTGGATTCGCGCCGAGGACGTGCGCGGAGTCGCGCTGGTGGTGGTCGTGGCCGGGCTGATCCTGTGGGGCAGGGGCCACGCGGGGGGCAACATCGGGCGCGGGCCGGTGTTGGCGCGCGTGCTGGCGCTGTTCGGGCCGGTGTATCTCGGCTTTCTGCTGGTCACGATCTCGCTGGTGGACGCCGAAACGCCACTCGACGAGCGCCTGCTGGCCCCGATCTATGTCGCCGGGCTGGTGATCGCGCTGTGGATCGCCGGGCGCGGGCGGCGCGGGCTGGTGGCGCTGATCGCGGCGGCGTATGCGGCGAATATGATCGTGCTGGCGGCGGGCTTTCTGGACCATATCTCCCGCGAGGGGCAGGGCTATACCGGGCGGGCGTGGCAGGAATCCGCGCTGATGGCGCAGATCGAGGCACTGCCGCCCGATACGCTGATCTACAGCAACGGGCCGGACGCGATCTATTTCCTCACCGGGCGGGCGGCGTGGCGCATCCCGGCGGAGCGGCAGGCGGGCACGCTGGAGCCGAATCCCGATTACGCGGCGGAAGTCGCGCAGATGGGCGCGCGGCTGGCGGCTGAGGGCGGCGTGATGGCCTACTTCGAGACGATTGATTGGCGGTGGTATCTGCCGGCGGCGGCGGAACTCACGGCGCGTCTGCCGCTGCGAGCCGCGATCACCGTGCCGGATGGGGCGCTATACCGGCTGGCGGAGTCCGAAGCGACTCAGTCGAACGGCGCGATCTGCTCGAAGATGACCGCCGCGCGGCTGTGCTCACAGTCGGACGCGTTGAACACGATCTCGACCGGGGGCGAGACGTAGCGCGCGCCGCTGAGCAACTGCACCCACACGCGGCGATTTCGCACGCCGTCCAACGTCAGCTCAAACTGGCCGGGGTCCTGTCCGGCAAGTGAGCCGGTCGGCAGGATACGCTGCGGGGTATAGTCGCCCCACACCACGATCGCCAGCTGGTCGAGCGGCTGGCCGTCCGGATCGCGCACCTGCCCGGCGATCTGCTGGGCACAATCCGGCGCGGGGCTGTAGCGGGGGCTGTCGTCCGGCATGGTAAAGAGATACTGGCCGGGCGTGGGTGGGCCCGAGTCCGGCGGGGGCGTCCCACCGATAGCCCCTTCGGCAGCCGCGACGGCGGTCAGTGTGGCGGCGAACTCGGCCTGGCGCTCTTCTTCGCGCGCGCTGTCGATGATGACCACGACCAGCCCGGCGGTTATGGTCACGATGAACAGGACGACCGCCAGGGCAAAGCCTATCATATAGGTGGGGCTGGGCGCGGGGGCATCCTGGGATTGATCCACCGGATGACTAACTCCTGTTGGGCGGCGGCTCGGCTCTGGCCGCGCTCAGCGCCAGTTGGAGCACGTGCCACGCGCGCAGAACTTCGGCCACACCCCAGGCCTGCGCGATACAGCCATGCGGCGTGTGGGCCGGGTCGCCGTCGAAAATCTCGCTGACGGTGCCCAGGCCGTGATCGGTGAGATGGTTGGCGACCGGCTCCAGATAGCTGAGGGCGACCTGCGCGTCGCCATAGACGCGGTAGTGTGCGATCACAAACGGACCGAGCAGCCAGCTCCAGGCGGGACCCTGGTGGTAGATGCTGTCGCGTTGGGGGGCGTCGCCGCTGTAGTGGCCGACATAGTTTGTTTCGTCCGACCCCAGGCTGCGCAGGCCATAGGAGATGACCAGCTCGCGGGCGCACATATTGACGACGGCGCGCGCCCGGTCGCCTTCCAGCAGCGGGAAGGGCAGCGACACGGCGAAAATCTGGTTGGGGCGCAGGGTGGGATCGCTGTCGTCCGGCCCATCGATCACATCGTAGAGGTAGCCGCCGCTGTACCAGAAGCGCTCGTTGAAGCTGGCATAGGCGCGCGCGGCCATCTCGCCAAAGCGGCGGGCGTCGTCGTGGAAGCCGAATTCGGTCGCCAGCTCGGCGGTGATGCGCAGCGCGTTGTACCACAGGGCGTTGATCTCGACCGGCTTGCCGGTGCGCGGCGTGACAACCCAATCCTCGATCTTGGCGTCCATCCACGTAAGCTGGATGCCCGCCTCGCCCGCGTAGAGCAGGCCGTCGTTCTCGTCGAGGTGGATGTTGTAGCGCGTGCCCCTGGCGTACCAGTCGATCATATCGACCAGGACCGGGTACAACTCACGGAAGGCCGGATCGGTGATGCCGCGAGCCTGATAGCTGTGGTAGAGGGCCTGGAAATACCACAGCGTGGCATCGACGGTATTGTATTCCGGCGTCTGGCCGGCTTCGGGCACGCGGTTGGGCAGCATCCCCTGATCGACCAGCTCGGCATAGGTCTTCAGAATGGCGATGGCATCGTCGAGGCGGCCTGTGGTTACGGTCAGGCCGGGCAGGGCGATCATCGTGTCGCGGCCCCAGTCGGTGAACCAGGGATAGCCGGCGATGATGCTCGTCCCCTGGTGGCCGCCCACGTCGCGCCGGACGATGAACTGATCGGCGGCCAGCACAAGCTGGCGAATCCACGAGGGGGCGCTGGCGCAGTCGGCACAGGTGAGCAGCTCACGCTGGCGCTGGCGCTCGGCGAGCAGGGCGTCATGCCAGGGAGCGGGCGGCTCGTCCTCACTGGTCAGGACCAGCGCCAGAGTATCGCCCAGATTGAGCTGCGCCGTGATCGGGCCGCTGGAGAAAAGGTCTTCCTCGTTATCCAGCCCGCGCTGTTTTTCCTGGGCGAGATGGAACGACCACCACCACTCCAGGCCAGGATTGATCGTGCCGCGATTGGTCAGGATGCGAAACGGGCGCGGGGCGGCGGTCTGCGGACGGTCGGGCGCGACCTGCACGCTGACACCCTGCCCGCCGGGCCAGGCCGGCTCGCAGGGCGTGATATCGACGTTGTAGCCGCCTTTGGTCAGCCTGTGATGATCGCGGTAGGTGCACAGCGGCTTGATCACCAGCCGGACATTGGCCGAGCCGCGCGCATAGGTGTAGGTGACATAGGTCGTGTTGCGCCCGTGCGCCATCCAGATGCGCTGCACCAGCCGGACATCGCCCATGGTCCAGACGAAAACGGGTGTCGTGCCTTCGAGGTGGGCGCTTTCGAGGTGGCGGTAGCCGTCGGGCAGAACCACGCCGGCGGCCCACTCGTGCGTGACCAGCGGCGAGCGCCGCCCGTTGATCTCGACCCAGGTATCCAGCGCGCCGACCATCAGGGTGCGGCGGGTGGGGGGCAGGAGCGCGGCAGTGAGCAGGCTGTGATAGCGGCGGGTCCGTGCCCCGGCCAGCGCGCCCATCGCGTAGCCGCCCAGGCCGTTCGTCACCAGCCACTCGCGGCGCAGCACGGCATCCAGATTCCCGGTCACTTCGCGTCCAAACTGGATCATGACACTCTCTCTCGACAGGATTTCTACAGGCGTAATATCCGCCCGTCCGGCGTGATCATCAGGATTCCCGGTACGGGCGGCGCGACAGACTGTATCCAGGCCGGCGGTGGTGGGCAGCCGGTGCGAGCGCCGCGCCGCCAGCCAGGGCTGAGGGCTACGACTCGCCGTCGTGGCGATAGGTGCTGACGACCGAGTTATCACCGCTGAAGGGATTGGGCACGTACCGGTCGGCTTCCCAATCATTATGCCACTGCTTGCCGTTGACGAGGTAACGGAACTGGTAATGCTGATCAGGCTCAAGATTGAGGGTAATCTTGTAGGTCCCGTTCTTGAACTGCTGCATCGGGGTGGCCGTTTCGTCCCAGTCGTTGAAATCACCGACCAGATAGACGGACTCAGCGTTCGCGGCGATGGCGTCGGGCACGACAAACTCGACCTTGACCGGGCCGCTCTTCAGATAGCGCTTTTTCAACACGGTGAGGCTCTCCTTGCGCAAGCGGTCTTGCTTGCCTGTATTCTACCATTTTTCGCTTACCAAACCAGGGGTGCACCCAATCTGCTCCCATACAGAGATTAACACCGCTCTGACAGGCCGGGCAACGTCTGGATTGAGACGCCGCGATGAAGAATCAAGACCGCAACCGATTTGCCCTTTATCCGACCCGGCACTACACTCCCTGCGGAAGGAGACGCCCATGTTCGACCAGGCCATGACGTGGCACGAGCCACCCCAAACAACCTTGATCAGCGGTCCGGCAGGCTGTGGCAAGACCGAAGCCGCGCTGGATGCCATCGTAGACGCGCGCACCTTCGGATCGGCCTTCAGCCCGATCTGGGTGCTGCTGCCGACCGGCGAGCAGGTGCACGCCTTCCGGCGGCGGCTGCTGAAGCGCAGCGAGGACGGCGTGCAGTTTGGGGTCGAGTTCTTCAATTTCAACGACCTCTACGGGCGGCTGCTGGACCTCTTCGGCAACCCGCAGCGCCAGATCGGGGAGACGGCGCGTTACCAGGTTTTGCGCGCGATCACGACCTGGCTGGCGGACAACGGCGCGCTGGAAGTCTTCGGGCCGATCGCGGGCACGTCGGGCTTCATCGGCCTGGTGGCGGGCCTGATCCACGAGCTGAAGCAGGAATTGATTCTGCCGGAAGCCTTCGCGGCAGCCGCCGAAACGCGCACCCCAAAGGACCGCGACCTGGCGCGCATTTATGCCACCTATCAGCAGTTTTTGCAGGAACGGCGCCTGGTGGACCGGCACGGCGCGGGCTGGCTGGCAGTCGAGATGGTGGAGCACGCCGCCGCGCTGCCGCTGACGCCCGATCTGCTGGTGGTGGATGGCTTCGACCAGTTCAACCGCGTGCACGTCCGCCTGCTGACCGCGCTGGCGCGCCATATCCCCCAGACGATCCTCACGCTGACGCAGGCCCCCGGCGCGCATGGGCGGCGCTTTAGGCGGCTGGAGCAGACTCGCGCGCGGCTGCTGGCGGTCGGGCCGGACATCTGGCGGGCCGAACAGCTTGATTCATACAACTGTCCCGCGCAGGCAGCGCGCCCGCCGGTGCTCGATCACCTGCTGAACACATTGTTCGAGAGCAGCCCGGCGCGCATCGCCAAAGATGAGTCGCTGACGCTGATTGAAGCGCCGGACATCGTGCGCGAGGTCCAGGCCGTGCTGCGGGGCGTCAAGCGGCGGCTACTGGCCGGTACGCCGCCCGATGAGATCGCGATCGTGGCGCGGCAGCCGGGCCTCTACAGCGCGGCCCTGCGCGAGACGGCGCGCGCCTATGGCATCCCGCTCGTCGTGCGCGAGGGCGTGAGTCTGCGCGACAACCCGGCGGTGGCGGCGCTGCTGACGCTGCTCGACCTGGCCGCGCGTGACTTTCCCCGCCGCGAGCTGCTGGATGTGCTGCGCAGCCCCTACTTCGAGCCGCCGGGCCTGACGCTCGATCAGATCGCGCAGCTTGAGCGTCTGAGCCTGACGCGACAGGTGGTGCGCGGGCGCGCCGTGTGGCTGGACGCGGTGCGCGCGGCGGCGCAGGATGTGCCGGACGAAGACGGCGATTCCGCGCCGGAATCGAGTGTGGCCGATCCCGCAGCGCTGCTCATAGCGCTGGAGGCGTTCTTCACGCGGATTACGCCGCCCGCTGCCGGGAGCGTGGTCGAGCTGACCGCCTGGATCGAGGGCTTGATCGGGCCGGACCCGGCAGCCCAGGCCGAGGACAGCGCCGAGGCGACCGGCGACGAGGCCGCGCCGGAGCCGGGCGAGCCGTCGCTGAACCTGCTGGCGTGCATCCGTGCCGGGCAGGACGCCGATCGCGTGGTGCGCGATCTGCTGGCGGTGGGCGCGTTACAGAAAATTCTGCGCGGCATCCGGGCAGCATATGATCTGGTGCACGCCGGGGGTGCGGCGGCGCTGGCATGGGGCGATTTTCGCGCCGAGCTGGAACTGGCGATCGACCGGGACGCGAGCCTGCCGCCGGGCGGACAGAGCCGCCTGGGGCGCGTGCTGGCGACGGATGTGCTGGAAGTGCGCGGCCTGCCCCACGCGCACGTGTTCCTGTTGGGGCTGGCCGAGGGCATCTTCCCCGCGCCGGAGCCGGAAGAAGCGCTCTATACTGCCGGGGAACGGCAGGCGTTGGCCGCTGCCGGGATCGAATTGCAGACCGCCGCCGAGCGCTCCGACGACATGAGCCTGTTCTACCAGGTGATCGGGCTGGCGCGGGAGTCGCTGACGATCAGCCGCTTCTACGTGGACGACAAAGGCCGCCCGTGCCCGCCCTCGCCCTATTGGAGCGCGATCCGGGCGTCGGTCGAGATGACGACCGAGGAGATCATGCGCGGGCGGTTGGGGACCGCGCCGGAACTGGCGGAAGCGGCCACGCTGGGCGAGGCGGCGGTCGCGGTCGCGGCGATCTTCAGCGGCGAGCCGGGAGTCAGCCATCTGCACGATGCGTTAGGCGTCTATAACGACCTGCTGCTGCGGGCGGATTGGCGGATGCGCTGGCAGAATGCGCTGCGTGGGCGGGCGATCGAGGCGGTGCGCGAGAGCACGGCGCTGCCCTTCGACCTGTACACGGGCATGCTGGCGCAGCCGGGCCTGGTCCAGAGCGTGGCGGACGAACTGGGGCCAGATCACACGTGGAGCGCCAGCCAGCTCAATGATTACGGCACATGCCCGTTCAAGTTTTTCGCGCGGCGCGTGCTCCGGCTCGATCCGCTCAACGAGCCGGAAGAAGGGCTGGACGCCAGGCAGCGCGGGAATGTCAATCACGCCATTCTGCAAGACACGTACCAGCGTATCGCGGCGCGCGGACTGGCGATTGTGCCCGAAAACCAGGCCGAGGCGCTGGCGATCCTGGAGGAGGTCGCGGCGCAGGTGTTCGCGTCCGCACCGGAGCGCTTCGGCTTCCGGGCGGCGGCGCTGTGGGAGCACGAGCAGGACGATCTGTACCGGCGGCTGCGGCGGCTGGTCCAGATCGATTTCAGCCCGCTCAACCCGTTCGTCCAGGGCAAGAACCCGCTGGCCGGCGTGGTCGCGGGCCGGGAACGGCGGCCCTGGCTGCTCGAAGCAAGTTTTGGCGCGGACGGCGATCCGCTGGTGCTTGACGGGCCAGCCGGGCCGATCAAGGTGCGCGGCATAATCGACCGCATGGACGTGTGCGGCGATCAGGTGATCGTGATCGATTACAAGAGCGGCGGCACGAAGTTAAAAGTGCAGGAAATGGAGCAGGGCCGCAACTTTCAGATGATGCTGTATATGCGGGCCGCCGAGGCGTTGGTCAAGCGCCGGGCGCCGGGCCTGACGGTCGCGGGCGGGCTGTTCTGGCATCTCAACGATGGCAAGGTGAGCGGTGAGGTGCTGGCGACAGATGACGCGCTGAATCAGGCGCAGGGCTGGCTGCACGAGCATATCAGCCGGGCACGGCAGGGGAGCTTCATCATCCGCTATCACCGGACGCGCAGTGGGGCATTTTGTACGACTCGCTGCGATTTCTCTAAAGTATGCCGGGCGCGGCTACCAGTATAAACCGCAGGACTGAGCGCCGGGCGGCGCAAAGGAGCGTGTAACGTGCGGATCGGGCAGTGGAGCTATACCCACGTGGGCGGCGCGCTGCTGGTGGGTGCGGGCGTGCTGACCCTTGTCGCGGACCCGATTTCGGGCGTGGTGCTGATTCTGTTGGGGCTGAGCCTGCTGCTGGCCGAGACACGGCCCCCGCAGCCGGAGCCGTCTTCGACGCGCTTTGTGCCCTGGACATGGCGCAATATCATCGCGTTTGGATCGCTGATGATCGCAACGCTGATTGTGGTGCTGGATATTCTTTTCTAGAGGCTGTTATGCATTTTCACCCCCCATCCCCCGGCCCCTTCCCCCACGCTGCGCGGAGGGAAGGGGAGCGCGGCAGTGTTTTTCAACTCCTTCCCTCATTTTGGGGGAAGGATTTAGGATGGGGGGGCAGGGGTGCGGTACGGCCCCCCATCCCCCGCCCCTTCCCCCACGTTTCACGGAGGGAAGGGGAGCGCGGCGGCGTTTTTCAAGTCTGTATATTCCCGGCTGACGGGCGCATGACAACTTCTCAACAAGATCGGTAGTCGGAAAGCGGAAGGCTTGGGCAGGATGCAGTTTACGGACGAACAGTACAGGGCCGTCTACACACACGGGCACAATCTGATCGTTACGGCGGGGGCAGGCAGCGGTAAAACGCGGGTGCTGGTCGAGCGCTATCTGGCGCTGCTGGACGACAACCCGGACTGGCCGCTGCCGTCGGTCGTGGCGATCACATTCACCGAGAAGGCCGCGCGCGAGATGCGCGATCGCGTGCGCGAGGCGATTGAGAAGCGGATCGCAGAGGCGGTCGAGCAGGGCGATCAGGACGCGCTCGAACGCTGGCTGGCGCATCAGGCCGCGCTCAACGGCGCGCGCATCGGCACGATTCACAGCCTGTGCGGGCAGCTTTTGCGGGCGAACGCCGCCGAGGCGCGGATCGATCCGGCGTTCGAGATGCTGGACGAGGTCGAGGCCGGGATTCTGCTCTATGATGCGGTCGATGAGGCGCTGGCGGCGCTGACGCGCGAGGGACACCCGGCGGCTCTGCTGCTGCGCGAATACAGCGTCGAGACGGTGCGGGCGGTGCTGCGGACCTATGCCGGGCAGCGCGGCGCGTTGGAGCGCCTGGGCGGGACCGCCGAGGAATATCGCGCCTACTGGGAAAGCCTCTGGCGCGAGGCGGTGCAGGCGATCATCCCCGTCGTGCAGAACGACCGTGATCTGAAGGCGGCGCTGAACTTCGTGCCCCCGCAGGATTTGCCGCCGGGCGACAAGCTCACTCCGGTGTGGCAGATCGTGCACCAGCACCGCGCGCGGCTCGACCGCTCCGATCCCGAAACGTTCATGGCGGCGGTTGAGGCGCTGGCCGCTGGGATCGTGCTGACAGGCGGCACGCAGAAAAATTGGGGCGGCGCGGAAGGATTGGCCGCGTGTAAGGACGCGCTGAGGCTGATCCGCGAGACACTGAAAGGTGTACTTGCCGAAGTTGGGGCGCGGCCCGGCGAGCTGGACGACCAGGCGGCCTGGCTGCTGGAGCTGTGGCAGGCCGCGATCATCCGGGCGGCGGCGCTCTATGATGAGTTCAAGCGGGCGCGTAATGCGCTCGATTTCGAGGATCTGGAAGCGGGCGCCTATGCCCTGCTGCGCGATCATCCGGCGGTGCGGGCGCGCTATGCCGGCGAGTTCCGGCAGGTGTTGGTGGACGAATTCCAGGACACGAACGACGCCCAGCGCGCGATCGTGTATGCGCTGGCGGGCGCGGAAGATCGCGCCGGGGACGGGCGGCTGTTCGTGGTGGGCGATCCCAAGCAGAGCATCTACGCCTTCCGGGGCGCGGATGTGAGCGTGTTTGGGCGGGTGCACGATGATTTCCTGGCGTGGGGCGGGCAGGCGCTGCCGCTGACAACGTCGTTCCGCACGCACGCGGGGCTGGTCGGCGCGTTCAACCAGTTGTTCGAGACGCTGCTGAACACCGGCGACGGGCGGGCGTCACGCTACGAGGTGCGGCTCGATCAGCCGATGGCCGCCCATCGCCCATCTGAGCCGGACCGCACGCCGCTGCACGCCCAGCCGATCACCACGCTCGTTTTCCAGACGCCGCCGGACGATGACCGCTTCGGGGGTGTGGACGCGCTGCGGCGCTGGGAAGCGTGGGCGCTGGCGCAGCACATTCACGAGCTGGTCCGGCAGGGCGTCCTGATCTGGGATCGCGGCCTGAAGCACGACAAGGTGCCTGAGGAATACATTCCCGCTTTCGCGCGCGATCGGGGCCAGGGCGCTTACCGGCCCGTTGATTATGGCGACGTGGCGCTGCTGTTCCAGGCGACATCGAGCCTGCCGCTGTACGAAAGCGTGTTCAAGGCGGCGGGTCTGCCGTATGTGACGCTGACCGGGCGCGGCTATTATGACCGGCAGGAAGTATGGGACCTGCTCAACCTGATCGGCGCGCTGCACAACCCGGCTGACGATCTGGCGCTGGCGGCGGCGCTGCGCTCACCGCTGTTTGGCCTGAGCGACGAGGCGCTGCTGGCGCTGCGGCGGGCGCGCGATCCTGAGGGCGGGGCGCTGCCGCTGTGGGATGCGCTGCTGGCGGACGAGGTGCCGCTCTTTCCGGCGGGCGACCTTCCGGCGCGCGATTTTGCGCGGGACGTGCTGCGGGAACTGCGCGATCTGGCCGGGCGCGCGACGATTGCCGAGGTGCTGACGCGGGCGCTCGATCTGACCGGATTCCCGGCGGCGCTGACCGGGCTGGCCGACGGCGCGCGGCGGCGGGGCAACGTCGAGAAGCTGCTGGCGCTGGCGCGCGAATCGGGGCGGGTGTCGCTGGGCGCGTTCAACGCTTATGCGCGGGACCTGTCGGCGCGAGAGCTGCGCGAGGGCGAGGCGGCGGTCGAGGTCGAGCACGCCGTACAGTTGATGACGGTCCACGCCAGCAAGGGGTTGGAGTTCCCGGTGGTGGCGCTGGTCGATACCTCGTGGAAGTCGCCGGGCCGTATAGGGACGTTCACGCTCGATCCGGAACTGGGGCCGGCCTGCGCGCTGCCACATGAGCCGGGCGAGAAGAACCCGCCGGAGTCGTCGATCTGGAAGCGCGTCAAGGCGCTGGCCGGGCACCGTGAAGCTGCCGAGCGCCTGCGCCTGCTGTATGTGGGCGCGACCCGCGCGCAGGACTACCTGATCGTGAGCGGCGTCATCAAGAAACGCGGCGGCATGGCCGATACCTGGCTGGATCGCTGGCTGCGCACCTTCGAGATCGATCTGGACCAGATCGAGCCGGGCGACGATCTGCGGCTGGCGTATGCCTGGGGCGAATGCGCGATCCGGTGCCCGGATCAGCCGCCGGACGAAGCCGCGCTCACGCCCGGCCAGCAGGACGAGCGCTCGGCGTGGGACGAGGTGGCGGCGTGGCGCGGCGCGCCGATCGACGGGGTAGAGCCGCTGCCCCTGCCGCTGGTGGCCGACGTGCCGTTCGACCCGCTGGCCCCGGCCAAGGACCTGACCGCGACGCAGATCGCGGCGTTGGGGCGCGCGCCCTATTACGATCCCCGGATACGCGGGCGGGCGGCCTTTCGCCATGCCGTGCTGCACGACGCGCCGGAGCCGATCCGACCGCTGCCGGTTCCCCAGGCCGGGGACGAACGCCCGCTGCGGCGGATGATCGGGCAGATCGTGCACCGGGCGCTCCAGACGTGGCTGCTGCCTGGCGTGATCGAGGAGGCGGCGCTGGCCGAGCGGCTGGTCGCTTTCGCGTGGCAGGAAGGACTCTCCGATCCGGGGCAGATCGAGTATACCGTCAGCCGGGCGCTGGACCTGCTGCGGCGGTTCGCGTCCAGCCCGGTCGCGGCGGCGATTGGCCGCGCCAACCAGGTATACCGCGAGCTGCCGTTTGTCTTCCATACCGGGCGGCGCACGATTCACGGCGTGATCGATGTGGTGTATTGGGAGCGCGGGCAGTGGCACGTGCTGGACTATAAGACCGCCCCGGTGTGGAAACGCGAGGACGTCGATCGGCACGTGCAGATTCACCGCTTGCAGGTGGGGGCCTATGCCGCCGCCGTCAAGGAGAAAACGGGGCAGGTCCCACTGGCGCACCTCTATTTCATCCATCCGGGCCGGCTGGTGACCGTCCGGCCTGAAGACTGGCAGGCCGCGCTTGACAACCTGGAAGACGACGTGCGGGCCGCGCTGGATGTGCTGGACTGAGGCATGGACGTGAAACACGATCCTGAAGCCAGCCGCCTGCCGGACTGGGCACGGCCCGATCACCCGGTGATGCGCTACCTGCTGCATGGCGAGGCGCAGCGCTCCGGGCGCCTAGCACGCTGGGTGACGCGCATCGGCGGGCTGGGCATCGCCGCCGGGCTGCTGCTGCTGAGCTACCAGGGCTATCGCAAGAACACGCCGTTCGCCATCTCGCCCGATGTCGAGTCGGGCCTGTTCGTGGTGCTCTATCTGCCGCTGGTGCTGCTGCAACTGTTCGTGACGCTGATCGTGCTGATCTCGACCGAGAGCGTGTTTTCGCTGACGGCGCAGCCCCAAGCGTGGCAGTTGGTGCGGATCACCACGCACGGAGCCGGGCTGGCGGTGCGGGCACGCTGGGCCGCCGTGCTCTACCAGGTGCGCTGGCTGCTGGCGCTGCTGGTGGTGCCGCGCCTGGTTTTCGTGGCGCAGATGGTGGCTGACCTGGTGGGGCCGGATCGCTTTGATCTGGAGCGGGCGCTGGTGGGCGTGACGCCGGATATTTCGCCCGGCGGCGCGATAGTGCTGCTGGCGGCACTGATGATCGGGACGGTGGGCCTGCCGCTGGCGATCATCGCGTTCAACGCGGCGCTGGGCCTGTTTCTGACCGGCGTGCTGGAAAACCGCCGCCTGGCGACGATGGCGCGGCTGGTCGTGCTGATCGCGGAGGTCGGCATTTTCAACGTGGCGCTGCTGTTTCTTGATCTGGCGAGCGTGCGCTGGCCGTATACAAATATGCCGGACCTGGGAACGCTGCTGCGACTGCTGGCGGTCGGCGATCAGGGCTTGCGACTGCTCGATCTGCCATCCTATGCCCTGTTGTGGAGCGCGGTCGATTACAGCCTCTATGCCGGGGTGTGGCTGCTGGCACTGACGATTATCCTGGGGGTGCTGACCGTCTGGTTGATCCGCTACACAGCGGAGCGGGCGGAGTCGCCATCGGAGCAATAGCGGTCCCGCATCGCCCGGCCCTTCTCCCTCGCCAGCGGGGCGAAGGGGTGTTTGTAGGGGCGGCGATGCTTGTATAGCCCGCTGGCCGGAAAAACGGGTAGGGTAAGCCCTACCCCTACAGGTGGGGCGGACGGGTTTGTTTCGCCGGGCAGGGACACGACCGCCGCTAGAGCGTGTTATGCATTTTCACCCCCCATCCCCCGACCCCTTCCCCCACGTTTCACGGAGGGAAGGGGAGAACGGCGGCAGCCCTGAAGTCCTTCCCTCATTTTGGGGGAAGGATTTAGGATGGGGGCAGGTGTGGCTCGCTTCGTTCTGCATTCCAAAGCGCATAACAGCCTTTAGCGGCGGCGGGCGGTGACGCGAAAGACGACCGGCTGCCACACGAACGCGCCATCCGGCCCGGCGTAGCGCGCCAGCAGCGAACGCGCTGCCGTGTAGAAATCGGCGCGGGTGCAGACGTCCATCGCCTGCACTTCCTCGAAGCGGTCGGTCCAGGCCAGCTTGAAGCGCAGATAGACTTCCGGCGCGGGCAGGCGGATCGTAACCGGCGCGGTTTCGGCAGCGGCTTCTATCGCAAAGCCGGAATCTTCCAGCCAGTCGGTGTAATCGTCCACATCCTGAAGCTGATCCTGCCAGCGGGCGGGGTGGGCCGCGATCCCGGCGCGCAGCCGCTCGACGCGCTCGCCCGGCTCGTCCAGGGCATGATCGGCCAGCGCTTCATCCAGCGCAAGATCGACCGGGGCTGCCGGTCCCCACTCCTGGATCACCAGCCGCCCGCCGGGCGCGATCACATGGCGCAGGGCGCGCAGGCTGCGGGCCGGATCGGTGGCGTTGAGGCCGAACGACGCGACGGCCAGAGTCACGCGGGCGGCGGCCAGCGGCAGATCGTGGATGTCGGCGCGCAGGTAGTGGACATTGTGCGCGGTTGGGATATGCCGTGCGGTGTGCAGCGCCCCGGCGGAAATGTCCAGGCCGATCACCTGCCGGGCATAGGGGGCCAGCAGGCGCGCAACCAGCCCGGTGCCGGTGCCCACGTCCAGGGCGCGATCGGTGGGCTGCGGCGCGGCGTAGGCGATCAGATCGGCGGTAAGCGGGGCCAGCACGGGGACGATATCGCGCTCGTAGCGGGCCGCCGACTCGTCAAACAAAAGCTGGATCAGGCGCAGGCGATCCATCTTACGTCAGGCAGGCTGCCAGCCCTGGGCCGTCTCCGCGACGAGGTGGTCCACGACGGCGAACAGGGCTTCGCGGTCGGTCGCACCGGATTCCAGCGCGTGCCGGTAGATGGCGAGCTGGCGGTCGGCGCTGGTGCCCTGCTGCGCGATGCGGGCGATATGCTCGACTTCGGCCCGCGAGCCGAGATCGTCTACCACGTCGTCCACGATCTCGATCAGCTCGGTGGCGAGATCGCGCATCGCGACTTCGGTTTCGCGGCCAAAATCGATCAGGCTGCCGTCGATGCCGTAGCGCACGGCACGCCACTTGTTCTCCGCGATATACACGCCCCGGTAGATGCGCCACGACTGGTTCTGGTTGCGCAGCCGGATCAGCCTGGCGGCGAGGGCCTGGATCAGGGCCGCGACGGCGATTGCATCGTCGATATGGGTGCACATATCACAGATGCGGATTTCGAGCGTGCCGAGGTTGGGGTGCGGGCGGGCGTCCCACCAGATTTTGGTCGGGTCGGCAACACCATTGGAGCCGGTCAGCTTTTGTGTATTGGCGCGGCGGCCCAGCGAGCCGACCTTGCCCATCAGCGAGACATAGCGGTCGTACTGGGCATAGCCTTCGAAATGCGGCGGGATGCCGGAGCGCGGCATATTCTCGAATACGAGGCTGCGATAGCTCTTCAGTCCGGTGTCGCGCCCGTGCCAGAACGGCGACGAGGTGGTCAGCGCGAGGATGTGCGGCAGGAAGTAGCGCATCTGGTTGAGCACCTCGATCATCAGCTCGAACGCTTCGGGCGTCTTGCCGAAGCCGAGATGCACATGCATCCCGAAGATCAGCAGGCGGCGGGCGGCGTCCTTCATCTCGCTGGCGAGATCGTCGTAGCGCTCGCCCTCGCTGATGCGCTGATCCTGCCAGCGCGAGAACGGGTGCGTCGAAGCAGCCGCGATCACCGCGCCGGCCTGGGCCGCGACCTCGCTCACCGAGCGGCGCAGGCGCACGATCTCCTGGCGGGCCTCGTGTATATTCTGGCAAATCTGGCTGCCGACCTCGATCTGCGACTGCATGAACTCCGGCTTGAGCTGGTGGCCGAGCACGACCGTGCCGTGATTCATCATCTGCTGAACGTAGGAAGTCAGCTCGCGGCTTTGGGGATCGATGATCTGGTATTCTTCTTCGATTCCGAGGGTGAGTGGGGCGGTCGGCATCGATGTCTCTCCGGTGCGCTGTGGCTGCTGCGACGGGGCGATTGGTTTGTCTAACACTATACTCGGTTGGCAGGGCGGGCGGCAAGCCTGCGCCTGGTTAAATCGTACAAGGGCCGGCACCCCCACCCTGGAGCGTGTTAGGCACTTCGGAACGCTGAACGAGCGAACGACACTGCCCCCCATTCTAAATCCTTCCCCAAAAATGAGGGAAGGACTTGAAAAGCGCCACCGTGCTCCCCTGCCCTCGGTGAAACGTGGGGAAAGGGGGCGGGGGATGGGGGGTGGCAGTGAGGGCCGGGGGATGCGGGGCTTAAGCGGTTTTCTCACGATCGCTGCAAATCGTGCTATCCTAGGGGCACGCGTCTGGAAACGCACGATGGGCCTCACGCCTGTTAGCAGAGGAGTTCGTATGGTTTGCCACGTAGTCGCGATTGAAGACGAGCCGGAGATTGCCGAGCTGCTGCGCATCGTGCTGGCCAGCCCGGAGATCAAGCTGCACACGGCGGATAATGGCACAGAAGGGCTGGCGCTGATCCGCGCCGTCAGGCCCAATCTGGTCATGCTGGATATCATGCTGCCGGGCCAGATGAACGGCTGGCAGGTCTATGACGCCATGCGCGCCGATGAGACAATCCGTCAGACGCCCGCGATTATGCTATCGGTGCTGCGCGAGGAACCGGCGCGGCATCGGGCATTTGCCGACAGTGCGATCGACGTGTATGTGACCAAACCGTTCGATACCCTCGGCCTGCGCCGTGAGATCGAGCGGCTGCTGAAGCGTCCGGGGTTGTGGAGTCCGCCTCGTCCGGCGGTGGCACACGTCTTCGGGCTGCCCGGCACAGCCGATCCGTCAAAGGTGATCCGCATCATTGGCAGGTCAGCGCTGCCCCTTATGCGCGAGGGCAAGCTGTCGCGCCCGGCGGTCGTGGCGGGCGGCCACGCCGGGACAGTCGTGCCGGAGCCGTCCAACCCCAACTTCTACGCGAAGTCGCTGTGCGGGATCGTCGGCAAGGACAACCGCGAGGCCAAGCGCCGCCAGCTCGTGACGCAGGCTTCACTGGCGCCCGCCGGAGCGCGGCCAGCCGATGAACGTGATTGAACCGGGAAGCTCCCTCCCGGGTGGATTCAGGTGGGCCTCGCGGCGGATATTCTCAGCCGGGCGCGGCAGCGTGAGGCTCGCCAGCCCGCCCGGACGACTTGTATAAGGAGCTTTCGGGATCATGACGAATCAAACCCCGTTCCGCGGCGTGCAGCCGGATGACGGCCAGCGCCGGATCACAATTGACGCGGAGCACTTTTCGATCCGGTTCCTGGTGCCGGTGCTGACCCTCGGCTCGGTGATCGTTTTTCACCTGGTGGGCATGGCGGTGCTCGATCGCGTGCTGGACGAGGGGGTCAACGTGGCCTGTATCGTCCTGCCGCTGGATGTGCTGGTATTTCTGGGGCTGGGCTATGTCTATGAGCGGGTGCTCAAGCGCGTGATGCCCAGCAAGCGCTATGCCCTGCTGAGCGACGAGACGCTGATCGTGGCCGACGGGCGCGAGAAGAACCCGCCGCAGCAGGTGACGCTGACCTGGGACCAGACGATCAACCCGGCGGCGTGGCGGTTTGTGGTGCGGCGGCGCACACGGGTTCCCAAGGGCTGGTTCTGCCTGGCGCTCCAGCTTTTACAGGATGAAGAGTCGATTATTTTCTATACCTTTATGCCCCAGGACGAAGCGGAAGCGCTGCCCGGTTATAAGCAGTTTGTCCGGCTGCGCCCGCGTAAAGAGGTGGAATCGAGCACCGATCTGCGCGGCGTGGCCGAGCAGCGCCGCTATCTGAAGCTGGAAGACGAGCGTTGGAATGACGGTGCGGAGATCGCGCCGGATGATTTTCGGGCGGTGCTGATGCAGGTCGCGCGGCATGTGCCCGGCTGGGTTATTTAGAAGCCACAGGGAGGCAAACGGTAAGATGAAGGTACGGGGGATGAGATGGGCTGTCGCGGGCGTGCTGGTGCTGGCGCTGGTGATCGGCGTGCCAGGAATGGTGCGGGCGGCCCCTCACCAACAGGCCGCCGAGACGATTCGCCTGCTGGATACGGTCAATGGAACGCTGGACGCTGCGACACGCGAAGTAACCTACAGCTTCAGCGTGAATGCCGACTTTATATTCTCGGTCGCGGCCTGGAACCGTTCGGGCGATCTGGAAACCGAGCTGACCGTGCAGGACCCGCTGGGGGCGGTCGTGGCGCAGGGCCAGCGCGTGGCCGATGCTCCGACGATTACCGTCATCAGCGCGGCGACCGCACCGGCAGACGGCCAGTATACGCTGATCGTGCAGGCTTCGGGCCAGACATCCGGCGAGTTTGGGCTGACGCTGCTGCCCGGTTACAGCTTTCTAGATAAGTGGGAAGACTTCGAGGGGCGCGACGACTCCCTGTCGCTGACGTGGAGTCCCTGGAGTTCGGAGATCACGACTTCTGAGGTCGTGAACAGCGAGCTGATGATCCGCATCGCCGGCTCCGACACGATCTCATACACCGGGCCGGATGACGACCTGATCTGGGGGGACGCGTATGTCGAAACCGACGTGCGGATCGAAGGCGCGCCTTCCTACTACGAGTATGGTTTTGTCCTGCGGATGAACGCGGATGGCAGCACGTTCTACACGCTGACCTTCAGCAGCGACGGCGACTGGAGCCTGCTGTACTACAACGGCGAGTGGACGACGATCCAGCCCTGGACTGCCTCGCCGGTGATCGATGGGGCCGATCAGGAGCCGCATATCGGCGTATTCACGCAGGGGAATCTCTTCCGGCTGTATTTCAATGACGAGTTGGTGGGCGAAGTGCGCGACGAGAACCAGTTCGCCGCTGAGGGCTATCTGGGGCTGGCGGCGGCGACGACTGCCGATCAGACCGACGTGGTGACCGCCTACTTCGATGACTTCATCATCACGCGGCCCGACGAGCTGGCCGAGGGTGGGAGCACGATCAAGCCCACGCCGGACCAGCAGGAATCCGGCGCTGCGGGAATTGGCGGGCTGCTGGGCGCAGTCGGCACGGCAACGGCGGTCGGCGGGCAGACTCCGGCCAGCCCGACGCCCGCTTCAGGCCTGCCCTTCGGCGGACTTGGCGGCAGCCAGGCGACCAAGACTCCCGCGCCGTCCGTGAAGCCGACCGAGGCGTTCGTACAGCCGACCACGCCGCCCAAGCCGACGGTGGCATCCGTCACGGCGACGCCCAAGCCGGGAGCCGGTTCTGGCGGCGGGCTGGGTGGTGGCCTGGGCGGCAGCTCGACCAGCGACCTGACAAACTGGCAGTCGCGCGATCCGGGCACGATCGTCGCGGAGCTTCGGCAGCAGGGCGTGGTGCCGGCTGGCGGCACGCTGATGATGACCATTCCGACCAGCTTCGGCGATACGTCGTCCACCGGCTTCAACTACTACCCGTTGGGCCAGGGACGAAGGTTTGGCAACACGGTGATCGGGTTCGACGCGCAGCTGGTTATCACCGGCGCGGAGTCGGCGTGCGGGATGCATTTCCGCAACACGAGTGGCGGGTTCGCGCTCGCGCTGGTGACGGAAGACGGCGGGGCGCTGCTGGCCTACGTGGACGCGAACGGGATGCATGCGTCGTCGGTGCTGGACTCGTTCCCGGCGGTCAATCCGGGCGAGGGCGCGGTCAACAACGTGATCGTCACGGCGATCGGGCCGGAGATGCGGATGTACGTCAACGGGACGCTGATCGGCAGTGGGCGGTTCGTCGATGCGGCGGGCACGGTGGCGCTCGAAGTTTTCGTGGCCGAGGATGACAATGGCCGCACGCAGCGGACCTACTGCCAGCTTGAAGATATCTGGCTGTGGGAGTTCTAGTCCTACAGCCGCACCTGACGTTTTGTTGCCCCCCATCCCCCGGCCCCTTCCCCCACTGCTGCGCGGAGGGCAGGGGAGCATAGTGGCGCTTTTCAAGTCCTTCCCTCATTTTGGGGGAAGGATTTAGGATGGGGGGCGATCTGCGGCTGTAGTACTAGAGCGTGTTCTGTGCTTCGAAGTGCTGACGGCGAACGACACTGCCCCCCATCCCCTGGCCCCTTCCCCCACGTTTCACGGAGGGAAGGGGAGTCCGTTCGCTGCATAGGGCGTCGTATACGGGCGAGGCAAGCCCTACCGCTACGTTCAGGGGATCGGAAATTGTGCGTTCAGGGGGCGGACGGCGTGTCCGCCCTTTTGCGTGGGGCGGGCCGGGCAGGGGTTGGCAGGTATCCCGGCGCGTGTCATACTCTTGGCGCGCTGCTCCGGGCGGCGCGGTGTGGCAACTACTGAAGGATAAAAGACGGTTGCGCAAGCGAACATTTTTAGCACAACGAGCGGGCCGGATCATCGTGGGAGTGGCGCTGCTGGCCGGGCTGCTGCCGGGATCGGTCCGCGCGCAGGACGAGGACGGGCGCGCGCTGGCGTTCTTCGAGCCGGTGGCGGGGGCGCTCAACCAGGGCACGCCCGCCGAGGAATGGACGTTCGAGGGGCACGCCGACCAGGTGATCTCGGTGCTGGCGGTGCGCACGAGCGGCGATCTCGATCCGACCCTGGCCGTGATCGGGCCGGGCGGGCGGACGGTCGCAGAGAATGACGATCTCGACTCGCTGGTGCGCGATGCCGGGCTGGAAGCGCTGTCGCTGCCGCAGGACGGCACGTATACGATCTGGGTGACGCGCTATGGGGGCGAGGACGGTACGACGGCGGGCGAGTATGAATTGACGCTGACGCCCGGCTTTGCCCAACTGGCGCGGACGGACGATTTCGAAGCGGAAGAGTCGCCCTGGCTGTCGTCGGAACTGGCCGACTCGATCACGCTGCTGCAAGGTCAGCTCCGGCTGCGCGCGGCGAGCGAGGGCGACTTCGTGCTGGCCGTGCCCGCCGACGCCGAGCCGGTCGAGAATCACTATATGCAGGTCGATGTGCGCCTGCCGACGCGGCCTTCGTATGCCGAGGTGGGGCTGGCTTTCCGCGTCCAGACCGGGACGAGCGGCCTGCAAGCGTACCAGTTCCGGGTCAACACCGAGGGCGAGTGGTCGGTCGTGTTCGAGGATGGATCGGGCCGGTTCGTGCTGCAAACCTGGACTGAGCACGAGGCGTTGGAAGGCACCGCCTGGACGTTGGCCGTGCTGGCGCGTGCGGACGAGTTTACGTTCTATGCCAACGGTACGCGCCTGGGCACGCTGTCCGATACGCGCATCACCGGGCCGGGGCGATTTGGCCTGCTGGCGGCCACCCGCGCCGAACAGCCCGATCTCGCCACGGTGGCGTTCGATAACCTGCTGCTGACGACGCGCCTGGGCACGACCTATCGCGGGCTGCCGCTGGCGCTCGAAACCTGGGACTCGCGGCTGCCAGAGGAGATTGTGGCCGAGCTGTCGCAGAGTGGGCTGATCCAGCCTGCCGGGGCGCGTGACCTGTTCGTGGCCGATGGCCGCCTGGCGTCTACCGATCAGACCGCGCAGTTCGAGCTGATCGGCTCGGCCCAGGCGCGCTACACCGATTTCCTGCTGGGCGCGACGGTGCGCACGGTCACGACCGGCGAGAGTGTGGCCTGTGGGCTGGTCTATCGCTGGCAGGATGCGCGCAACACCGATCTGGTGTTCGTGGACACGGCGGGCGGCTTTGGCCTGTCGCAGACGCGTGACGCCGAGCTAACGGCCAATGTGTACGATTTCAGCCCGGCGGTGCTGCCCGATGCCAGCAATCTGCTGCTGATCGTGGCGCGGGGCGAGCAGACGGCGCTCTACATCAATGGGACGCTGGTCACGCAGGAGACGGTTACACCGGGCAGCGGGCGCGTGGGGCTGGCCCTGCTCAATTATGAGGATGTGGGCACCGACTGCTATTTTCTGGAAGTGTGGGTGTGGCCGCTGGCAGGTGAGTAACGACTGACCCCCCATCCTAAATCCTTTCCCCACGAGGTGGGAAGGACTTCAAAGCCGCTGTACCTCTCCCCTTCGCTCCGCGCAGCAGTGGGGGAAGGGGCCGGGGGATGGGGGGCACTACCCGGCGGGCGAGGCAGGCCGCGCCCCTACTGGCATGCCTGCCGGGCCACAGGCGTAAAACACATGCTAAAAGCGCGTAAAGATGCTGTATAGGTGCTTGGAGCAACCCGCAAATCAGGCTAGACTGCGAGTAAGAATTCCATGAACGATCCGGTGAACCCGCTGGGGCGGGAAGTGTGGCAGCGCGGCGCGCGGCTCGGCTTGTGGTGGACGCTGATCTTCTTCGGGGCGGCGCTGCTGGTGTATGCCGTGCTCGGCCTGCTGGGGTGGGCCGGTGTGGCGCGGGCGCTGTGCGCGATGGCGATTGCTCCGGCAGCCGCCACGAGCCTGATCGCCGCCTGGTGGGTGGCTCGACGCCCGGCGCTGGCCGCATCCGCCGCGCCGCCTGACCAACCGGAAGCGCGGCAAATAGACGACTGATTGACGGTATTGGGCGGGGGAGAAATCTGAGAGTGGGGGATGACACAGCAGTCTGATTCGGCAATTCTCCAGCAGTATAAAACGCTTGAAGCCCGTTTCGACCGCGCCGCCCAGATGTACGACGCGACCTACGGCCCACCCCAGCCAACCGGGCAGGGCAGCCCGCTGCTGGGCTGGCTGCGCGAGCGGCATCTGGCCGTGCTGCGCGATCTCTTTCCGGCGGGCGCGGCGCTGCTGGATATCGGCAGCGGGACGGGCGAAGAAGCGCTGGCGCTGGCCGGCGAGGGCTACAGCGTGCTGGGGATCGATATCAGCCCGGCGATGGTGCGGCAGGCGCAGACCAAAGCGGCGGTGTATGGCATGCAGCGGCGGGTCAGCTTCCGGGCGCTGCCGGCTGGACGGCTGGCGCTGCTCGACGAGCGCGGGCCGTTTGGCGGGGCCTATGCCAGCCAGGGCACGCTTAACACCGAGCCGGACCTGCCGCGCTTTGCCGAGGGGCTGCACAATCTGTTGGTGAACGGCGCGCCGTTTGTGGCGATGGTCATGAGCCGGCACTGTGCCTTCGAGATTCTGCGCAATCTGCGGCGGCGCAAGCCGGACGAGACACTCAAACGGTCGGATGACTGGCAGGAGACCTGGGCAGGCAGCGGCGGCGTGACCGCGCCGGTGCGGTTCTATACGCCGCGCACGTTCGCGCAGCCATTCAAGCCCTATTTCAAAGTCGAATCGGTGCGGGCGTTCCCATTGTGGCTGCCGCCGGTCTATCTGCACGATCTGTACCGGCAGGACGCCGCGCGCTTCCAGCGCTGGGAAGCGTGGGACCGGCGGATGTGCGGCTGGCCGGGCTTCCGCGCGTGGGGCGATCACTTCCTGATGGTGCTGCGCCACACCGGGCAGCCGGAGTCGCAGACCGCCGAGGCGCAGCCAGGGGACGTCGTGCCGACAGCCGAGAAGGTGGAGAACCATTAGCAGCGGGTATGAGGGCGCGCAGGCGTCCATGAACGGCCTGTTCAAGGGGCGGGGTCGGCACTATTTCTCGCTGCTGGCCTGCCCGGTAGACGGCGGCGGCCTGAAGTCGGCGGGTGAAGCGGCAGTCTGCACGCAGGATGGCGCGCACCGTTACCCGTTCGAGGACGGTATCCTGCGGCTGGCGACGCCGGAGCAGCGATCCGCGCTGGATGCCCGGTCGGCGGCGCTTGAAGTCGATCTGGCGGCGCAGGGCTGGCAGTCGCCGGACGAGGCGGCCTTCAAGGCGCTGCCGCAGACCGCGCTGTCCGGCTATCCGGCAGGTTACTGGATGCAGCAGGCCGCCGGGACCGCGCTGCTGTGGCGCTTTTTGGAAATGGTGCGGCTGCAAAACGGCGGGCTGCCGGTCGGACCGGCGGGCGAGGCGGCAGTGATCGGCGCGGAGATGGGCTGGCTGGCGTATGGGCTGGACGTGGCGGGCTATACCACGCTGGCCATCGACGCCTATACCGGCCCGCGCTATGGGCTGGCCGTCTTCCCGATCGCGCGCTATCTGCGCGTGCAGGCCGATCCGATCGCGCCGCCGCTGGCCCGCGCCGCGCTCGACGTGCTGGTCTACCAGAACGGGCTGGCGCGTTCCGGGCCGGATGCCGATCAGGATCGGGCGCTGGCGCACGGGCTGCGCGCTTTGCGACCGGGCGGCTGGATCGCGGTCATGGACCCGCTCAATACGAGTGTGGAAGCGGTCGAGGCGCTGCGCGCGCGGCTGGGTGCCGCCGGTCTGCTCCTGCTGGATGCGCCGCAGCAGCGCGGCTGGCGGGCCAGATTCAGCGACCTGGTCGGACGGCTGTCGTCCAACGACCCGCTGCCGCCGCCGGTGACGTTTGCGCAGAAGCCGGGGTAGTTATATCTCTCGCTTTCGCAGCAGCAAAATACGCCCTAGGGGCTGTTATGCACTTCCCCCCATCCCCCAGCCCCTTCCCCCACACTGGCGCGGAGGGAAGGGGAGCACAGCGGCGTTTTTCAAGTCCTTCGCACCTTGTGGGGGAAGGATTTAGGATGGGGGGGGGAAGTGTCGTTCACCTCCAGCGTTCCGAAGTACATAACACGCTCTTGGGGCGTATTGCAATACGGCCCTACTTCTTCGCGTAGTGATAATTTTGCCCCACGAGCGCGTACAACAGGATGGCACGCGGCGATTTTTGACAAAATGACGCGCTTCATCCACACTAGCTCCCGCATCGATCCCCGCACCTGTTTCATCCGTGTGTGCAGACATTAACATCGGCATCTCGCTGCTGATTGTTCAGGAGAATCACGACCCATGATCGAAGGAAAACTGGTTGATCTAGTTCCATTCGAGGACGACTTCGCCACCTATTTCGAACAGTGGATGAACGAGGAGTCCTGGTTCCGGGCGCGCGTCTGGGAACGGCGTGAGCCGCACCCCGAAGACGCGGTGAAGAAATTCATCGAGAAGATGGAAAAGAACGAGCACGGCGCGCTGATCGGCTTCCAGACCAAGGATGGCGATCCCATCGGCGGCGTGATCTGGGATCATGAGTGGACGCGGGTGCGCAAGGTGGACGCCATCCTCTTCGTGGGCGATATGCGCTACGAGGGCACCGACGAGGCGCTCGACGGCCTGCTGATGCTGCTGCGCTATGTGTTCGAGACACGCGGCGTGCATCGCGTCGATGCGGCGGCGCTGGCCTTCGACGAGGTGCGGATCGAGTTCTACCACCGGGCGGGTTTCAGCCATGAGGGCACACTGCGCCAGCATGTCCGCTGGGACGGCGACTACGTGGACCTGGAGCTGTTTGGCCTGCTGGAAGACGAGTGGCCGGGCTACGAGCAGATCACGGCCCAGCTTGACTTGCAGCCGAGCGGGATCGAGCCGAAGCCCAAGCCGGAGAAGAAAGACGAGAAGAAGAATGGGAGCGGCCAGCAGCCGGGGTAGGGGCCAGTCATGACGGTTCTACACGGCCTGCTGGTCGATCTGGTGCCCTCTACCGCCGAGTTTGGCGAGAAGATGTACCAGTTCTGGAACAATGAGTCGCGGATGTGGGCGACGATGGGCGACTACGGCCCGATCTCGCGCGCCCAGATCGAGCGCATCCGCGAGGAGCGCGCCCAGGCAGTCGAGCGCGGCTATACCGGCGTGCATTTCATGATGCGCGCCCGCGATGGGCAGATCATCGGCAACATCGGTCTGAACTGGGTGGACTACTACAACCGCGTGGCCTATCTCGGCTCGTGGATCGGTGAGCCGGATTACTGGAGCGGCGGTCACGGCACCGACGCGCTGCTGCTGCTGGTCGAGTATGGCCTGAGCTGGCTGGACCTGCGGCGGCTGGCGCTGAGCACGATGGGGCCGAACGTCCGCGCGCAGCGGAATGTCGAGAAAGTGGGCTTCCGGCTGGAAGCGCGCGAGCGGCAGGCGACCCTGGTCAACGGCGCGTGGGTCGATGCGCTGACATATGGCATGCTGCGCGAGGAGTGGCGCGGGCGCGACGTGCTGGTCGAGGAACTGGACCTGCGCGCGCGGGCCGAGCAGCGCTACGGCACAGGGGATGAATAGCGATGTTCGAGGGACTGCTGGTGGACCTGGTTCCATACGGTAAAGATTTTCTCGACCGCGAGAACGAATGGGCCAACGCCGAGGCCAGTTTTTGGGGTAGCGGCGGCGACCGGCGGGTTGTCAGCCGGGCGCAGACCCAGGCGCGCTTACAGCGCTGGGCCGAAGCGCTTGAGAGCGGGCATGATACCGGCGTCGCGTTCGGCATCCGCGCCAAGGATGGGACGCCGCTGGGCTTTATGGGCCTGACGTGGGTGCTGCCGTACCACCGGCTGGCGATGCTCGGCGCGAAGATCGGTGATCCGGCGTACTGGAGCGGCGGCTATGGCACCGACGCGCTGCTGCTGGTGATCGATTACGCCTTCGACTGGCTGGATATGCACAAACTCTGGCTGACGACGACCGGCTTCAACCGGCGCGTGATGCGGCAGATGGAAAAAGTTGGCTTCACGCTCGAAAGCCGGGCGCGGCGTGAAACACTGGCCGACGGGCAGTGGCACGATGGGCTGTTCTACGGCCTGCTGCGCACGGAATGGCCGGGCCGCGACGCGAAAATTGAGCAACTGGGACTGCGTGTGCGCGCGGAAGGATAGAGGATGCTAGAAGGGTTACTGGTCGATTTGGTCCCGTATGGCGAACGATTCAAAAAGCTGGAGCACCGCTGGCACAACGGCGAGGGCTGGTTCTGGGCCAGCGCCGGGGACCGGATGATCCTGACGCGGAGCATGATCGAGCGCCACCAGCAGGAGCAGGCCGAGTGGCATGAGCGGCACGGCTCGCACGGTGTATGGTTCGGCATCCAGACCAAAGACGGCACGCCGATCGGCGATATGGCGGTCAACTGGATGGTGCCGCACGCCCGGCTGGCGATGCTCGGCGCGGGTATCGGGGAGCCGGAATACTGGGGCGGTGGCTATGGCACCGACGCGCTGCTGCTGATGATCGACTACTGCTTCGACTGGCTGGACCTGCGTAAGCTCTGGCTGGGGACGATGGCGAAGAATGCGCGGGTGATGCGCCAGATGGAGAAAGTCGGGTTCACGCTCGAATCGCGCGTGCGCGAGGAGTGGTACACCGACGGTGAGTGGGTCGATGGCCTGCTCTATGGCCTGCTGCGCACGGAATGGCCGGGCCGCGAGGCGAAGGTCGAGGAACTGGGGCTGCGCGAACGGGCCGCGAATCGAAAGGCAGGGGCGTGATGCTGGAAGGGCTGCTGGTCGATCTGATTCCCTATGGTGAGAAGTGCCGCGCGCAGGATCACCGCTGGTGGAACAATGAGTCGGTGTTCTGGTCGAGCATGGGCGAGCGCAACATTGTTTCGCGGGCGCAGGTGGACAGGGAGCACGGCGAATGGACCGAGTCGCTGGACAAGGCCCCGGAGAGCGGCGTGCCGTTCTGCGCGCAGACCAAAGACGGTAAGCCGCTGGGCTACTTCGGCATCAACTGGTATTCGTACCATCACCGGCTGGCGAACCTGGGCGCGAGTCTTGGCGAGCCGGAGTATTGGGGCGGCGGCTATGGGACGGATGCGCTGCTGCTGATCGTCGATTACGGCTTCGAGTGGCTGGACGCGCGCAAAATCTGGCTGGGGACGATGGGCCTCAACCAGCGCGTGCTGCGCCAGATGGAGAAGGTCGGGTTTACGCTTGAGGCGCGCCACCGTGCGGTGGCGCTGGCCGACGGGCAGTGGTACGACGAGATGGTCTATGGGCTGCTGCGCGACGAGTGGCCGGGCCGCCCGGCGATGGTCGAGAAGCTGGGGCTGAAGGCGCGGTAGGCGGCTTTACCGGAGAGTAAAACAGGGGTGAACGCCCCTGTTTTTGATTCCTGCGGCACATTGGGGGATGGGGGGCAGATGAGCAGCCGCTGTCAGTCAATTGTTCGCCACGACCATCCATCCCGATCGTGTAACATGCCCAGGTCGCAATTTGCCGCATTCCCGCCGTATCTGTAAGCTATTAGCAGGCTGCGCGGCTGGCACACCTCGACTTGCACGTTCACAAAGCCTCGCACGCGTACCGTTCGGGTTCTCTTGTGCAAAGGATAAACCTGCCCATGAAAAGATATGTGCTCTCACTTGTGCTGGTGGGCGCGCTGCTGCTGGTAAGCGTCCCGCTGACCGCCAGCGCGCAGCACCCCCCGGCGATCATCGACTTTACGAGCAGCCTGGACGGCATCACGGTTGCTGAGGCCGAGGCGGGCGAGACAACCGCCACGCTGGGCTGGGCGACGGTCGGCGTGACGGGCGACTATCGCCTGCGCCTGCATTTCTACCTGGAAAACCGCTGGGTGCCGGTGTTTGACGAGGCGAGCGTCCCGCTGGATCCGAGCGGCGAGCGCGAAGTCACGGTCCAGCACCCGATGAACTTCGGCCCACCGACCTATCTGCTCTCGCTGGTGGACGGCCAGCAGCGCGTGATCGACCAACGCCCGCTGACGATCCCGTATGTGGGTGAGGACGCGCCGGTGGTCGAGTCGTTCGCGGCGGAAGTGACGGAAGTGAGCGCCGCCGATCTGATGGCGGGCACGGCGCGGGTCGAGCTGATGTGGACCGTCACCAATCGCGCGCCGCACAGCAACCCGGTTTTCGAGCAGGTGTTTGACGACGGCACGAGCCAGTTGATCGAACTCCCGCGCCCGAACCTGTGGATTCCGTCCGACGCGCACGGGCCGGTTGCCCCGGTGTGGCGCGACGGGATGAGCGCGGTGCAGGTGCGGATGCAGCTCGTGGACCTGGCGACAGGTGAAGTGTATGCCGAGGAAGTGCTGGAACTGCCGGTCACGGGTGCGCCGGGGGCCGCCGAGACACTGAGCCAGCCTACTGTCGATCCGAACCAGGCTGCTTTCCCGACGGCTGCCCCGCCGGATGCCAGCCAGCCGGATGCCAATCAGACCGTGTTCCCGACCGCCGCGCCGCCCGTGAGTGGGGCCGCGCCGACCACCTTCAACCCGCAAATTGCGTCTTTTTCGGTAACGCCCACCACAGTTAATCCCGGCGCAGCCGTGCGGCTGGCC
This sequence comes from Chloroflexota bacterium, assembly GCA_012729765.1. Classification (GTDB taxonomy): domain Bacteria; phylum Chloroflexota; class Anaerolineae; order Aggregatilineales; family Aggregatilineaceae; genus JAAYCM01. Next base: position 11,136 of record JAAYCM010000103.1, on the reverse strand, counting down.
TGGGAAGTGCTCGGCACCGGGGGCGTTACAATCGAACAAAGGGTGCCGGGCATCGAACTGCTGCAGACGGTGGTGAGCGCGCAGTCACCGCAGGGATCGGCCACCGTCTACATTCCCGACCTGGCGGCCTACAGCGTCGAATATACGCTGTGGACCGCCGACCGCAGCGCGGCGGCGCATACCGTCGTCGCGGTGCACTGTCCGTTTACGTTCTTCTTTGGGGCAGCCATCGGCTGCCCCTCAACGGCTCCGCTCCAGGTGCCGGCGGCCTATGAGCCGTTCGAGGGCGGGTTCATGATCTGGCGCGGGGACACCAACGAGGTGTATGTCTACTATGAGGATGGCGGGGATCAGGGCGGCGCGGCGGCCTACTTTTTAGAGGCGAGCTATGCCAATCTGCCCGAAGCGCGCCCCGGCGAGTCTCCGCCGCTGGATCGCTATGCGCCCGTCAGTGGATTCGGACGGGTGTGGGCTAATGCGCCGGGCGTGGCGGACCGGCTGGGCTGGGCGCTCGCGCCGGAGTCCGGCTATACGACGCAGCTTCAGCAGGTCGCGATGGCGCGCATCCCGCCGCCGGAGTTTTCATTCTTCCTGACGCTGCCCGATGGGCGCGTGATCGGCAGCGGGGCGGGGCACTGGCGCTATATGACGTGAGGCGCTCAGCGCTCGGCGGGCAGGCTGGCGGGCGGGTCGGTGCTCATGACGCGCGCGAGCGACGCCTCGATGTCTTCGAGCATGGCCGGCTTGACGATGTAGTCGTTGGCCCCGGCGGCAAACGCGGCGCGCTTGGTCGGCTCGGCTTCTTCCCCCGAAACGATGATAACCGGCACTTTGGCGGTGGTGGGGTCGCGGCGCAGGAAGCGGACAATTTCGAGGCCATTGACGCCCGGCATGTTGATGTCGAGAAAAATCAGATCGGGGATCACCTGGTTGAGTTGCTGCATGGCGATGCGTGGGCCGAGCGCGACAGCGACCGTATGGCCCAGGACGCGCACCTGAGCGGCCAGGCTTTCCGCCATCGTGCGATCATCTTCAACGATCAGGACGTTGTACAGCATAAGCGGCCTCGCGGAATGATAAAGACACTGCAAAGATGATTACGCTTTCCATTGTGTTTGTTAATTGTAGCACATGCTGTATGTCTTTACGGAATGAGGCGCGTGTAAACGGTCAGAATTAATGGAAATTTCACGCAGAGAAGGCCGGGGCAGGCCAGGGGGTGCCATCCTGAGCGGATTGTGCGCCGCCCGATCCTGACCGGCTTCGTTATCTATGATACCATCGCGCCGCCGGAAACGGGCGGGGCAATCAGAGGCACATAGGAGGAACCTACGTAATGCCTGCTTCGATTTATCTCTCGCTGGTCTTTCACAATCACCAGCCGGTCGGCCAGTTCGATTTCGTGAACGAGCACGCGGCCCAGGTGGCGTATGAGCCGTTCGTCGCGCTGATGGAGCAGCACCCGTCGATCAAGTGCGGGATTCACTTCACCGGCAGCCTGCTCGATTACCTGCTGGAACACCAGCAGCCGCTCCTGGACAGGATTCGCGCCCTGGCCGAACGCGGACAGCTCGAAGTGCTGGCGGGCGGCTATTATGAGCCGATCCTGATCACGCTGCCCGACGAGGACAAGCTCGGCCAGATGCGTAAGCTGGTCGCGACGGTCGAGGACGTGTTCGGAATCAGGCCGCGCGGCATGTGGCTGGCCGAGCGCGTCTGGGAGCCGCACCTGGTCCGCCCGATCGCGCAGGCGGGGATCGAATATGTCATTATCGACGATACGCATTTCGAGGCGGTCGGCTATAACAAAGAGCAGGAATTGTTCGGCTACTTCGTCAGCGAAGAGCAGGGCTATACCGTGCGCGTCTTCCCGACGCTGAGCTATCTGCGCTACGCGATCCCCTGGGATACGATCCCCAACCTGACCGACTGGCTGCGCGAGCAGGCTGCCGCGCCGCTGCCGAACTTCCAGCCCAAGCTGGCCTTCATGGGCGACGACGGCGAGAAGTTTGGGGTGTGGCCGGGCACGTATGAGCACAACTGGGGCGAGGGCCAGTATATGGAAGAGCTGTTCACGATGCTTGAGGAGAACAGCGATTGGATCACGACCGTGCGCCCGATGGACTACATCGACCAGTACCCGGCGCTGGGGCGGGTCTACCTGCCGACGGCGAGCTATTTCGAGATGGGGCAGTGGTCGCTGCCGGCGGACCGCTTCCGCGAGCTGAAGCGCATCAAGGCCGAGTTCCAGAACCAGGATCGCGACGATGTGCTGCGCTATCTGCGCGGGAGCATCTGGCGTAACTTCATGGTCAAGTACGACGAAGTCAACCACATGCACAAGCGGATGCTGATGGTGGCCGAGAAGGTCCACGCCATGCCGGACGGCGGCGACAGGGACCAGGCGCTCGATCTGTTGTGGAAGGCGCAGGCCAACGATGCCTACTGGCACGGGCTGTTCGGTGGGGTGTACCTGTTCAATTTTCGTGTAGCCAACTACGCCAACCTGATCGAGGCCGAAGCCCTGGCCGAAGGAACCGCTGCGCCGCTGCGCGTGCAGGCGTTCGACTTCACCAAAGACAGCACGAACGAGATTGTCCTGTCCGGCGCGCCGCTCAACGCGATCTGGAAGCCGAATGTGGGTGGGATGATGCTGGAGCTGGATCACCGCCCGCTGCGCTACAATATCCTGAACATCATGACCCGCCACGAGGAAGGCTATCACGACGAGATCCGCGAGGCGGCGCAGGCCGGGCTGATCGTCACACCGGAGATGGAAGCGGACGGCGTCGATTTTGAGAACCGCGACGCGGTGCGCGCCAAAGAAGCCGGGATCGAGCAGTATCTGATCTACGACTGGCACCGGCGCGGGGCGTTCATCGATCACTTCCTGCGCGAGGATGTCGATCTCCAGGCCATGTTCCGGGCGTTCTACGGCGAGCAGGGCGATTTCGTCAACCTGCCGTATGAGTACGCGATCGACGAGGCGGGCGACCGTGTGCAGGTGACGCTGCACCGCGACGGGCATGTCTGGGTGGGCGCGCGGCACGTGCCGGTGCGCGTCACGAAGCGCTTCAGCTTCCGGCGCGGCGCAGAGGCCTTCGAGTGTGTCTACAGCGTGCGCAACCTGTCTGATCAGGCGGCGGATGTGCGCTTCGCGGTCGAGCTGGCGTCCGGCTTCGACGGCGGGCAGGTGCTCGACCTGTGCTGGCTGACGGTCAACGACGGGGCGGAGCGGCTGCCGTTGGCCGGCGTGCTGGAGCATCACGGCGTAACGCAGCATACCAGCGTGACCACGATCCGGCACCTGGCGCTGACGACCGAGCTGGATCAGCCGTGCACGCTGTGGACCTTCCCGCTCGACACGGTGACCAACAGCGAAGCGGGCTATGAGCGCGGCTATCAGGGGACGGTGTATGTCCACGTCTGGCCGGCGCATCTCGAAGCGGGGGGCGAATGGCAGGTGTCGATCATCCAGCGCGTGAGCGCGTATAACGAGTAGACAGCGCGCGGCGGTGGTGAATCGCCGCGCCAACTACGATCCATCGAATCGCAGCACAGAAGGATATGAGAAGATTCATGAAACGCCGCACGATCGTCCTATTGGGGCTGGTGATGACCGCGCTTGGCGCGGCGCTGGCGGGATGCTCCAACGCCAACGGCGCGGGGCAGGTGATCCACGTTGAGGATGGCGCAGCCGAGACGCAGACCGCGCAGGCGGTGGCCGCGCTGCAAAATCCGACCGCCACGCCCGGCCCGTCACCGACGCCCGGCCCAACTTCGACCCCGTATGTCCTGCCGACCGATCCCGCCGAGCTGGACCCTGACACCGTGATCACGCGCGTCGGCAGCGAAGCGATCACGCTGGGCGAGTTCCGCCAGCGGGTGCGCTTCGAGCGCTGGCGACCGCTGTACCTGCTGGCGCAGCGCGCCGAGCGGCGGGGCATCAACCAGGTGCTCGATCTGACCCTGCCCGAAAACTCGATGACGCTGGCGCTCTTCGAGACGCTGGCCGACAGTACCAGCTTTGGTATCCAGGTGCACCGCATCATGGTGATCAACGCGCTGACGCTGGAAGAAGCCATGCGGCGCGATCTGGACGTCGATCCGTTCCAGTTCGACGCCACGCTGGCCGAGTACCTGGGGATGCAGGTCGGGGAAGGCGGGCAGCTCCCGGCGGAGTTCGAGCCGGCCTACCAGGAGTTTTTGGCCGAGATGGAGCGCTACACCGGGCTGACCGAGGCGGAGTTCCGGCGGATCGTGCGGGCGCAGACGTTGTATGAACAGCTTCGCTTCCTCTTCAGCCAGGACCCGGCAGCGAGCGCGGGCGCCGCCGAGGCCGAAGCGGGGATCGAGGTGCAGGATATCGTGCTGGCCGACGAGGCCGAGGCGCAGCAGGTCGCGGACCGGCTGAAGGCGGGCGAGACACTGGTCGATATCGCCACGTCGCTGGGCTTCAGCGCGACCAGCCCGCAGTCGTCGCGCGTGGTGCGCGCCAACGATCCGAACCTGCCGTCCGACGTGCTGAGCGCGATCTTCAGCGCCGAAGCGGGCGAGGTCATCGGCCCGATCCAGATGCCGCAGGGCTGGTACGTGGCGCTGGTCCAGGGCGAGTCGTTCAGCGCGCTTTCGCCGCAGGAGCTTGACAATCTGCGCGAAGCCTACTTCCTGGACTGGGTCGAGGGGCGCATGGACGATGAAAGCTATGTGCGCGATCTGGATAACTGGATGGAGCACATCCCGACCGAGCCGCTGCCGCAGGATGTCTCGCCGCTGCTGCACGACGAAAATATCAAGCTGCCGGAGATGCCCGACGTGATGGGCCTGGAAGAAACGCCGGAAGCAACCGCCGAGGCTGGCGAGTAGCGGGCGAGGAGAAGAGGACGAGGTATGGCACAGGAACCGCTGCGCGTGGCGCTGATCGGGACCGGGTTTGGCACGCAGGTGCATCTGCCGGCTTTTCTGGGGCTGGCCGAGACGAATGTCGTGGCGCTGTGCGGTACCGACGAGGGCCCAGCGCGCGAGATCGCGGCCCGCTATGGCGTGCGCGCGGTCTATACCGATTACGAACAGATGCTGGTCGATGTGCAGCCGGACATCGTCAGTGTGGCCGCGCCGCCGCCGCTGCACAACCCGATAACGGTCGCGGCGCTGCAAACCGGCGCGCATGTCCTGTGTGAAAAGCCGCTGGCGCTGAACGCCGCCGAAGCCAGCGAGATGCTGGCCGAAGCCGAGCAGCGCCAGCGCGTGCACGTCGTGGACTTTCAGACGCGCTATCTGCCGGCGCGCTACTACCAGCGCGTACTGACCGATCAGGGCTATGTGGGCGAGCCGGTGCTGCTCGAAGCCACGTGGATGACGACGACCCACTGGGAGCGCGCGCTGCCCTGGACGTGGTGGATGGATGCCGATCAGTTGGGCGGCATCCTGAGCGACATGGGCACACACCTGATCGACGCCTTCTGCTGGCTGAGCGGGCGCAGGGTGTGTGCGGTGACAGCCACGTTGCACACCACGCCGCAGTATGCCCACCGCCGGCTGCCGGATGGGGGCGAGCGTGCGGTCACGGCAGATGACGCGGCGACGCTGGTGCTGGAGTTCGAGGGCGGGCTGCGCGGTGCGATCACGCTCAGCGCGGCGGCGGCGGGCGAGACGCAGCGATTGGCGCTGCACGGCACGGAAGGCGCGCTGGTGGTCGAGGATCACCTGCGGCTGTGCGGACGCCGCCGGGGCGAGGCGCTGGCCCTGATCGAAATCCCGCAGGAATATGAGCCGCCGTTGTGGCTGCCGGACGAAAACCTGATGCTGGGGCCGTTCGCCCGGCTGGCCGGGCTGATGGTAGACGCGATCCGCGATCGGGCGCTGATCGCGCCGCCGACCTTCGCCGACGGGCTCGCGGTGCAGCGCGTGCTGGATGCGGCGTACCAATCCAGCCGGGAAGGGCGGCGGGTCGAGATCGAATATCCGTAGGCCCGGCGGCACATCTGGGGCCGGATGTGCAGTACAATGAACGCTATATCCAATTGCACACAAAGTGAGTGAAACCGATATGGCAGCGTTCAAAAACAAGGGCGCTTGCGCGGTTGCCGCCATTCTGATATGCGTGCTGCTGTTCCCCCGCCTCAGCTTTGCTCAGGACCCTCTCGGCCAGCGCAACACCTTGAACCTCTGGGATGCGGCGGATGGCAGCCTGCTTCAGAGCATCGAGACGGAAGCGTATATCTGGCGGGCCCTGTTGAGCAGTGATGGGACGGTCATCGCGGCGCTGCACGATAACGGCGTCGCCACCGTGTACGATGCGCAGTCCGGCGAGACTCTGCACACGCACACCTTCACCGCGCCGGGGGCCGATGTGCGCTACACCAGCATCGGGCCCGGCTTCTCGCCGGAACAGCTATTTGTGATTCAGGACAACCAACTCTGGTTATGGGATTACGCGGCAGACGAAATCCTGCTGGTCGGCGGCACCCCACAGCAGATCGCGGAGATTGCGCCGGGGCCAGATGGGCAGCGGTTTCTGGTGACGACGCAGCAGGGGCCGGCGCTGATCATCGACACGGCGAGCGGCGAATCCCAGGCCGTGATCGACCCGCTGCCGCGCGCCTGGGATATCCGGTGGAGTCCTGATGGGGCGCGGATCGCCGTCGCGCATGATGAAGGCTTCAGTGTGTTCGACAGCGCAGCGGGCGCGAGTCTGCTCGACGTGGTGGACGATCGCTTCTCGGATGTCTACAGCCGCGTGGCGTGGAGTCCCGATGGGGCGACGGTGCTGGCGCTGGCAAGCCCGTCGCTGCATTTCGAAGACTCCGAAATTTTCGTGTTCGACGGGGAAACGCTGGAGCAGCGGTTGACGATCCCGCTGGACGACGCGACTTTTTCATTGGACTGGACCCCGGACAGCAGCCGGTTCCTGAGCGCCAGCTACGTGTCCGATGGCGTGGCCGTATACGACGCCCAGACCGGCGAGGAAGTTGGCCGCTACAGCAGCGGATCGTCGCTCGACGGCTTCCTGCATGCGAGCTGGAATGCCGACGCCAGCCTGATCGTGGCGCGGGGGAATTCGCGCGCCGGCGGCAACGCCTATTTCGTCTGGGAAGCGGCGACAGGACGAAATATCCACGCGCAGACCACGCCCGGCTTGCTGCTGTTCGAAGCCTGGAACAGGCTGCAAACGCGGGTGGCGTTCTCGACCTGGCCGACCAGCACGGTCGATGTGATCGACCTGACGCAGCCGGACGCGCCGCGCCTGACGCTGACCCACGAGGATACGCTGCAAGGCATGGCCTGGACCGCGAGCGGCAGCCGGCTGCTGACCTGGACCGGGGCGGACCGGGGATGATAGGCCGCCGGGCACAAGCGAATTGCCCCGGCATGAACGCGGTGCATATTTTTTAGCGATTGAAGACGCGCGAGAGGAGTAAGGCAGGCATGCAAAGGTTTCGTTTTTGGTGGATGGCAACTGCTTTGATACTGGCGCTGGCGCTGATCGCGGCGGTGGGGCTGGCCTCGTTCCCGGCGGCGGCGGCGCCCCATGCCCAGGATTTGCCCACGCCGACGCTGTTTCCTGCCGAGGACACGCCCTATACCCTCGACGTGGTGGGCGGGCAGGACGAGACGCTGACCTTCCCCGGCGCGGAACTCGACGGTTTCACGATCGGGGAGACGGCGGTATCGTCGCAGTACCCGCGCGGGATGACGTTTGCCGTGTCGGCGGCGTCGGATGGCGGCGAGATTCAGGAAGCGATCCTGTTCGTGCGCTTCCTGCACGGCTCCGGCACGCGCTTCGCGGCGGAGTACGATTCCGAGTCGGAACAGTGGATCGCGCGGCCCTGGGAGCGGGGCGACGAGCAGCCGGCGTGGACGCACTTCAACTTCTACTGGCGCGTGCGCGACAGCAGCGGGGCATCGGTCGATACCGAGCCGCAGACCGTCGATTACTGGGACCCAGGCCGCGAGTGGTTCCGCGTGGAGAGCGAGCATGTGATCCTGTACTGGACGGGCTTCGGTGAGGACGATCCCGACACGATCGCGCAGACGCTGGCCGACCGGGTCGCGGCGTCCTATCCGCGTATCGTGGCCGGGTTTGGGCGGGCGCTGAGCTATAAGCCGGTGTCGGTCGTCTATCCCAACCGCGAGGCGCTGGCCGAAACATCCGGCGCGGGCGTCGAGCGCAACCGGGTCGCGGGCTTCACCAGCGACAGCCTGGGCATGATCGTGCAGATTCTGCGCGACACGAGCATCCCACCGGGGAACGAGAACTGCATCTGGATGACAAAGCCCGAAGACTGGACGATGGAGCGCCGCATCAACACGATCTACGCGGTCACGGTGCACGAGATGGTGCATCTCTTCCAGTACGATATCCAGGGCGGGCCGCGCGGGCCGGAGTGGTACACCGAGGGCCAGCCGGAGTGGTTCTCGAACACGTCGCGCAATTATGACGAGCGGCTGCGTATGCTCGGCACGCTGCAAGATATTCCCAGCCTGACGACCAATATCGGCTCGGACCTGACGCAGGCCGACGGCTGCTACGCGCTATCGTACAATGTCGGGCCGTCGTTCCTCAACTTCGTGTTCACCAACTACGGCGGGGTAGACGTGCATCTGCGGATCGTGGAGCTGATGCGCAGCGAGAATGCCTCGGTCTATGCGGCGCTGGAGCAGATTACGGGCAAGACGTTCCTGGAACTGGAGAACGAGTGGCGCGTCTACCTGGGGATGGCCCCGCTCGCGCTGGCGGACATCGACCCGGCCTCGGCGCTGGAACCGGCAATCGATCCGATCGCGGAAGTGGGCGAGACGGTCACGCTGCCCGCGTCGCCGCCGCTGCCCGCCGTGTATGAGAAGCCCGGCCCCAACTCGCTCTACAGTGGGCAGTGCTTCGCCAATACCCAGGTCGAGATTTTGCAGATCGGCAGCCTGGATGGCGTGGACTACTACCAGGTGAACTGCATGGGCCAGATCGGGTGGATGTCGCGCGATCAACTGGTCGGGCCGGGGCAGTAGCGGCAAAAGCACCCCCCATCCCCCGGCCCCTTCCCCCACGCTGCGCGGAGGGAAGGGGAGCAAGCCGTGAAGTTATGGAGCGGGGCGATTCAGGCTCGAATCGCCCCGCTGTGTCTTATTTGGTGAGCATCCCGGCCAGCTCGAACAGGTAGGGGTCGAGTGTTTTCTTGTGGCTGACGACTTCGGCCAGCGGCAGTGTGATGACCTCACCCTTGTTGAGCGCGCACAGGACGCCTGAGCGCCCGGCGGCCAGTTCTTCGGTCGCCTTCGCGCCGAGCCGCGTCGCCAGGATGCGGTCGAACGCGCCGGGCTGCCCGCCGCGCTGGACGTGACCAAGCGTGATCACACGCAGGGCAAAGCCCAACTCTTCACGGTGTTCTTTGAAGTAGTGGGCCAGTTCCTCAGCATTGAGCCGCGCACCCTCGGCGACCACGACGATCGCGTGGGCCTTGCCGCGCTCGTAGGCGATACGAATCTGCTCGGCCAGGTCTTCGGGCGGCGTTTCAAATTCCGGGATGACGACCGCCTCAGCCCCGCCCGCGATGCCAGACATCAGGGCGAGATAGCCGCTGTCGCGGCCCATGACCTCGACCAGGAAAGCGCGCTGGTGTGACGACGCCGTGACCTTGAGCCGGTCGATGGCTTCCAGCGCGATATTCAGCGCGGTATCGACGCCAATCGTGATCTCGGCCCCGTAGAGATCGTTATCGATGGTCGAGGCGACGCCGACGACCGGGAAGCCCATCTCCGAAAGGGCGTGCGCGCCGGTCTGCGAGCCGTTGCCGCCGATCACGATCAGCCCCTCGATGGCGTGCTGGTTCAGCTCGCGCAGGGCCTTGCGGCGGCCTTCGGGCGTCTTGAATTCCTCGCTGCGTGCGCTGCCCAGAACGGTCCCGCCCTGCTGGATGATCCCGCCCACGTCGCGCGGGCCAAGCGCCTGAAAATCACCATCCACCAGGCCCTGATAGCCGTGATGGACGCCAATCGTTTCAAACCCCTTGTCGATCCCGGTGCGCACCACCGACCGGATGGCGGCGTTCATGCCCGGCGCATCGCCGCCGCTGGTTAGAACCGCGATTCGTTGCATGGTCCTTCTCCCTCTCGTCGTGTGCCTGTAAGCTAACAGACCCGTGTGGGCCGATCAAAATCCCCCCATCCTAAATCCTTCCCCACAAGGTGGGAAGGACTTCACTGCCGCCGCTGTGCTCCCCTTCTCTCCGTGCCAGCGTGGGGGAAGGGGCCGGGGGATGGGGGTTCAGAGTGCCTCACACGCTCCCAGATGAAATATCCGGCTTACATGCCATGCGCGGCAGGCGGCGGGTCGGACGTGCCGCGCCGGAACCGCCGCGTGAGTGCGTTGACCAGCCAGATACAGAACAGCAGCCACAGCCCGCCCAGCAGCCAGCCGCCCACCACGTCGCTGAAGTAGTGCACCGCCAGGATCAGCCGGCTGAGGCCGATCAGCCCGACGAGCAGCACCATCCCGGCCACGAGCAGCCCGCGCGCCGCCGGACTGCGCAGCGCCTTCCACAGCAGGTAGACGATCAGCCCATAGGCGATGATCGACATCATGGCGTGGCCGCTCGGAAAGGCGAACGAGTCTTCGACGGCCAGCGGGCTTTCGAAGATCGGGCGCGGGCGGGCGAAGATCAGTTTGAGCGCGGTCTTGACTATCTGGCCGCCCACCAGCGCGATGGTCCACAGCGCGAAGTGCCGTGCGCGCCGCCGCCAGATCAGGTACAGCCCGCCCGCGACGCCAATCACGTAGAGCGCTTCGTTGCCGAGCCTCGTCAGTGTGCGGAAGATGTCGGTGCGGTCCGGTTCGGCGGAGTCGTAAAAGTCGGTGGTTAGCTCCTGGTCGAACTCGGCCAGCGGGCCGGAGTCGAAGGCGCGATCCAGGATCACGCCCAGGGCGATCAGCAGCAGCGCCCCGATCAGCGTCCCGATCAGCAGCGCCGGGCGAAAATCGTTTTGTGCACGGTTCAGGGTATCTGTCATGATCGCTCTATCTTTGCACTTTTCGAGTTGACGAATTGAAACATCGCGCTCCAAGTGGTACAAGATCGGTTGCTTAGGCCATCTGAACCAGCGAGGAACGCGATGTCGATACCGATTATTTGCCTGGATGCG
>JAAYCM010000102.1 GCA_012729765.1 Chloroflexota bacterium | reverse complement strand
AGGGAGTCTATGGGGAGATGTGCGTTTGCCCAACCAGAATTCAAGCTGTCTCAGCAGCCCTCGATCGGCATACACATTCGAAGTAGAGCCGTTTACAACAGCGCTGCAGATCGTCTCAGCGCATCATTTAGCCCCGCTTACTAGTGGTGTTGACGGCCTGTGCATCCACAAACCAGACTCGGCATCTATTAATGGCTACAGTAATTTGTGTGAGTCATGGGACCTTTTCGAAATCGTACACCGCACTGATTCTAGCCGTCACTTTCCGATTCAGGTGTGGGAGTTCAAATATCCACCTGCTGGCAACTGGTGTGTTGATACATTGAATAACACTCCTATTTCAAGCTCAAAAAGCATTTTCGGCACGGATCTAATCCACAGAAATTACGATTATGCCGATCTCACATTGGACGGGCTTGGCTCACAGCATGTACAGTATGGCAAAGAGGAGGTAACGGTCAGGGTTGAGCCGCCCGACTACCTTAGCCAGTATGGGATGTTGCCGCAACTTGAATTGACGCGGTTGAATTTCCCCGATGTTACTTCTGTGCGTTTGCGCAGCGTCTCACCGGGAGAATATCGTGGAGAAGTATATTTTCCGGAAAGCGACACTCATACTCTGAATCTCAAGGTTATTACTGCCGAAAACAGTAAGGAAATTCCCCTGCCCACACCCATATCGACCAATGTAAGTGTTGAGCCTGTAACATTTACATACGACTGTTCACCTAGCCCTGACGCCACGTGCCTGCTGCCAGGATACGGAGTAACGGTTGAAATTGAAACATGGATTGGCGGAGAAATGCGCACAGCCGCTTCTCATCACATTATTTGGGAGATCGAACTAAAAGTAAGCGGTGGAGAGGATGCGGAGCGTTTGCCGGCACCGACGTGTGATAACGCACGATGCAGCAGCACCTATCAGGAGCAGGGTGATATCGAGGGTAGATTTGATCAACGCGAAATCATTGTCAGCGGCACTACAGATGTACAAGGCACCCCTCAGCCTATACCTGCAGAACTCAAACCCAGATTCACCTGTACTTATGCGCGGCAACCGATAGTGCCTTTCTCGGCGGATGGCTCGGCAGATAATCAAATACTGGTTACCGCCTCGAACCCTAGTATTCGTATTGGCCCATCAATCGCTGAACTCGATCGGGAGTGCCAGGACGGGAAATGGTTGGTGAACATCGATGATGGTAACGAGTTACGGCTTTCCGGCACCTTAACTTCCCAAGACAACACAGTTCTGCATGAATTCAATGTAGACTTTATAGATGAGAGATTCACAGTCGAACTACCTGCGAAACTCACTAGCGCCCCAGGGAGTTTCCAGCTACAGTTTGATGTATATCTCGGAACTGCCAAAATTTTTGTCAGTGATTCCTTATCAGTGGTCATAGAAGACGCTCGTTCTGCTTCAGAATGAAGTGTTTCTAATCACCACTTTGTTATCTGAGGAGACTTTAAAGATTAGGACATCCTTCCAAAATGAGAAAAACGCCATGACGCAGGAGAACGATGCAATACGAGTTGATCCGCCAGATGGGTCGTCGTCCAGGTTATCAGATGATAATACACCTAGCCGTCGAGATGCACCTGTGACGACGTCGCGTATACGCTTTTTTGCTGCGATACTGTTTGTTGGATGGACCATTCTGATTATTATTTGCATTTATATGGCAGTACAAATTAATAGTTTGGACCGGCAACTTCAGACACTTAACACCCAGAGCGCCATTATGCTCACAGGTACAATAGGACCAGCCATAACACCAACTCCTACTCTGACCATGACACCCCAAAGGAGTTGTTATGGCACTATCCTATCGGTTCGTGTTCCACTACGAGAAGACCACGATAGACATGCTAGCTATGAACACGTAGTCGATTATAATAGAATCGTTGAAATTCTCTCCGTACTCTCAACAAACGATTGGTACTACGTGCGCTACGAGGGTTATTACGGCTGGGTCTTTTCTACGAGCATCGATCCTAGCGAGAGTTGTTCCAATATTCCCACAGTGGATCCATAACTTATAGATGTCCGCATCCCATGCGCCAGCCAGCAGGTGTACACAGGTTGAGTGCAATCAAAAATGCTGAGCAAACCTGGACGAAGGCACACTCGTCCACGCGATGCTAGAACCCCGATTTCCTCGATAGAAGTGCGCCGGGAGCAACAGCCACGCACCCCGCCCGGCTTTAGATCTCCAACTGCATCTGGTACAGGCTCGCATACGCGCCGCTGCGCGCGATCAGCTCGTCGTGCGCGCCCTGCTCCTCGATCCCGTTATCGGTCAGCACGATGATGCGCTGCGCGTTGCGCACGGTCGAGAGGCGGTGGGCGATCACCAGCGTGGTCCGGCTGCGGCTCAGCCGCTCCAGCGACTCGCGCACGGCCTTCTCGCTCTCGTTGTCGAGCGCGCTGGTTGCCTCGTCCAGGATCAGGATCGGCGGGTCTTTGAGGAAGACGCGTGCAATCGAGAGCCGCTGCTTCTGCCCGCCGGAGAGCCGGACACCGCGCTGTCCGATGTCGGTGTCATAGCCGTGCGGCAGCGCCATGATGAAATCGTGGGCGTTCGCCTGGCGCGCCGCCTCGACGATCTCGGCCCGGCTGGCGTCCGGCCTGCCATAGCGGATATTATCGGCAACGGTCCCGGCAAACAGGTACACGTCCTGCTGGACCACGCCGATCTGCTGGCGCAGCGTGCGCAGACGGATCGTGCGGATGTCGCGCCCGTCGAGCAGAATCGCGCCCTCGCTCACGTCATAGAAGCGGGGGATCAGCGCGCACAACGTCGTCTTGCCGACGCCGGAAGACCCGACCAGTGCGACATACTCCCCGGCCCGGATCGTCAGCGACACGTTTTTGATCACGTCGTGCTGCCCGTCGTGGTAGCGGAAGCTCACACCCTGAAACTCGATTTCGCCCCGCACCTGCGCCAGATCGACCGCGCCGGGTGCGTCGCGGATGTCGGGCACGACTTCCAGGATATCCATGAAGCGGTGGAAGCCGGTGATGCCTTCCTGGTAGAGCCGGGCGAAATTGACCAGTCGCCGGACCGGCTCGACCAGGATGCCGACATAGAGCAGATAGGTCAGCAGATCGGCCAGGTCCAGCGACGTGCGGACGATCCGCGCCGCGCCGAAAACGATCACGGCGATCGTGATCAGGTGGGTGAAGGCGGTCATCCCGGCGGAGAAGAAGGACGAGCTAAGGTAGTCGTCGCGCCGGCTCTCGACAAAACGCCGGTTTTCATGGGCGAACTTCTCCCGCTCGACCGCCTCATTGGTGAACGACTGCACCACGCGAATTCCGGCCAGCGTGTCCTCGACCTGGGCGTTGATGTCGCCGATGTGCTCCAGGCTGCGCCGGATCGCGGCGTTCATCTTGCGGTTGAAATAGAGCGCGTACACGGTCATGACCGGCACGAACAGGAAGACGATCACGGTCAGCTCGACATTGATCGTGAGCGCGATCCCGAACACGCCGACCAGCGTCACCAGGCCGATCGCGAGATCTTCCGGGCCGTGATGGTACAGCTCCGAGAGCGAGAGCAGATCGTTGGTGAGGCGCGACATAAGCTGCCCGGTTTTCTGGCCGTCGTAGAAGCCGAACGACAGCTTTTGATAGTGGTCGAACAGCTCGCGGCGCATGTCGCTTTCCATCAGCGCGCCCATCATGTGCCCCCGGTAATCAACGAACAGGCTGCACAGCGTGTGCAGGATCACCAGGGCCAGCATCACGCCGCCCATCGCGTAGACGCGAGCGAGCGTACCGGGCGCGGCCTCGCCCAAGACATTCTGCGTGATGAAGCGCGCGCACAGCGGCAGGATCAGCGTGATGGCCGCAACGACGAACGCGCAGAGCATATCCGCGAGAAACAGCCCGCGATAGGGCCGGTAGTACGAAAAGAATTTTTTGCTTCGAGACAGCGTGCTCGTTTTCACCATGCCTGTCCTGTACCTCAGGTTAGCCGTCGATGATGCATGTACAGCGGTAACAGCTTTGAGGTGACAGGTTGGCGCAGCAGGCGTAATTGGATCACCAGGCAGGGCACGACCGCCACCTCACGTCGGGAGGTCGGCAGGCACGCATCATCTGGTTGGCGCTTAGCGGAGATTTACGACGTGTGAAGGGCGATCCAGGGGGTTAGCCCCGTCAGCGGAGCTTGTGCTGGAGCGTGTCTAAGCGCGGTAGGAGACAGGGGTGCCTGTTCCGACGGCGAGTATGGCGATTGTGGTTGTCATGGTCGGCACCTCCTTTGGCATTCATAGGCTGAATTTCTACAATGGGCATTGTAATATAAATGCTCTGCCCTGACAAGAGACTGCCGCGCCCGGCCTCGGGTAGCCGGGCCAACTCGTCTGAAGTATAGTACACCCCGTCGATCACACACCCGAAAGGAGTACAGCGCCCTTCCCCGGCTCAAACCCGGTATTCCCCTGGCGCGTTTTCGATGGCTATTCAAAAAGAGTTACTTCCAAAACCCGTTTATCTGGACAAAGTACAACTGGCTGACGGATTCTGGGGTGAGCGCCAGGCGGTCAACCGCAGCAGGACGATCCCGGCGATTTACGAGCAGCTTCAGAACACGGGCCGGATCGACGCGTGGCGGATGGATCCCGACCGCGAGCGCCCCAAACCCCGCAGCGTGATCTATATGTTCTGGGACTCCGACACCAGCAAGTGGCTGGAAGCCGTCGGCTACAGTCTCCACACGCACCCCGATCCGGCGCTCGAACAGCAGGCGGACGACCTGATCGACCTGATGGCGCGCGCGCAGCAGCCCGATGGCTATCTCAACACTTACTTCGGCAACCTGGAACCGGAGAACCGCTGGCGCAACCTGCGCGACTGGCACGAGATGTACAACGCCGGGCACCTGATCGAAGGCGCAATCGCGTACTACCGCGCGACCGGCAAGCGTACCGTGCTGGATGTGCTG
The DNA here is from genome assembly GCA_012729765.1 of Chloroflexota bacterium. Classification (GTDB taxonomy): domain Bacteria; phylum Chloroflexota; class Anaerolineae; order Aggregatilineales; family Aggregatilineaceae; genus JAAYCM01. The sequence continues at coordinate 22,985 of JAAYCM010000102.1, read as the reverse complement.
GCGCGCTTTGCCGACCATATCGCGGCGCGCTTCGGCCCGAACGAGGGTCAGCAGCGCGGCTATCCCGGCCACCCGGAGCTGGAACTGGCGCTGGTCCGGCTCTATCAGGAGACGGGCGACGAGCGGTACCTGGCGCTGTCGAAATACTTCCTCGACGAGCGCGGCCAGGAACCGCACTACTTCGATCTCGAGGCGCAGGCGCGCGGCGAGGACCCCGCCGGCTTCTGGGCGCAGACCTACCGCTACTGCCAGGCGCATGTCCCCATCCGCGAGCAGACCGAAGCGACCGGACACGCCGTCCGTGCCTGTTACCTCTACGCCGCGATCGCGGATGTCGCGCGGGAGACGCAGGATCAGGAACTAGCCGACCTGTCGCGCCGGCTGTGGGACGATCTGACCCGCCACCAGATGTACATCACCGGCGGCCTCGGCCCGGCGCGCTCCAACGAGGGCTTCACCTTCGCCTACGATCTGCCCAACGAAACCGCCTATGCCGAAACCTGCGCCGGGATCGCGCTGGCGTTCTGGGCGCACCGCATGTTCCATCTCGACCCTGACCGCCGCTATATCGACGTGATGGAGCGCGCGCTCTACAACAACGTACTGGCGGGCGTTTCGTTCGAGGGCGATCAGTTTTTCTACGCCAACCCGCTGACGGCCTATCCGCACGTCAACCCGCACGAGCCGTTGAAGGGCATCCACGAAGCGCCGCACTACCGCCGCGAGGAGTGGTTCTTCTGCCCGTGCTGCCCGCCCAACCTGGCGCGCGTCGTCGCCAGCATCGGCGGCTATTTCTACTCCACCACACCCGACCGGCTCTACGTGCATCTCTACAACCCGAACACGGCCCGCTTCGAGTTGGGCGGCCAGGCGGTCGAGATCGAGCAGCAGACCGAGTATCCCTGGGATGGCACCGTGCAGATCGCCGTGCGGACCGAAAACCCGGCGCAGTTCGCGCTGGCGCTGTGCGTGCCGGGCTGGTGCCGCAGCTATACCCTGGTCGTGAACGACGAGCCGCAGACGCTCAGCCCCACCAACGGCTACCTGCTGATCGAGCGCATCTGGCACGAGGGCGACACGGTCACGCTCGTGCTCGATATGCCGGTCGAGCGCATGATCGCCCACCCCGATATCCGCGAGGACGCAGGCCGGATCGCGCTCCAGCGGGGGCCAGTCGTCTACTGCCTGGAAGAGGTCGATAACGGGGCGCGGCTCGCCAACGTCGCCATTCCCGGCGACGCCGCCCTGCAAGCCAGCTTCGATCCTGACCTGTTCGGCGGAGTCAGCGTGATCAGCGGCGAGGCCGTCCGGCTTGAGCCGGATGCATGGCCGGGCGAGATGTACCAGCCGCGCGCGGTCGTGGCCTCGACCCCGTCGCAGTTCCGGTTCAAGGCCATCCCCTACGCGCTGTGGGCCAACCGCGAGCCGGGCGAGATGCGGGTGTGGATACGCGAGATTTAGCACGCTGTCCGGCTCCCTCTTGCGGCATCCATAGGCGGGAAGGAGCCGGGTGTTATGCATTTTCACCCCCCATCCCCTGGCCCCTTCCCTCTGCGAAAGCGTGGGGGAAGGGGAGCACCGCAACGGTTTTGAAGTCCTTCCCTCATTTTGGGGGAAGGATTTAGGATGGGGGCAGTGTCGTTCGCCTCGTTCAGCGTTCCGAAGGGCCTAACGCGCGCTAGTGCACGAGCGGCTGGAGAATGACGTACAGCAGTACCGCGACCGACGCGGCTGAGGGGATGGTCACGAACCACGACATCACGATCCGTCCGGCCATCCGCCAGCGGATCATCTGGACACGCTCCGCGCTCCCGGCCCCAACAATCGCCGAGCTGACCACGTGCGACGTGCTGACCGGGCCGCCGAACAGCGCCGCGCCGAGCACCACCGCCGAAGATGCGGCCTGGGCGCTGAATCCGTGCAGCGGGCGGATACGGTAATACTTCTGCCCGACGGTGCGCATGGTGCGCTGCCCGCCGAAGAGTGTTCCACCGGCGAGCGCGGCGGCGCTGGCGATCATCACCCACAGCGGCACTTCAAACCGGTCGAGGGTGCCGGTCGCGACCAGCCCCAGCGTGATCAGTCCCATCGTCTTTTGCGCGTCGTTGCTGCCGTGCGCCAGTCCTAGCGCCACGGCCATCCCCAACTGGCCCCGCTGGAACCAGTGATTGATGCGTGGAGACGCCCCGGCTGCCAGAAAGTAGAGGACGCGCACGACAAGGTATCCGGCCACCAGCCCCAGCACCGGTGAGAGGAACAGCGCCAGTACGATTTTCAGCAGTCCCGGCAGCAGGAGCGCATCCGGGCCGTAGCCGATCCAGGCCGCCCCGATCAGCCCACCCGCCAGCGCGTGCGAGGCGCTGGAAGGGATGCCGAGCAACAGTGTCAGCGTGTTCCACACAATCGCGGCAAAAACGGCGGCGTAGATCACCGGCAGCGTGATCGCGCCGGACGCCAGCAGCCCGCTACCGATCGTCTGCGCCACCGCGACACCGAACAGAAACGGGCCGGTACCCTCGGCCAGTGCCGCCAGCACAAGCGCCTGACGGTAGCCCAGGGCGCGCGTTGAGGTCAGCGGTGCGACGATGTTGGCCGAGTCGTTCTTGCCGTTCAGAAACCCAAACATCAGCGCCAGCACAATCAGAGGGACAGCCGGAAGCGGCAGCGAGAACATGGTGTGGCTCCTCAGTAGTTGACCAGATCGAACAGACGGCCCGCAGGTCGCCCGTAGGTAAAATTTCGTTTAACTAGGTTAAACATTTTTTACCGAAACGCCAAATTTTTCCGCATTAATCCCTTCTGATACTGTGATCACCTGCTGCGCCAGAAGCAGCAGGCCCAGCCAAAGCCGGGCCTGTCTGCCAAGGTACCAGGAGCTTGTTTCGTGTGCCCGCTTAACTGAGTAAGCCCGCTACTTTGCAGTGGCCGCCGCCGCAAGCATGAAGCCCGACCCAATCAACAGCGGAATCCAGCCCCAGGCCATCGTATCCGCCCCCAGCTCTGTATAAATGTTGAGAAAGTCGTACCCGACAGTCCCGGCAATGATCAGCGCCGGAATCCACAGCGCCCGCTGATAGCGCCGCATCAGCAGGATGGGGGCAGTAATCACCAGGGCGGCTAACACAATCACGCCATCACCCTCACCATCCAGGAAGTAGTCAATCTCAACCCAGAATGCCTTGCCGACCGGCGCAAATACACCGATCACCAGCAGAATGCCTCCGATGATGGCATACAGTTTGTGCTTGCTCGTCGCACTCGATACTTCGTCGCTTGTGTTCATACGTCCACCAATCTTCTCCCAGTGTGAATGAACAAGGAATAGTCAAAAGCCGTAGTACGAGACACCTCATTCCCACGGTTTAGCGGGAGGCTTTAGCGGATCATCGCGCGACGTGGTGGATGATGAAGGTTGCTGAGCATCTGCTTCTTGCGGCAGGAAATAAAGTGCGGCTACCCCTATCCCCCCGGCAGCCAGCACGGCAACCCATAGGCCGATTTCGTAAGAAACCGAAACGCCCACGGCTTCCGCATCGGATGCATCGGAGCTAAACTGCGTGTAGAACAGAAAAATAGCGACCAACCCCACGCCGCTAGCAGCCAGATAAATCTTCCTGACTGCTGCCACTGTAGCGTCAATGGACATCTCGCGCAGGTAGACCCCGTAAGCTGCCAGTAAGGATACTAGCGGCAGCAACCACAGGACGGGATAGGAATTTGTGTCCTCATCGTCGGCGCTGCTCATCGAGTTGTCGTCTGGCTTGTCAATATTGCCTGAAGCCAATTCATATCCATTCGCGCTAACCGACACGCCGCTGCACGATATGGTAACCCACGGCAGAATAAAGAAGGTGACCAGCAAGGCCACAATCGAGCCTGAAGTCACCCACGAGCTTTGGTATTTCATCTCTCCCCCTTTTCGACACAAGCGGAAAATCAGCTTTCCCTACAGAGTAAAATGTTAGAGAGATGCTTCTATAGTAAAGAAAGTCATCAAATTACAGTACAGAATATCATACAGACCTAATACTAACGGATATGCGACTTGCTTCAAGCACATTATCACGCTTGATAGCCACGAGATACCGGATTCCTGCTTCCGGTAGTGGTGAGGTTTTGACTGAAGCCTGCTTTGCCCCCATCCTAAATCCTTCCCCACAAGGTGGGAAGGACTTGAAAAACGCTCCCATTCTCCCCTTCCCTCCGCGCCAGCGTGGGGGAAGGAGCCGGGAGGTGGGGGGCAGTTGAACGGCTGCTATCAGTCAATTGTTCGCCACTACCCTGCTTCCATCCCAGCAACCGCGCACCGGACCTCTCTAAGGCTTCTCCCTCACAAACCGTAGTTCGGCTTCCGATAAGCAATTGCTTGACACGCTTAAACGTTTAATCTATAGTTTAATTGTATCAAACATACAAAGCTGTTCCTTGACCAAAAATATTTGAAGCCTTCTGGGCTGGTGCGAGTGTTTTATGGAAGATCACTTTCTGATTCGTGAGCACCTGGCTGGACCCGATCAGGCGGCTGTCTCGGAAACGCTGTTCACCATCGGCAACGGCTACGTCGGCGTGCGCGGCCTGCTGGAAGAAGACGACGCCCACCCCACCCTCGACTCGACCCGCGTTCACGGCCTGTTCAATTTCATCGAAGGCGGCGTCAGCCCGGATCTCGCGCCGGCCCCACACTGGCTGGGCCTCACGATCGAGTTCGACGGCTACCGCTTCGGCGCGGACACCAGCCAGGGCCGCGTGCTGGGCGCGGAACGAATCCTGAACGTGCGCGACGCGACCCTGACCCGGCGCGTGCTGTGGCAAACCGCCGGGGGGAGCGTGATCCGCCTGACCTTCGAGCGCTTCGCCAGCGCCGTCGATCAGCATGTGCTGGTGCTGCGCCTGTCGGTGATGGCGCTGCACGGCGAGCCGCAGATGCACATCAGCGGCGGGATCGATACCCGCGTCTCGCTGGCGTCGGGCTTTCAGCACTGGGAGCCGTGGGAGACGGGCAGCCCCGCGCCGGACGCGGTATGGGTCCGCAGCCGGACGCTGCAAAGTGGCTACGAGCTGGCGATGGCCGCCGCGCTGGTAACCGATCTCGACGCGGCACCGGCCCTGCTGGCGGATGGGGCGCATCCCCAGGTTGCCTACAGCGCCCAGCTCGCCCAGGGGCAAACCATCACCATCACCAAGCTGGTCGGCCTCTCGACCAGCCGCGAGGGTGGCAATCCGCTGGCCGATGCACTCGCCGCGCTCGAACGGGCACGCCAGGCCGGGTATGACGCGCTCTACTACGCGCACCGCGCCCACTGGGAGCGTGTCTGGGAAGACTCGGACGTGGTGCTTGAGGGCGATCCCTTCTTGCAGCGGGCGCTCCGCTTCTGCCTCTACCATATTCTGATCGCGGCCCCGCCGCACGACAATCAGGTGAGCATCGGCGCGAAAACGCTCAGCGGCGCAGGTTACCGGGCGCACGTGTTCTGGGATACCGAACTGTTCATGGTCCAACCGCTGACGCTGACCCAGCCGCACCTGGCGCGCAACCTGCTGATGTACCGCTACCACCGGCTGCCGGGCGCGCGCGCCAAAGCCAAAGCCAACGGCTTCGAGGGCGCGATGTTCCCCTGGGAGAGCGCCGACACGGGCGAGGAAGTCACGCCGCAGTGGACGCCGCCCGATCCCGTCACCGGCAAGCGCATCCGCATCTGGACCGGCGAGCTGGAGCAGCATCTTACCAGCGATATCGCCTACGCGATCATGCAGTACTGGCACTGGACCGGCGACGACGCTTTCATGCGCGACTACGGCGCGGAGATCGTGCTGGACGGGGCACGCTTCTGGGCGTCACGCGTCGAGTGGAACGCCGCCGAAAACCGCTACGAGATCAACCACGTGATCGGCCCCGACGAGTATCACGAGGACGTCAACAACAACGTCTTTACCAACACCATGGCGCGCTGGCATCTCGACACCGCGCGGCAGGTGTGGGACTGGCTGAGCGACCGCCACCCGGAGCAGGCCGCCGCGCTGGGCCGCACGCTGTCGATCGATACGGCGGCGCTCGACCGCTGGCAGACGATCATCGACCGCATCTATATCCCCTTCGACGACGAGCGCCAGATTCACATCCAGTTCGACGGATTCTTCGACCTGGAGCCGGTGGATGTGCTGGAATACCAGCCGCGGATCGTGAGCCTGCCCGGCATCTTGGGCCACGAGGAATCGGCCCATCTGCGCGTCATCAAGCAGGCCGATGTCGTGATGTTGATGGCGCTGCTGGGCGAGCAGGTGGCCGATCAGTCCGTACAGCGCAACAACTGGGAAACCTATTACCCGCTGGCCGATCACGGATCGTCGCTCAGCCCCGCGATGCATGCCTGGGTCGCGGCGCGCCTGGGCCGGCTCGATCTGGCCGGTGAGCTGTTCGAGCACGCCGCCGAGATCGATCTGCGCGACAACAAGGGCAACAGCCGTGACGGCATTCACGGCGCGTCTTGCGGCGGGCTGTGGCAGGCGTTGGTTTTCGGCTTTGCCGGGCTGCACCTGACGCCCGATGGCCCCATGCTTGACCCGCACCTGCCGCCGGGCTGGGAGCGGGTGCAATTCGCGGTCTATTACCAGGGCGAGCGCCATACTTTTAAGATCGAAGGAGGTGATGTCAGTATCGAACGAGGGTGATCGATTCAGTCTGGTTTCCTGCAATGTCCGGTTTGCTATCGCCGGTTTGGACAGTATTTAGGAGATGACCCATGCGTAAGCATCATGTTTTGACAGTCGTCGTGCTGATCGTCCTCGTGGCGATGGGCGCGAGTGCGGCATTGGCCCGCCAGGATACCACGCTCACGCTGATGGGCTGGTCGTCGTCGCAGGCTGAGGACGCGGCGCTGGCCGAGCAGATTGCCGCCTTCGAAGAAGCCAATCCGGGTATCACCGTCGATGTGAATCTCGTCCCCGACTATGACACCACGCTCCAGACCACTTTCGCCAGCGGCGATCCGCCCGATGTGTTCTACATCGACAGCTCGAAGCTGGCCGACCTGGTCGAGGCGGGCGTCGTGGATATTGGCGGCGACAAGATCGAGAATCCCGAAGGATTCTACGAGTCGCTGGTCAACGTCTTTACCTACAACGGCGAGTTTGTCTGCCCACCGAAAGACTTCTCGACCCTGACGCTTCAGTACAACAAGGATATGTTCGACGCCGCGGGCCTGGAGTATCCGACCGATGATTGGACCTGGGACGATCTGCAGGCGGCGGCTGAGGCGCTGACCGGCACCAACGAGGCCGGCCAGGAGGTGCTCGGCCTGATCCTCAACCCGAACCTGGAGCGCTGGCTGCCCTTCCTCTATCAGGCGGGCGGCTCGGTCTTGAACGAGGACTGGTCCGAGGTCACGGTCGATACTGAGGAAGCGCGCGAGGCGCTGGACTTCTACACCGGGCTGGTGCAAGATGGCTATGCCGGCACGGCGAGCGCGGTTGACGCCGGGTGGGCCGGTGAGGCCTTTGGCATGGGCCGCGCGGCGATGATCATGGAAGGCAACTGGGTGATCAATACGCTGCTCGATCAGTTCCCCGACATCAACTGGGGCGTGGTCCAACTGCCGGGGCATCCGGACGGCGGCGAGGCGACGATGACCTTTACCGTCTGCTACGGGGTCGCGGCGGACAGCGAAAGTCAGGAAGCGGCCTGGACGCTGGTCAACTATCTGACCGGCGAAGCCGGCGGCCAGTTGGTGGCTGAAGCCGGCTTCGGCCCGATGCCACCGCGCACGGCACTGGCGGATCCATGGCTCGCCGCACGCGGTGAAGAAATCGGCCAGCCGTTCGTGGATGCCGCCGAAACCGCATACCCCTGGAGTTTCCCGGTCGGCTTTGGCGACGCGATCGACACCTTTAACGCCAGCATCCAGCTCGCCTTCGAAGGCCAGGCGACAGCCGACGACGTGATCTTCGAGATGGGGGCAGCGGCGGAAGAAGTGCTCGCCCGCTAAGCTGTTCCTATCGTTCTGCGTGCGCTCCCTGCCTGGCGGGGAGCGCCGTTCCTAATTTGGGACGAAAGGAGCCTGCGCTATGGCGACGGCTGTACAGGCGAAACAACAACCGGGCATCCTGACGATGGCGGCCAAGCGCCGCCAAGAGGCCATAGCCGGCCTGACGTTCATGCTCCCGGCTATGATTATCTTCTTAATCTTTCTGATCATCCCCATCGGCGCGGCCCTATATATCAGCTTCACCGACTGGAACGGCATCTCACCCGTGCTGGAAGAGGGCGCATATGACTACGTGGGAACCGCTAACTACAGCGACCTGCTGCGCGGCTACCATGTCGAGGATGGCCGCGAGGTGTCGGCGGCAATCCGCCAGCGAGACTTTTTTATCGCGCTGAAGAATACCGTTTACTATGTGATCGGCGTCGTGCCGGTCCAGACCCTGATCGCGCTGGTGCTGGCCGTCATCGTCAACCAGCGCTGGCTCAAAGCGAAGGGGTTCTTCCGAACCGCCTTCTACTTCCCGTCGATCACCTCGTCGGTCGTGATCTCGCTGATTTTTATGTTCATGTTCTCACGCGGCGGCCTGGTCAACCAGGCGATCGGCGGGGTCCTGGCGGGCTACAGCGATAACTACATCAACTGGCTGGACGACCCGCGCGGCCTGGTGCATCTGATCCTGGAGCCGCTCGGCGTCACGCGTGCCTCGGCGGGGTCCTGGGCCGGAAACCGCACCCTGGGGTTGACCGGCTGGGAGTGGATCAGCGGGCCGAGTATCACGCTGCTGACGATCATGATCCTGAATGTCTGGACCACGATCGGCACGATGATGATCATCTTTCTGGCTGCGCTCCAGAACATTCCGGGGCATGTCTATGAGGCGGCGGCGATTGACGGGGCGAACGCCTGGAACGTCTTCCGAAAGATCACCGTGCCGCTGCTGCGCCCCACGATCTTCTTCGTCGTCACCCTGGGGCTGATCGGCACGTTCCAGGTCTTCGACCAGGTGTACGTGATTTCGAGCGGCGGCCCGGCCAAAACGACGCTGACCGTCGCCTATATGGTCTTCCAGAACGGCTTCGACCGCTCGGCGATGGGGCTGGCTTCGGCAACTGCCCTGGTGCTGTTCGTCATCATCTTCACCTTCAGCATCCTGCAGCGGGTGGTCGTGCGCGAGCGCGCGGACTAGTGCGAAGGGAGACACACCATGACTTCTGCTCTAGACTCGCAACAGGTCGCGGGATCGGGCGGGCGCTCCATCATCCGGACGGCGTTTGCCGGTCTTGGCTGGGGCGTGCTGATCATGTTCGCCCTGATCGAGATTCTGCCGTTCGTCTTCACCGTCGCCAATTCGTTCAAGTGCCTGCCTGCTGTGCAGCGTTTCCCGGCGGCGCTGATACCGTCCTTTTCGACGAGCGAGTGTGTGAACGAAGAAGGCCGCCCGCTCCCCGCGGATGAGGTTGCCAACGAGGTGACGTTCTCGCCCACGCTTCAGGGCTACGATGAAATCTTCGACGCGCAGCTCCCGCGCTGGTTCTTCAACACGGCCTTCGTCGCGGTGATCATCACCGTGCTGCGCCTGGCAATCGACTCACTGGCCGGATATGCCCTGGCGCGCATCAAATTTCCGGGCAACCGGCTGTTTTTCTTCGTGATTCTGGGCACGATGATGGTCCCGGTGATCGTGCTGCTGATCCCGCGCTTTATCATCCTGAAGCAGTTCGGGATTCTGAACACCTACCAGGGGTTGATCCTGCCGCTGGCCGCCGACGCCTTCGGTATCTTTCTGATGAAGCAGTTTTTCGAGTCGGTGCCGGGCGAGATCGAAGAGGCCGCGATGGTCGATGGGGCCAGCCGCCTCACGATGTTCCTGCGCGTGATCCTGCCGATGGCGACCCCCGCGCTCACGGCCCTGGCGATCTTCAGTTTTCAGGGCGCGTGGAATGACTTTCTGATGCCGCTGATCATCCTCTCCGGCAACCGGGAGCTGTGGACGCTGCCGGTAGGGCTGGCGTTTCTGCGCGGCGCGTATGGCGAGACGCTGCGCTGGCACGCCTTCCTGGCCGGGTCGGTGCTGACGACGCTGCCGCTGGCGCTGATCTTCTTCTACTTCCAGCGCTACTTCGTAGAAGGCATCAGCTACAGCGGGCTGAAAGGCTAGCGGCGGGCGATGATCGACGGGCTGCGCGTGATCTGGCGCGGGCTGGAAAACCTGCGCTACAACGGCTATGCCTATGTCTGGACCAACCTGGCCTTCATGCTGCTGTGCGTGCCGGTGATCACGGCCCCCGCCGCGTGGAGCGCGCTGTGCTATGTCGGCTATCTGGCCCACACCAACCCATCCGAGGCGGACTTGAGCGCGTTTTGGGGCGCGTTCCGGCGTAATCTGTGGCGCGCGCTGCCCTGGGGGATCGGGTGTGGGCTGGTCGGCTTCATCAACTTCTACAACCTGTATGCCTATGCCCGCGAGGACGGACTCGCCGTCACGATCCTGATGGCGGTCTGGACCATCGCGGGCATCCTCTGGCTGGGCGTGCTGCTGTTCACCTGGCCGATGTACTACGAGATGGCCGAGCCGGGCGTGTGGGGCGCCACCCGTAACGCGCTGGTGATGGTGCTGCACAACCCGCTGATGGTGCTCACGCTGCTGGTGTTTCTGGCGGTGCTGGCCGTGCTCAGTACGGTGTTGTTCGCCGCCTGGCTGCTGCTCACCTGGGGCGCGTTCACCGCGATCGGCAACGCGGCGGTGCTGGATCGCGTCGCAGCCTACACTGCCCGCCGCCGCGCTGCTTCCTGAACGAACGCCGAGTCCGGCGCTTGACAGGCGGACTCACTCCCGGTATGGTTTGCAGTTTAAGCGCGTGCTGATAATCATCCCCCGCAGGCCAGCTTCTCAGATGGTTCAAAAGGGGTAGGATCACCACACAGCTTGCTTGAGCCGGGATTCAGGAATACAAGGTAGGTCTGCGCACCAATGCCCACGATCAAGGATGTTGCGCGCGAAGCAGGGGTCACGTCGGCAACCGTCTCCTACGTACTCAACAATTCGGGCCGGGTGAGTGAGGCCACGCGCGAGCGCGTGCTGGCGGTCGCCCGGCGTCTCAACTATCGCCCCAGCATTACCGCGCAGAATTTACGCAGCGGCGCGAGCCGGATCATTGGCTACGCCTGGCACGAGGAGCTGCCCGGCGAATGGACGCCGATTATGCAGCAGTTCCTCTACAGCATGTCGAAGGCCGCCGAGGAAGCCGGGTATCACATTCTGACGTTTCTCAACGATCCGGACGATCCATCCGCCGCGTATGTGTCGCTGGCCGAGATGCAGCGGGTGGACGGGTTTATCCTGGCGAACACGGTGATCGACGATCCACGCATCGGGCGGCTGCTGGAATTGGGAATCCCGTTCGTGTCGTTCGGACGCGCCAACGACCTGTGGGACTTCTCATACGTCGATGTCGATGGCATGGACGGAATGCGCCAGGTCGTGCGGCATCTGGCCGAGCAGGGGCACGAGCGGATCGCGTTCGTGCGCTGGCCGACACTCTCGCTGGCGGGCAGCCATCGCTACGCGGGCTACTGTGCGGTGATGTCCGAACTGGGGTTGATGGTGGATGAGCGGTGGCTGATCGAGGCGGAGAACACGCCGGCGCACGGGCAGATCGCGGCTCAGCAGCTCATGGCGCTGCCGCCGGATGTGCGCCCCACCGCGATCGCGTGCGTCAGCGACGTGGTGGCGATCGGCGTGATGCGCGCGCTGCGCGAGATGGGGCTGGCGGTCGGGCGCGACGTGGCCGTGACCGGCTTCGACGACATCCCCGCCGCCGAGCACCTGTCGCCGCCGCTGACCTCGGTCCACCAGCCGCTTGAGGCAATCGGCCACCAGCTTATGACGATGCTGCTGGACGTGCTGCAAGGGCTGGCGGTTGAAACCCGGCAAATCCTGATCCAGCCCCGGCTGGTGGTCCGCACCAGCAGCCAGGACGCCATCCCACAGGCGGGATAATGCAAAAAGAAGTCGTGTATCTGTCAGACGACCACGTCGCCAGCCTGACGGCGTACCGGTTCGAGGAATCGACGCAGGGCGGCGCACCCTGGACGCCCCCACAGCGGCCCGCGATCCTGGTCGTGCCGGGCGGCGGCTATGCGATCTGCTCGGACCGCGAGGCCGACCCCGTCGCGCTGAGCTTCCTCACCGCCGGGTATCAGGCGTTCGTGCTGAATTATCACTGCGGCGAAGCGTCCGCCTACCCCACGCCGCTGATCGAGATCGCGCAGGCCGTCGCGCACATGCGCCGTCACAGCGCGGCATACGGTATCGACGCGGATAAAATCGCCGCGATCGGCTTTTCGGCGGGCGGGCACCTCACGGCGCTGCTCGGATCAAGCTGGCACCGGGACTCGCTGGCGAACCTGACCGGGCTGGGGGCCGAAGAGATGAGATTGAACGCCGCGATTCTGGGCTATCCGGTCGCCAACCTGCAAGCCTTCATCACGCGGGCCGAGCCGCGCGAGCCGGGCAAGCTGCCGTATGGTGCGATGATCCGCGACTATGCGCCGCACAAAGACCCGCTGGCGCTGGCCAATCCGCTGATGCCACCCACCTATCTCTTTCACACCCTGGGTGACCGGCTGCTGCCGCCGCTCGAAACACTGGCGTATGTCGAGGCGCTGCTGCAACACGGCATCCCGTGCGAGTATCACCTGTTCAACGCCGGGGAGCACGGCCTCTCGACCGCCGACTCGCTGTCGTGCTACGGCTGGGACTACCCGCGCCGGGTTCATGCCTGGGTGCCGATGGCGCGCGCCTGGCTGAACGACCTGTTCCAGTACGAGTTCTGAGCCGGGTGAGGGTCCTCGACGGCACATCACGTGTCGCGTAGGGGCGCGGCGCTGGCACATCCTCGCCTGACAAATGCACATCTACCCCCCATCCTAAATCCTTCCCTCACACGGTGGGAAGGACTTAAAAAGCAGGCTGTGCTCTCCTTCCCTCCGCGCCAGCGTGGGGGAAGGGGCCGGGGGATGGGGGGTAAACACGCGCTAGGTTACGACGCGCGTCCGGCCATTGGATTGAGGCAGCGTGTCGATATCGCCCTCGTAGGTGATGGCGTCGTGGCCGCGCTCGCCGGTGCTGATCCGGATCACGTCGTCTACCGGCAGCACGAAGATGAGGCCGTCGCCGCTTTGCCCGGTGAAGGCGGCCTGGCGGATCACTTCAACCGTCTTTTCCACGTTGTGATCGCTCAGCACGATGTTAAATTGCACCTTGGGCAGCAGATCGACCTGGGTCGAGCCGCTGCGCCCGGCAAGTATGATGCCCCCCTGCCGCCCATGCCCGCGCACCTCGGTTACGTTCATCCCGACGATGCCGGCCTGGCGCAGCGCGTCCTTGACATCGGCTAACTTCTCCTCGCGCACGATCGCTTCAATTTTCTTGGTCATGGGGCGCTCCTTAGGCGTAAACCTGTTCACCGTGCTGGCTGACATCCAAACCGACTTCTTCTTCGTTCGTGCTGACGCGCAGCCCGATCGTCACCTTGAGAACCTGGGTAATGATGTACGTCATGCCGAAGGAAAACACGACGACGATCCCGGCGGCGGCGGCCTGGATGAAAAACTGCTCCGCGTTGCCGTAGAACAGCCCATCCGCGCCCGCCGGATTGACCGAAGTGGTCGCAAACAGCCCGGTCGCGAGCGCGCCCCACAGGCCGCCCATACCATGACACGCCCACACGTCGAGCGATTCATCCAGGCGCGAGCGCTGGCGCAGGCGGATCGCGTAGTAGCTGATCGGGGCTGCCGTCGCGCCGATGACCAGGGCGGCCAGCGGGGTGACAAAGCCCGCCGCCGGGGTGATCGCCACCAGCCCGACCACCATTCCGGTTACGATGCCGAGCACGCTTGGCTTGTTGTCGCGCCAGCTCAGCAGCATCCAGACCGCGCCCGCGCTCGCGGCGGCGGTGTTGGTCGTCACCACCGCGTTGACCGCCAGCCCGTTCGCCCCCAGCGAGCTGCCACCGTTGAACCCAAACCAGCCCATCCACAGCAGCCCGGCCCCCAGCACGGTGTAGGGAATGTGATAGGGTTCGAGCGGCGCTTTGCCGTAGCCCTTGCGCGCCTTGATCACGCTGGCGAACGCCAACGCCGAGAAGCCCGCCGTGATATGCACCACCGTTCCCCCGGCGAAGTCGAGCGCCTTGAAATCGCGCAGGAAGCCGCCGACGCCCCAGACCCAGTGCGCCACCGGATCATAGACCACCGTCGCCCAGACCAGGGTGAAGATCAAAAAGGCCCCGAACCGGACACGCTCTACAAACGCACCCGTGATCAGGGCCGGGGTGATGATGGCGAACATCATCTGGAAGCCGGCAAACGCCAGGTGGGGGATGGTGCCCGCGTAATCGGGATTGGGGTCGGCCCCCACATCGGTAAAGCCGAGAAAGTCCAGCCTGCCGATCACGCCGCCCAGGCTGGACCCGAAGGCGAGGGTATAGCCGATCAGCACCCATTGAATGCTGATCAGCGAGATCGTAATCAGACTCATGTTGAGCGTGGAGAGGATATTTTTCCGGCGGACCATCCCGCCATAGAAAAAGGCCAGCGCCGGCGTCATCATCAGGACCAGGGTTGTTGCCATCAAGACCCAGGCCGTATCACCCGAATCGATGTTCATAGAGCGACTCCTTTGGATGCAGGTGGTCGAGATTTGGGCAGGGTGCCCAAATTTGCAGCTATAAAGCATTATAGGAGGACTGTTTTTTCTATTCTTCTGATAATATAGCTGAATAATTTTCAAAATCGACTGTGCAACATGCCCAATTCGAGCGGCGGCATGGCAATCGGGCGAACCGCTTGACATGCCCCGCCCAGTTGTGGAATAATGAAATCTGCGACCCGTCCCTGGCTCTCTGACCAGGGCGGGTTTTTGTGTTATGCACTCCCCTTGCAGCGCTGCACCTGGGGAGTTTTCATGTCCCGCGCACGAGGAGGGGATCATGACCTGGAAACGTCCGTTTTTCACGCTGTGGATCGGGCAGGCAATCTCGCTGCTGGGCAGCCAGCTCGTCCAGTTTGCCCTGGTGTGGTGGCTGACCCGCACCACCGGCTCGGCGACGGTGCTGGCGACGGCCTCACTGATCGCGCTGCTGCCGAACGTCTTTCTCAGCCCGATCGCGGGCACCCTGATCGACCGCTGGAACCGGCGGCGGGTGATGCTCGTTGCGGACGGCGGGATCGCGCTGGCAACCCTGGGGCTGATCGGCATCTTCGCGGCGGGCGAGGCGCGGCCCTGGATCATCTATGTGGCGATGCTGATCCGCGCGACCGGCGGGGTGTTCCACCACCCGGCGATGAATGCCTCGACCTCGCTGATGGTGCCTGCCGAAGAGCTGGGACGTGTCCAGGGGATGAACGCCACGCTGAACGGCTCGATGACCATCATTGCGCCGCCGCTGGGGGCGCTGCTGATCGAAGCACTGCCGATGCAGACTGTGCTGGCAGTGGACATCATCACGGCGGCGCTGGGGATCGGCGCACTGTTGATGGTCCATGTACCGCAGCCGGTGCGCACCACCCCGACCGGCGCGCTCAATGTGCGGCGCGAGGTGGGCGAGGCACTGCGCTATATGCAGGGCCTTCCGGGCATGTTCATCCTGCTGGGGATGGCGCTGGCGATCAACTTCGTGCTGTTCCCCGCCGGGTCGCTGCTGCCGCTGCTGGTCCGCAATGTTTTCGGCGGCGGCGCCCAGGAATTTGGCTGGATCGAGTCCGCGTCCGGCATTGGGATCGTGGCGGGCGGCATCGTGCTGAGTGTGTGGGGCGGCTTCAGGCGCAAGATCGTCACCTCGCAAATCGGCGTGATTGGAATCGGCGTGGCGCATGTGGCGCTGGGAGTTGCGCCGGGGACATTGTTCGTGCTGGCGCTGGGGGCGGTCTTCATGGCGGGCTTCATGATGGCGTTCAACGGCGTGATCTATGCCGTCTTGCAGACGACCGTCGCGCCGGAGATGCAGGGGCGCGTCTTCACGCTGATCAACGCCCTGGCGACGGCCATTTCGCCGCTGAGCCTGGCGGTGGCCGGGCCGGTAGCCGAGGCGCTGGGCCTGCGCTTCTGGTATGTCGCGGGCGGGATCGTGTGCGTGCTGATGGGGTCGCTCGCGCTGATGATTCCCTCAGTAGTGAACGCGGAGCAGCTTACCGCCGAGCGCCGGGCGGTCGCGGCGCAGCAGGCGTGAGACAAATCCAGCCCTTTCCCACACGTACTCGCGCTGCGGGAAGGGGCAACTTGGGGCATTTCCAGCATCCCGCCCACCAAGCGCAGGCGGGATGCTGGCTGAGAGGATAGCATCGCCTTACGAGTCAGCGCGGAACTGGAGTGACAGGACGCGCTCAGCCACACATTGGCCCTGCTCCAGCCCGTGCTCGACCGCAGCCCGGTAGTGGATGCCGCCATAAATGCGTGACAGCGCGGCTTCTTCGGCGGCCTCGCTGAACGAGTCGAACGAGCGCGGCGCGAGGCCCCAGCGGTCATGCGTGCGATCGGTCAGGGCATAATCCTCACCGAACAGGCTCGTCAGCACGTAGGCCGACGCGCCCGACACGACCGAGTGACCGGACGGATATTCCGGGAACGGGGGCGTGACCAGAACCGGGGCCCAGTTGGGATCGATCGCGGCCTGGATGTATGTCACCGGACGGACGAGGTTATAGACAAACTTGGCGTTCCAGCAGGTGGTGAAGGAATCCGCGACGGCGATGCCAAGCCGGGCATACCCTTCCGCCGCGACATCGAGACTGGCGCCTTCACGCTCCAGGACCTGCGTCAGGATCGCGATCCAGTGCCCGGCAGGAGTCGAGGTGCGGAACGGGTCATCCGCCCAGAAGCGCGCGATCTCAAGCTGCTCCGGCGTGATGTGCTGCACGATGTCGTAGACTTCCTGCGCCTCGGCGTAGAACGCGGAGCCGTTGTCCAGCGAGTATTCCACGGCGGGCGGCGGGGCACATTCCGCGCCAGAGGTCAGCACGAAAGGCCGGTTCTCACCCCAGTAGGGCTGCATCGCGGACTGCGGATTGCCTTTGGCGCGCGCGGTCGGCGTCCACAGACCATCGGCGGCAGGCGGCTGGTAGTCGAGCGGGAAGTTGCGACGGAAGCCCTCATGCCCGCCGTCGGACATCGACCACTCGAACACGGCCTGCGCAACGGCCTCGCCATAGGCTGCCGACCGCTCAAACGTGGCGGCATCCGTCCCGGCCTGATATTGATCGGCGTACTGCGCATACAGGTTCTCGATCGCGCCCTGGTTGGCGGCATGCGTGGTCGGGAACAGCAGCCGGGTGATCGCCGCCAGGGCCGCGTTGGCCGCCGCCGGCCAGTGATACTCGGCATCCGCCTCGATCGCCGGCAGCGCCGCCAGCTCGTTGAGCTGCCCGGCCAGCGAGCGGTAGCCGGGCATTCCCGGCACGACCGCTTCGTACAGCGCGACGCCGGTATAGCCGAAGGCGCGGGCCGCGACCGGCGGCGAGAATCCCCAGGTGTGCGTCACCAGCTCAAGCTGGAGCGCGAACCAGGCGCGGGCCACGTCGGAGTCGAAGGCCGACGCGGGCTGGCTCTGATCCGGAGCGGCGGCGGTGGGTCGGAGTGCCACGCCAGATACCAGGCTCAGGATCAGCACGGCGAAAATGAGAACGTTGGATAAGTGCTTGCGGGACATTGTTCTATCTCCTTGGTAGCCCGGTTTAGCCGGGCTGGATATTCTGGTTGAGTCGGAAGAGATTTGCCGGGTCGTACTTCTGCTTGAGCGCGCGCAGCCGTGCGTGTTGGGGGCCGAAGGCTTTGCGCATCATCTCGCTGCCTTCTTCCTGGAACCCGGCAAAGTTAAGATAGCGGCTGCCATCCGAGAACGGCTCCATCTCCAGGATGAACTGCCGCACCCAGTGGATATTCCGGTCGTCGTCCGCCGGATCGATCCAGTTAGCTTCCGGGTTGAGCAAGAAGGCCGCCTGCCGCCCGTAGAACGCGCTCTCGTCAGGCGAAACAGGCCCCACCGCCCCGCCCACATGCCATAGATCGGTCGTGCTGAAGGGCGACGGCTGGCGGCGCGCGTGCTCCACCAGGCGCGTGATCGCGTTGTCGTCGAGCCGGTTGAGGTTGAGTGACTTCCAGTAGTAGCGCAGCCCGTCGGGATAATCGGCGTCGAAAGCCTGCTGCGCTTCGACATAGGGCATGACCCCGCTGAAGTCGAGCAGCGGTGCGCCGAAGTCGAGCAGCGGCTGCAAGATCTTCTTCCCGTCCTCGATCGGCCCGGCATACAGCCCGCCGAAGAGCGTCATGGGCTTGCGGTACAGCGCTTCGGGGAAGTGCTCGTCGGGCGGCACCTGGCCCAGCGCCAGGATCGTGCTGACTTCGTCCGGCGCAGTGGCCGAAAAGTCGCGATAGAAGCGCACGGCGCGCTCCATATCGGCGGCGGTCGGTGTATCGTGCATGACGAACACGAACATCACCTCAGGCCCGACCGGGTGCAGGCGGTATTCGAAGGCCGTCACCACGCCGAAGTTGCCCCCGCCGCCGCGCAGCCCCCACAGCAGATCGTGGTTTTCGGTCGCGCTGGCGCGGATCAGCCGCCCGTCTGCCGTGACGACGTCCGCCGCGATCAGGTTGTCGGCGGCCAGGCCGTACTTGTTGCGCAGCCAGCCATAGCCGCCGCCCAGTGTCAGCCCGGCGATGCCCGTCTGGGAGAAGACTCCGCCCGGCGTCGCCAGCCCATAGACCTGTGTTTCTTTGTCCAGCTCGCCCCAGGTTACGCCGCCTTCGGCGCGGGCGGTGTGCCCGGCGGGATCGACCGTGATCGCTTTCATCAGCGATAGATCGATGACGAGGCCGCCGTCATTGGTGCCGTGCCCGGCGACATTATGCCCGCCGCCGCGCACCGCCAGCAGCAGATCGTTTTCGCGTGCGAAGTTGACCGCCGCAATCACGTCATCGACATCGAGGGGGCGTGCAATCAGCGCCGGGTGGCGGTCGATGATGCCGTTCCAGACCTTACGCGCCTCATCATACGCCGCGTCACCGGGGGCAATCAGCAGTCCTTTGAAGCGAGCGCTCAGCCTGCGCAGAGCAGCATGGTCGAGTGTGATGGGTTGCATGGTGCACTTCCTGTCTGTAAATCGCCTGCCTGAAGGGGGAGTTGCAGGGGCAAGACACGCTCACCCCTGCCGCCTGGAGCTGGCGCTGCCTACTCGTCGAACTGGAATTCGACCGTGAGGTTGACGCCCATCTGCTCGGTGAAGCCGTGCAGCGTCTGGACCATCTCGCCGGTTGCCCCGCGATAGGTACCCGTGCCGCCGGTGATGGCGCGCGCCAGCGGTACATCGAAGTCCACCAGCTCAAAGCCATCCGTAATCAGCATCGAGCCATCACTGAACTGGTACACCTGGGTCGAGATCACCCACTGGCCGGTGGTGGTGTGTGCGCCTTCGCCGATCATCCAGCCGTAGCACGTCCACTCGCCGAGAACCTGATCGGGGAATTCCGGCTCGCCGTTGGGCAGAACACCATTCGTGCCGTTCAGCGTGCCTTCGGGGTAGACGTAGCCCTGGGTCACGAAGGCGCTGCCATAGTTGGGCAGACCGTCGGGGAAGAGCTGCCCGTCATCGAAGATGAAGCGGTTGCCGTCTTCGGCGACCTGAAGCGTCAGATTGGCGGGGGCATCCTGCTCCGGCCCGGACGCCTGAACCTGGGCGATGATCCCGCCGGCGACTGCCATGATGATGACGACAAAAGCGAGTGAACGTAGAACGCGGTTGAGAGACATCTGACTTTCTCCTTGATTAGCTTGCTGCGGATGTGCATCCTCAATGGACAATCAGCAGCATAGGGCCAAACCGGGGGGTTTAGGAACTAACCAAGGTTTATTTTTTGGACAGTTACAGACAGGATGCGGCGGTTTTGGGGTATATGGAGCGGATTTTTTGAACGTGTTATATCTTTTTGCCCCCCATCCCTTCCCCCACACTGTCGCGGAGGGAAGGGATGAACAGCGGCATCTCGTAAGTCCCGCCACCCTTGTGGGGGAGGGATTTAGGGAGGGGGGCCAGGCGCGGCCTAGCCGTCGAGCAGGTGCGCCACGACCGCATCGAGAGCGAGGGATGCGCCGCGCGTCCAGGCCGCGCCGAAACGATCCGCGCCCAGATGCTCTTCAAGATCGCGGCGGACCTCGGCCAGCAGCGACCAGCGATCCATCCAGCCGGTGATGTCCGGGGGTTGGGCATAGGCCAGGGCCAGCAGTCCGGCAGCCTGTTCGTACTCACCCGCGCGCGCGGCCAGAATCGCGGCCAGCGGCAGGCACAGGATTTGAAACAGCGGCGAATGGAGATTGTGCCGCGCCTTGTGCAGGCAGGTCCGCAGCGCTTCGGCGGCGGACTCGTCGTCGCACAGGCCGCAGCACGCCAGCGCCATGCCCCACAGGACACTGATCGCGCTGATGTCGAACAGCTCATCCTGGATGGCTAGCTCGCACAGCTCACGCGCACCGGCATAGTCGCCGTTCATGCTCATGACATAGCTCAGCAAGCCCTGGCACGCGCTGCGGTCGCCGTAATAGTTCATGTCCTCGCTGAAGTCCAGGCCCAGCCGGGCGTAGTGTTCCGCTGCCTCGAAATCGCCGCGCCAGAAAACCAGGCTGCCCTTTATCGAGGCGATACCGGCAAAATCGGGCGTCCGGCGTTTGTCATCTTGAAGCGCAAAACTCTCGTCAATATAGCGCTCGGCCTCGTCGAACTCGCACAAAAACAGCAGCCAGATGCCGGTGATTATCAGCGAGAACGATAATTCGTAGCGCTCGCCCGCCTCGCGGCGCAGCCGGATGCTCTCGCGGAAATTATTCAGCACGCGCTCTACCCGGTGGGGGGCCATATTGACGCCGCCCGTGCCAACCAGGGCATGCGCGAGATAGAACGTGTTGCCAAGCTCTCGCCAGAGATCAACGGCCTCTTCGGAGCAGGCCCGGTGCAGCGCCTCGTCGCCCAGGCGCAGAGCCTGGTTACTCATGACCCATACGCCGTAGGCCAGCTCGTAGGTGTTGTTGCGGCTGCGGGCGCGGTCGATGATCGCTTGCAGCAGCTCCGGCTCGGCGGGCAGCGAGAGCCGGTCACGCGCGTGAATATACCGCACAGCAACCTGATCCCAGACCGGGTGCGGCATCTCGCCGGGAGCGGGTGCCCAGGCCTGGGTCGCTTCGTCCAGCATACCCTCGGCGCGCACCAGGAACGAGCGCATCACCGAAAAATTCGCCAGGCTGTCGAGCGCGGCGCTGATGGAGTCGTACTCGTGGTGCGCGACGGCCCAGTCCCAGGCGATCTGGATGTTGTCGAAATCGGTCTGGATTTCGTCGAGCGCGGCCTGCTGGCGACGCCCCTGGAGATCAACCTCGCGCTGCGCCAGAAAGTCGAGATAGTAGGCGCTGTGGGCCGCGTCGATCGCGTCGGGCAGCTCGGTGGTGAGCAGCTGCTCGCGCCCGAACTGCCGCAGCAGCTCGTGAATCTCGTAGCGCCCGCCGCGCGCGGTGAGAAATGAGCGGTTGACGAACGTTTGCAGGTGCCGCAGGGATGCCCCGGCGACCTTCTGTGCCGCGTCACGCGTGAAGCCACCCCGAAAAACGGACAGGCTGGCGTAGACGCGCTGCTCCTCTTCGGTGAGACGTTTCCACGAGGCGGTCAGCGTGGCGCGCATGCTCCGCTGGCGCACCGGCAGATCGCGGAACTGGCTTTCGAGAATGTCGAGGCTGCACACCAGCTCGCTCGCGATCTCCTCAATCGTCAGCGTATCGAGCCACCCCGCCGCCAGGATCAGCGCCAGCGGCATCCCCTCGGCGAAGCGGCAAATCTCCTGGATAGGGGGCCATTCCTGCGCGTGAGGCGTGAAGGCCGGTTGGATCAGGCGGGCGCGGTCGATAAAGAGGCGCGCGGCGTCGCTCTGCTGGAAGGCAACCAGATCTGCCGCCGCGCCGAAATCCAGCCCACCCAGGACGAACGCCAGCTCGGCGCTGAGGTTCAGCCGCTCACGCGAGGTCACGATCACTTTGACGCCGGGGGCTGCCTGCAACAGATCGATCAGCAGGTCCGCGCCGCGCAGCAGATGCTCGAAATTGTCCAGCACCAGCAGCATATTTTTGCCGCGCAGGAAGCTGATCAACTGCCGCTCAGGCGGCTCGCTGCCCTGAATGCGCTGGCCGAGGTCCTCCAGGATGGTAGACGGCAGATCACGCGGGTCGGAGATCGGGGCCAGGGAGCTGAAACACGCGCCATCCTCGAACCCAAAGGCGCGTTGCTGGGCCAGCTCAATCGCCAGCCGCGTCTTGCCCATGCCGCCGGTGCCCAGAATCGTGAGCAGCCGCACACGCTCATCGTCGAGCATAGCCGTCAGGCGCTCCAACTCGGCCTTGCGCCCGATGAATGGGGTAAGCTGCGCCGGGAAGCCGCTGCGCGTCATCGCCTCCTTGTCGTCAGATGGCTGCGCGCCGGGGGCATGCGCACTGACGCTGCTCAGCACACCCAATTCCTGCGCCTTGAGGAGCGCCTGGGTTCGGTTGAAAACACCGAGCTTGCTGTAGATGCTGTGGCTGTGAGCCTTGATCGTTCCCCGCGAGAGGTACAGGCGCTGCGCGATCTCGTTATTGGAGAGGCCGAGGGCGATCAGGTGCAGAACCTCTTGTTCACGTGCTGTCAGGTCATCATGCATGGGTGAACTCAGGCCGCTTTCGCTATTATTGTTATGATTTGGTTATTATAAAACGGTTTTATTGACTCCTCAACCTGCATTACGAGCGGTGATGCGACAGCGACTGCAACAAAAAAGGGAGCGACTCCGCATCGCTCCCCGATACCCGGTAGTGGCGAACAATTGACTGATAGCAGCCGTTCAACTGCCCCCCATCCCCCGGCCCCTTCCCCCACTGCTGGCGCGGAGGGAAGGGGGGAATGGGAGCGTTTTTCAAGTCCTTCCCTCATTTT
>JAAYCM010000101.1 GCA_012729765.1 Chloroflexota bacterium | reverse complement strand
TGCCTACCTCGGTGAACGGCCCGACATGGTCGGCCACTGTCCAGAGGAAGTGCGGCACACCCTCGCCGGCCAGCGCGACGGTCTGCAGCTCGGTGCGGACCTGCTCAACGTCCTTGGTTTCGATGGTTAGGGTCGAGCCGGGGGCATTCTCGGCAGCCCAGGTGTCAAACGCACCCTGCATATCGATCGCGGCCATGAACTCAGGCGATTCCTTGGTCCACATAATGAGATCGACCGCCGGAAGCTGAGCGCGGTCCGACCGTGCGGCAGGCGCTTCGTCGGCGGCCAGAACCGGCACGGCGACGCTGAGCACCATCACGATCAGCAGAGCCATCACACTTAATGTCTTCAAATCTTTACGCATGCCAAGTGCATCCTTTCAATTTAGGTTAGGTAGTATCATGAACTAACTAAGAGGCTAAACAGGTCTTCTGTTTAGCGCTTGCGAAACGCCAATCTACCCTTCGTTTTACACTAGATTGGGCATTTTGACAACAACTTACGGTCACTATACGACCGCATTCGTATACAATAAAAAGTTTGATCGTTTTTGGCTGGCAAGACCTACCAACGATTCCCCACGGTGAGCGCGTATATAAAATCAGACAGGATGTGTGTATACTTGCCGCACGATTTCTGCTGAGGAGTTTCTATTCTGATGACGAGCAAGCGCGTATGGATCGCCCTGCTGCTGGCGTTGGCCGGGCTGATGGTGCTGGCGGCGTGTGGCGAGCCGGGCGCGGCAGCGTCGGGCCTGCCGACCCTGGCCCCGACGATTACCCCGATCCCGCCAGCCACTCCGACTGATATTCCCGCCCCCGATCCGATCCAGCTTCCGGAGGTCGATTGGGACGAAGTTGAGCATTTTCGGGCTGCGATGCGCCCCGCCTTTGCCGGAGACATCGACGCCTTTGTGAACCGCAACCGCTACTATATCGAGGCCAGCCTGGTCTTCGAGAATGGCGTGGCGATCGTGCGCGGGGCCGAGCGGGTGCGCTATACCAACCACTCCGCCGATACGCTGGCCGAAGTCGTGTTCCGGCTCTATCCCAATCTGCCGGCACTGGGTGGCCGGATGGTGATCTATCGCGCCGAGGTCGATGGCGCGCCGGTCGAGCCAGGGCTGAGCGAGCGCGAGAGCGTGCTGGTCCTCAAACTGGCTGACCCGCTGGAGCCGGGAGAATCGGTCGAGGTCGTGCTGGAGTTCAGCGTGACGGCAGAGCGCGGCATGAACGCATCCTACGGCGCGTTTGGCTTTCAGCAGAACGTATTCTCCGGGCCGGAGTGGTACCCGATGCTGTCGGTGTATGACGAGGGCAGCGGGTGGTGGATGGATCGTCCCACGCCTGACGGTGACGCGGTGTACAGCGAGAGCGGCCTGTATGAGATCTTCCTGACCGTGCCCGAAGATTTTGTCGTCGTGATGAGCGGCACCGAGCTTGAGTCCTTCCCGGCGGGCGATGGGGAGATGACCTACCACTATGTCAGCGGTCCGATGCGCGACTCGCTGCTGGTCGCCGGCCCGGAGTTTGGCCGCCTGACGGAGATGGTGGACGATATCACGGTCAATGTCTACTACTGGCCGGGTGACGAGGTCGGCGCGGAAGAAGTGCTGCAAATCACGGTCGATTCGATGCGCATCTTCAACGAGCAGTTTGGCCCCTATCCGCATGCCGAAGTGGACGTGGCGGAAACCTTCAACTTCACCGGCATCGAGTATCCGGGTATCGTCATCATCGCGGACGGCAACTGGGAGCGCGGCAACCAGTTCATGGAAGTCACGACCGCCCACGAGATCGCGCACCAGTGGTGGTACGGCCTGGTTGGCAACAACCAGGTGTCGCAGCCCTGGCTGGACGAGTCGCTAACATCCTATTCGGAGTACGTCTATGCGCGCGGTGTCTACGGCGAGAAGCGCGCCGACGAGTGGGAAAACGGCCACCGCGACACCTACAACTACTATCGCGGCACCGGCGCGCCCGATCTCAAGCTCGATCTGCCGGTCAATGCGTATGTCGATAACAACTATGCAATGATCATCTACCGCAAAGGCCCGCTGTTCTTTGCCGAGCTGGAGCAGATTTTGGGACGCGAGCAGTTCTTCGAGGCGCTGCGGCTCTATTACGAGCGCCACCGCTACGAGGTCGTGCGCTCGCGGGACGTGCTGGAAGCCTTCGAGGATGCGACCGGCGCGGAGCTTGACGCGATTTTTTACCTTTGGGTCGGCGAGTTCCCCGGCCTGGACCCGTCGGTGATCGAGGCGCAGGCGCAGCAGGCCGACTAGCGGCGCGGCGGATCACACACAGGTTTGATCGCTTTCCAGCGGGGCGGCGTGTTTGGGCTGTCCCGCTGGTTTGTTTGGACGAGTATTCGTACAATGGCTGAAGGGGCGTATTACCTGCGCCCATCGCGGTTGTGAGCATACAAAGGATAGCTTCATGAAACCCTGGCGTCTGGTGACCGGTCTGCTCATTGTGACGGCCCTGCTGAGCGCCCCGGCAGCGATTCGCCCAACTGCCGCCCAGGCGCTCCCGCCCTGGATGGAAGCCTACCGCCCCGCCATGCTGCCGGACTTCGTGCCGGATATGGCCGCCTATGAGGATGCGCCGCGCTATACCATCGATCTTGCGATTGCGATAGACGAGCAGGGCGTCACCCTGACCGGCAGCCAGAGCGTGATCTACACTAACCGCACCGGCAGTACACCGCTGGACGAGATCGTGTTCCGGCTCTATCCCAACTTGGAAAGCTACGGCGGCGAGATGCAGATCGGCGCGGTGACGGCCAACGGCGAGGCAGTTGATCCGGCGCTGGACGAGACGCGCTCGGTACTGCGTGTGCCCCTGGCGGCGGCGCTGGAGCCGGGCGACAGGCTCACGATCAAGCTGGATTATACGATCGTGGTGGTACCCGGCCTGAGCCGGCTTTATGCGCAGTTCAGCTACCTGGATGGCGTGCTGGCCCTGCCCAACGCCTACCCGGTCCTTTCGGTGTATGAGCCGGGCCGGGGCTGGTGGGACGAAACCGCGCACACCCAGGGCGACGCAGTCTACAGCGAAACCGGGTTCTATACCGTTCACGTGACCGCACCGGACGATCTGATCCTGGCGGCGAGCGGCTCTGAGGTGGACCTGGTGAGCAACCCCGACGGCACGCTGACGCATACCTACGTCGCGGCGCTGATGCGCGATTTCATCCTGGTCGGCAGCACGGCCTATGTTTCGATGAGCGGCGAGCAGGACGGCGTGACAGTGACGCTCTACTACGATCCGGCGCGGCCCGAAGCCGAAGCTAACACCCGCGCCGGGCTGGAAATTGCCCTCAATTCGGTCCGCCACTTCAACGCGCAGTTTGGCCGCTACCCGTTCGCCGAGCTGGATATCGTCCAGACCCCGACCAGGGCCGGGGGGATCGAGTATCCGGGCCTGATCGTGATCACCGATGACAGTTGGAATCGCGAGGATGTGTTCTTCGAGTTTGTGATCGTGCACGAGACGGCGCACCAGTGGTGGTACAGCCTGGTGGGCAACGATCAGCGGCTCGACCCCTGGCTCGACGAAGCGCTGGCACAGTTCGCGGTGGCGGTTTTTATCCGGGAGCAGCAGGGCGCGGCGGCCTACGAAGCCGCGATCGAGAGCTTCCGCAGCCAGTATAACCAGTATCTTGAGCGCTTCCCGGACGCGGTGATCGGGCAGCCGGTTGAAGATTACACCGAAGGCGGCGCTTATTTCTATCTCGTCTACCAGAAGGGGCCGTTGTTCTTTGCCGATCTGGCCGATGAATTTGGCTACGACGCCGTGATCGGTATGCTGCGGGACTACTTCGCAGCATACCGTTATGAGGTGGCCGAGCCACAGGATATGCTCAACAGCTTCGAGGCCACGCTGGGCGAGGACCTGAATCCGCTCTTCGAGGAGTGGGTCGGCCCGTTCCCGGTGGGGTAGCGTGCCTGGCTAGAACCGCTGATCTTCGAGCAGGGCGCGGTGCGGAAATACCAGCCGCTCGGGTTCGTAGTCATGGTTCGCCAGCGCGTGCCAGTTGGCGCGCTCGAAGTCGCGGTGCAGATCGCTCACGCGCTGAATCTGCTGGCCGGCTGGCTCCAGCAGAAAGATCACGATCGCGATCGTCAGCTCGCCGGGCACAAACAGGACGCAGTGATCGTCGGCGGTCCGTCGGGTCGTCGGGCCGGGGTTGCCGCGCTCGGCCATGATGGCAGTCAGCCGCCGCAGGACAGCCGCGATCTGCGCGTCTTCCAGGCGCGTTGTCCCGGACACGTGGATCACCTCGGCGGTGCGCTGGTCGTAGATCGCGTAGGAGAGCACACGCGCGGCGTAGTGCGAGCGCAGAAAGCCGGTGTGCCCCGGCTGGATCACCGACTGCCACGCCTGGCTTTCGGGGTTGCGCGCCAGCAGCCGCTCGGTGATGTCGCGCTGCTCGCTGTAGCGCCCATAGACTGCCTCGAACTGCGCGCGGTTGAGCCGCCCCTCGGCATATTCCGCCGCCACCTGGGCCATCTTCTGGCGCAGCTCGATCAGGGCTTCTTCGGCGCGCTGCATCTGCTCGCGTGGGCTGAGATGGTGCCCATCGCCGGGATTTGGTGAAAGATTGGACTGCCTGTCTGCCGGGTCGTGGGGCATGTCTGACTCCCTTGCTTGCGTGGTACCCAGCCGGTCCAGGACAGATTTGCGCGGTTTAGGGGGTGTGGTGAAGTCGTCAGTCACGGGTGCGCCTCTGTCTTGTGCGCTGGTACTCAATGCTGCGCCAGCGCTCTCTAAACTTTAACTTAATATATCAGAGGTCGCGCGTAAATTAAAGCCCCATGCACCGATCTGCACACATTCTTCACGTCTGAGCCGGAGCCGCTGCTCAGCCGCCGATGGCGGAGTCTGCCGGGTATTGGTTGCGCCACTTTTCCAGCTCTTTCAGCGTGGCATGATGCTTATAGGCGAGGTAGGCCAATCCCTGAAAGAACGCTTCGACGTTTTCGCCGGTGAGGGCGCTGGTTTGCAGGAAGGCGGTCTTGGCTTCGAATTTGGCCCAGCCTTCAGCCTCGGCGGGCGGCACGACCGGGCCGAGGTCCTTCTTGTTGCCGATGACGACCATCGGCACGCCCGGCACGCTCGCCAGCAGTTCGTCGCGCCAGCGTGCGAGATTGAAGAATGTGGCCGGGGCCGTCACGTCATAGATCAGCGCCGCCGCCAGCGTCCCGCTGTAGAACTGCTCGCGGAAGGAACGGAAGCGATCCTGTCCGGCAATGTCCCAGATCGAGAGGCGAACCTGGCGCGTGCCAAGCTGGACCGTCTTGATCTGGAAATCGACGCCGATCGTCAGCACGCGGGATTATACGAAGTGGCCCTCGCAAAAGCGCCGTACCAGGCTGGTCTTGCCGGTGTTGCCGTCGCCTATCAGGACAACCTTGTAAATCGGGGATTCGCTCACCGCGCCGTGCCTCCGTGACCGAGTTTGCGCACAGTATAACACATGCCAGGGCGCGTGCTAAGATGTGTGTTTGCCCACCAGCCTGATACAATCAAGGTGTGTAACGGACAGCAAGCTGTATAAGGGAATAGCCAGCCATGATCGAGCCGCAAACGCGCGCGCCCTGGTGGAAGAATACACGCGGCGAGTGGTATGTAATTATCCAGATCGGGCTGTTCGCCCTGATCGCGCTTGGCCCGACCTGGCTCGACATCCGGCTCGATCTGCCTGGCGGCGTGCGTGCTGCCGCGCTGGTGATCGGTGGGGTGCTGGCGGGAGCGGGTTTGCTGCTGGCGCTGGCCGGGCTGCTGGCGCTTGGCCCGAATCTGTCGGCGCTGCCGCATCCCAAGGACGATGCCGAACTGGTCGAGAGCGGCCCCTATCGCCTCGTGCGCCACCCGATCTACAGTGGGGTGATCCTGGGCGCGATCGGCTGGGCGCTGCTCAATGCCAGCCTGCTGACGCTGATCTATGCCGTGCTGCTGTTCGTGTTCTTCGATATCAAGTCGCGGCGCGAGGAGCGCTGGCTGCGGCGCAAGTTCGCGGGCTACGCGGCCTATCAGGCGCGTGTCAGCAAGCTGCTCCCGTTCATCTACTGACAACCTCACGCACTACTACGAAGGAGACGGTACCTGATGCCTGTACGAGTGCTGTTTGTTTGCCTGGGCAATATCTGCCGCTCGCCGATGGCCGAGGCGGTGTTCCAACACCATGTGGACGCGGCGGGCCTGGGCGACGCGATCCAGGTTGATTCGGCGGGAACGTCCGACTGGCACACCGGCGAGAGCGCCCACCGGGGCACGCTGCACGTCCTGCGCCGGCACGGGATCGACTATGCCGGGCGGGCGCGCACGATCAGCCCGCGCGATTTCGAGCAGTTCGATTACATCCTGGCGATGGATGATTCCAACCTGGCGAACCTGCGCCGCCTGATGCCCGAAGGCTCGCGGGCGAAGGTTCATATGTTTCTGGATTATGCCCCGGACGCGTCCAGCCGCGAGGTGCCCGATCCCTACTACGATGGGCGCTTCGAGGAAGTCTACCAACTGGTTGAGCAGGGCGCGCGCGGGCTGCTGGAGCACATCCGGCGCGAGAAAGGGTTGTAGCCGGTGGCGTTCCCCGCGACGCTGCGCGCCGCCCTCGAAGAGCTTCTGGGCGGGCCGCTGATCCGCGCGAGCGAGGTCTACGGCGGCGACATCAACCGGGCGGCCCAGGTCGAAACGGCGGACGGGCGCTGCTTCGTCAAGTGGAACGACAGCGCCCCGCCCAATATGTTCTCCACCGAGGCGGAAGGTTTGCGGCGGCTGGCGGCGGCGGACGCGCTGCGCGTGCCGGGCGTGATCGCGCAGGGTAAGGCCGACGGCGGGCCGGATTTCCTGGTGCTGGAGTGGATCGAAACCGGCAGCAAGTACGGCAGCAACGACGGCGTGATGGAGTCGTTTGGCGCGGGGCTGGCCGCGCTGCATCAGCGGCGGGCCGAGCAGCACGGGCTGGACCACGATAATTTCATCGGGCGGCTGCCGCAGCCCAACCAGCAGGCCGCCGACTGGGCCGGGTTCTACCGCGACCAGCGGATCGGCTGCCAGACGAAGCTCGCCCGCCAGAGAGGGCGGCTGAACGCGCGCCGCGAGGACCTGCTGACTCGTTTGCTGGAGCGCCTGCCCGATCTGCTGGCCGGTGTGGATGCGCCCCCGGCGCTGCTGCACGGCGATCTGTGGGGCGGGAACTATCTGGTAGACGACCAGGGGCGGGCGGTGCTGATCGATCCGGCGGTGTATTACGGCCACCGCGAGATGGACCTGGCGATGACCGAGTTGTTCGGCGGCTTCGCGGCGCGCTTCTACGACGCCTATCACGCCGCCTACCCGATCGATCCCGGCTACCGCGAGCGGCGCGAGCTGTACCAGCTTTACTACATCCTGGTACACCTCAACCTGTTTGGTGAGAGTTACGGCGGGCGCGTCGATTCGATTGCGGCGCGCTACGTCCGGCGCTAATTCAACTGCGGCTCGAAGCGGAAGAGGTGCACCTGCCAGGGCGCGAGATCGACGTACAGCCCCCGCCTATCGAGCAGATCGCCGTCCCGCTCGTAGCGCGCGTCGTCCAGCGCGTCGTGTAGCATCCAGACCCGCCCGGCCAGCCCGAAATCCGGCAGCGGGATCGTCCCCTGGACCGCCTGATCGGAGTAGTTGATCACGACCAGCCGGCGTTCGTCCCCGTGCTGCCAGGTGTACGCGATCAGGTGAACAAAGGTCGGGTTGTCGTCCCACGCCGCGACCGGCTCCCGCAGCCGCCACACGCCCTCGTGATAGACCGGGTGATTGGCCTCGGCCAGCAGGCAGCGGTAGAACGCTTCGACGTCGGGCTGATCCGGCTCCGGCGGGCGGCGGCGCAGTTGGACCGGCAGCTTGACACGGTGGCCCTGCATCTGCCCCTCGTGGATCAGCGTGCCGCCCGGCAGTGTCGCCACCAGGGCCGCCCCGGCCCGCGCGCGATCCGGCCCCAGCGCCCGCGCGGCGCGTCCCTCGTCGTGGTTCTCGACAAAGCGGATCAGGTGGTCCTGATAGGCGCGGTCGGCGTGCAGATGGAGCGTGATCGCCTCGACCGAGTCATGCAGCAGCCGGTCATAGAGCCGCTTGTCATAGGTGTAGTCGAAGCCCTGCTGCTGAAGCTCCCACTCCATATCCCAGTAGACCTCGGCCATGAACAGGAAATGCGGGTGCTGCGCCCTGACCGGCGGGATCACGTCGTGCCAGAACTCGGTAGATGGCGGCACCCCTGCGCGCTCGCCCCACGTCTGCGCGAAAACGCGGTTGGTGACGAGCATCGCCATATCGCAGCGCACGCCGTCGCACTGGGCCGCGATGTCGCGCAGCGTCTCGACCGCCTGCTGGCGCATCTGCGGGCTGAAGGCGTTGATCTGCGCGGTATCGGTCCAGGCCGGGAAATACGGATCGCGCCCGTTGGCGAAGATGATCTGGTGGCGGGCGGTCGGGTAGCGGAAGAAGTGATCGGGCCGGGCGGCGAGGTCCTGCCCGGTGCCATGCACGAAGAACTCCGGATTGGTGTCCAGCCAGGGGTGATCCTGCGCGACGTGGTTGGGCACGTAGTCCAGGATCAGCCTGAGGCCGCGCTCGGCCAGGCGGCGGCGCAGCGCGGCTAACTCGTCGCGCCCGCCCAACTGCGGATCGACTTCATAGCGGTGGATCGAGTAGGGCGAGCCGGAAACGTCTTCGGGCGTAAAGTCGCGCAGCGCGTCGCGGTATTCGCCCTGCAAGCCGGGGTGCGCCCGCGCGATCTCGCGCCCGCGTGGGCTGCGCTCCCAGACGCCCATCAGCCAGATCGCGTCGAAGCCCCAGCCGGTCAGCGCCTCAAGCGCCGCCTCTGGCACCGTGCCGAGCGTGACCGGCTGGCCGTGCTGCTGCGAAAGGCCGTAGAGCCAGCTCCAGGTATTGATCTCGTAGATCAGTGGGTTTGTGCGCCAGGATGTGATCACGCGACGCCTTTCTGTAACGTTGGCTGTGGGGAGTCGGCTTATGAACATAACCCAAAAAATAAAAAATGCCATGCTCTCACTGGGAGCATGGCATGGATAGGGCGAGCCGGAGTGTCAGCCTTCGCGGGCCGCCAGCCAGCGTTCCGCGGACATCGCCGCTGCGGTTCCCTGCCCGACCGAGGTCGCGACCTGGCGGTAGACGCGGTCCTGAATCTCACCGGCGGCGAAAACTCCGTCGATATTGGTGCGCATCTCGCGGTCGGTGACGACATAGCCAAACGCGTCACGCTCAAGCTGGCCATCGAACAGGTCGCTGTTAGGATCGTGCCCGATGAAGATGAACACGCCATCGGTCGGATACTCGGTGATCTCGCTGGTTTCCACGTTGCGCAGCAGCACCGATTCAACCTTGCCGCTGCTGCCGTTGATGCGCTCGACCACCGTGTTCCAGATGAAGTGAATCTTCTCGTTTTCAAAGGTGCGCTTCTGGAGCATCTGCCCGGCGCGCAGTTGATCGCGGCGGTGCACAATATCGACCCGGCTGGCGAAGCGAGTCAGGAACAGGGCCTCTTCCAGGGCGCTGTCGCCGCCGCCGACCACGACTACGCGTTTGTCGCGGAAGAAGAAACCGTCGCACGTGGCGCAGTAGCTCACGCCGTTGCCGGTCAGTTCCTTCTCGCCCGGCACGTTCAGGTGGCGCGGCGTTGCGCCGACCGTCACGATCACGGTATCGGCCAGGTAGACGCCGTTGTCATCGGTCTTGACCGTGAAGGGCGAGCCATGACTGAAATCGACCTCGGACACGGCGCTGAACATCTTGATCCGCGCGCCGAACCGCTCGGCCTGGCGCTTCATCAATTCGACCAGCTCCTGGCCGGAGAGTCCCTCGGGGAAGCCGGGATAATTCTCGATCTCATACGTCAGCGAAACCTGGCCCCCCAGCTCGTGCCCGGCGATCACCAGCGGGTTAAGCTGCGCGCGTGCGGTATAGAGGGCGGCGGTCAGCCCGGCGGGGCCAGAGCCGATGATGATCACGCGCTCGTGCTGCACGGCTTCGTCGGGCAGGACTTCAGCGGTCTGGATGTTAGGCGTCGAAGTCGTCAGGTTAAACGTCAGGTTATCGCTCATGGTGCCTCTCGTTGTGCTGGTGTGTATCAACTGAAACCGGATGCACTGCGCCCCAGCCGCGTATCTGGCGTGCCTTGCTCAGGGGGCCGGACCAATGCCGAATTGGGCGCTTCCCGGCTTGTTTTAGTTTAAGCCTACACTATTTGGATGCGAATTGAGGCCGTTCGGTTGTTTATTTTATTCGATTCTAACGCAAACCGCCCCCCGCCGGTAAGCGGCGCTGGTCAAAAGCGGCGGCGGCCTGTAAACTGGTCAAGTATTGACACTGCATGTGTGTAGAGTTAAGTTGGCGCATTCATGAACCTGGATCGCTTCTCCCGCCTCGATCAACGCCGTCAGATCTGGCTGCTGCTGGCGGCGCTGTTGTGTCTGGCCGTGCTGCTGCGCGGCGCACTGCTCGCCAGCGACAGCGTCTCGTTTCATTCCGATGAAGCCGTTGTCAGCCTGATGGCGCGCCATATTCTGCAAGGTGAGCGCCCGGTGTTCTTCTATGGGCAGGCATATATGGGCAGCCTGGACGCGTGGCTGGTGGCCGCCGGTTTTGCGCTGCTGGGCGAATCGGTGCTGACGGTGCGCATCGTGCAGAGCGTGCTCTACCTGCTGGCAGTCGGCACGGGAGTCTGGGCGGCCTGGAAGCTTTCTGGGCAGCGGCTGCTGGTGGCCGCAGTGGCGGGGTTGGTCCTGACTGTGTCGCCGGTGCTGCTCACGCTCTATACGACGGCGACTCTGGGCGGCTATAACGAGACACTGATCCTCGGCCACCTGCTGCTGATCCTGGGCTGGGATGTCACGCACGAGCATCCGCGCTCGATCTGGCGCTGGGCCGCGATCGGAGCGTGTGCCGGGCTGGGCTTCTGGACCAACGGCCTGATCGTCGTCTACCTGCTGCCGGTCGGGCTGCTGGGGCTGCGGCACTTTGCGCGGCGGCAGATTCCGTTCTATGCGGTGGCGGCGGCTGCTGCGATTCTGTTCAGCGCGCCCTGGTGGATCTACGATTTCCAGCACGATCACGCGGCCCTGTCGTTTTACCTCCACAACCGGCCCAGCCGCGAGCTGGCCGGGATGGACGCCGCCAGCACGTCGCTGGTCGAGCGCATATTCAGCCTGTTCATCTTCAATTTTCCGGCACTGTTCGGGATGCGTTTTCCCTGGAAATCGACCTTCTTTCTGCTGCCGGTCGGGCTGCCGGTGCTGATGGTATTCGTGCTGGCGGTCTATGTCCTGGTACGGCGGCGCGACGTGCTGGAGCCGGAAGGGCGCTTCGTGACGCTCGGCTTGCTGGGAGTACACAGCCTGATCTTTGTCATCTCGCGATTTGGGGCGGACCCCAGCGGGCGGTATGTGCTGCCGATGCTGCTGCCGCTGGCGATCGCGCTGGGGGCGCTGGCCGCTGAGCTGCGCCGGGCAGGCGGCGGCTGGTGGTGGGCGCTGCCGGTCGGGCTGGTGATCGGCTACTATGCAGCCGGGCAGATCGCGGCGGCGTCGAGTGACATGGGCCTGACGACACAGTTCGATCCGGTGTCGCACATCTCCAACGACCATGACGAGGCCGTGATCGACTTTCTGGATGCACAGGAGATCGCGCACGGCTATACCAACTACTGGGTTGCTTTCCGGCTGGCGTTCCTGAGTCAGGAGCGGATTCAGCTTGACGCGGCGCTGCCCTATAAAACCGATCTGAGCTACAACACCGGCGACCGGCGCTATCCACCCTATCTCGAAGCGACAGCCCGCGCCGACCGGATCGCCTATATCACCACCGAGCAGCTCCCGGAACTGGACGATCTGCTGCTGGAACGGCTCGACGCGGCGGGCATCACTTACCGGCGGCAAACGGTCGGCCCCTACTACGTCACCTACGATCTCTCGCGACGTGTCGCCCCGCACGAACTGGGCTTCAGCGCGCCGGAGATCAGGCCGTAGAGCGTGCTATGGATTTTGAAGGACAGCCATCGGGTGTTTCCTGTAGGGGCGAGGCTTGCCTCGCCCGCCGGGTAGGGCTTGCCCTACCCCTACAAATCCCGCGAACCGTGTATACTCTCGCCTGGCGGGTGCGTAGCACCCCCTGGGAATGCAAACAGGGATGGATTAGAAGCCATCCCTGTAACTGTCGTGGAACGATTTTCGGCTAAAGGATTTTGCTGAGGAACAACTGCGTCCGCTCGTGCGAGGGGGACGAGAACAGCTTGTCCGGCGGCCCCTGCTCGACGATGCGCCCCTCGTCCATGAATACGGCCCGATCTGCCGCTGCACGCGCGAAGCCCATCTCGTGTGAGACGACGACCATCGTCATGCCCTCTTTGGCAAGCTGGAGCATCACGTCCAGCACCTCTTTGATCATCTCCGGGTCGAGCGCCGAGGTCGGCTCGTCGAAGAGCATGATCTTGGGATCCATCGCCAGGGCTCGTGCGATTGCGACGCGCTGCTGCTGCCCGCCCGAAAGCTGCGCCGGATAGGCATCGGCTTTGTCGGGGATGCCGACCTTCGCCAGCAGATTATGCGCCCTGGTGACAGCATCGCCGCGCCTGCGCTTGCGCACGACGCGCTGTGCCAGGACGATATTGCCGAGCGCCGTCCGGTCGGGAAACAGGTTGAAGCTCTGAAACACCATCCCGACCTCGGCACGCACCTTGTTGATGTTTTTCGCGCCGGTCAGCGGGATGTCATCGACCACGATCTGGCCCGCATCGACCGTTTCCAGCCGGTTGATGCAGCGCAGCAGCGTGCTTTTGCCGGAGCCGCTCGGCCCGACGATCAGGACCACCTCGCCGGGCATGACGTCCAGGCTGACCCCGTTCAGCGCATTGACCGTGCCGCGCAGGGTGTGGAAGCGCTTGTGCACATTTTCGATTCGAATAATCGGCTCACCATTTCGGGACATCATCAATCTTCTCCAGCCTAGCGCGGCAGGCGTGCCCGGCGTTCGATGGTGCGCACGATGAAGGATAGGAACAGCGTCATCAGCAGGTAGAGGATGGCGACTGTGTTGTAGCCCTCAAAGGCGCGAAAGGTGCGTGAGATGTGCAGGCGGCCCAGTTGCAGCAGGTCGGGCAGGGCCAGCACCGAGATCAGGGCCGAGTCTTTGAGCATGGCGATGAAGTCGTTGCCGAGCGGCGGGAGCACGACGCGCACCGCCTGCGGCAGGATCACGTAGCGCATTGACTGCGGATAGTTCATGCCCAGGCTGCGCGCGGCTTCCATCTGCCCCCGGCTGATGCTTTGAATCCCGGCGCGGAAGATTTCGGCCACGAACGCGCCGTAGCCAAAGGCCAGGCCGATGATCGCTTCCCACTCATCGCTAAGCTGGAGCGGCGTGTTGTCGCGCAGCCAGGGGCTGAAGACGAACCCGGCATAGAGCAGGATCACCAGCAGCGGGATACCGCGAATGACCTCGACATACAGTGTCGAGATGGCGTAGATCACGGGGTTGTGGGAGACGCGCATCAGGCCCACGAACAGCCCGATGATCAGCGCCAGCCCATAAGCCAAAAACGTGACGCGCAGCGTGAGGAAGATACCCTCGTTGCAGCCGCGCAGATTGTTCAAGGCACATGTGCCCGGCTCCATGCGCCGGTTGTCAACGATTTGATCGCGGTCGATGACGACATACTCGGCGGCCTGTGTGCGCACCGAGATCTGCTCGTCGGTTTCGTCCACCACGATGCCGCTGACCGTGTCATCTTGCAGCTTGACGGTCACCTCGCAGTGGCGGTCGCACGTGCTGGGTGGGTTGGGCAAAACCACGCCCGCGTCGGGATTCTCGTCTACCCAATCGGCGGCGGCCAGGCGCTCTGGCCCGTCATCCAGATAGATCGTGGCGTCGAGTTCGCCCGCGCCGGTTGCTTCCAGCGCGGCGGCGAGGTCGGGATAGGGCACCAGCACGACCTGGGCTGTACCGTCCGAATAGCGCAGCGGGACCGGCACGTCTTCCAGGTTCTCCATCTCGGCCAGCGCGGCGGTGATGTCCGTCCCTTCGACAAAGCCGATGCGCACCTCGTCACCAGGCTGCACCGGCTGTTCGACAATCGCCTCGTGCAGGGCAATCGTCAGGGTAGGCACATAGAGGAAATCGAGATCGCCCATCCGGAACTCGACCGTGCCGGGGCTGCCTTCCGGTTGCAGGCTGAGATTGGTCTGGCTGAGTGTGCTCAGGGTGCCCGTGATCTCACGCCCGGCGCGCTCAATCGTGACCTGTTCCTGATCCTCACAGTCGGGATCGGCTTCCCGGTCGCAGGGGATCGTCTCGCCCTCACGGCTGAGGATGCGCGACTTCTCGAACGTCTCGATCTGCTCGTCCACCGTGCGGATCGTCATTGTGTCGCCGTCGCGCTCGGTCAGCGTGCCGGTGATCGTGATCCGCTCGATGTAGGTGATCGTGGCGTCGTCGCCGATAGTTGCGTCGGGCGGCTCCATCGTCTCGATCCGGTCGCGCGGGATCGTCACCAGCCCGGTTTCGGTGCGGATCGTAATGGTGGCGGGGTCTGCCGCCTGAATAAAGCCCGATTGCGTGACCAGCTCGCTCTCGATCACGTTGCGCAGGAGCTGTGTGATCACCGACTGGACCGAGTCCTGGGTTTCGCCCACGTAGCGCCCGACGATCATAGTCGGCTCCCCGACGATCTGGACGACTTCGAACAGCTCATCGGTGGAAACCTGCGGATCGTCGGTCAGCGATTCGATGATGTCACGGTACACGGATGAGGTGACCATCGAATAGAGGACGGCGACCGCGACCACGAGCAGGATGATAGCCCACCACGGCAGGCCAGCCGCCCAAGTCAGCGTCCGGTCATAAATACTTTTTGGAGGGACAATCGTTCCGGAGTGTTCAGGTGGCATGACCTCGGACGGTCCGACTTGAGAATTTCTGTTACTTTCGTCTGGCATGGCGTGTCTCGCAAAGTATGAGCCAATAAGGTGGAACACAAAAAGCCAGGGTCTTTGATTCGCGGTACTCTACTGTACCGCATACTTTACCACAGAAGATTGTCACATTCGTACAAGCGGGACAGGGGGCGAGAAACAGCAAAAGGGAAGCGAACGCAGGCTCGCTTCCCCGGTTGGAGTTAGTGTGAGCCGCCTGTCGTATGGACCGGCAGGCGGCAGGTCGAACACTTATTCAGCCGGGCGGAAATCGCTCGGCGGCTCGATGCCAAACCAGTTCTCGTAGATCTCGGCGTAGGTGCCATCGGTGATAATGGCTTCCAGCGCCTGGTTGATGGTATCCAGCAGCTCCGGCAGATCCGGCTGGACGGCGATACCGTAGAACTCATCGGTGAACGGATCGCCCACCAGTACCACACCCAGCTCCGGGTTCTTGGAGATGATGTCGGCGCTTACCGGTCCGTCGTTGACGATCGCGTCGATATCGCCCGCACCAAGGGCCTGGAAGGCCAGCGTGATCTCGTCGTAGCGCACGACTTCCACGCCTTCGACTTCACTGATGGCGATGTCGCCGGTCGTGCCAGCCTGAACACCCACGCGCAGACCCACCAGGTCCTCAGGGGTGCTGATCTCACCGGCCTGGTCTTCGGGCACGGCGATCATCTGGCCGGCGTTGAAGTACGGGTTGGAGAAGTCCACGATCTCCTCGCGCTCTTCCGTGATGGTAGCAGCGCTGGCGACCGCGTCGAATTCACCCGACTGGAGCGCGACAAAGATG
>JAAYCM010000100.1 GCA_012729765.1 Chloroflexota bacterium | reverse complement strand
TTTCCCTCCGCGACAGCGTGGGGGAAGGGGCCGGGGGATGGGGGGGCAGAGTGCGTCTAGAGCGTGTTATGTTCTTCGGAACGCCGAACGAGGCGAACGACCCTGCCCCCCATCCTAAATCCTTCCCCCAAAATGAGGGAAGGACTTGAAAAACGCCATCGTGCTCCCCTTCCCTCCGCGACAGCGTGGGGGAAGGGGCCGGGGGATGGGGGGCAGAGTGCGTCTAGAAAAACAGCTTCGGGCCAACCAGCAGCCGGAAATACGGCCCGCCTGGCGGACGGAACTCGCGCTCCAGCCCGCGCTGCACGCTGAAGACGTTCACGTTCATGCCTGCTTGCAGCCCCACCGACCAGCGTAGCCGCCAGACTTTCAGCGAGAGGTCCAGCCCGATCCCGGCATTGAGCACCAGCGCTGCCCACGCGGCGCTGAAGCGGCTGTCCTCTTTCAGGTCATTCACGCCCAGGCCGCCGCCCGCCCCGCCGATCCCGGCCAGGGGATACACCCGCAGCGGGCCAAGGTGCAGCAGCACATAGCCGACATTGAAGCGCCCGTTGCCCGACCCCAGCCCGACTTCACGCAGCTCGGACTGCTCCCCGGCACCGCTGCCCGCCCCGCCGCCGTCGGTGATCCATTTGCCATCCGTTATCAGCACGCCGCCCCCGCCACCGCGCGCCTTTTCCGGGAACGCATATTCCGGCGATTGCAGCGAGCGCACGGCTTCGATCGTCGTCAGGCTCGTGTGTTCCGTCGCGCGGTAGGGGAAAGCGCTTTTGCGCCGCTCCGGGCCGGGATCCGTGTCCAGCTCGACACGCTCCAACACGCGCCGGAACAACCGCCGCGCACCGTCCACCAGGTCTGTTATCAGGCTGTTCGACATGGCACCCCTTTGCATCGTCTTGCCACCGGTGACCAGAGTCTAGCAGGTCGGGCAGCCGGGCGGCACGCGAAGCCATCGGTGCGCTGCCGATCTCACCACGCGGGATGCGTCACCGGCTCTTCGCGCCGCTGCACCAGCGGGATCAGCCGGTCGATGATGTGCGCGTGCCCGAAGAACGACAGGCCCGGCACCGGCTTCGTCACGTCGAGCGCCGCAAAATCTACCGGCTCGCCGGATTCGTACCGGACCTCACCGCCCTGCTTCAGCATGATCGCCGCCCCGGCAGCCACGTCCCACACATAGGGATCGTGCGTGATCGTGGCGACCGCTGCGCCGCGTGCGGTATAGGCCAGGTGCGCCGCCGTGCTGCCGTAGGCCATCACCCGTGTAAACTGGATATCGTAGAGCGAATGGGCGTCGCCGCGCGTCATGATGTGCGAGTCCGGCGCGAAGTGCGTCGGCAGCCGGTCACGGATCGAGACGCCGTTGCAGATCACATCGTCGCCATCGGTATAGGTCCAGTCGTCGTAGAGCGGCATGTAGACCAGGCCAAACACCGGCTGAAAATTGTGCAGCAGCGCGATCGTAATGCTCCAGGTCGGCATCCCCATGACATACACGCGCGTCCCATCGATCGGGTCGATGGTCCACAGGTATTCGCGGTCCAGTTCCTCGGCCCCATACTCCTCACCGATGATGCCATGCTGCGGATAGGCGGCGCGGATGCGTGCGCTGAGCAGCTGCTCGATTTCACGATCCGCAATCGTGACCGGATCGGCCATGCCTTTCCATTCGGGTTTCACGTGCCCGAAGTAGTCCAGGCCGATGGTCCCGGCGTCATAAACCCAGCTTCGAATGGCTGCTATGTCGAGTGCTAACCCCACCGTGATCGATTCCTTTCATGTAGTACGATGATCAAACGTCCCTGGCGGCTGTTACGCATTTGTGAGGCGAAAGCGCGTCAGCGGCAGGCAGCCGGGTTGTGTAGGGGTAGGGCTGCTACCGCTGGCTGTTCCTCAAAGAGTACCTAATACTACAGCCGCACCTGACGTTTTGTTGCCCCCATCCCCCAGCCCCTTCCCCCACTGCTGCGCGGAGGGAAGGGGAGCATGGTGGCGCTTTTCAAGTCCTTCCCTCATTTTGGGGGAAGGATTTAGGATGGGGGGCGATCTGCGGCTGTAGTACCTAACACGCTCTAGTCTGAATCCGAAGTCCGGGCGATGCCGGGGCCGCCATAAAGCTGCGCGTCCAGCGCCGCCCGCAGGATCGGATCGCAGCGCGTGGTGTCAAGCTGTGTCGTCGGGCGATAGACCCAGCCGAAGTCATGCGCCGCGCGTTCGCTTTCGGCGGCGCGGAAGTAGACCAGCAGCCACAGGTTGCCCTCGGTGCTGGCCCGCACCCACAATTCCTGCCCGGCGGTGACACCCCCCAGGCGGCGGCTGGTTTCGCTCGGCGCGAGCCGGATGTTGAGATTGGTGGCGGCGGTGGCAATACAGGCGTCGGCCCAGCCCACCGTCACGCCGTCCGCGCTAAGTATCTCCGGCTCGCCCAACGCCTCGCCCGCCGCGCCGATCAGGTACTCGTTGGCTTCGATCCGCACGGCCTGCCCGGCGTCGTCCTGCCAGACCTCAGCCGCGCCTTCGAGCACGATCAGCGTGGTCTGGCCGCTGCCGCTGACCCTCACCTCGATCTGTCCCCCCAGCAGCCGCACATCATACGCCGGAGTCGCCAGGTGCCAGACGTTCTCCTCGTTCAGGCCGGTGATGCTGCCCAGCCCGCTCACTAAGTGGCCGCTGTGCAGCTCCAGGTCGATCACGAAATCGGACGACACGCCGCCGCTCATTTCGTGCACGGTCAGCCGCGAGCGCGAGCCGAGCACCGTTTCGGTCCCATCATAGAACCATGTGATCAGCGCTACGCCGTTGGCATCCGTCACCAGCAGATCCCCGTCCTGAAGCAGCGCCGGACCGCGCAGCCGGGACATCCGATCCGTATCCGCTTCGCGCTTCGATACGCCGGGCAGGATCACGTTGATCGCGCCCAGCACCATATCCTGCCGTGTAACCTCACGCGCCCGGACCGTTCCGGCGGTCCCGGCCAGGGTGATCAGCGCCAGCGACAGACCGATCAGTCTGCGAAACATAGGTTCCGTCTCCTTTGTTGGCGGGAAGCGTGAAATTGCGCCGCGCCGCCTGCTCCCGGTCCCGCAGGTTGTCGGTAGTTCGATCGCGACCGGGCACAGGCCAGATTCTAACCAATCTGGGGCCGGCGCAAAATGGTTCCCTGGGGGCAGTCTGCGGGCGCGGCCTCGTATAACAAAATAGGTCACTTTGAGCCGCCGGTCACACACTGCGCGACAAGGAGTTCAGCATGTCTCTTCCAAAATCCCTGCCGGGCTTGGTGCTGGTGCTCGTCTGCCTGGCGAGCGCGATCAGCCCGGCCCAGGCGCAGACCGGCCCGGATCAGCCGCGCCTGCTCGCGCCCACCGGCCCCCATGCGGTCGGGCGCAGCGCATTTCACTGGCTCGACGAGGACCGCGCCGAGCTGCACACGCCCGACGATCCCGACGACCGGCGCGAGCTGCTGGTCGAGGTGTGGTATCCCGCCGACCCGGAGCCGAATGCCGCTCCCGGCAGCTACTATTCACAGCCGCTGGCCGATCTCTTCTCCACGATTTTCAGCGTGCCCGGCAACCGCCTGCACGGCGTCCTCGCCAATGCCTATCCCGACGCACCGCTGGCCGCCGACGAAGCACGCTACCCGGTTGTGATCTTCGATCCCGGCTTCAGCGGCATGCCGCGCCAGTACACGATCTTTCTTGAAGAGCTGGCGAGTCATGGCTACGTTGTGTTCAGCACGTCGCGCCCCTACATCACCACGCTGACCGCCTTCCCCGATGGCCGCCTGATCGAGCCGCTGAGTGCCGACCGCCTGGCGACACTGTGGGCCCCGCGCGACATCTACGAGGCCGAGTTCAGCGAGGTATGGGTACCCGACCTCGAATTCGTGCTGGCGCAGATCGCGCAGTTGGACGCGGACGATCCCGCCGGGCGCTTCAGCGGGCGGCTGGACCTGGAGCGGCTGGGCGTGATCGGGCACTCGCAGGGCGCGCGCACCGTCTCGGAGATCTGCCTGCGCGATACCCGTTGCCAGGGCGCGATCAACCTGGATGGCGCGTACTCGGCGGGCGTGCAGGTCGGCTACGCGCGCCCCTACCTGATGATGCTGGCCGATAACGGCGTGGACAACTTCGTCTCGACCTTCCGCTACGGTCTGGAAGCCATCCCCCAGGACTACTACGTGCTGATGATCCCCGGCACCCAGCATAACAGCTTCCAGGACCTCGCGTTCTGGCTGCCGCTGGTGTTCGAGGGCGATTTGACGGTCGAGATCATGGCGGCGCAGGTGGCCGTGCTCGACTACCGCGCCTATATGCTGGCCTTCTTCGGCCAGGTGCTGCGCGATCAGCCCGCCCCCCTGCTCGCCGGGCCGGATCCCGACCGGCCAGAAGTATTCTTCCTGGCGCGCGAAGAGCCGGTTGCCTCGCCGGTCGAAGGAGTCACGCCGCAGCCCGTTACGCCCGGTGAGACACAGCGCGGCACGCTCACGGTTGGCTCTGCCGAGGTCTGGACCTATACGGCACGCGCCGGTGAGGTTGTCAATATTTACCTGCTGGCCGACCGCCCCGCCAACCAGACCAACCAGCAGCAGCGCGAACGCTATGGGCTGCTCGATACGCTGCTGGTGCTGCGCGCGCCGGACGGCAGCCTGCTGGCCGCTAACGACGATTTCGGCCTGGGGACCAATTCCGCCCTGGAAGGGATCATGCTGCCGGCTGCGGGCGAATACCGGATCGAGGTGCGAAGCTGGCAGAGCCAGACCGCCGGCGACTACACACTGCTGATCGAGCCGGTCAAACTGCCCGATCAGCCGGCCTGAACGCAAACGGGCGAGCCGCAGCCCGCCCGATAGGCGTATAGGGAATGAGGATCGCTTATTCGAGCGTGCCTGTGCCGGTATCCGCCGGGTTTTCCGAGAAATCGCCGCCCAGATCATCGCCCGTGCCGGTGCCAGCCTGCTGCCCCGACGAATCGACGACTTCGAACTGTGCCTGGGCCATCAGCTGCCCGTCGAGCAGGACTTCGGCGCGCCAGCTTCCGGCATCAAAAATGCCGGTTGGGGGTGTGATCTCGCAGTAGGCGCACACGTCGTCCCAGTCCGAGGACGGCTCCCAGCACACACCCTCTTCGACCAGCGCGCCATTCGCCAGCCAGCGCGCGCTGATCGTGCTGCCCGCCTGCAGATTGCTGATGCGCGAGATCACATAGATCGCGTCCTCGGAAGTGTCGAAAATCGCCGTCGCGCCGCTGGGGCAATCCATATTATCGCGCCCGGTGGCGGTCGTCGTCTCGTAGAAGCTGGTCTGGCCGCTGTCCGCCGGGGCAGGAGTCAGGCCGCCGCTGGTATCCACCCCGGCTCCGCCTGCGCCGGCCACCGACTGTGACGGAATCCCGACCGAGCCGGGAGCTGAGGTCGCAATCACGCCGCCGGGGCCGCCCAATTGCAGCACGGTCAGGGTAGACTGCATGGCCAGCGCCGTGCTCTGGACATTGTTCATCTCCGCCTGCAAACTCATGCTGCGTTCAGCGGTGAGCTGCAGCACTGTGATCGTCGCGGCGGGCGTGCCTAAGCTGTCAATCGTTCCCTGGAGCTGGGCATTACGGGTTTCAAGATCGCTGGCCGC
This sequence comes from Chloroflexota bacterium, assembly GCA_012729765.1. Classification (GTDB taxonomy): domain Bacteria; phylum Chloroflexota; class Anaerolineae; order Aggregatilineales; family Aggregatilineaceae; genus JAAYCM01. Next base: position 32,335 of record JAAYCM010000100.1, on the reverse strand, counting down.
TGTGCCCCCACCTATCGTACTACATGCACTGCCCAGCAGAATCAGCGCCAGCAAAACCGGCAATACCCGCACCGACCGACTCGTCAAACGCATCCGACTACTCCTTATCCATCCCAACCGGATTTGCCCTGTCAGCAGAGCGGACCTAGTGTACCGCAGATTTTCGCGCGCGCGAGGCTCACTTGGCGCGCCCTGAGCAGTGTCTCGGCTGGACAACGGGAGACACCTGAGGAACGAAAAGCCCCGCACGGGGCGGGGCTTTTGCGATAAGTTCGATCAGATGAAGTTACAGGGCGGTGACGATGTTCGAGAAAACATCACCGATGGTCGGGCCGAGGATAGCCAGGATGACGATCACGACGACGGCCACCAGAACCAGAATGAGTGCGTACTCGACGAGGCCCTGACCTTCTTCACGCGGTTGATACAGCATTTGAATGACTCCCTAGCATTGCTCGGTATATGAAGACAGAAAAACGTATCTGCATCATAACACAGGATCGTAAAGAAAGGCAATAAAAAGTTAGGAAAAATTCACATTTCTTTACTGAACTTATTAAGACATATTACGAAGCAATAGCGCTTTATATCAAAGCTGCATCATTCCTGACACAGTATATTTGGCGGGGTGCTTCCTGCGGGATTCTCCACTCAAAGAGCCTGGGGGCATGGCAAACGAAAAGCCCCGCACGCGGCGGGGCTTTTGCGATAAGTTCGGTCAGACGAATTACAGAGCGGTGACGATGTTCGAGAAGATCTTGCCGATGCTCGGGCCAAGGATGGCCAGGATGACGATCACGACGACGGCCACCAGAACCAGGATGAGCGCGTACTCTACGAGGCCCTGACCTTCTTCACGCGGTTGATACAGCATTTCGAATACTCCTTAGGATAATGAATGGATGAACTTCGAAAATCTACATGCATCTTAGCACGCAACGTGGAGAAGATCAATAGGTCTTCAGGAAAAATTCACACAAGTTTACGGAAGCGAGTAGAGACCTTTACAGCTTAATAACAACTTTATGTCAGATCGTTAGCAGGGCTTGGTAATCTTCATTCAGCATGGTATTATCACCCCTATGCCCGGTATGCGTTCGTTGAGGGAGATCCGATCATGCCGATTGCTGACGCGCAGCTTGACAAGCCGACCAATGCCTATCTGGTTCTGCCGTCTGGGCAGACCGTTTACGACGCGCTCCAGACCTGGCGCGGCACGCCCAACAGCTATGAATGGTGGTGGCTGCTGATCGATCACGGCGGCGGACAGTATACCGCGATCCGCTTCGAGGGGCTGCGCGATCTGCTGGCCCAACCTGCGCACGGCGTGGTGATGCGCACGCGGCTGGCCGATCTCCCGCCGCAGCGCGAAAATCCCGCCGACTGGGCCAACCCGCTCCCCGGTGTCTATACGCCGCAGGTGATCGACCAGGACGACTACGGCACGGCGCGCGCACTCCAGATGGTGGACGACAGCCCAGGCCGCGTCCTGATCGTGCTCCGGGATGGGCGGCTGCGCGGGATTCTGAGCGCCAGCGAGCGGACCTTCGCCTTTGCCGATAAGCTGCTGCTGGATATGCTGGACGAGTTCGAGCAGAACGCGAGCGATCAGCCCGCCGAATCGAACTCCGACAGCACCGCCGCGCCCGACGCACCCGGATCAGCCCAGGACTGACACCCTACCCTACCCCTATGACTCACGCTCGCTCGCCCAAGGCCACCCACCTGCTGATCGTGGCAGCGCTTCTGCTGCTCCAGTTTTTGATTCGCACCTATAACACCACCGTGCAGGACCCCTACCTCGACGAAGGCTTTCACATCGTGCGGGCCGACCGCATCTACGATTTCGAGCAGCACCCCGGACGCTTCGCACATGGTAAGGTGCTGCTCTATTTCTGGCTGGGCGTGTTCCAGCCCACGCCCGACACCGGCCTGCACGTCTCGCGCTCCGGCATGGCGCTCTTCTCGCTGATCACGACCTCGGCCATCTACGCCATCGGGCGACGGATCGCCAACCACCGCACCGGCGCGCTGGCCCTGGCGCTCTACGCTGTCCTGCCGCTGGCCTTCTTCTATGAACGGATGGCGATGGCCGATCCGCTGGCGGCGGGATTAGCCGCCCTGGTCGCGTGGCGCAGCCTGAGCTTTGCCCGCCGTCCGACTCTGCGCGCCGGGATTGTCCTGGGTGGCCTGCTGGCGATGGCCTCGCTCGCCAAGCTGACGATGGGTCTGCTGCCGCTGCTGCCCGGCATGATGGGCCTGATCTACTATCCCTGGCAGCGCCGCGAATCGCTGCGCCCGCAGCTCTGGCGCTGGATCGAGACATACTTCCCGCCGCTGCTGGTGGCCGCCTGCGTCGTGGCGCTGGTATGGCTCCCGTTCCTGATCCCGGCCTATCTCGCGCGCAACAGCGACGATCCGTTCATCCTGGTCGATTCGTTCAATGTCCGCACATCTGCCGACGATCCACAGTCGCCGCTCAGTTACATCCGCGAGACGCTGCCGCTGATGATCCAGGCCACGAGTCGCGGGCTGCTGATCGCCGCCGGGCTGGCGCTGGCCTACCTGCTGCTCGCCAGCGTGCGGGATCGGCGGCTGGCCCAGGGCGTGCTGCTGGTGCTGGCATGGCTCCTGGCCCTGCTGGGACTCTCGCTCGTCGCGGCGCGGCTGAGCACGCTGCGCTATGTCTCGCCCGCCGCCGGGCCGCTGTGCATGATCCTGGCGCTGGCCGCCAGTCGCCTGTGGGATGCGCCGCGCTTCCGGCCAATCGCCCGTCGGGCAGTTGTCGCGGCAGCCGCCGCCTGGCTGTGGCTGTTTGCCTGGCCGTTCATCCAGACCGATCTCACCGCGCCCGAAGACCTGCCCTTCTCCGGCACGAACTACACCGAATACCAGAGCGGCTACCTGTCTGCCGATGACGCCGTGCGCGCCGCCGCCGTGACGCTCAACCAGGCCGAGCCGCCCGCTGCGCGCACCTACGCCAACTGGTGGTTGTGCCACCTGCTCTATTTCTACGTCGATCAGCAGCCGGTCTGCCTGGGCTACAGCACGGCCAGCGCGGATTTGCAGGCCGGGGTCGCCGCCGATCTGGAGCCGGGCGAGATCGCGTATCTGGCCCTGACCGGCTACCAGCCGTTCTTCCAGTCGATCGACGGCCTGTGCTGGGAGCCGGTCGCGCAGCACGATCGCGCCAATATCAGCCGCGAGGTGTGGGACGTGTGGGTGTGGCGTATCTGGACCGGCCCGACCTGCGCCCGCGCCGGATCGTGATCATCACCGCTAGAGGCTGTTGGGAAAACGACCGGATTAGCCAGAAGCGCATGTTCATGGTACAAACCACTAAAACACCTCTCAGCCCTGGGTTGTGGGGTGATGGGCAGTGGTCCACAAACGAATAAGGGTGCGACATGAACATGCGATATATGATGCTCATCGTTCTAGGGATCATCAGCCTCGGTATCCTGGCACAAAATCCAGCAGCTGCCCAGCTTCAGGCTAATATCAGGTCAATGGAATGGAGCGCCGATGGATCGCGATTTGCCCTCATAACGGGTCTCAGTCTGTCGATTTATGACCAGTCGTTGAACCAGATAGCTTATCAGGCATTCCCAACCAATATTGAGTTCGAAGTGCCCGATATTTCTTTAAGTCCCGATGGCACTCGCATTTTCGTAGGCAATAACACCGAGAAAAGAATACTCGATACCACTACGCTCTCACCGGTAGTCGATTTCCAGAACGCCAGTATTTCGCCCGGCTCAGCGCAATGGAATGGTGACGGCAGCGAAATCGCCTTGCGCCGTGGTGATGGTCGGGGTACTGACATTTACGATGCTAGCACTGGCAAGTTATTGAAGTCGTTCTCGGCACCACCCTGGGGCTACGGTTTTTTCAATTTACGTGCTATGCCAATGTGGAGCCCAAACGATGCCTATTTTGCTGGTGTAATCGGTGGTGATATCGTCGTTATCCTCAATGCGATGAGTGGAAAAGAAGTAACCCGATATCAGATCGGCAGCGAGCAAATTATTCATGAAATTGCCTGGAGTCCGGACCAGACAAATCCTCGTCTGGCACTGGTGACATGGGCAGATGTTGAACCGGGTAGTCCTGGCAGTGTTACTGATCAATACGACAGTACAGAAGCTAGACGGTATTCCTTGATCGTCGTTGATGCTCTCAGTGGGACCGTGCTATCTTCCACAACTGGTTTGCCCGATTTGGTTTGGCGGCTGGCGTGGAGTCCCGATGGCTTGCAGCTTGCAGGGAAATATGGGAGTGGCAGCCCGTATATCCATATCTGGGATCCCAATACAGGTGAACGGATCGATAGTTATCTGCCGTCACTATTGATGCTCCAGACACTGCAATACAGCCCCTACGGTGGACGTTTGCTGATAGCCTATAACAATCGATTTGAATCTCAACAACGGTATGATGAGTTTGTCCCCATCGCGCCATTCGCCCAAACAGAATTGGACGAGTTGGTTCAATTTGTTGCGCCAGCAGCTTCTCCCGAAAGAATACAATCCATCCTGTCAAGCTGTACGGCAGACCCAGACACTGTCGCTGCCGGGAATCGTTTTCTTGCCAGTGATCAGTATGATGAGTTCATCCAATGGCTTGGGCAACAAGCGGAGAGCGCCATCCCTGCACTTTGTGCGGATGATCTTCAGTTCATGGCAGAGGTAATTTCACATACGCGACCTCCAAATGCCGCCGGTCTGAATCAGGTCATCTCCTATGCCGACGCCTTCGGCACAGTGCCGGTTACGCTGGACGGCTCCGGATCCTTCGACGCCGATGGCACAATCGTCGCCTACTCCTGGACAGATGATACCGGCACGGAAATTGCCACCACTCCCACATCCACCGTTGACCTGCCAAGCGGCATCCACACCTTTACACTCACTGTCACCGATAATGATGGCCTTACCGCAAGTGACAGAGTCGTCATCACAGTCCGGTTCGCTCCTATCCATTCAATGGATTGGAGTGCTGATGGGTCCCGATTTGCCGTTACTACGCTTCTGGGATTGTCGATTTATGATCGGTCGTTGAATCAGATCGCCTATCAGGCATTCCCAGACAATCCTGACCAGAGTGAATACACGATTCCAAGTATTGGTATCGCGCTGAGTCCCGATGGCACACGGATCTTCGTGGGCAATGGCACCGAGAACAGAATTCTCGATACCACCACTCTCGCACCGGTGGTTGATTTCCAGAATGCCAGTATTCGGTCTGACACGTCGCAATGGAACAGTGACGGCAGTGAGATTGCCTTTCGCCGTGGTGATGATCGAGGTACCGAGATTTATGATGCCACGACCGGCAATTTATTGAGATCATTCTCAATAGATTCGTGGCGCAACCCTTTCAGCAATCCGGAGAGCTGCTATCCCGGATGGAATATAGGCAACGAGCGCATTATCGATATTATCTTCAGTCCCGACAAGACAAGCCCTCGTTTGGCTGCATCAACACACGAACAAGTTGAACTGGGGAGCCCAGATAGCTTTCTTTATCCGTTCTATGGTTATCCATTCCAGAACGACCCTTTAATAGCATGGCGGAATACCGTGAGAGTCATTGATGCTCCCAGGGGGACGACGCTAGCGTCTATAACAGGGTTGCGAGATCTGATTTTACAGTTGGTGTGGAGTCCCGACGGTATGGAACTTGCAGGAGTGGATAGATATCGCAGGCTGTACATCTGGAATCCAAACACGGGCGATCTGATCGATAGCTATCTCACTGCGCCATTTCAAGTAAAATCGCTGGAATACAGTCCCTACGGTGGACGATTGTTGATCGTATATAACGCTCTCGAGGGATCTCAAGAGCGGCCCGATGAATTTATCCCTATCTCAACATTTGCCCAGATAGAATTCGATGGCTTAGTTCAGTTCGTTGCGCCAGCGGCTTCTCCCGAAAAAACACAGTCCATCTTATCGCAGTGCGCGACCGACCCTGATATTGCCGCCACCGGAAACAGTTTTCTGGCCAGTGGTCAGTATGCGGAGTTCATCCAGTGGCTTGGGCAGCAAGACGAGAGTGTCATCCCCCCCTCTGTGCGGACGATCTTCAACTGATGGCAGAGGCGATCTCTATGGAAAGCACAGCGGGTAACACGCGCTAACGCGCCTCGTCGGGTGCTTGCAGGGGCCGCCGCGCGAGAATCTGCTCCATCGTGCGCGTGTGCGCCTTGAGCGTCTCGCCGTAGTCGGTCTGCTTGTGGCGGCGCGCTTCCTCTTGCAGCGCCGGGATCGCCTTCGGGGCGTGTTTGGCCATGCGCGCGTACCATACCTGCGCCGCCGCCGTATCGCCGCGCTCGTCCGCGATCTGGCCCAGGATGAACGCCGCGTAGACCTGCCCCAGCCTGAACAGCGTCGGGATGTCAACCACGTTTTGCAGCGTGACCTCGGCGGCCTCGATCTTCCCGGCGAGATACTGGCACAGCCCCAGGTAGTAGCGCGAGGTCGCGTTGTCGTCGAAGCGCAGAGCCGCTTCAATCGCTTCGATGGCCTCGGCATAGCGCGCCTGGTGCCGCCGCAGCGAGCCAAGCGCCCCATTCACCGAGGCGTAATCCGGCGCGAGTGCTTTGGCCTGCATCAGCAGCCGGTCGGCGCGCTGCCACTTGTTCAGCTCGATATACGCCAGCGCGACCACTGCCAGCTTGTCAGGATGTCCCTGCCCGGCGGTCGCCTCGTCCTCAAGCGCGTTCACCAGCTTCCGATATTCCCCGTGCTGGAGCAGCACCAGCGCCGGGCCACGCCACGCATAGAGTTTCGCCACCACCCCGCGCCGCCACTGCCGCAGCGCGACCATGCCCGCGACGAAGAGCAGCAGCGGAATCCACGCCGCCGAGCCGCCCCCGGCGATATACCAGCCGAACGCGCCCATGCCCAGCGTCATCAGCGCCAGATTGGCAATCATGGTGATCGCCCAGGTGCGCGGCGGCTCGACCGGGCGCACGCGCTGCGCTTCCTCGATCACGCCGCGCGCCATCCACCCCAAATAGCCCACCACCAGCAAAATAATCAGCGCGATCCCGTCGATCTGGCCGGTGAGCACCAGCGCCACCACCAGCCCGACCAGCACCAGCGCGAGCGCTTCCGGCCAGCCGATCGACTGCCAGGCGCGTTTCTGTTGCGTCATTCGTGCCCCCAAATCTTGATGATCCCATTCCGCAGCGCGACAGCCAGCCGCGCACCATCCGGACTCCAGCTTACGGCGTTGGCCGCGCCCGGCAGCACCGCGATTTCCTCACCCGTTGCCGTGTCGGTGATGGTCGTCCCATCACTGCGCGCCTCGGCCTGCCGCGTCCCATCGGGACTCACGGCCACACGCGGCCCGGCTTCCAGCGTATCGGGCCGGGCGTCCAGCAGCGTCCCGTCCGCCGTGTTCCAGATGCGCAGCCAACCATCACCGCTGCTGCTGATAATCTGGCTGCCGTCGTCGCTCCACTTCAGCCCGGTGATCCAGTCGGTGTGCTCGTACAGGATGCGCGGCGGCTGCGCGCCGGTTACGTCCCAGACACGCAGCGTATCATCCCAACTGACCGCCGCCAGCCGCTTCCCGTCCGGACTCCACGCCAGGTGATGCACCCGACCCGGCAGATCGGCAGCGCGCAGCTCGCGCACCTGAGCCAGGTCGAATTTATGCCAGATGCGCACCGAGCCGTCCCAGCTTGCCGTTGCGAACGTCACGCCCGGCGGGCTGAACGCCATATCATAGATCACGTCAGGGTGAGCTTCAAACGGCCAGCTTGCCGCCTGGCTAACCGGCCCGCCGATATAATGCACCCGGCCATCCCACCCGGCGGCGATCAGCGCGCCATCCGGCCCCCACGCCACCGCCCCGACCCGTCCCGTGCCTGCTGGCAGCGTGGACGCCGGGTACGAGCGGTTGGTGATCGTGTCCCACAGCCAGACCGTGCTATCGCCGTTGGCGCTGGCCAGTATAGCGCCGTTGGGGCTGTAGGCCACGTCGTTCACGCCGCCCGCCGGACCATCCAGCACGGCGCGCAGATCGCCCGTGTCGGGGTCCCACAGCCGCAGCGTGTCATCATACGCGCCGCTGGCGACCGTCCGGCCATCGGGACTCCAATCGACCGCGACGACCAGCCCGCTGTGCCCGGCCATCTGCCGCAGTTCGGCCTGCGTCGTCACATCCCAGATACGCACCGTCAGATCGTGGCTGACGCTCGCCAGCCGCGCGCCGTCCGGGCTGAAGGCCAGATCGTACACCGCCTTGGTGTGCCCGGTCAGCCGTCCCCGCAGCGTCAGATCGGCGTCATAGAGCCAGATGCCGAGCGCGCCCCCGACCGCGATCAGCTCGCCATCGGGACTCCAGGCCACGCTGCGCAGCATCCCGCGCCCCAACTGCATCTGCTCGACATACGGCCCGCTGTCCTGGGCGGCGGCAGGCCACAGGCCGGCTAATCCCCAGGCGATCAGGAGTAGAAGCGCTGCGATCCGGCTTGCTGGTTTCATCATGGCCCGTCCGATCACTCTGCTCGCCCGGTGCCGGGCCGCCGTGATCTGATTGTAACGTGTCTTGGCCGTGCCGGGCAGAAAAAATACACCGGCTGCGGGGCCGGTGCGTGGTATGCGGGGTATCAGAGGTGGAACAGCCGCCAAAATTTCCGAACGCTGAATGAGGCGAACGACCCTGCCCCCCATCCTAAATCCTTCCCCCAAAATGAGGGAAGGACTTCAAATTCTGCTCCCCGTCCCTCCGCGAAGCAGTGGGGGAAGGGGCCGGGGGATGGGGGGTAAAAGCGCAGAGCCGCTGCTAGAACCGCCGCCAGACGAAGGCGCTGGCGATAAACATGATCAGCACCGCGCCGATGAATGCGGCCAGGATGTCGATCCAGCGGATGATGATGCCGCCGCTCAGGCTGCCGGTCGCGCTGATGTCGAGCGCGTCGAAGATATAGCCACCGATGACCGCGCCGATCAAACCGAGCAGCACCACCCCGGCCAGGCTCATCCGCCCGCGCACCAGGATGCTGGCCAGCAGACCGGCAATCAGGCCGATCAAAATCCAGGCGATGACCTGCCCGACGGTCGTACTGACCGTGATAGGCCGCTCGGTGATCTCCTGAAAGGCGAGAAGAATGGGATAGAACATGACTTCTGACTCCTTGAGCGCCTGCGCGCTTCCAATTCCAAACTGGCACGAGAAGTGATCCTGCGTGGGGCAGGAAGCGTTATTGGGTTACAGGTGTTCCAGTCGGCTCCGGCGTGCTCGTCGGCTCGACTTGAGCCGGCTCGATACTCCCGGCGATTTCCAGGGCTTCCGCTTCAAACTCAGCCAGCGAGCCGGGCGCGCCTTCGGCCACAAACGGGATCACCCCGCCATCCGGCAGCTCAATCGCCAGCGCGAAGCCTTCCGAGGTCGCCGTCTGGAACGACGCCCGCAGCGCGCGATGGCCGTTCACCGTGATCTCGCTCGTCTCGCTCTGGGCGACAATATCGCCGCGCGCCTGGATGATATTCGCCAGCACGTTCTCGGTCGTCAGATTCGAGTTCGCCAGCATACTGGCCGGAAACGGCGGAAAAACCGTTGCGGAGAAATCGCCCGGCAGCGGCGCGACGGCTTCCAGGGCGCGCGTGCTGGTGGCGACCGTTACCCGGCCTTCCACCTCGTCGAGCGCCCAAGCTTCGGGATAGCGAAAACTGACTCCGCTGCGCGCCGTATACACGCCGGGCCGCCCGGACTCGATGTTGCCATCGGCATCCTGCCCGCGCGAAAGCAGCACCAGCGCCACAATCACCACGATGATACCCACCAGTGAGGGCAGCCAGCCGCATCCCCGGCGAATAATCGGTTGTTGTCTTCTTCTGCGTCTGCGTGCCAACCTGACCCTATCCATTCTCGACGTGTTTTCTGGCACATGCCCAAAAACACGGAATCCTAACACTCCTATTAAAGATACGCGGGATTACCGCCCACTGCATCAAACCAGTGGGCGGTTTACAAGTAGGTCAGTTGGGGGGTTTTCTGAAGTGGATGGCCCCGTTTTATTCGGCGGGCGCTTCGACAATGGTGCCCAGCACGATCAGCGTATACGTGATCGCCGGGCCGCCCAGCTCGTAGAATGTCACCTCGAACTGCGCGGCTTCCTGCGGGACAAGCTGCGGGCGGGCGACGAACACCGTCTCGGTGCCCACCACCCGGCCCTGGTCGTCCCAGATCGCAACCAGGACGCGCACCGATCCGGCTACGCTGGGGCCAATATTCGCCAGCTCGCCGCGCACCACTAGATTCCCACGCTCGTTATACAGCGCCTCGTCGTTGGCGACGGCGAAATTCTCCGGCCCATAAAACGATTGCAGCGCGTATTCGGCCTGGCGCCCGGCGATATGCAGTTCGTAGCGGACGGCCATCGCGGGCTTGCCGCCCTCGAAGCGCAGATCGAACGGCGCGCCCTGCCCGGCGGCCAGCACATCGACCGCCAGAATATCCGACTGCTCGGCCAGGCGGCGGCCCTGCGCGTCGAACAGCACGGCGGAGAGCCGCACCGCTTCGAGCGGCGTGAGCGTGGTATTGACCGCTTCGCCCGTGATATGGAACGTGCCCTGCGGATCGGTCCAGTCCAGATAGCCGTTGAAGCCGATCACGCCGCTGTAGGAGGTCACACCGGCGGCGGCCTGCTGGACCGTGCCGACTGCCAGCTCGGCTTCCTGGCTGACGTGATACGTGTTCACGACCGCGCGCAGGGTATTGATCGTCTCGTTGCTCGCCCCGGTCACATCCACTTCGAGCGCGCTGAAGAACGAGCCATCGCCCTGCAAAAAGATATTCAGGCTGCGCGGCCCCAGCACCGGATAATGCCGCACCCCGCTGATCCGGCGGCTGCCGTCGCGCTGGGCGACGCGCTCGACTTCCTGCCAGTCGTAGGCGGCCACGTCATCCGGCGGCTGGTAAGCATTGGCGGCCTGGGCAAAGGCTTCGGGCGTCATCGGCTGGCCGGTGTTGACGATATAGACGCTCAGCCGCGTGACCGCCTGGGCTTCTTCGAGATCGGTGAACTGGACGCGTACCCCGCTGCGGTCGGGCAGCTCCCCGGCGATCCAGTCGGGAGGCATGCGCAGCGAGAACACGCCCGACGGGTGCCGGTAGGTGACGAAATCGGCGTCAGGCGGCACAGGCGTCGCAACGACGATCACCGGGTCGTCAATCTGCGCGCCGCCCAGCCCACACGCCGTCAGGATCAGCATCAGCACCACGAACCCTACAAGCATGCGCCCACGCATCACGCCTCTCCTTAACTGCTGTCCGGTGCGCGTGATTATACTCGAACGTGCGCCGGGCACGAAAGCGCGCGCCCTGCTACGCCCCTGACGATGCATTCCAAACCTGTTTATAACCCACAGCAGTACCGGAGTACGATATGATAGAAACGTCGCAGACTATATGCTATGCTTTAGGAAGCATTGCGACACTATAAGGGGAGCTGCTGGCAAGGCAGATCGGGGCGTACTGTAGCAGACAGGGTGGGCTGGATGTATACGAAAAATGAGCTGATGTTTCCGCACTACGCGATTCCGCGTCTGCGTGAGGCGCGCGGCGAAAGCTGGCGCGAACTGATCGACCGGCTGACCGCTCTGCCCGAAACACACGAGGATATACTGGCCTTTATGCTGGTCATGATCCGGCTCAACGGGTGTATGGCCTGCGAGACGGACAGCTACCGGGCCATGCGCGGCTGCACCATGTGCACACTTCAGACGCTGCGCCGCTTCAAAGGCTCGGATGCCGACCTGCTGGACCTGTTCGAGCAGGCGCGCGGAGATGTCCGCCAGTATCTGGAGCAGCCGAACAGTATCGAGATACTGGCCAATCTGGTCGAAATCGCCTGATTGCAGGCCACCGATGCGTAACAATTCATTCCGAATGCGGGCAGGCGGGGCCCGCATTCGCCATTTGTGGGGATGATCTACCATTCATCAACCGGGCGTTTACCACACCTTAATGTCAACACCGCCCGGTGAGTCACGGGGGGTATTATGTCTGAGCCTGACTGGGAATCTCTGGCTAATCTACAATTCCTGATCTACAACCGTGTCACCGATTCGCTGAATGCTGCGCTCTCCAGCCTCGCCCTCAGTGACATGCCCGAAGCCCGGAACCTGCCGCCCGGCTTCTGGAAAAAGCGCGCCACCGATAAGATCGTCAGCGTGCTGAACCTGTTTACTGCCTGGACCTATCTGCTGCGCTACAAACAGGGCGAGCCGATTCCGGCCCGCGCGCTGCGCCCCTTCCGCGCCAACTCTCTGCTGGGCTGGATCTCGGTCCAGCTTCAGCTCAGCCCGGCCCCGCGCCTGCACCAGAATCCGCTGCTGCACGGCAATCAGGATACGCTGCAAGAGGCGCTGCTGCTGCTCTATTCGGCGGCGCTCACCCAGGGCACCAACGTGCGGGTGACGGTCGAGGCCACTGATCAGGGCGCGTGGTTCCGCGTGCAGTTTGCGCGCCCGACCCCGCTCCCCACGCCGCTCAGCGCGCTGATCGCCAGCTTTAGCGGGCACTGGCGCGAGCAGAATGTCGCCCTGGAGCTGGCCAACGCGCGCGATTTTATCCGGCTCAACAGCTACGAGCTGCTGCTCAATTCTGCGCCGGGGCAGAGTGAGTTTGCCTTCTTCGTCCAGCGCGCACGCGCCACCCGCCCCCCGGAAGCCGCGCCGTCCGAGCAGGCCGAGTCGGCGGGCGAGACGGTCGCCCTGGAAAGCGACGAGACGCCGATTCTGACCGATCTCCTCCCGCCGATACCATCCCAGGACGAGGCTACGCCGAAAGCGCCGCCGCTGGCCGTGCTGCGCCCACTGCCGCCGGTGTCGCGCGTCGAGTCACCGATCTCCCCACCGCTGCCCCCCACCCCCGACCCGGTCCAGCCCGAATCGACCGCGCTCCCAAAGGATAATTCGGTGACGATTGTCAGCAGCTCGACGCCGCTCATGCGCACGGTGCTGTCTGCATCGGAGCCGGCAGCGCCCCCACCGACCCCACCAGCCGCGCCGGACCAGCCAGCCGAGTCAGTCGAGGCAGCCGTGCCGGACGAGACCCGGCCAATCATCCTGCCCGCTGAGAGCGCCGCCCCTAACCGGCACGCGCCGGCCAACGATCTCGCGCCGCGCCAGACCAGCGAGCCGAAGCCCCCATCCGCGCCAGAGAGCGGCAAGCCGGGCGAGGCGGACAAGGACGCTGCCGCCACCCCACCGGACTCCGGCAGCCGCACCAGCCCGTGATCAAATCCGGCGCGAGTGGACAATCCGCCCGCGCCGGTTCATTGTGTGCCTGCCAGTATCAGCCGCGCGCTACTGCGGCCCTTCCAGTGTCAGCTCATACTCGCCGCGCCCGCCGAAGCGTCCGGCCAGGATGATATACTGCCCGTCGTTGGGCAGATCGAATTCCAGCCGGGAATCGCGCGGGGCAAGCCCCTCGACCGCGATCTGGCCCGCGTCATCGTTGCTGGCGATCACGCGCCCATCCGCAACACGCAGCTCGATCTTGGGATCGAGTATCCCCGACCCGGTCGCATCGACCATCGTAATCACAATGTGATCGCCCACGCGCCCCTCGAACCGCCATTCATGGGACGGATAGCGGTTGTTGAGCACGCCGTGCACCGTCTCCCCATAGCCGATGATGCCGCCGCCCTGAGCCGGATCGACCGATCCAGCCGCCGGAGCGCTCGCATCCGCCGGGACTTCGCTGCCCAATGTCAGACGGCCATCGCCGGTGAACAGGAACGCCTGCACCTGCGTGAAGCCGCTGTCGGGATTCGTCTCGACCCAGTAGCCCATGCCGTCCGGCCCAAAGACCAGCCCCGCCGGGCGCAGGTATTCACCCGGCAGGAACGCGCCGTTCGTGCTGCGCGCCGGATCGTAGGGCAGGCCAAACGCGTCGAGAAGCTGGCCGGCGACGCTGAATTCCAGGAAGCCGAAGCCATCCAGCCCCGGCGCAGGCAGCGCCAGCACGATATTGCCATCGGGCATGATCCCGATCTCGACCGGCGTCTGATCGATCAGCGTCTCCTGGCCCAGATTCAGCACCAGGGGCTGCCCGTTCGAGTCGATCACGTTCAGATTGCCCGTCGCGCCGGTCAGGTAGATCGCGCCCGTTTCGTCGTTGACCGCGAGCCGCACGCCCGACAGATCGGGATTGAGCGTGCTCAGATCGACGGTCAGCAGCAGGTTGCCGAACGAGTCGAACTTATAGAGGCGGTTGGCGATCCCGCTGGCGTGCCCCTCAGACACCGTCCAGACCTCACCCTGCGCCGTGACCGCGATCGTCTGCGGCATGTTGGGCGCAAACTCGCCATCGCCGTCGCCGCGCACGCCCCACCCCCGGTTGTAATTCCCGGCCCGGTCCACCACCATCACCGCGTTATAAGTATCCTCGGCCACGTTCGCCAGGTAGAGCCGCGTATCCGGCCCGATCCCGACATCGACAAAATTGCCGTTCAGCCAGGGGCCGATATAGCTGATATACTGGCCGGTCGCCATATTGATCGCCAGGACGCCGCCCGGCCCGGCCCCGATATACATCACATCGAAGGGGTCGTAGACGATGCCGCCCGCCGCCACGACGCGCCCATCCGAAGGCTGGCCGGTCTGGTAATGCCACATCACGCCGCCATCGTTGGTGACAATCCGCTCCATATAGTCCTGATCGAGCACCGGCAGCGAAAACGTGAGCGACTGCACCAGCCCATCGAACTGCGCGCCCGCGCCCGCATCCCAGATTGCCGTCGGGGCCATGCCGCGCACGACCGCCACGCGTCCCCCCGCGACCGCCAGCAGCGCCACGTGCACCGTCAGCCCTTCGTTCGGATCGACCATGAGCGTGTGGTAGCCGCTGCCGTTGCCCCACTGAGCCTGCTCCGGAGCCGGAGCACCGCCCTCACCCGTCGCCAGCCGCGCCAGCAGATCGGGCAGCTCGGTCGCGTCCACGATGCCCAGCTCATTGAACGTGCCGAACGTCAGGCGCAGCACCAGGCCCTGCGGGACGCCGCCCGCCTGGACCGTCACCAGATCGTTGGGAGCCCCCGCCAGCAGCGCGCGCTCCCCAGCCGCGACTTCCCACCCGGCGGGCAGATCGAACGCAATGCCCAGCGACGGATTCTCATAGCGCTGGCCGTCCTGCGCCCGGACGCCCTGCACGCCGCTGCCTGCCAGGAGCACCAGCACGCCAGCCAATGCCAGAAAACGCCAGAAACGAATATGCATCAAACCTCTCTCCTGAGTCGGACGAGTGCCGCGATGTGATAGTTTGTATCCCAACATGTTCATTGTACCGTGCCTTCTCCATCCCGTCGCCCGTCCGTCAGGCTAGCGGCGCTCAGTCGCGCGGCGTGCGCCAACATAAACGCCCGCCGCTGTGTGAGCCGGTGGGCGTCGGGTTAAGTAATCTCCGGGCCGGAGCTACGCCATCGCGCCGCCGTCGCCTTCCGCCAGCCCAATCAGCACGGCCTGATCCAGCACATGCCCTTCCATCGCCGCCAGGACCATTGGGCGGTTGGCGATACTGGGCAAAGACAGTCTTTTGTTCAGCGCGTAGAGCTTGAAATGGTAGTGGTGGGTTCCCGTAAAGTAGCGCGGGCACGGCCCTTCATAGCCGTGTGTGCCGCCGTTGGCGATCCCCTCGACGCCGCCATCGGGAATCTCGCCCGGCTCGCAGCCGGTGGTCACGGGCGGGATGTCGAACACCAGCCAGTGCACCCAGGGATTGGCCGGTGCGTCCACATCCTCGACCATCAAAACCAGGCTCGCGGTCCCTTCCGGCAGATCGCGGAATTCCAGCGGCGGGCTGAGGTTGGGACCCCGGCAGGTATATGGCTCCGGGACTGGCTCAAGGTTTTGAAACGCCGGGCTGATCAACTGCATGGCGCATCCCTTCCACACCAGTTAGGTTTCGCGGACACACAGCCGCGCCGAGATCATGAGCCGATCACGGCACGCCAAAGTAGATGAACAGCTTCAGCCGCCCCAGCGTGATCTCGTCCCCGTCACGTACACGCCGCTCGACCGACGCGGTCAGCGGCTCGCCGTTAACCTGGGTCCCGTTGGTGCTGTTCAGGTCCATCAGCGTCAGCACGTTGTTATCGCGCAGCAGACGCGCGTGCTGGCGTGAGACACCGGCATCCTCAGCCCCATAGGGCGTGAGGTTGATGTAGGTTACGCCGGGGGCCTGATCGGTGATGCGGCCCAGAACGACCTCGCGCTGCAGGCGGAGCACAATCGGCGTGTCTTCGGGAGTGAACTGGATGATGACCACCCCAGATGACCCCAACTCGTCCCCGCCGCCTTGTGGACCCTCGGCACCGGCAAGCTGCCGGGTTGCCAGCGGAATAGGAACCAGCGCGATCCCGCACCGCTCACAGTACACGACGCCTTCGCGGTTCTCAAAACCACAGAATTTACATAACTGCATGGCATCTGCCCTTCTCAAGTTATAAAGCAGACCCAAATCTGCGGCCCGGCTTCCCTCGCAGTGCAGCACAGATGCAGCCGGGTGATACGCAGTCTCTAACCCCGCATTATCGCACAAAGAATGTAAACGTGCGACCGCTCACCCGTTTAATAGATACCGCCCGGTCGGAACTGCTCCGGGCCGGGTGCGCCGCCCGCCGAAAGCTGCTGTTCCAGAAAGGCCAGCATCCGGGCTGAGGCATGTTGGGCCGCCACCGGATGATAACCGGGGCGCGTCTCGTCGAAAAACCCGCGCCCGACATCGGGATAGATCACGACTTCGTGCGCCTGCTCGGACTGCTCCAGCACGGCGCGCAGACGCTCGATGTTTTCCGGCGGAATCCGCGCATCCTGCTCGGCATAGAGCGCGAGCAGCGGGCAGCTCAGCATCCGCAGCTCCGCCGGGAGTAAGTCCTCTGGCAGGCCATAAAACACGACCGTCGCGCACAGGTCGTCACGAAAAACGGCAGTTTTCAGGGCCAGTTCGCCGCCAAACCCCCAGCCGATCAGCCCGATCTCGCCCGTGCAGCGGTTGTGCGATTTCAGCGCGTGCAGCGCCGCCGCCACCTGCGAGATCACCCCGCCGCCGAGCGCCTGGGTGGTCAGCGCGGCAGCCTGATCGGCATCCTGCGCGGTCTGCCGCTGGAACAGATCGGGCGCGATGACATAATAGCCGCGCTCGGCCATATGGCGCACCTGGGCGCGGATGTGCTGTGTCAGGCCCCATTCGTCGTGCAGCAGCACCAATCCCTGAAACGGCCCGCCCATCGCCGGATGCGACCAGAAGCCGGGCAGGTAGTGCCCATCCGACACGATCTGAATATAGCCGCTGACGATGGCGTATTGGACCTGATCGGCGTCATACATGCGCATGCTCTCCGCTGTTCCAGCCGCTAAATCTCGACCCAGCCCGCGACCTGCCGCCGCTCGAAGGTGCACACCCGTGTAAAGCCGGCCTGCCGCGCCATATCAAGCCCGGCTGCCAGCCCCGAACCAACCTGATCTGGGCGGTGGCTGTCGCTGCCGATGGTCAGCAGCTCGCCGCCCATCTCGCGGTACCAGCGCAGCGCGTCCAGGCCGGGATGTGCTTCGGCCACGCTCAGCCGCAGCCCGGACGTATTGATCTCGATGCCGATGCCGGTTTCGATGCACGCCTGCCACACCGGGCGGATCGCGTCTTCCCAGTCGCAGTCGTCGAAACGCCCGTAGACCGAAAAGGCCGCGCGCTTGACCACGTCGGCATGGGCCAGCACGTCGAAGCCGCCGTCGCGCACCATTTCGATCATCTCCGCAAAGTAGCGCGGCATGATCTCTTCGGCGGCGTGCGCCCGATAGAACGCCACATCGAAGATGTTATCCTCGCCCGACCAGTGCAGGCTGCCCAGCACCAGGTCGTAGGGCCAGGCATCGATCACCGGCTGGATCACGTCGCGGTAGCGGTGATATTCGCCCACTTCGACCCCGGCGCGGATGGTCAGGCCCAGGAGCGCGAACTCACGCCGCGCCGCTTCCAGGCTCTCGAAGTAGCGCGCCGGATCATAAAAGCCCGCGCAGATATCTTCGGGCTTGGGATCGAAGTGCTCGGTGAAGGCAATCTCGCGGATGCCTTTCTCCAGCGCGGCCCGGCTCATCTCGGCCATCGTCGCCTTGCTGTCGCAGCTCAGGTTGCTGTGCACGTGATAATCGAACGGGATGCGCCCGTTAGCGTGGGCGGGGTTGGTCATAGGTGTAGTATCCTTCTGCGGCTCGTAGCTTGAACCAGATTATACCGAAAGACGATTTTGCGCACCGGGCCGCCAGCGACGCCGGGTTGCCCTGGCACACGTCAGGCATATCTGAGGGACAGCCGCCGCTAGCGCCGCGAATAGGTCAGGTCGCCCTCGATCAGTTCGATCAGCGTGCCGTCGGGATCGGTCAGGAACGCGATCCGCACCCCGCCAACGGCGTCGGTTGGCTCCAGTGTGAACGGCACGCCCGCGCACGCGAGCTGCTCGGCCACCGCGTCGATGCCGGTCACGCGCAGCGCCAGGTGCCGCAGCCCAACCTGGCGATCGTCGGGCAGGCAGCCGGACGGCAGCGTCTCCGCCCCGGCATAGTTGAACAATTCGAGCGTTCCGCGCCCCGTGTCGAGATAGGCAATCGAGAAGCCGTGCTCGTCGCCGGGAAAATCGAGATGTCCCAACAGCCGGAAGCCGAGCAAGCCCTGGTAGAAATCGAGCGCCCGCGCCAGATCGCTGACCGTGATCGCCACGTGGTCCAGCCCGCGAATCTGGGGCAGCGGCGCGATACTGGCCCAATGCTCCGCCGCTGGAGCGGGACTCGCTTCGGGCGGCGCGGCAGCCGGGGCCGCCGTTTCGCCAACGAAGATCGGCGGGGCGACGCGCTGCGGATCGTCGATATAGCGGGCCAGCCGGCGCAGCAGGCGATAGACGGTTTTCGGCTCGCTGGGCACGTAGGGATAGATCGGCAGATCGGGGTGCAGGCCGAGCACGGCGCGAATCTCGTCCGACGACAGCGCGTCCGGCTCATTCTGGCGGGCAGCCGCGATCATCACGTGCGCGCCGGGCTGCAGCTCGGCCAGGCGGCGCAGCGCGGTCATGATCGTGCGCGGGGCCAGGATTTTCACGGCGTCGATGATCGCCACATAGCCATCGCAGTTGAGCAGGCCCGCGCCGGGGGCCATCCGGTCGCTGAGCGACTGCACATACACCGGCTGCGACGCGAGCCGCGTCAGCTTGACAAAACACGGCGCGCCGGGCGAATCGGTCCCGACGCGCGTTTCAGGCGGCTCCAGCTCCCACGCGGTGCGCATTAGCTCGTCGGTGTGGACCGGGGAAAGATGCCCGTCCGAGTTGGGGTGCGCGATCCGAACCTGATCGGCATGGTAGAAGCCGAAAACAGCGATTTTGAGCATTACAGCGCGACTCCATCGTGACACTTTGCACAATACCGCCTCATATTATAGCGTGGGTGGCCGCAGTGGGGCCGGAGCCGGAGTCCGCAAGTGGAAACTACGCCGGGAAGTCGGGCGGCACACCGGGCAGTGTGAAGCTGAACGTGCTGCCCTGGCCGACCTCACTCTCTACACCGACCTCGCCCCCCAGCTTCTCGACGATCCGGCGCACGATCGACAGCCCCAGCCCGTGCCCTTTGGTATTCAGATCGCTGAGCTGCGTAAACGGCACGAACAACTGG
This sequence comes from Chloroflexota bacterium, assembly GCA_012729765.1. GTDB lineage: Bacteria > Chloroflexota > Anaerolineae > Aggregatilineales > Aggregatilineaceae > JAAYCM01. The sequence goes on along the minus strand of JAAYCM010000100.1, from coordinate 12,656 downwards.
CGCTGCTCGTCGGCGGTCAGCCCGGCCCCGTTATCGCGCACCCAGCAGCGCACGCGGCCATCCGGCAGGACATCCGCGCCCAGTTCGAGCCGGGGCGGCTGGCCGCCATACTTGATCGCGTTGCTCAGATAATTGATCCAGACTTCCTCGATCCACGTGCTGTGGCCGAGCACCATCGGCCAGTGTTCCGGCAGCACCAGCCCGGCCTGATACTCGTCGATCATATAGCTCAAACGCTGGCAGGCTTCGGCCACGACCGCGCCCATCTGCACCGGGAGTGCGGGCACTTCGTCCTGGCGCAGGTGGGCCAGCAGCAGCAGCTCGTCGATGATCGTGCCCATCTTGAACGCGTTCTGCACAATCAACTCCAGATAGTTCAGCCGCTCGTCGCGGGTCAGGGTTCTCTCGGTTGCCAGCAGCAGCTCGGCATAACCCTGCATCAGCGCCAGCGGATTTTTCAGGTCGTGGGCGACGGTATGCGAGAAGGCGTCCAGCTCTTCGATCAACTGCTCGCGCGCGGCTTCGGTCTGCTTGCGCTCGGTGATATCGCGCACCGCCACCACCCGCGCCACTCCGTCACGGTACGGTATCCTGCCGTGATGCAGCTCCAGCAAGCGGCGCTCACCATCCCGGCGCAGGCCCACCGCTTCAATCGATTCCGGCTCACCGGTCACGATGGCCTGCCGGAGCGCTTCGCGCGCTTCGGGGGCGACAAAGGCGGCGGGTGGGCGTCCGATCAGTTCGTCCACCGATGCATAACCGAGCATCTCCGCCAGCGCGGGGTTGGCGTCTACGATCTGGCCATCCATCAGCACCGCGACCCCTTCGAAGGCAGCGTCGGCCAGCGCGTGGAAGCGTTCCGCATGCTGGCGCGCATCCTGCACCGCCGCTTCCAGCTCGACCTGGCGCTGCTGATCGTGCCAGCGCAACTGCTCCAGGCGGCGCAGCACCCGCACGCGGCTGATATGGGCTATGACGGCGACCATCACCGCCGCCGCGTAGGCCATCGCAATATAGCGCCAGCCCACGTAGGAATAGCCTTCGAGCGCCACCAGCGCCCAGGCCAGCCCGGTCATGACGAGCAGCACCACCAGCCAGCGCGCCGACAGCAGCAGAAAGCCCGCGCCGACGATTACCAGCAAAAAATCGGCCTGCTGGCCGAGATCGAGTGTGAGGTGCACAAAGACGTTATTGAGCAGCACCAGCCCGCCCAGGCCGACGATGAGCGGCTGCGCCCAGGCCAGCGGCGGCTGCCAGAAGTTAAGAAGATAGAACAGCGCCAAAAGGATAGCTGCCACTCCCGCGCTCGAAAGCGCAGCAGCGGCAGCCTCAGAGGTCGATTCGGTTAGCAGCAGCCCCGCCGCGAGCAGCGCATAGACCAGGCCCACGCCCAGCGCCACCGGGCGCAGGCTGCTTCGCGCATGGGCGTTGAGCGCCGCCTGCAGCGAAGCATCTGAAAGGTTGGTGAACGACTGTGTTTTGTCAGCGGATGGCGTCAAGACAGCGTTAACATCGGCGGTGCGCATCATCTTCCTTGCTTCTTGCTTTGTGTCCCCCTACCCCTTCACGCCTGAGGCGGCCTACAGGTTAATCATATGCCCTTCCAGCCCGTGCGCCACTTCCATCAGCGCCTCGGAGAGCGTGGGATGGGCGTGGACGTTCTGCGCGATCTCATACGAGGTCAGCTCCCATTTCTGGGCCAGGGTCAGCTCCGGCAGCAGCTCGGTCACGTCCGGGCCGATCATGTGCGCGCCCAGAATCTCGCCATACTGCTTGTCGCTGATGATCTTCACAAAACCAGCCGTCTCGCCCAGGCCGAGCGCCTTACCGTTGGCCTGGAAGGGGAACTTGGCAACGTTGATCTCGAAACCGGCGTCTTTGGCCTGCTGCTCGGTATAGCCGAAGCTGGCAACCTGCGGCTGGCAGTAGGTCGCGCGCGGCATCATGCGGTAATCGAGCGTGGTAGTCTCCACCCCGGCGATATTCTCCGCGCAGATAATCCCCTGTGCGCTGCCGACATGGGCCAGCATCAGCTTGCCGGTCACGTCGCCAATCGCCCACACGCCGGGCACATTGGTTGCCATGCGGTCATCGACCGCGATCGCGCGCCGCTCGGTGATCTCCAGGTCTGCGATATTCTCCAGGCCATAGCCTTCCAGGCGCGGCTTGAAGCCGATGGCCTGCATCGCCTTCTCGGCGGTCAGCTCCTGCACCTCGCCCTCGCCCTGGCGCACGGACACTTTCACGCCGCTGCCCGTGTCCTCGATCGCTTCCACGCGCGTCCCGACCATAAACTTGATGCCTTGCCGCTTGTACTGCTTTTCTAGCTCGGTCGAGACTTCAACATCCTCGCCCGGCAGCAGGTGCGGCAGAAACTCGACAATGGTCACGTCCACGCCGTAATTGTGCATCACGTAGCCAAACTCGACGCCGATCGGCCCCGCCCCCACGATGACGATGCTCTTGGGCAGCGTTTCGGAGAGGATCGCTTCCAGATACGTGATCACGTGGTCCGAAAGCTGCGTGCCGGGCAGCACGCCGCTGGTCGCGCCGGTGGCGATGATCAGGTTTTGGGTGGTCAGTGTCTCGCTGCCGCCGCCGTTCAGCTCGACGTTGATCGTCGATTTGTCCTGAATGGTGCCCCAGCCGTCATAGGTGTCGATCTTGTTCTTCTTCATCAGGAAGCCCACGCCCTTGACCAGGCGTTCCGACACCTGGCGGCTGCGCTTGAAGGCCGCGCCGTAATCCACCTGGACGCCGCCCTCGGCGCTAAAGCCAAAATCCTTGAGCCGGTGCTGGAAGATATGCGCCAGCTCGGCATTGCGCAGCAGCGCCTTGGAAGGAATACAGCCGACGTTCAGGCACACCCCGCCCCACCACTGTTTCTCGACTACGGCGGTTTTGAGGCCCAACTGGGCGCAGCGGATCGCAGCCACATAGCCCCCTGGACCCCCACCTAACACGACGACATCATATTCTTTTGCCATCTGGAACTCCTTTGGCCTGGCAGGTTTCACCGAGATTAGGAAGCGCTCGCGTGCAACGTTGAGGCGTGCTTCACCTAGAGATTAGCGCAAACGGCGGCTTATCGCCCACGTCTACGCGCCGGCCCCGCCCCGGCGGCGCACGGCTTCCAGCACGCGAAAACGACCGTCGTCGGCCAGCGTCTCCACGCTGCCGAACTGCTCCAGCATCACGCGGTCGTAGGGCAGGAAGCTGTTGGCGACGATGCGCAGCCGCCCGTTGCGCCGCAGCCGCTCGTAGCCCTCGCGCACGATGCGCTGGCCCGGCGTGGTCGTGACCTCGATATGGCGGTGAAACGGCGGGTTGGAGACGACTAGGTCGAACTGCTGATCCTCGACCGCGCGCGTGATGTCGCTCGGCAGCACGGTACAGCGCGCCGCCAGGCCGTTGATCTCGGCGCTGGCCCGCGCACAGCGCACCGCCAACAGATCGTCATCGACCATCGTCACCTGTGCCCCGGCGCGCGCCGCCGCCAGCCCCAGGATGCCGTAGCCGCAGCCGATGTCGAGCACATCCTGGCCCGGCTGCGCGCCCAGGTGATCGAGCAGCAGCGCCGTGCCTTCGTCGAGATGTTCCCAGCTAAACACGCCCGGCATGGTCACAATCGTATAGTCGCCTTCGGGCCGCTCGAAAACGCGCGTCTGGGCTTCCCAGGGCGGCGGATCGGCCCAGCCGGGAGGGACGTGCAGATCGTCGGGCCGCGTGCCGAGCGCGATCCGGTGCCCGCTTTTGTAGGTGAGCACCGGCGCGCTGCCGAGCAGGTCGGCGGCGTCTTTGATCGCGGATTTCGCGCCGCCCGCGTTCGGCCCGGCCAGATAAAGCTGCCCGCCGGAGCGCAGCGCCTGGGCCGCCGTCCAGAGATAGGCCCGCACGAACTCGCGCCCCTTAGGGATTTCGAGCAGCGCCACGTCCGCCGGGCCATGCACCGCCGGATCGGGATAGACCGCGTCGTCCAGCCGCAGGCCGGGCAGCCGGTCGAGCTGCTGCAAGGCGTGATGCGAAGCGTGCAGCGCCCAGACCTGCCCCCCCGTCCCGGCCTGCGCGACCGCCCAGCGGGCCAGCGCCGGATCGTCAACATACAGCAGCAGCACGCGCGCGCCGGGCGTGATGCGGGCCGTCTGCGTAAAAAGTGTGCTGGTCGGGGCGAGGCGTTGGCGTGTCATCGGGCATCCTCTCGTGATGGCGGCGGGCCGGATTGTGCAGTATAGCGTGTTCCAGACAGGCCGCCACTAGGCCGCCCGGCCCTAAGTGTGATACTATCCGGGTACATACTATGCACACCGGGATGCAGCGGGTATTCCGGCAGCTTTACATTTTGCGAGGCACTATGACTGATCTCTCCGGCAAGCAACTTGGACCGTACGAGCTTATCGAACCGATCGGCAGGGGCGGGATGGCGACCGTTTATCGCGCGCGCCAGCCCAGCATGGAGCGGGAAGTCGCCATCAAGATTATCGCCGATCATCTGGCTGCCGACGACGAGTTCATGCGCCGTTTTCAGCGTGAGGCCCAGATCATCGCCCAGCTTAACCACCCGCATATCGTGCCGGTCTATGACTTTGGCCGCGACAACGGGAGCGCCTATCTCGTCATGCGGCTGATCGAAGGCGGCAATCTGGCGACGGAGCTGCGCCGCGAAGGATCGCTGCCCGTCGCACGCGTGCTCAGGCTCACCCGCCAGATCGCGTCGGCGCTGGCCTATGCCCACCAGCGCGGGATCGTGCACCGTGACCTCAAGCCGACAAATATCCTGCTCGACGCCGACGGTGACGCCTACCTGACCGACTTCGGGATCGCCAAGATGCTGGGCGGCCAGCCGACCACCGGCCTCACGGCGGAGGGATCGGTCATGGGCACGCCGACCTATATGGCCCCGGAGCAGTGGCGCGCCGAGCCGGTCGATGGCCGGACCGACATCTACGCGCTGGGCGTGCTGATCTACCAGATGCTGCTCGGCCAGGTCCCCTTCGCCGCCGAGACGCCGCATGGCCTGATGTACCAGCATCTCGATGTACGCCCGCCCGCGCCGCACACGATCAAGCCCAGCCTACCGGCCAGCATCGAGCCGGTGATCGACCGGGCGCTCGCCAAAAACCGCGAGGACCGCTACCCCTCGGCGCTCGATCTGGCGAACGATCTGGAGCGCGTGCTGCAGACTCAGGCCCCTGGCCGCCTGCCCGAACAGACGCTCTTCGACGAGCAGCAGGCCGTTGACAGTGGTGTACCCCTGCGCCCGGAGCGCGATCCCAACGCCGAAGCCCTGGACGACGAGATCGAGCGCGACCTGATGGCCCGCGCCGGCGAGGACGATGATCCGGACTTGCAGCCGACCATCCCGCCGACGCAGCCGCCGCACTATGCCGAAGTGCCGACGGTGGGCGAGCCGACGCTCCCCGCCGGGCAGGGCTACAGCGCACCCCCGCCGCCCGCGTATGAGCCGCCCGTGTACGAGTACCAGCCGGAGCCGGTGGTCGAAACGCCCTACGATGTGCCGCCGGTCGAGGAGCCGCGCGACGCGACGATGGAGCGCGCGCTGTGGATCGGCGGGGCATTGGTGGCCGGGATCGTGCTGATCGTCATCGTCGTGCTGCTCGGCAGCGCGCTGATCGGCGGCGACGACGACCCCGGCAGCGGCGGCCCGACCGCGCCCCCGGCGACCAACACCATCCCGGCGGAGCTGCGCCCGGCGCTGACGATCCAGTCACCGGCTGATAACACACAGGTGAGCCTGGGCGATCCGGTCACCATTGATTTCTCGGCCACCGACCGCGAAGGCATCACGCGCGTCGAACTGCGGCGCTTCAATATCCCGCTCGATACGCTCTTTGTGCAAAACCAGGCGCGATTCGATGGCGAGTTCACCTACACGCCCGACAGCACCGGCTCGCACACGCTGGACATCATCGCCTTCCGCAACGACATTCCCGGCGAGCCGGATACGATCACGCTGTTCGTGCGCTAGAGGCAGTGATACATTCCCCCCATCTCCCGGCCCCTTCCCCCACGCTGGCGCGGAGGGAAGGGGAGCACGGCGGTGTTTTTCAAGTCCTTCCCACCTTGTGAGGGAAGGATTTAGGATGGGGGGTTAGCATTGTCTAGATAGACACTGCCGGGCCGGGGATCACTGCGCGGTATAGCCGCCGTCGATCACCAGCTCGGCCCCGGTCACAAATTTGGCCTCGTCCGACGCCAGGTACAGGATGCCGTAGGCCACGTCGATCGGCTCGCCCGGATGCCCGATCGGGTGAATGCGGTTGCGGCCTTCCATGTACTGCTCGTAACCTTCCGGTGAGTTGCGCGCCATCTCCGCCACGAGTTCGGTCATGATCGTGCCAGGGTGCACCGAGTTGACGCGAATCCCGTCTTTGGCGTAGAAGATCGCGTCGGTCTTGGTCATCAGCCGGACCGCGCCTTTGGCGGCGTGATAGGGCGGCACGTCCGCCGAGCCGATCAGCCCGTAGATCGACGACAGGTTGACGATGCTGCCGCCGCCCGCCGCGCGCATAGAGGGTACGGCGTGCTTGGTGCAGAAGAAAACGCCCTTCACATCGACCGCGAAGATCGCGTCCCATTCGGCCTCGGTGATCTCGTGCGGCGGCCTGTCCGCGCCCGAAATCCCGGCGTTGTTGACCAGGATATGGATCGCGCCGAACTCGGTCTTGATCGCCGCGAATACCTGCTCGACCTCGCGCTCCTTCGAAACGTCCAGGTGCCAGTAGGCCGCCCGGCCTCCCGCGTGCCGGATCTCCTCGACCACCGCCTGCCCCGGCTCGTCCAGAATATCCGTCACGGCTACCACCGCCCCTTCACGCGCCAGCAGCAGGCAGGTCGCCCGCCCAATGCCCAGCGCGCCGCCGGTCACAATTGCGACTTTGTTGTCCACGCGTCCCATAGATCACGTTCCTTTCGCTCTCTCACTCGCATGCTTTCCGCCCGTGCGGACCGGGCAAAGTGTACCGCTCTTTGGGGGCTGCGCTCCAGCCCTTCGACGCAATCAAACTGGTGACTTTCTTCACTGGCTGGCGCACGCGTCGCTGCTTAAACTATGAACAGGCGGCGAGCCTGGATCAGGCTCACACCGTTCCTGCCTAGTTGCAAAGGAGAATCTATGGCTGACGAGACGCTTAAATGTACCCAGCCGGTGCGCGGGCCGATTGCGGCTTCGGAGACGAGCGCCGCCCCCGACGCATCCCCCCGCGAGCAGCAGAAGGAGATCAGCATGCAGGCACGTGTTGGCAAACCGGCCCCCGATTTTGAGGCGAATGCTTTTGTCGGCGGCAGCTTCAAGAAAGTCACGCTGTCCGATTACGCCGGGCAGTGGATTCTGTTGTGCTTCTACCCCGGCGACTTCACCTTCGTCTGACCCACCGAGCTAGCGGCAGTTGCCGCACACTACGACGCGCTCCAGGCATTGGGCGTGCAGGTCCTCGCGGTCAGCACCGACAGTCACTTTTCTCACAAAATCTGGCAGGAACAAGAACTGAAGAAGATGGTCCCCGGCGGCGTGCCGTTCGCCATGCTTTCGGACGCGGGCGGGCGCATCGGGCGCGTGTATGGCGTCTATGACGAAGATGCCGGCGTCGATATTCGCGGGCGCTTCATCATCGACCCGGACGGCGTGATCCAGGCGATGGAAGTCATGACGCCCTCGGTGGGACGCAATATCAAAGAATTGATCCGGCAGGTGAAAGCGTTCCAGCACGTGCGCGCCACCGGCGAAGTAACGCCCGCCGGCTGGCAGCCCGGCCAGCCAACGCTCAAGCCCGGCCCCGCGCTGGTCGGCAAGGTCTGGGAAGTCTGGAAGCCGGACCTGATTCCGAACTAAATTTCGGCAGATTGCTGACAGCTTAGCGTGTTCAGCGGCGGGCCGGTGCGATGGGTCCGCCGCTGCGTGTGTGTCGGGGCGGCGGTGCGTGATTATAATCAAGCCGAGCCGCTGTATCCGCCACCCGGCCTGTGTCCAGAAGCGAGGAGAACATGCGCCTACGACTCCCCCACCCACCCGGCAGCCCGCCTTCGCGCCGCTGGTGGATCACCACGCTGGCGATCAACGCCGGGATCGTGCTGGTGGTGTTCGCCGCGATCCAGTTGATCCCGGCGCGGCCCGGCAACCCGCCCGTGATCCGCGAGCCGGTCTGGGATTCGCCCGAAACGCGCGCGCGGACCGTCCAGGCGTGCTACGACTGCCACAGCAACGAGACGCAATGGCCCTGGTATTCCCGCATCGCGCCGGTATCGTGGCTGCTGGCCTATGACGTGGTCGAGGGGCGCGAGGATTTGAACTTCTCGGAGTGGGACCGCCACGCCGTGTCGGATATTGACCCCGACGAGCCGTTCGCGCCCAAGACGCTGGTCGAGCGCATCGAGGACGAGATCCGCAGTGGCCGCATGCCGCCCGACCTCTACCAGCTCAATCACCCGGCGGCGCGGCTCTCCGACGCTGAGCGCGAGGCGCTGATCGCAGGACTGCTGCGCACCGTCGAGCAGAACCAGACGACCCCGGACGACACGGAATAGGGCCGCGCGCATGGCGCAGAATCTCCCCGTGCGCTATGCTTGGAAGAGTCCGTTCGGAGATCCACAGAGGACGAGTCGCATGACTTACCATGACCTGCTGGCCGACGCCCAGGCCCAGCCCGCCGGGGCGGATTTTCACACGCTGCGCATGGCCTACGCGCGCTCCGATGCCTATCAGCCCTATGTCCACGATATGACGAATGTCGAGGCGCTGCGGGCTGCCCTGCTCGCGGGCGATCTCGACGCGGCGCTGGTAGCCGTCGAGCATCTGCTGGCCTACAACTATCTGGACATCGAAGCGCACATGAGCGCGGATTACATCTATGTGAAACAGGGCGATCAGGCGCGCTCGGCCTATCATCGCGCCTGGGCGACCGGCCTGCTCAACGCGATCCGCAGCACCGGCAGCGGCCAGAGCGTCGCAGATGCCTATATTGTGCTCAGCATCCCGGAAGAATATACCGTGCTGCGCCTGCTCGGACTCAAAGCGGGCCGCCAGCGTTTGATCCAGCACGAGGGGCACTGGTTCGACGTGCTCGATGCGACCCACCCCCAGACCGGCGAAGCCGTCAGCGTCTATTTCAACATCGATCTGCCGCGCGGCTGGCTGGATCACCAGATGCACGCCCATTCCGAGCCTGACTCGTAGAGGCTGTTATGCACGCTTACCCCCCATCCCCCGGCCCCTTCCCCCACGCTGGCGCGGAGGGAAGGGGAGCACAGCGGCGGTTTTCAAGTCCTTCCCTCATTTTGGGGGAAGGATTTAGGATGGGGGCGTGTCGTTCGCCTCGTCCAGCGTTCCGAAGTACATCACACGCTCTAGCGCCTATCTGCCCGAAAGGAGCCGCTCATGAACGCTGATTCGATTCGCACGCTGCACACCTACAACTATGCTCAGCACCGCCGCCTATGGGAAAGCATCCTGATGCTGAGCGAGGCGCAGTTCACCCAGGAGTTCGACTATTCGATCGGGTCGATCCGCAACCATATGGTCCACGTGATGAGCGTCGATGAGCGCTGGCTGGCGCGCGTGCAGGACGTGCCCGCACCCGACCGGCTCGATCCTGCCCCGTTCGACAGCCGCCGGGCCGTGTTCGAATACTGGGTGGGCGTCGAGCGGCGCGTGCTGGATTGTGTGGCGCATCTGGACGACGCGCAGCTTTTGCGCGAAGTGACGTATCCCGTCTCACGCTTCCCGGAGCCGGTGACCAACACCGTGTGGCAAATCCTGGTGCACATGGTCAATCACGGGACGGACCACCGCGCCCAGGTGTTAGCCCTGCTGCATCGTCTCGGCGCGCCTACCTTCGAGCACGATCTTATCATCTACCTGTGGGACCACGACGCCTAGCGCGGGATACATTCCCCCCGTCCCCTCTCCCCTTCCCCCACACTGGCGTGAAGGGAAGGGGAAAAGGGATATTGTAGGGGCGATGCTTGCGGCAGCAAATTTGAAGTCCCTCGCCCCTTGTGGGCTGAGGGATTCAGGATGGGGGGAGATGGTGAACTACTCCACCAGCAGCTTACGCACCGCTTCGGCGGCCCCGGCGCGCGGCACGCGGACTTCCTGCCCGTCGCGCAGCCGCTTAAAGTTCACCACGCCCTGCTGAATCTCGTCCGCGCCCAGGAAGGCGACCACCTGCACGCCCTTCCGGTCGGCGTACTGCACCTGCCTGCCGATGTTCTTCTTCGGCTGCAAATATACTTCGGTGCGGATGCCCACCCCGCGCAGCTCGCTTGCCAGCCGCAGCGACTCGGCTTCCCTCTCCGCGCCAAAGACCGTGACGAGCGTCTGCACGACCGTCCCGGTCAGCGCCGGCGGGTAGAGGTCGAGCAGGTCCATCAGGTCGATGATGCGCTCGATCCCCAGGCTGGACCCGGTCGTCGGCAGGCTTTGCTTGCGGAACAGCCCCACCAGCTCGTCATAGCGCCCACCGCCCGTCACGCTGCCCAGGTTATCCGGCCTGGTGATGATCGTCTCGTAGATCGGGCCGGTGTAGTAGCTCAGGCCGCGCACCATGGCGACATCGACTTCCGTATTCTCGCGCGGCACGCCCAGCGCATCCATCGCGGCCAGCATCTCTTCCAGCTCGCGCACGCCTTCCTGCGCGATCGGGATATCGGCCAGCAGGCCCCGCAGATGCTCGAACCCGCCGCCATCTTCGCGCGGCTCCAGCAGGCCCATCATGCGCGTGATGACCGCCTCTTCGATCCCGCCCTCGCGCAGCTCCGCCACGACGCCATTCAGCCCGATCTTGTCCAGCTTGTCGATGCTGCGATACAGGCCGCCAAGCTGCGCGTCCGGCACGCCCGCGTAGATTCCGATCCCGACCAGGATTTTACGGTTGTTGATCTTGACCGTGAAATCCCGAAAGCCCAGCCGCCGCAGCACCGTTGTGAGCAGGCTGACGATCTCGGCATCGGCAGACATCTCGGCCACCCCCACGATATCCACGTCGCACTGGTAAAACTCGCGGTAGCGGCCCTTCTGTGGGCGCTCGGCGCGCCACACCGGCGCGATGTGATAGCGGCGGAACGGCATCAGCAGGTCGTTTTCGTGCATCGTCACGTAGCGGCTGAGTGGAACCGTCAGGTCATAGCGCAGGGCAAGCTGCTCTTTGCCGCCGGGGTGCTGCGCCAGGAAGATCAGCTTCTCGGCGTCCGCACCATACTTCCCCATCAGCGTTTCTTCCATCTCCAGCACGGGCGTCTCGATTGGCTCGAAGCCGTAGGTCTGGAACGTGTCCCGGATCACGCCGATCACGTACTGGCGCTTGAGCACCTCTTCGGGCAGAAAATCGCGCATCCCTTTGGGCAGCCGGGCATCAATTTTGGGCATGGTTTCGAACTCCTTCGTTAGGCAGGTCAGGCACAATCATCCGGGCAGCAGACACAAAAAAAGCGTGGGCGTCCATCGTCCACGCTCGAATCGCATTTATGGGCGCCAGAAAGATGACTATCAGGTTACGTGATGATGATTCCGGTTGAACATGGTTGGTTGCATCGTGTCCAGGCTGCCAGCAGATGATTTAACGTCAAGTATAAACAGCTTGCCGGTGCTTGTAAAGCGCTCGCCGGGCTGCCGGTTTGAAATGCTTGCCACCAGCGCCGCCTGCCCCTACAATGAAATCGAGGTGTGGGAACGACCAGCGGTCTTATGAGGCGAGAGCGATGCCTGTTGAGATACAACCAGTCGATCGAGCTGTTCTGTACTGTCGCTTCAGTGGAACCATCACCGACGATGATCTCATCACTCTGACCCGCCAGGAAGAAACCTTCTTTTCCGCGCTGCCGCCAGACGAAGCTATTGACGTAATCGCCGATGTGAGCACCATTGACCTGCTCCCGGCCCGGCTGTTTCCCCAACTCATCCGGCTGCAAAACCTGTATGACAGCCGGCTCGCGCACGTGGCGATTGTCGGCGCAACCCCCTATCTGCGCGCGATGGCGACCAGCCTGGGGATCATGACCAGCCAGCAAAAATACCTGTTTTGCGACACGCTGGCCGACGCTCAGAAGCTCTTCCGCGCCGGGCAGGAACCGAATCCCCGCCACCACAGGCGCTAGAGCGTGTTATGCACTTTTGCCCCCTATCCCCCACGTATCACGGAGGGAAGGGGAGTACGGCGGCGTTTTTCAAGTCCTTCCCTCATTTTGGGAAAGGATTTAGGATGGTGGGAAGGGGCAGAGCAATACCTCGCCCGCCGGGTAGGGCTTGCCTTACTCCTACACAATCCGGCTGTCTGCCGCTGGCGCATCCTCGCTCCACAAGTACATAACAGCCTCTAGCTTTCCGGCGGGAACTGCACGAAGAACAACGTATCGCGCAGCCGGCCATCGACTCCCCGCATATCGTGATGCAGCCGCGACTCCAGCACATATCCCGCCCGCTCGGCCACCGCCGCGCTGCGCACGTTCTCCGCGTCACAGCGCAGCTCCATGCGCACCGCCCCCAGCGTCTCGAAGGCAAAGCGCGTGATCGCGCTCACGGCCTCGGTCATATAGCCCTGCCCGGTCAGGCTGGTGCGCAGCCAGTAGCCGATCTCGAATTTCGGGACCGACCAGTCGATCCGGTGCAGGCCGCTCCCGCCTACGAACAGGCCATCCGGCTTGCG
>JAAYCM010000099.1 GCA_012729765.1 Chloroflexota bacterium | reverse complement strand
TTGGGGGAAGGATTTAGGATGGAGGGCAAACAGGCTTCAGTCAAAATCTCACCACTACCCCATTCAGTTGTTTGCGGCTTGAAGTTGACATTTTGAACTCCCAGGGTTGGAGGACCCTACAGCATGCGGTGGGGGCAAGCCACCTGCGCTTGCCCCCACAAAGTAAGACTATGTCGGAGCCGTAGTGGTGCGCTGGCCCCGAGTTTGTCTTAGAGTTCCGGTTTACGGATAGATGCCGCGCGTGCGGGTCGCGTCGCCCACGCGCTTGATCGCCGTGATCTGCGCGGCGGTGCGCATATCGACCTCGTACTGGTCGCGCGTCTGGACCACGTCGTCGTAGGCCCTGATCAGCACGCGGCGCAGCTGGCGATTCACCTCTTCGACATCCCAGAAGAACGACTGCAAGCCCTGGACCCACTCGAAGTAGGAGACGGTCACGCCGCCCGCGTTCGCCAGGATGTCGGGGATGATCTCGACGCCCTTGGAGAACAGGATATCGTCGGCTTCGGGGGTGGTCGGGCCGTTGGCGCCTTCCACGACCAGGAACGCCTTGATATTGGCGGCGTTGTCTCCGGTGAGCTGATTTTCGAGCGCGCACGGGGCCAACACGTCGCATTCCAGCGCGAGCAGCTCTTCGTTGCTGATCGGGTCGGCGTTGGGATAGCCGGCAAGCTGATGATGCTGGCTGGTGCGGGTGTAGGCCATCACGTCATCGATATCGAGGCCCTTGCCGTTATAGTAGCCGCCGGTAACGTCGCTGATGGCGATGATCTTGTAGCCGAGGTCATAGGCGTGCTTGGCGGCGTAGGTGCCGACATTGCCGAAGCCCTGGATCGCAACGCGGATCTCGCTGGGATTGGTGTGCCCGCCCCGACGCAGCGCCTCGTCCATGCAGATGATCACGCCGCGCCCGGTCGCTTCGGTGCGGCCCTGGCTGCCGCCGACATTGATCGGTTTGCCGGTGACGATCGCCGGGACGGAATAGCCGACGGTCATGCTGTAGGTATCCATGATCCAGGCCATCGTCTGGGCGTTAGTGCCCATGTCGGGGGCCGGGATGTCGCCATGCGGGCTGATGAACAGGATGATCTCGGTCGCATAGCGGCGGGTGAGGCGTTCCAGCTCGTTCTGACTCATGGTGTACGGGTCGCAGACCACGCCACCCTTCGCGCCGCCGTAGGGCAGGTTGACGAGCGCGCATTTCCAGGTCATCCACATCGCCAGCGCGCGCACTTCGTCGATATCGACTCTGGGCGCGTAGCGGATGCCGCCCTTGCTGGGGCCGAGCACGGTGTTATGGTGTACGCGGTAGCCGGAGAACATGCGAATATCACCGTTGTCCATGCGGACCGGGAAGTTCACCGACAATTCACGTTTGGGGTAGCGCAGGAAGGTTTTGATGCCAGCGGGTAAATCTAAGTAGGCAACTGCACGATCATACTGACGAAGGGCAACCTCGTAGGGATTGATGTGCTCGGTTGCTTGTGCCTGAACAGCCATAAGTCGGAATTCTCCTCGTACTCTCAGGACAGATCAATAGGCTTTAGATTGACAAAGGACGAAAGCGGCATTAATTAACTTATGCTCAGTATACACCGGAGTCCGATCGACTGAATAGTAGCTTTTTCACATGAATCTGGCGTGGAATAATGCACATCGGCTAGCCCTCGGCGGGCGGTTGCGCCGCCTGAACCTGGAAGGTCAACTGCTCGGCTCGCTCGTCCTCAACATACACATCAACCTGCCACTCGCCGGTCGGCCAGGCGGTCGTACCCTGCGCTTCCCAGTCCAGCCCCAGCACGATTTCGCCCACCGTCGGATCGGCATCGAGCGGATCGGTGGCATAGCGCGAGCCGTCGGGGGCGATGAACTCGGCGCGCACGGGCAGGGTGCGGTTGTGAGAGCCGAGCTTGATGACAACATTCAGGTCGTCGTCGGTGAGAAAGGTCGAGGTGCGGCTCAGCTCATTGGGCCGGGTGCCGTCGCCGGCGGCGGTATACGCCTCGCTGACCGCTTCCGATCCGCAGGCGGACAGGCTGATCAGCACCAGGACGAGCAGCAGTAAGGGTGATTTCCGTTTCATCCGCGACACACTCCTTGCGGCAGACAGCCGGACTCGCAGGCCCGGCAAGCAGTTCCACACGCCGAACGGCGCGCGCCTCATCATACACTATTTTCGCGCAAACCGGCAGGGTTTGCCTAGCCTGCCAAGCTGACGATTGCCCACCGCGTGGGGCGGGCCGGTAGTAGGAAGGGGGAAACAAAAAGGGTAAGGGTTGCGGCCCTACCCAGCGGATGTATTGTAGGATGGGGTGCGCGGGGACGTAGTGCCGGGCACAGCGATCAGAAATGGGGAGAGGGAACGGTGGTTCTCTCCTTTTTGCTTGGAGTCCCCCCATCCCCCGGCCCCTTCCCCCACGCTTGCGCGGAGGGAAGGGGAGCAGGGTGGCGTTTTTCAAGTCCTTCCCTCATTTTGGGGGAAGGATTTAGGATGGGGGGCAAAACAGGCTTCAGTCAAAACCTCACCACTGCCCAGCGGGGAAGGCAACTCGTGTACCTGTTCTAGCAGAGTAAGGTTTGCCCGTTATTCTAATAGGCGAGAATTGCCTCGCTCTGACATTCTCGGTCCTAGTGCAAGGGGAAACAAAAAGGGTAGGGGTTGCGGCCCTACCCAGCGGGCGAGGCAAGCCTCGCCCCTACGGAATGCGCGGGGTGATGTGGCGATCAGTCCTGGCAGGCGGCCCATTCGAGATAGTCGGCCAGGAAGCGCCCGGTATGGCTGGCTTCGACCTGGGCGACCTCTTCGGGCGTGCCTTCCGCCACCAGATAGCCGCCTTCGTCGCCGCCTTCCGGCCCCAGATCGATGATGTGATCGGCCACCTTGATGATGTCCGGATTGTGCTCGATGATCAGGACCGTGTTGCCGTGATCGACCAGTGTTTGCAGGACCTCGATCAGGCGGGCGACGTCGGCGGTGTGCAGGCCGGTCGATGGCTCGTCGAGGACGTAGAGCGTCTGGCCGGTGGCGCGCTTCGACAGCTCGCGGCTGAGCTTGACGCGCTGCGCCTCACCGCCGGAGAGCGTCGGGGCGGGCTGGCCGATGCGGATGTAGCCCAGGCCGACGGCGGCCAGCGTCTCCAGCTTGGAGCGGATCGGCTGGAAGTTGGTGAAGAACTCCAGTCCCTCGCTGACGGTCATATCCAGCACTTCGGCGATGCTCTTGCCCTTATACTTGACCTGCAGCGTCTCGTGGTTGTAGCGCGTGCCGTGACACACCTCGCACGGGACGTAAATATCGGGCAGAAACTGCATCTCGATGCGAAGCTGGCCCTCACCCTGACAGTTCTCGCAGCGCCCACCCTTGACGTTGAAGCTGAAGCGGCCAGGGGTGTAGCCGCGTATCTTGCTTTCGGGCAGGTCGGCGAAAAGCTGGCGGATCAGGTCGAACATCTTGGTATAGGTGCCGGGGTTGCTGCGCGGCGTCCGGCCAATCGGTGACTGGTCGATGTGGATCACCTTGTCGATGTGCTCCAGCCCTTCGATCGAGTCGTGCAGGCCGGGGCGGTCCTTCGAGCCGTAGACCACCTGGGACAGCCGCTTGTAAAGCACCTCGATCATCAGGGTAGACTTGCCGGAGCCGCTGACGCCGGTGATGACGACCAGCTTGCCGAGCGGCACGGCGACATCGATGTTCTTCAGGTTGTTCTCGCGCGCGCCGCGAATCATGATCTGCTGGCCGTTGCCGGGGCGACGCTGGGGCGGGACCTCGATGCAGCGCCGACCGGAGAGGTAGGCCCCGGTGATGCTGTCGGGGTTGTCCATGATCTGCTGGGGCGTGCCCTCGGCCATGACGCGCCCGCCGTGCTCGCCCGCGCCCGGCCCCAGGTCCACGATCCAGTCGGCGGACAGCATCGTCTCGTGATCGTGCTCGACGACGAGCAGCGTATTGCCAAGATCGCGCATCCCTTCGAGCGTGCGGATCAGCCGGGCGTTGTCGCGCTGGTGCAGGCCGATGCTCGGCTCGTCCAGCACATAGAGCACGCCGGTAAGCTGGCTGCCGATCTGCGTCGCCAGGCGGATACGCTGTGCCTCGCCGCCGGAGAGCGTGCCCGCCGTGCGGCCCAGGCTCAGGTAGTCCAGCCCGACATCGACCATGAACTGCGCGCGATCCTCGATCTCCTTGAGAATCTGGTGGGCAATCATCAGATCGCGCTCGGAGAGGCGGGCGTGCCCGTTGACCTGGGGAGCCGTGCCGCGCAGCGATTGGACCCAGCGCAGCAGCTCCTTGATCGGCAGGGCGGTGACGTGGTGGATCGGCTCATCGGCGACCGTGACGGCCAGCGCTTCGGGGCGCAGGCGGTTGCCGTGACAGGTTTCGCACGGGCGCTCGCTCATATACTCTTCGTACTTGGCGCGCATGTAGTCGGACGACGTCTCGCGGTAGCGGCGCGCGGTCGAACTGAGCACGCCCTCGAAGCCGGTGTTGAACGAGAAGTGCGTGCCATCGGCGCGGCTGTGATCGATGCGAATCTTGCGGTCGGTGCCGTAGAGCAGCAGCTCCCGCTGTTTCTCGCTCAGCTCGCGCCAGGGGACATCGATCGGGATGCCGAACTTGCGGCAGGTTGCGATCAGGATGGTGCGCGTCCAGCTATCGCTGTTGTTGGTGGCCCAGGGGGCGAGCGCGCCCTTTTCGATGCTCAGGTCCTGGTTCGGGACGATCAGATCGGGGTCGAACTCGCGCCGGACGCCGAGACCCTGGCACTCCGGGCACGCGCCGTGCGGGTTGTTGAACGAGAAGGTGCGCGGCTCGATCTCCGGCAGGCTGACATGGCCATAGACGCAGGCCAGATGCTCGCTGAAAAGGTGATCGACCGGGTTGTCGGCGTCGGATACGTCGTTGACGATCACCACGCCGCCGCCCATTTCCATCGCCGTCTCGACCGAGTCGGTGAGGCGGCTGCGCGCGGCACCGGCTTCCTCGCTGTCGGGATCGTCGAAGTGGCGGATGACCAGGCGGTCTACCACGACCTCGATGGTGTGGCTCTTGTAGCGCGCCAGGTCGATTTCTTCGGTGACGTCGCGCACCTCGCCGTTGACGCGCACGCGCACGAATCCGGCCTGGCGGATGTCCTCGATCACGCGCTCGTGCCGCCCTTTGCGGTCCTTGATGATGGGCGCGAGAATCTGGACGCGGGTGCCATCGGGCCAGCGCTCGATGTTTTCCACGATCTGCTGGGGCGACTGGGCCTCGACGCGCTCACCGCAAACGGGGCAGTGGGGGATGCCGACGCGCGCGTAGAGCAGGCGCAGGTAGTCGTAAATCTCCGTCACGGTGCCGACGGTCGAGCGCGGGTTGTTGCTGACACTTTTCTGGTCGATGGAGATCGACGGGGAGAGGCCCTCAATCTGATCGACGTCGGGCTTGTCCATCTGGCCGAGGAACTGGCGCGCGTAGGCCGAGAGCGATTCGACGTAGCGGCGCTGGCCTTCGGCGAAGATCGTATCGAACGCCAGGGAGCTTTTGCCACTGCCACTCAGCCCGGTGATCACCACGAGCTTGTCACGCGGGATGACCACATCAATATTTTTCAGATTGTGCTCGCGCGCGCCGCGCACAACGATCCGGTTTTGGGACATCGCGAATAAATCCTCTGGCAAATGCTCAGATGCGAACTGAGGCGACTGCGCCCGGTGGGCGTCATCGGGTGGAATGTGAACGGATGTGTTAGGAACGTGTGTTCTACAGTGTACCGCCGAGCCGAACACTTGTCAATGAGCCGGCTGGCCTAAAATGGGCCGGCGGTCGGGTGTTTCTGAGGCCAGCGCGATCGGAGAGTCTACCGTATCGCAGGCTGAGAATCAATGGGCCAGATGGGTTCCTACGGTTTTCTATCAGTGGGCCTGCGGTGGCCCTTTCCCGTGCTGGATACGGGGAAAAAGCAGCCCCTAACCCCTCTCCCACACGGGCGCGGGGAGAGGGGTATAGCGGTGTCGGGGCGGGTTACTTCTTCGAGCTGCGCAGGCGGAAGAAGCGCGCCGGGCCAGACGGAGTTTGCGCCTGCCGGGCCGCGCCAAAAGATTTGCCGGTGCGGCGCTGCGTGTGGGCGGTGCTGGCCGCGGCGGTGTGCTGCTTCTTGTTCTTGTCGCCGCCAATGCCGAACGCCTTGAACAGACGCTTGCGGGCCCGATTCAGGTCAAAACGTTTCTTGGGTGGTTCGGGAGTGGGGTACTTGAATAGTTTTTTGGTCATCGCTCCATTTTCTCCTCGCGCCAGATGGTCATGAGCAAGGAAAATTCCTCAAAGTTCATTCCATTCTACCCCAGATTTTGAGATCGGGGGCGGGAAAAGTCCGGCGTTGTCGCCAGGAAAACCTATCGAAACCGGGCAGGAGAGCCAGCGCCAGATCAAATTGAGGCAGTATCGTCCAGGCCAGGAGCATCGTCGCCGGAACCAGTACGGCCAGGTAGCCTAAAGCAGTGCCCATGAAGAACAGGTAAATAGCGGGCCCCCACACAAGAATGACCGGAGCTGCGGCCAACAAAGCCAAGCCATACCAGAAGAGTCTCGACCAGCCTGATATCTGGAAATAACTCAACGCAAGAATCAGTGCGCTTGCCAGGGTTGGACCAACGAACATGTAGCTGACCGCATCAAACAATATGGCTGCCGCCACAAGCAGAGCTAGCCAGATGCTAACAACGATTCCCATGATTTGAGACAGGCTGAACCACTTTCGGGCTGCCAGGTAGATGATGAATCCTGCTATCAGAGTCGCGCCTTCAAACCCGATGAAGTAATCGAAATCGTGGGGGGTATGTTGCCAGGGATATGAAGTGCCTAGCAAGTCAAGGTCGGCCTTCATGTGCTCGAATACTGTTCTGAAGGCGTGATGGTCGATCATTTGCCAGATCGCGAACATGCCAAGTGAGGCGACCAGCAGGCCGAGACTCGCGAGCAACGTTCCCAGAATCAGCCCCCTCCAGGACAGCCGCTGTCGGAGCCACCCCAACACCAGCACACCAACCGCCCCGACTACACCAAGAACGTTCAAGGCCATTCCCCACCCGACAGGATAATGGATAAACCAGGGACCCAGATTGAAATAAGTTTCGTCTGGGGCTTTTGTTTCGCTTAAATCTTTGGCTCCCAAATGACGGGTCAAACCTAACGCCTGATCTCCCGCGCTCTGAATACTTCCCGTTGTGACGATATCGATTCGATCGGCAGCGGTATGACTCTCCGAAAATGAATAGGTGGTCCAGAAATTGTAACCCGACCCCTGCTGGTTCAAGAAAGGGTCTAAGTCTGTCGAGTAGGGTATGGCACTTTCCTTGGAATAAAGATAGGGTGCCACGACGGGGCGGATACCGGACTGAGCCGCCTGTTGTACTAACCAGCCATTTTGGGGGCTAAGCTGCCACAGCGTGGCTGGTCCCCGTGTGAAGGTGTCGAAATTTAACACGACTTTGACATCATCCATCCAGGGGTGATGTTCGATAAATGCCGTTGACCCTTGCAGCCCAGACTCTTC
Organism: Chloroflexota bacterium; assembly: GCA_012729765.1. Classification (GTDB taxonomy): domain Bacteria; phylum Chloroflexota; class Anaerolineae; order Aggregatilineales; family Aggregatilineaceae; genus JAAYCM01. The sequence goes on along the minus strand of JAAYCM010000099.1, from coordinate 45,639 downwards.
TCCATCAGTGATGAGGAGAATCACGTCATTCTTAAGTGGCGGGTTGTTCAGCAACGCACGGGCCGTCTCTAGAATTACGACGGTGCCTGAAGCATTGTCCGCCGCCCCTGGACTGACACTTACCGAATCATAGTGCGCCATCAAAACAATCGCATCACTCGACGTTGTGCCCGGTATCCGAGCCATCACATTCTGCACCGTATGGAACGCCTGCACCTCTGGCTGCAACCCCAAGGCGGTCAGCGTATCGAGCAGGTACTGCCGAACAGTCGCCTGCTGTCTGGAACCGAGGGGATGTGGACTTTGAGCAATGACCTCGATATGCTTCATCGCTCGTTCTGCTGAGAAGACCGTCTCGGTCACGCCGTGGCCGGCAGAGCGGGGCATGAGCGGTACAAAACTGAGAACTGTTGTCGCAGAGATAAAAAACAGCGGTAGCGCCAGTTGAATATAGCGGCGTACTGCACCGGGTACTCCCAAAAAATCTCGCAACCGCCGTGTTTTCCGAGTCGCTATCAGGAATGATTTGCCATTCATAGGAGTTTTCTCTTGAGTAACCTATGCGCAACTACAGGGACCAGCAGGTTCTCCGGGTATTGTATCCTCCTATGTTGTTACAGCGCTGGAGCCGCTAGCCGGTGTTTTTCATCCCGGCGGCGATGCCGTTGACGGTGAACATGAAGGTCTGCGCGAGCGAGTCGTAGGCGGGATCGTCCGGGCCGAGCGCGCGCATCTGGCGCAAGAGTGCCACCTGGATGAAGTTGAGGGGATCGACGTAGGGGTTGCGGCGGTCGATGGAGCGGCGCATCACGGGCGCGTGCTCCAGCAGCTCAGTCTGGCGGGTGATGGCGCAAATCCAACGGACGGCGCGGGCGTGCTCGGCCACGATCTCGGAGAAGATGCGGTCACGCAGGGCCTCATCTTCGACCAGCGACGAGTAGAGCGCGGCGATACCCATATCGGCCTTGGCGAGATCAAGCTGGACGTTCTCGACCAGGGCGTTGAAGAACGGCCACCCATCGTACATTGATTGCAGCATCCCCATACCAGGGCAGTCGTCGCTGGCGTCGCAGAACGCTTCGAGCGCGCTGCCGACGCCGTACCAACTGGGGATGATGGCGCGGCTCTGCATCCACGAGAACACCCAGGGAATGGCGCGAATCTGCGCGAAACCGCCCTGGCCGCGTTTGGCCGGGCGGGAGCCGATGGGGACCAGCGATAATTCCTGGATGGGTGTGGCCTGCTGCCAGTAGTCGAGGAAGCCGGGCGTCTCGTAGACGAAGCGGCGATAGGCTAGGCGGCCCGCTTCGGCCAGCGTCTCCATCGCGTCGAGCCATTCCGGGCGCGAGGCCGGGCCGTTGGGCAGTCCGAGCTTGAGCAGCACGGCGTGGATCACCTGGTGCAGGTGGCGGCGGGCGATATCGGCGTTGCCATAGCGGTAGGCGATGACCTCACCCTGCTCGGTGATCTTGACCGGACCCTGCATGGCGGCGCGCGGCTGGGCGAGAATCCCCTGGTTGGCGGGGCCGCCGCCGCGCCCGATGCTGCCGCCGCGCCCGTGAAACAGCTCCAGCAGGATACCGCGCTCGCGGCACAGCTCACCGAGACGGTGCTGGGCACGGTAGAGGCCGAGGTTCGAGGCGAGATAGCCGCCGTCTTTGTTGCTGTCGGAATAGCCGAGCATGATCTGCTGGCGGTTGGCGCGGGCGGCAAGATGCGCGCGGTAAACCGGGGTGCTGAACAGCGTATCCATCACGGCGGGGCAGTCGCGCAGGTCCTGGATCGTCTCGAAGAGCGGGACGAGATCGACGCGCCCGGCCACGCCGACTTCGCTCGCCAGCAGCAGCATCGCCAGAACGTCGCTGGGGGCGGTGCTCATGCTGGCGATCACGCTGTCGATCACCGCCGGACCATAGCGCGCGTGGGCGTCCGCGATCAGCCGCCACGTCTCGATCACGCGGTTCGTCGCGTCGGAGAAGTCGAGCGCGGCGGGGAAGAGCGGGCGCGGGTTGGCGATCTCGCGGGCGAGCAGGGCCTGCTTCTCGGCTTCGGGCAGGTCGAGATAGTTTTCGGCCAGCTCGTAGCGGCGGAAGACTTCATCGAGGGCGGCGGCGTGCCGGCGGGCGTCCTCGCGGATGTCGAGCGGGACGAGGTGCAGCCCGAACAATCGCACCTTGAGCAGCAGGCGGCCCAGCGCCCCGCGCGCGACGCGTTCGCCCCGGTGGGCGCGCAGGCTCTCGACCATCAGATTCAGGTCGGCCAGCAGATCGTCCCCACTGCGGTAGGTGTCGGCTTCCAGGCGCGACCAGATCAGATCGAGCTGCTCGCGGTACAGCTCGCCGGGATAGCGCGGCTGCGATCCGCGCGCGTCCTCAACCGCCTGGCGCAGCGGCTCTGAGGCGGGGACCTCGCTGGTGGCTTCGGTCAGGTGCTCGCGCAGGAAGGCGATCTCGTCCAGGTAGGCGCGGCGCGCGGCTTCGCGCAGGCGGCGCAGCGTGCGCCAGGTGACTTCGGGCGTGACGTTGGGATTCCCGTCGCGGTCGCCGCCGATCCACGAGGCATAGCTGAGCAGCGGCGGCAGATCGGCCCAGTCTACACCGGGATAGCAGCGGGCCAGCGCCGCGCACAGATCGTGATGAATCTCGACGGCGGCGTCCATCACGACCGAGGTGATGAAGTAGAGGCCGAAATCCACCTCGTCGGCGACGGTGGCGCGCGTGGCGCGGGTGGGGCGCGTCTGCCACAGCTCCTCGATCTCCTCGGCCAGCGCGGATTCGAGGGCGTCCTGCTCGCGGGGGAGCAGCGATTGGCGGTCGCGCCGGGCCATCATCTGGGCGATGTGGCGCAGCTTGACGAGCAGCTCCTGGCGCTTGGCCTCGGTGGGATGCGCGGTCATGACGAGGCGGACGCGGATTCTGGCGAGCAGATCGCGCATCTGATCGGGTGTGACTCCGGCGTCGTGCAGCGTGCAGATCGCGCTCTCGATGGATTCGCGCAGCGCCCCGGCGGCCTCACGCTCGCGCAGGACGCGAATCCGCTGCTGATCCTCGGCGATGTTGATCAACTGGAAGAAGCTGCTGAAGGCTTTGATCAGGATGCGCTTCCCGGCGAGGTCGAGATCGTCGATCAGGGCGGCCAGGGCGTCGGACGCGGCGGGATCACCGGCGCGGCGGGCCTTGGCGCTGGCCCGGACGCGCTCGACGGTGTCCAATGCGGGCGCGCCGTGCTGCTCGCGGATGATCAGGCCGAGCAGGTTGCCGAGCAGCTTGATGTCGGCGCTGAAGGGATCGGGGGTGGGTGGAACGGCCATGATCGGTCCTCGTGCCTGGGCTGGGGCGGGTGGTGGGACTGCTGCCCCCCATCCCCCGGCCCCTTCCCCCACTGCTGCGCGGAGGGAAGGGGAGCAGGGCGGGGGCGGGGTGCTCACTACGCGCCACGACTGAGCGCAACAATACTGACGATCATAGCACGGTCGGGGCCGGGCATGGGATCAGTCGGGGGGCGATTGGTCGGAAAGGATGCGGCGGAGTTTTTCCAGGTCGGCGCGGTCACTTTCCAGATCGGGATGGCCGATTTCCTCGTCAATCTGCACGCAGCGCTCTAAATAGGTGATGGCCTCGGCGGTGCGGCCCCAGGCATAGTGCAGCAGCGAGCCCAGGTTGTAGCAGGTGACGGCTTCCATCGCCCGATTGCCGACTTCGCGATGAATGGCGAGGGCCTGCTCGTACAGGTCGCGCGCCTGCTCGACCTGCCCCAGGTTGCGATACACTGCGCCCAGGTTGTCGAGCGTCGCGCCTTCCATCGCCCGGTTGCCGACTTCGCGATGAATGGCGAGGGCCTGCTCGTACGAGTCACGCGCCTGCTCGACCTGCTCCAGGTTGTCGTACACGTGCCCCAGGTTGCTGAGCGTCGTGCCTTCCGTGGCGCGCTTGCCGACTTCGCGGTGAATGGCGAGGGCCTGCTCGTACAGGTCGCGTGCCTGCTCGTACTGCCCCAGCGCGTAGTACACGCCACCCAGATTGTTGAGCATCGTGCCTTCCGTGGCGCGGTTGCCGACTTCGCGGTGAATGGCGAGGGCCTGCTCGTACAGGTCGCGCGCTTGCTCGACCTGCCCCAGGTTGTCGTACACGTACCCCAGGTTGCTGAGCGTCGTGCCTTCCATCGCCCGGTTGCCGACTTCGCGGTGAATGGCGAGGGCCTGCTCGTACAGGTCGCGCGCTTGCTCGACCTGCCCCAGGTTGTCGTACACGTACCCCAGGTTGTTGAGCGTCGTGCCTTCGCCGGCGCGGTCGCCCGCCTCGCGCTGGATCGCGAGGGCCTGCTCGTACAGCTCGCGGGCCTGTTCGACCTGCCCCAGGGCGCGATACACCAGCCCCAGGTTGTTAAGCGTCGCGCCTTCCCCGGCGCGGTCGCCCACTTCGCGACGGATGGCGAGGGCCTGCTCGTACAGGTCGCGCGCCTGCTCAACCTGCCCCAGGCCACGATACACCTCGCCCAGGTTGTTAAGCGTCGTGCCTTCCCCGGCGCGGTCGCCCACTTCGCGACGGATGGCGAGCGACTGCTCGTACAGGTCGCGTGCCTGCTTGTACTGCCCCAGGTTGTCATACACCTGCCCCAGGTTGCTGAGCGTCGTGCCTTCCCCGGCGCGGGCGCCCACCTCGCGGCGGATCGCGAGGGCCTGCTCGTACAGGTCACGCGCCTGTTCGTACTGCCCCAGGTTGTTATACACCAGCCCCAGGTTGCTGAGCGTCGCGCCTTCGCCGGCGCGGTCGCCCACTTCGCGACGGATGGCGAGGGCCTGCTCGTACAGGTTACGCGCCTGTTCGTACTGCCCCAGGTTGTCATACACTGCGCCCAGGTTGTTGAGCGTCGCGCCTTCGCCGGCGCGGTCGCCCACTTCGCGACGGATGGCGAGCGACTGCTCGTACAGGTCGCGCGCCCGCTCAACCTGCCCCAGGTTGTCATACACTGCGCCCAGGTTGTTGAGCGTCGTGCCTTCGTCCTTCTGGTCACCTAATTCACGAGCAATCACCAACGACGCCTCGTAGTATCCGATGGCCGGCTGCTGCTGGCCACGAGCGTTGTGCCACAAACCCAACTCGTTCAGGACCACACCCTCACGCTTGCGGCTGCTGCGCAGGCGGGCACAGGCCAGCCCCAGCCACAGCCAGCGCCGACCCTCGTCGCCTATGCTCCGATAGTGAATGTAACGGATGACTTGATAAGCAAAATCCTCGCCGCGTTCCAGCAGCGCATGGGCGGTGCCGTCGTCGGGATCGACGGCAGGCAGGGTGTTGGGCGGCTCCGGCTGGGCCAGGGATTCCAGCGGCGTCTCGCCCGGCACCCAGGATTGCACATCGCTCAACAGTGCGTTGCCGACGTGGTGGATGTGCGGCAGGTCCGGGCCGATCTGGGTGTTCCAGTCCTGCATGGGCAATTCGTAGAACCGGACCAGATCGAAAGTCACGTGGCGGATGTAGCGGCCCAGAGCGGAGTCGTGCTCGTCGTGGCGCCGGGCCAGGGCGCGGGCGTAGGCGCGCAGCAGCATGTGCTGGGTCAGGCGGTCGGTGCCGGGCAGGCGTGCCAGCAGCCCGGCCTTGACCAGCCCGGCCAGGGCGTCTTCGGCGGCGTCGCGTGCGGACTCGTCGTCGGGGTCCACGCCCCACACGGCAAAGGCGGTCGCCGGGGCGAAGGGGGCGTCGGGCGCGATCACGCCCAGAGCGCGGAATTTTTGCTTGAGATCGCCGGGCAGCGGCGCGTAGCTCAACTCAAGGGCGGCTTCCAGGTTGTCGTCGCGGGAGTCGCTGTCTTCCACTTTCAGCAGCCTGAACTCGCTCTCGCTCTCCAACTGCTGTTTCAGGCGGTCGGCCAGGCGGGGGGCATAGGCCGCGCCGTGCGTGATCAACTGCGCGGCGGCCAGTTCCAGGGCCAGGGCGTGCCCGTCGAGCGTCCGCGCAACGGCGCGCAGGCCGTCGGCGTGCGGGTCGGGATCGTCGCCGCCGGCGCGCAGACGGTCGGCCAGCAGGGCGCAGGCATCGGCCTCGTTCAGCTTGAGCAGCGGGTAACTTTCACCGAGCGTGACGTTGGGCTGGCGGGTGGTGATCAGGCAGGCGGTGCCATCGGGCAGGGCCTTGAGCAGTTCGCGGGCGGGGGCGAGGTGCCACACGTCGTCCAGCACGGCCAGCAAGCGCCCGCCGGAGTCCGCCAGCAGCCGCCGCAGGGTATCGGGGGTCAGACGCTCCGGCTCGAGCGTGCGCCCGGCGGGGCTGGCCTGCGCCCACTCGGCCAGAATCGAGGGCAGGACGGTGTCGGGCGATTTGGCTTCCGGTCCCAGGGACGCCCACAACACGCCGCCGGGGAAATCGTCTTTGAGCAGGTGGGCGAGGTGCAGGGCGAGGGTGGTCTTGCCGATACCGCCCAATCCGCGCACGACGACCGCCGCGCCGGGCTGCCGGAGCAGGGCGGTGATCGCGTTCACGTCCTGCGCACGGCCCACGAAACGATGGGCGAGCAGCGGGGGTGTTGGCCGCCGCCAGCCGCCGACTTCCGGCGCTCCCCCGGTCAGCCTGAGCACGGCGTGGTGCAGGGCTTCGGTCACCTGCTGGGCGAGATTTTCCGGCGTGGTGAAAGTGCGGCGGATTACCTCTTCGCTCAGGCTGGCTTTGAAGGCTGCCAGACGTGATTTGCCGGGCTCGTCCTCGACCCACTTTAATGGCCAGGGATGATCCTCGTCGATGATGAAGCACAGGCGGGGGATGCCGCGCTCGGTGGCCCAGTCGAATTCGAGGGCGGTGATCGAGCGCTCGCCGTCGCCGCCCTGATCGGGGCGCGGAGTCCAGCCCCAGCGGTGGGCATAGATGCCGACGAACAGCTCGACGTCCTCGACATAGCGGCGGCAGGCTTCAACGGCGGTTGCGTCCTCAGCGGGGAAGGTTTCCATCACGATCGGGTGCAGGCCGAGGTTGAGGATCGCGTCTTTGACGGCGGCACGGTATGGGATCAGATCGTCTTTGGTGGAGCTGACAAACACATCGAGATGCTGAGCCATCGATTCCCCCTCACAGCGCGGAGCATCCAGCGGGTGCTGGTGGGGATAAGTATAAGCGCGGCGGGGTAAGAGGCAAACAGAAGAGCGCCCCCCATCCCCCGGCCCCTTCCCCCACGCTGCGTCTGGCCCCCCATCCCCCGGCCCCTTCCCCCACGCTGCGCGGAGGGAAGGGGAGCAAAGCAAGAAAAAGTCCTTCCCTCATTTTGGGGGAAGGATTTAGGATGGGGGGCCGTGGGCGGGAATCACTTGCGGCGGCGGGTGGTGGTGGTCTTTTTGCGGCGGCGGCGCCCGAAGATCATGCCCCAGAGGGTTTCGAGAATCTTTTCCAGCAGCGGAATCTGCGCGACGAGGCCGACCAGGCCGAGCGCCGTGCCGAGGATGCTCGCCTGCGGCACGGTCAGGGCGCCGATCACGTAGTCGGCCTGGACCTGGACCGCCTGGCTCCAGACCGGGACGTTGCTGATCGGGGCACTGCCATCACGCGGCTGCCAGGTCAGGTTGAGGGCCAGCGAGATGACGTTGGTCCCGGCGTCGTCGGTTTGGAGCGTCCAGCGCCACTCGGCATCCTGGCCGCGCGCGAGGGACTGCGTCTCGCTGTGCAGGGCCGATACCTCGAAGCTGGGCGCGATGAGGGTCGCGGTCACGCGGGCGTCGTGCGTGGCGTAGCGATCCTGGATCATGATCGGGGTGGCGCGCACGGCATTGTCCGCGATCTCGGCCACCGGCTGGAGCGATCCGTCTTCGAGCATGGTCAGGCGCACACGCACCGAGCCACTGCCACCGACGCGGAACTTCTCCGGCCATTCCAGCTCGACCACGCGCTGCTCGTAGCTGGTGCTCGCGGCAGCGCCCAGCGCGCCGACCTCTTCGGAAGCCGCGCCCATCGTCGGGGCTTCGGACGCGGCGATCTCGACTTCGGACGACTCGTCAAGGGTGGCGCCGGTCTGGACCGTGCCGGTGGTGATCTCTTCTTTCGGGGCGGGGCCGCGCGCCAGCCACAGAATCACGAGAGCGGCGGCGAACATAATCACGCCGAGCAGGGTCAGGAAAAATCGTCGCATGGTGGTTCTCCTGGTTGGTGGGCGAGGCGGGCCAGGTTATTCGCCCGGATCGACACGGCGCGCGAGCATTTCCCAATAGGTGGCGAAGATGCCGGTCTGGTCCGCGCCCAGATCGCGGGCCGGGGTGCCGTGCAGCAGCGCGAGCACGTCCGTGAGCCACAGGGCGAGATCATCCAGCCCGGCGCGGTCGGCGGCGCGCTGCATCTGGTGCAGCTCGGTGTCGAGCTGGTCCTGTTCTTCGGGGGCGCGCTGGAGCACCAGGGCGGCGGCATCGACCACCGAGCGAAGCAGCTGGCCGATGGTCAGAGTCTCGTCGCTGGCCGGAGCGGGCACCCGCTGGAGCGTGCCGGTCTGCATCCCGATCATGAGCAGCTCCCAGGCATAATCGTAGCTGGTGGCGGTGGGCAGGGTGTCGTCCGGCCACCACAGCAGCGTCAGCAGCGCGGCGAGGAAGATCGCCTCGTCCTCTTGCTGCGCGGTCCGCATCTGCTCCATCCAGCCGGTGAGATCGGCGTGCCACTCGTCCTTCAGGTCCGGCTTGGCGAGCAGCACGACGAGGGTATTATTGACCAACTGCTCAAGCTGTTCCTGGTTCAGCAGATTGGACATAGGGCATTGCTCCGGGTAGTCAGCGAGACGAACCAATCATACCCCGCCCACGCCCCACGCGGCAAACGGCATCCGCCGCCGTCAACTGACGCCCTGGAACAGATCGCGCTCGACCGGCTCGCCGGGACGCGGCTCTGGCCAGGCGCGGGTAAATTCCTGCCGGCGGGAGATCAGGCGGCGCACCACGTCGAAGAAACCGGCGCTGCCGCGCGGGTTGGACTGGCTGGCGTGGCACTGCGCGGCGGCATCCCACACGCGCTGGTAGGGCGCGACCGAGATTCGCGTCGTGACCGGCAAAAGCTGTTCGAGCGCGGCTTGCAGGTCCAGGTCGGCATTGACACCCAGCCGGCGCGGGTCCTGGCCACGCAGCCGGGCGGCGAGCACCATCAGGCGGAGCGGCATCCGCGGGAAGGCGGAGTAGTAGAGCTTCTGCGGCTGCCAGGGTTGCAGCCCCTCGGCGATCTGCTCCGGATACTGGGCGGGATCGCCGGCGGCGTGAAAGGCGCGCGACGTGACCTCGTGCATATAGATGTGATCGGGATGGCCGTAGCCGCCGTAGGGGTCGAAGGTGACGACGACCTGGGGGCGGATGCGGCGCATCTCGCGCACGATGCGCGCGGTCACAGTGTCCCGGTCGGCCTGCCACAGCGCGTCGGGATGGTCGTTTTCGGGCGCGCCCATCATGCCACTGTCGCGGTAGCCGAAGGGGATCACCTCGGTGATGCCGAGCGTGCTGGCGGCGCATTCCAGCTCGGCCAGGCGCAGCTCGCCGATGGTCTGGTAGCCGTTCATGCGCTCCGGGGCGACGGTGCCCACGTCGCCGTTGGTCGAGCAGATCAGATAGACATCCGCGCCGCGCCGGGCGTAGTAAGCGATCGCACCCCCCATGCCGAACGATTCGTCGTCGGGGTGCGCAAACGAGAGCAGCATCCGCTGCTGAGTGCTGTCAGGGGAGAGGTTTGTTGACTTCATTCGAGATCCACTTCAGATAATCCTGCGAACCGAGGACCACCGGCAGGCCGATGATCTCCGGTGTATCGTACGAATGCTGGGACTTAACGGCGGCCATCAGGGCGTCAAAGACTTCGGCGCGCGACTTGATAATCATCAGGACTTCGCGCTCTTCCTGAATTTCGCCCTGCCAGACGAACATCGAGTCGATGGGCACGAAGTTGACGCACGCGGCCAGTTTGTGTTCGAGCAGGTGGCGGGCGATGGTGCGGGCCTGTTCCTGCGATGCGGCGGTGACGAGAATCACGAGATAATCGTTCATAGGCAATAGACGCTACTCCCACTGTGAGGTACAATCTGCCGGTTTGGCGACTCCACCACCTGATAGTATAGCACGGCGGAGCGTCGGCTGTGGCACCGCACGGTTAATACTGGCAGAATTTCTATTCTGCAATAACATAGCAGGCAAGCGCAACCGCTGTAAGTTTCATGCGTATGGAAGTATGAACTAGGCGGCGCGCAGTAACACAGCAGGCCGGGCTGGATGCTGGCCGGTGTATCACGCGTTGATTGCGCCGCATCATCCTTTCATCCGGCATGATCTCTGTTTTGAACCGGGAGCGATTATGGAGCACGCACAAGGGATCGGCGTAGGGCAGGCGGCGGTAGGGCGAAGACTCGCCTACCGGACGGGCTATGCGCAGTACTACCAGTTCGCTGCTGAACGTCCCGGCTACTTCTTGCCTGGTGCCGCACTCATTCTGCTGGTTGGCTTTGTGCTGCGCATGTGGAATCTGGGCAGCGCAAGCCTGTGGACCGACGAGGTGCTGACGGCTGTCCGCGCCTCGGTCTCACTGCGCGACTCGTTCAATTCGATTCTCTCGACCGGCAACCAGACACCGATTTACTTCATCTCGCTGCAACTACTGCCCAGCTTCGACGAAACGCTGCTGCGCCTGCCGTCGGCGCTGATGGGCCTGTTTGGGATCGCGCTGCTGATGTTCGTCGCGGTGCGGCTGTATGGGCGCTATGAGCTGGCGCTGTGGGCCGGGGCGCTGCTGGCGGTCAACCCGTATCACGTGTGGCTGTCGCGCACGGCCCGACCCTATGCCATGATCTTCGTGCTGTCGCTGTTCATCTCGTACAGCTTTTTGATGATGGCACGCGGCAAGCAGTCGCGCATGCGCTGGATTCTGTTCACCGCCGCGAGCCTGATGGCCTACCTGACGCACTATTCGGCGGCGGCCCTGCTGGCGGCGCAGTTCGTGTCGTTTGTGTTTTTGATGCGCGACCGGCGGCAGTTCTTCATCCGCTGGATGATCGCCCAGGCGTGCGCAGCGGTTCCGGTGCTGATCTGGCTGTACGTGCTCTCGCGCCATCCGATCGCGGTCGGGCCGGCATGGGTCCCGACGCCCGATCTGCGCGACATTCCGCTGACGATCTGGGCGATGACGCTCGGCTATACCGGCGCGCTGAAATGGTACATGGTGCCCGCACTGATGATCGTATCGGCCAGCCTGGTCTTCGGGATGTTCTACGCGGTGCGCGAGGGGCGGCGGTCACCCGATAATTTCTACTGGTTCTGGCTGATCGTCGCGCCGCTGGTGCCGGTGTTCCTGATCTCGGCCTTCATCGTTTCGTTCTACGTAGACCGCTATTTCATGATCTTTCTGCCGGCGCTCGTGCTGCTGATCCCGCTGATCTGGACGCGCCTGCCGCGCCAGCTCTGGCAGATCGCGCTGGCGGTGGTGATCGTGACGAACACGCACAATGTGCTGCTGGCGTTCTCGGATGGCAGCTATGTCCGGGCCGATTGGCGCGGGGCGGCGGATTACGTCGAGAGCAATTTCCGCCCCGGCGACCAGATCATGATCGAGCGGACGAACGTTCAGCAGGCGTTCATGCGCTACTTCGAGCCGCCGGAAGCCGGGATTGACTCGCATCTGATCCTGATGTCGGATAAGCCCGACCTGGAAGCGGTCGAGCAGAACAGCAGGCGGATCTGGGTGGTGTATCGCAACCCGATCGAGGACGTGCACCGCCAGGGTGTGATGCCCGACTTCAACCCCTTCCGTCCGGGACAGTCGTCGATGGGCGACTGGCTGGCCGAGCACCGCGATCAGGTGGTGGCACACGGCAAATACAACGGCGTGCGGGTGCTGCTGCTCGACCTGCGGCTGCCGGTGATGGCGAGCGAAGTGCCGGCGCGCTGAAAGCGCCAAAATCTCTAATCAGCTATACTTACGGCCAGAAATGCGGAGTAGGGCGTTTCTGGCCGTAAGATTCGCGTTTTTAGTACAGTGTGCCAGATTTGACGCTGACATAAAAACATGCTAAGCTCTTCATTATATCAAGATACTAACCCACTCACCATCGCTGCCCTTTCGCTTTGTTGTGCTGATCCTATTAAGTTTATCAGCTTAACCCTTCTTATCGTCGTTTGAGCGAGACAGGGCCGGGATATGCTGCAACGTGGATTCTAGCCTGGCCCCTGATACGAGGATGCTATGCCTGTAGACGTGAGATCCCACCCTTCTCTACCAATCCTGATTGCGGTGTATTCTGGCGTGCTGACCAGCGACGAATACCGTGCGATGCGTGCCCAACGCGACGACCTGCTGGCGCAATTCGAGGGGCCGGTGGTGGTGCTGGCGGATATGCGCGCCCTGGAGTCATTCCCGGACGCCCGGCAGGCGGAGCGCTATGCCGGAATCTTTGCGTCGGAGCGGCTGCACGCAGTCGTGATTGTGCTGGGCGAGCGGCCCTACCGGGTGCTGCTGCCCGCCCTGCTGCCCAACAGCGAGCGCCACTACACGGCCCGGTTTTTCGACGACGCGGATGCTGCGCTGGCATACGCGGAAGAAATGTCGGCGCAGACCGAGGTGTGATCGGCGCGGAATTCGAACGTGTGATGCATCCCCCCATCCCCAGCCCCTTCCCTCACGCTGCCGCGGAGGGAAGGGGAGTACAGCGGCAGATTTGAAGTCCTTCCCACCTTGTGGGAGAAGGATTTAGGATGGGGGGCAGGCATGCCCTCGCCCCGCCCAACATTCTGAGGTGCATGTCACGCTCTGGAAAAACGAACGGAAGCGGGCTTCATGCCGCCGGGATGAATGATCATGCCCCGGACGCCGCATCAAACCCGCTTCCGCGAGTGAGCTTTTAGCAGGGCCGGTGAGAGTTACTCAGCGGCTTCGGCGGTGGGAACCGGATCGGTGATCTCAGCCGGTTCGGCCATCTCGCCTTCTTCGGGCATGGATTCTTCGCCTTCGTCCGCAAGCGGCTCACGCACGGCGGCGGATTCCCACTGCGTTTCATCGGTCACGCACCACTCGTCATCGACTTCTTCCAGCCAGACCACGACACGGGTATCGGCCAGTTCACCCGTCTCGCGCTCGCGCACCGAGGCCGCCAGCTCGACTTCGCTCACCACGTCACCCGTGCCGAACTTGTACGCGCCGGTGACGATCACCTCTTTGACATTGTTGCCCTTGCCGATGTCATACTTCAGGTCGATGTCGTGGACGTTCATGCCGCTGAAGCCGGCAGCCAGCTCGCGCGCCTGGTCCTGATAGGATTCGCAAGCCGCTTCCGCTGCTGCGTCGGCGTTGCCCTCGAGCACGGCGTTCACAAAATCTTCGGCCACATCGGGTGTGTCCGCTCCACAGGCAGTCAGCAGCATCGGCACAGCGAGCAGCACCACCAGGACGAACGCGAACCGTTTAGACATAATGATCTTTCTCCTCAAATAGCGGCTATGAATAGCACGGAACACGCACAAAAACGTTATGATGATACTGCTTTGTGCCCCAAGTCGCAATAAACCCGGCGCGAAAATTGCCCCTCAAGCCCCGGCCCCTTTTCCCTTGTGGGCGGGCTGCCCCCCATCCCCCGGCCCCTTCCCCCACGCTGGCGCGGAGGGAAGGGGAGCAGAACTTGAAGTCCTTCCCACCTTGTGGGGAAAGGATTTAGGATGGGGGGATGCATCACACGCTCTAAAGTGGGTAGATGTCGATGCCGAGGGCGGTAGCGACGGCGACCAGCAGCGGCGCGATCAGCAGGGCGGGCAGAAAGTTCGCCATGCGCGGCTGCTTGAGGTCCAGCAGCACCAGCGCCAGGCCGATCAGGATCAGGCCGCCGACGGCTGTCATCTCGGCGATCATGGGATCGGTCATGAACTCCCCGGCCAGGCTTCCGGCCAGCGCCAGCCCGCCCTGCACACCGAAGACGGTGATCACGCTGAACATCACGCCGATACCCAGGCTGGCGGCAAAGGCCATCGAGGCGAAGCCGTCCAGCACGCTTTTGATGGCAAGCTGCTGAAAGCCGACCGGCAGGCCCATGCCATCCTGGATCGAGCCGACGAAGGTCAGCGGGCCGACGCAAAAGACGAGGCTGGCGGTCACGAAGCCCTGAATGAAGCGGGCGCGGGAGTCGGCGGGGGAATCGGCAGCGGAAACCTGTTCAGGCGCGGACACGCTGCGGGTGAAGCGGGCCTGAATCCACCCGGCGAAGCGCTCTAGCTGGCGGTCGAGGCGCAGCAGCTCGCCCACGATCGCGCCGGTGATCAGCGCGAGCAGCGGGATGATGATGTTGCCGGTTTCGCCCGCGTTGCTGATGCCAACGAACAGCGTTACCAATCCCAGGCCGGTGACGACCGATTCCTGGATGCGTTCGGGAAGCCGGTTGCCGATCAGCAGGCCGAGCGCGCTGCCGACCAGCACGGTGAGGGTATTCAGAAGCGTGCCGCCCACGTCTCCGCCTTTCGTGGCAAACAGGGAGTGGGGCGGATCACGAGCCGATCCGCCCCAGGGTAATTATCAGAGGAAGGGTAGCGCGGCGGGAGCGGGCTGCCCTGGTCAAAACGCACGATCAGGGCAGTTCGACCGGCGTTGGGGTGAGCGGCGTGGGCGACGGCGTGATATAGGGCGCGACGGCGGTCGCGGTCAGGGCGACGGACTGCGTCTGGGTGGCGTAGATCGCCTCGGCGGTGCCGACCGCATCGACCGGCTGCTCCGAAATCTCGACGCCGTACATCACCGGGCGCACGACCTCGAACCACGTCTGGCCGGGCTTGAGGTGCAGGGCTTCCTCACCGCCGGGGAACATCAGCCACAGGCCGGATCGACCCTGGGCATGATACCACTCGCCCTCGTACCACAGGCCGTCGCGGAAGAGCCACGCCGTGCCGCTGCCCCACAGGATCGTTTCGATGACCACGCCGCTCACCTCGCTGTCGAGGATGTCGGGGCGATCGACGTGCTGCGCTTCGAGAATGATGACGTTATCGGTCGCAAGCTGCGCGCCGGTGATGGCATCGACGTGGGGCAGGCCGCTGTTCCAGCGATAGTAGCGGCCATCGGTGGGGTTGTACTGCCAGCGCGTGTCCTGGCGCTCGTTCCAATAGTCGATGAAGATGTCCTGGGCGGGCACCCCGCCGGGATCGGGATCGTCGGCAAAGGCGAAGCCGCGCATCCCGGCCCCGTCGTTGACCTGGCGCGCCTCGGCAGCTTCCCACAGCTTGTAGGTGTTGCCGAACATGGTGTGCTCGTAGGCTTTGCCTTCCTGCGGGACGCGTTCGAACGGGTCGTTGACGCCGTGCTGCGGCGAGAGCGCGCGCCATTTCCAGTCGGCCTCAAGGATGTAATTGTCGATCCAGGCGTTCGCGCCGCTGTAGGCCAGCAAAGCCTGGAACATCGGCACCAGCTCCAGATCGAGCAGGCGCGCGCTGCGGATGCTGCCGACCATCTCCGCGCCCTGGCTGCGATAGATCGCGGCAAAGCGCGTGACCGCGCCCTCGACCTCGTATTCGAAGACGATGTCGGCCTTGTCCAGCCCGCTCTGGGGCCGGACGATCTCCGGGAAGTTGGACACCTTGACGATCAGCGTGCGGCGGTTGCGGGCTTCCTCGTTGGGAAAGGGCAGGCCGGTCAGCGGGTTGATATTCTCCGGGTACTCGTTGGGGCCGATGGTGGTCGGCGTGATCGTCGGCGTGGCGGTCAGCGTCGGGGACGGCGTGAGCGTCGAGGTGGGGGTGAGGGTCGGCGCCGGACTCGCGCTGGGTGTAGCCGTTATGCGCGGCGTATTGGTCGGCGGGATGGTGGGCGTGGCGGGCGTGGTGGGCCGGGGCGTATTGGTCGGCGGAACGGTCGCCTGGGCCGCTGCGCCAGCCTCGGTAAGCGGCGTTAGCAGGGCGAAGCCGGCGAAGGCCAGCAGCCCCAGCGTGCCGGTGATAGTCAGAAGAAGCGCCAAACGTCGCATACAAGCCTCGTGGTCATGATGATCGCATCTGGGCGGGACGACCGCCCAGTATACCGCCCGCCCGGCTATCTGCCTATCCGAACGCGGAACGGCTCACCCGGCGATTTCCCTACGCGCAGCTTGCACGCTCGCCTGAACGGTGCTTGCCCCCCTCTACTGTCCTATATGGAAACCCGCCACTAGGGTGATGTTAGCCGGCAGCTTTCCCTTTATCTTCAATAGGGTGTATCTCGGAGCCGTTCGAGGGCAGTGGTGAACAATTGACTGATAGCAGCGGTTCAACTGCCCCCCATCCCCCGGCTCCTTCCCCCACGCTGGCGCGGAGGGAAGGGGAGAATGGGCGCATTTTTCAAGTCCTTCCCACCATGTGGGGGAAGGATTATAGGATGGGGGCAAAACAGGCTCAGTCAAAACCTCACCACTACCCCCTTCGAGATACCCCTACTCGTGACGACCGATTTGGATGTATAGGAACGAACCAGGAGGAAGTAATGCGTAAACTGAGTCTGATCGCGTTCGTGTTGGTCCTGGTGGCGGCTTTGGCGGCGCTGCCGACCCTGAATGTGCTGGCGCAGGACGGCGGGACGCCTGAGGCGACCGAAGAAGCCGGTCCGGGAGTTGGCACCGAAGAGCCTGAGGCTGTAGCGACCGAGGAGCCGCTGCCGGCTGCGACGGCGGAAGCCACGGCTGAGGCGACCGAAGAGGTCGCGCTGCCCGAAAACCTGACCTATGTCCGCTTTGCACACTTCGCGGCGGATGCCCCGGCGCTGGATATCTTTGTGGATGGCGAGCTGAGCGACATTCAACAGCTCGCGTTCCCGGCGATAACCGGCTGGGTTGAGATGCCGGCGGGCACGTATGAATTCGCGCTGGCCCCGATCGACACGTCGTATGCCGAGGCGGTGGTCGGGCCGTTCAACTACACCCTGAATGCCAACGCGTTCAGCACGCTGGCGGTCGTTGGCTCGGCTGAGGCCGGGACGCTGACGATCCAGGTGCTGCGTCTGGACTACACGCTGCCGCCGGAGGGTCAGGCGCGGGTGGCGGTGTTCCACGCGATTCCGGATGCCGAGTCGGTGGACGTGATCACCAGCGATGGCACGGTGCTGGTGTCGGGTCTGAACTTTGCGACCCAGGCCGATTTCAACAGCGGCCTGGCTGAGTTCGACGTGGATGCCGGGACTTACGATCTGCGGGTTGTTCCCAGCGGCGCGACCGAGCCGACCTTCCTCGACCTGTCGGGTACCACGCTGGAAGCCGATACGTTCTACTTCATCGTGGCTACCGGCACAGCCAACAGCGCGCGGGTGTTCATCGATTCGATCTCGCGCAGCGATCTGATCGCCGGGACGAACCTCGGCGCGCCGGATGCTGCGGCGACGGCAGAGGCTACCGCCGAAGCGGATGATGCCCTGGCGACCGAGGAGCCGGACATGGCCGCGACCGAAGAGCCGGAGATGGTGGGTACCGAAGAAGCCAGCATGTAGCACGATAGCCTGATCGAAGGCAGAGGCCGGGAGCAAAATCCCGGCCTTTTTGTTTTTACCCCCCCCCATCCCCCGGCCCCTTCCCCCACGCTGGCGCGGAGGGAAGGGGAGAATGGGCGCGGGGCGGGATAAAAAACGAGGCAGCGCAAGCACTGCCCCTACAAAAATCTGTGTTGTGCGGCGGGCGTACAGCTGTACGCCTCTACAGAGCACGCCGCGAAGAACCGGCGGTTATTTCGCCCTGCCGTTGATCAGGCCGCCCAGCAGACGGCTACCGAGGAACAGCGCCCCGCCGGTCGCCAGCGCGCCGCCCAGGGCGAGCTTCTGGACCTTCTCCGGCTCGACGCCCGGCATCACGACCTGGCCGTCGCCGTAGCTGGCAAACAGGCGGCCCCACTGGGTGTTGAGCGCTTCTTCAACGCGCTTGCGGCCCACGAAGGGATACCAGTAGTAGTTGTGGTAGACGTTGCTGGCGAAATAGCTCCAGGGCACGATCGGCGAGCGCAGCAGCATCCCTTCGAAGCCCTTCAGCCAGCCGTGATAGATCATCTTCTGGCCCCTGCTGGCGAAGGTTTCTTCCTGCGTGAAGCCGAAGCGCGGAATCTCGGAGAGCGGGACGCCTTCGATCTGAATCTCGGCGGGATCGCCCACGCCCAGGCCGCGCTCGTGCCCCAGGCGGATGAAGTCGAGCGTCATGGGGTCGAAGCCCTGCAAATAGGCGCTCATGGCGTCGATGGCAACCTGGTCGGCTGAGGCGAGCAGGATATTCTTCTCGTGGACGCGCATCGCGCGCGGGCCGGGGCCATCACCGGCGAAGGTGCCATCCATCACGGCAAAAACGCCGGTGTGGATGTCCTGCTGAATCTGGAGCAGGTCCACTACCGTTTCGTGAATGACCGAATGCGTCCAGTGGCGCTTGCGGCTGAGCAGCCCGCCGAAGGCATTTTTCATCGCGCCGGTGATGGTGGTGAACACATGAGTTTTGACGGTCGGCAGTTGGATGATGCTGCGCCCATAGAAGTCGCGCGGGATATAGACGCCTTCGGGATAGACACGGTCGAGCACCAGGAACGGCTCCTTCGGCTCGTAGCGCACCCACTCGAACTGCGGCTCGTAGAGGTGCCAGTTTTCCAGCCCGTATTTGTCGGTCACATAGCGGTGCTTGTTGTTGAACTCACCGGCGCGTGAATCGACCACGACCGTATCATTGTGGGCCGCGATCACGCGCGGGTAGCCCGCCGCCTGAAGCTCCTGGATCACGCCTTCGATCTGCCAGGGCGTGCTGGAGCAGGCCGGATACCAGGTGTCCCACGAGATGTTGATCTTCAGCAGCGTGTCTTTGTCTTTGGGCAGCGCGTCCTGATAGCCCGCCAGCCGCATGACTTCGCGCACGTCTTCGACAACCGTTTCGGGCTTGGTCCAGACAATCGCAACTTTGCCCTTGCCGGGGAATTCAGCCATGAGTGACTCCTTGGCCAGTATTAACAAGATGATCGTCATTGATTTCACTAAGGAGTATAGCGGAGTGGGGGCCGGTTGTCGATAGGCGGGCAGCGGGCGGACGCCTGACTGCCGATCTGATCCCGACCGGCGTCTGGCCCATGCGGCAATGAATGAGGGTATACCCACACGGGCATACCCTCAATTGTGATCACTCTATCACCGGGCGGGAATTGGGCTACTCCTGCTCGTACTCGATGCCTTTGGAAGCCAGAAAATCGAGCAGGTCCTGAAAGATCAGCTCGCGCACCCGTTTGCTCTTGGTACGCCGTATTTCGATGACATACTGCTGCGCGTCCCAGTGCCAGTCCTCGCCGTGTCGAGGGCAGGTGAACTCATCATGAATGCCCGCGATCATGTAGGTGGTGGCCGATGGCTTGCGCTCGACGCTGCGTTCCACCGTACATTCTGCGCCGCAGACGGGGCAGCGCATCTGGTCAACCGTGCCCGGTTTGAACTGGAACCAGTTCACCCCCAGACACCGAAAACCGCTGAAGCTATTGGTGGACATGCGCTTATCCTTTCTGAAAACCAACAAAAAACCGGACATCCATGCCAGATGCCCGGTACTGTTGACCGTTTCTCACATCTGCCAGAGTTACTATGCCTCTGCCGGAATTAGCACCTTGCCATGACTGGCGGTTGCTGCGGTTTCATAGGGCCGGTCCCTCTACCGCTCTGGATGCAGGATATCGCATGTTTTTGGTTGGTAAGGTTCACTATTATGAGTGTATCAGCCAATGCATCCCCTGACAAGCCCTCAATCCTGGGGAGTTGCATTGCATCAAAGCTCATGGACGCCTGACCATCGGGGCCAAAGCTGGATTCTTGGCGCGGGCTTCGCTATGATCGGGCCGGTTGAGGCACGCTTAGAGCGTGTTATGTACTTCGGAACGCTGAACGAGGCGAACGACACTGCCCCCCATCCTAAATCCTTCCCCCACAAGGAGGGAAGGACTTGAAAAACGCCATCATGCTCCCCTTCCCTCCGTGAAACGTGGGGGTAGGGGCCGGGGGATGGGGGGGTAAAAGTGCATAACAGTCTCTAGCGCGATCCATCTGCACGCGGAAGGTAAACGGAACTGATGCGAACGCGACCTGCCTGGGGCATACTGTTTGTGGGGGCTGTGATCGTCGGGGCGCTGCTGGCGTCGCCGCTGTGGATCGATCGCGTTCTGCCCTATCTGCAAGACGAGGACGAGGCGCTGCCCTTTCCGCCGGCGTTTTATGAGCTGCCGCTCGAAACGCAGGAGCGTTACAACGCGATGTATGGCGATGACGAGCAGATGGCGATCGACTTTGTGGCGGCCCGGCTGGCAGCGCCCGAAGAGCTTGAGGAGCCATATCTGCCGGGCCTGGACGCCGATCCGGGCGCGGTCCAACGTCTGCTGGGGGGCAATTTCGTGACGGTCGATCCGATCCGCAGCGCGACCGGCACGGCGACGATCTACCGCCTCTCGGATGGGCGCTGGCTGCTGCGCATCGAAGACCTGGACGCGCTCAACGGGCCGGAGCTGCACGTGCTGCTGAGCGCCTTCCCCAACCCGACCACGCCGGAAGACCTGGCCCAACTCCCGCGGCTTCAGATCGATCTCGGCGCGTTGAAGGCCACACAGGGCAACCAGAATTATTTTATCGAGGACCCGGCCTTCAACCCCGACAATTATGTCCAGGGCAGCATCGTGATCTATTCGGCCCGCTACAGCACTGTGTTCAGCTATGCGCCGCTCGCGCCATCGACCGGGAGCGATGGGTCGTAGGCGCGGCTTGGCAGGGCGGCGGCGCGGGTGTATAACGATCACGGGAAGAAGTTGAGGTTGGCACACAGAATTGAGGGGGGTATGAGCGAGCAACAACCATATCTGGCCGCGCCCTATTCGGCCCTGGCGGCGGTGTACGATCGGGCCGGGTATTCGCAGGCGTCGGCGGACGCGGTGCCGCACTATCTGGCCTACGCGTATGCGCTGGACTGGGCCGGGCGGCGGGTGGTGGACGTGGGCTGTGGCACCGGCCTGACGACGCTGTGGCTGGCGAACCAGGGGTATCGCGTGGTGGGGGTGGATGCCAGCCCGCCGATGCTCGCCCAGGCGCAGCAGAACGCGGCGGAAACCGAGCTGATCGGGGACGCGCCCGACTTCGTGCAGATGGACGTGCGCCGGCTGGAGTCCCCGCTGGGTGAGGTCGATCTGGTGCTGGCGATTGGGGGCGTGTTCAACGCGCTGCAAAGCCTGCGCGAGATGGAAGCAGCCTTCCGGCAGGTGAACCAGGTGCTCGACACGGGGCGGCTGTTCATCTTCGACCTGCACACGATCTACGGGCTGGCGCGCGATATGCCCCACACCGACCGGATCGACTTCGACAACGGGCAGGACCTCAGCGTGATCGTGCGGCGGGCGTTCAGCTTCGAGACGCTGGCGGCGACGCATCACTATTGGATCTGGCAGCGCGACGAGAACGGCTGGCAGCGGCAGGAAGAAATTCACATCGAGCGGGGCTTCCCGACACAGGCCGTGCTGGGGCTGCTGGAGCGAACCGGCTTCCGGACGCTGGCGGTGCTCGATCCGGGGCTGGAGCCTTTCGACGCGCGCCAGGACGCGGACCACGAGCGCGCGATCTTCATGGCGCAGAAGACGGGGTAGACTCCTCAGCCCCTGGCCCATATTCACGGCGGGATAGGGAAGCAACAAGTTCGCCCCCCATCCCCCGGCCCCTTCCCCCACGCTTCGCGGAGGGAAGGGGAGCAGACCAAAAGCCGCTAGGCGTTTGCCCGCAGGTCGAGCAGGTGTTGGCGCTGCCAGGCGCGTTCCTGGGCGAGCGCGGCCTCGACGTGTTCGGCGGCGGTGGCACGGTAGATGGCTTGCAGTGTATAGGTGGCCGCGCCGATGGCATGCGTCGGCACGTGGGCAGTGGCGACGGCCTGGCCGCAGGCGCGCGCCGCTGATCGGGCGGGCGTATCGTCGCCCACGTCGCGGGCGGCGGCATGCGCGGCGAGCGACGCGCCGCGAATCACGGACATCTTAAACACGCCGGTAGCGATCCAGGTCTGGAGTGTGGCGAGCGCCTGGCGGGGGCGCGGGTCATCGGGGAACTGCGCCTCGAAGCAGGGCAGGGCGCGTTCGGCGCAGTCGATGGCCCACACGGCCAGCGTCTTGTGATCGGTCTGCTGCACCAGCTCCAAGAGGGCTTCGTGCTCCTGGCGCAGCGAAAATTTCGGTTTCTTCATGGCGTCAAGCCTGCAATTCCGCTCAGGGCAGGGGCGGCGGGCCGGACCAGGGCATCTCGAAGCCGGGCTTGTCCCACAACTCGATCCAGACCGTATCGATCTCGCCCGGCTCGGCCTGCGTGGTAGTGGCGTCCATCCATTCCGGCGTGCGACCCAGCAGCAGCCCGGCCTCGACCAGCGCTTCCTGGAGCAGGATGCCGGACTGGTGCGCATCGTAGGCAGTATCGGTCGTGGTGAGACGGATCGAGACGGCGCGCTTGTTGGTGGCCAGGGGGATGCTCTGATCTTTGGCGAGCCACGCCAGCAGCTTGGCCCAGCGCGAGCCGATGGAATCGCCGAGGTCCTCAGGCGGCAGGGGCGGGTGAGGCGCGCGAATCATCAGGCGATACTGCGTGCGGCGGCGGCCTTCTTCGCGCAGGATGGCGTCGCGCAGCTTTTCGAGGTCTTCGTCGGTGACGTTTTCCAGCAGCCGTTCCAGGGGTTCGCGGGTCATCGAATGCTTCCTCGTTGATCACAGGCGCATCTAGCATTGCTATGGTGAGCATACACCATCCGGGGTTTTGGCGCACACTCCAGGGCCCCCCATCCCCCGGCCCCTTCCCCCACGCTTTGCGGAGGAAGGGGAGAACGGTGGCGTTTTTCAAGTCCTTCCCACCTTGTGGGGGGAGGATTTAGGATGGGGGGGAAGTACCTAACACGCGCTAGACCGTCAGCGGCAGGCCGAGGCGCTCGATCTCGTGGCGGACCGTCTCGCGCAGGCCGTCCACCAGCGGGCGGACGGTGTAGCCCAATTCGCGCTGGGCCTTGGCGTTCGAACCGAGATAGGTGACTCCGGCCAGCGTGCGCAGCCCTTCGGCGCTGTACAGTTCCGGCAGGGGTACATAGCGCTCGGCGACGCCCACGACGGACGCCAGCGCCTTGAGCATGCCGGGGCTGAGCTTGAGGCGCGGCTCGCGGATTCCGGTCAGGCCCGCGCCGATCTTCAGCACGTCGAGAAAGCTGGCACACTGCCCGGCCAGGATGTAACTCGCGCCGGGGGTGCCGCGCTCCATCGCCAGCAGATGCCCGCGCGCCACGTCGTCGATATGCGCCCAGCAGTAGGCGGTTTCACGCGGCGCGACGTAGAGCCGCCCGCGCAGGTATTCGGCGATCTGCTCCCCGACCGCGCTGGTATCGCCGGGGCCGTAGACCACGCCGGGCATCACGATCACCAGCGGCAGCCCTTGCGCGATCAGCGGCTCCGCGATCTCGTAGTGGGCGATCCACTTGGTGCGCTCGTACTCGTTGAGGAATGGGCCGTCATAGCGATACGTTTCGTCCGGCACCTGGCCGTGCGTGTTCGAAAAGACGCCGATCGTGCTGGTGTAGACCCCCTTCGGGATGCCGAGATCGCGCATCGTCTCAAGCACGTTGCGCGTGCCGTCGATGTTGATGCGGGCGGCAGGGGCTTTGTCGCGCACGCCGATCTTGTACCAGCCCGCGATGTGAAACACACCATCGACGCCGGTCATCGGATCGCGCAGGGTGGCCGCGTCGGTGATGTCGCCGGGGGCGAGCGTGATGCCGAGATCGGCCAGGGCGTGGGCTTTGGCGGGCGTGCGCACGAGCGCGATCACGTCATGCCCGGCGGCGGCCAGTTGGCGCGCGACCGCGCCGCCGATGAAGCCGGTCGCGCCGGTGACGAAGTATTTCATGGTGATTCTCTCCTGGTGTGATGCGCCCCTATCCCCAACCCTTCCCACGCTGGCGTGGAGGGAAGGGAGGCGGTTGATCAAGTATAGCGCGGGATGTGCGCGGAGGATTACAAGCGTGCAGGGGCGAGGCTTGCCTCGCCCGCTGTGAGAAAACGGGTAGGGCTTGCCCTACCCCTACCGAGGATACGCGAGATGTCAGCGGCCTGTGACCGGCTCGGCGAGCGAATCGTCGCAGGGGGACGATTCCGGCTCCGGCGCGGCGGTTGCGGCCTGGGCGCGGTGCGAGGTGATCAGCACGACCGAGCCGATGATGATCGCGGCGGCAACCAGGGTGCGCGGCGTGATGCTTTCGCCGGCCAGCGCCCAACCCAGAAACAGCGCGACGACCGGGTTCACGTAAGCATAGGTCGCGGCATTGGCGGCGGATGTGTTGCGCAGCAGCCAGATATAGGCGCTGAAGCCGATCAGCGAGCCGAACAGCGTGAGATAGATCAGCGCGATGGCGGATTTGGCCGAGATCGCGCCGAGATCGAGCTCGCTCCATTCGCCGGTGAGCGTGCCGAGCAGCACCAGCAGCGCGCCCCCGGCCAGCATCTCCATGCCGGTTGCCAGCGCGGGCACATCGGGCAGGCGAGCGGTGCGCGAGTAGAGCGAGCCGAGCGCCCAACTGATCGAGGCGAGCATCAGCGCCGCCACGCCCGCCAGTTTGATCCCCTCACCGCGGGCGATCTCTGCCGGGCCGACCAGCAGCGCGATTCCGGCCAGGCCGGTCGCCAGCCCGGCGACGATGCGCCAGGTGGGGCGCGGGCCGCGAAAGACCAGCCAGTCGAGCAGGGTGATCCAGAGCGGCGTCGCGCCGATGACCAGGGCGGCGATGCTCGATGGGACATACTGCTCGGCCCAGGTCACGCCGCCGTTGCCGCCGACTAGCAGCAGCGCGCCGACGATGGTCATGGTTTTCCAGAAGTGCAGGGCCGGACGCGCGGCCCCGGTCCGGCGCATCCAGGCATAGAGGATTGCCCCGGCCATGAGAAAGCGGCTGCCGGCCATCAGGAAGGGCGGGATGGTGTCGATGGCGAACCGGATGCCGAGATAGGTCGAGCCCCAGATCAGATAAACCGCTGCGAAGGCAGCGACGAGGTCCCAGCGGACAGCGGCGGATGACAGGCGGGTTTTCATGGTGCTTGCCTTCCTCTCGATACGATGACGCCGGACAATCTAGCTCACCAGGGAGCCGCGAGCCATGTCATAATGCACCAACGGATATTCGCATAGTGATCAGCGATTGTCCATCCGAATTTTGGTAGTGGTCAGGTTTTGACTGAAGCCTGCTTTGCCCCCCCATCCTAAATCCTTCCCCCACAAGGTGGGAAGGACTTGAAAAACGCTGCCCTGCTCCCCTTCCCTTTGCTCCAGCGTGGGGGAAGGGGCCGGGGGATGGGGGGCAGTTGAACAGCCGCTGTCAGTCAATTGTTTGCCACTAGCCGAATCTTGATTTCAAACTTGACTCTCCCCCCACTGGAGGGTGCAACATAGAGTGTGAGGGCCTTCGATGAACCACAGCATCTCTGCGCGGAGAAGCTCATGCTGAAGATCGGTATATTCGCACGAGTCAGCCGCGTCTCGATCAAGACGCTGCGCTACTACGATGAGATCGGGCTGCTCAGGCCGTCCGAGATCGACCCCTGGACCGGCTACCGCTACTACGCGGTCGGCCAGCTTGCCCGGCTCAACCGCATCCTGGCGCTGAAAGACCTGGGATTGTCGCTGGAGCAGATCGGGCAGCTATTGGACGAGGACATGCCCGCCGAGCAGATTCGCGGCATGTTGCGGCTGAAACAGGCCGAGGTGCGGCAGCGGGTCGAGGCGGAGCAGGAGCGGTTGGCGCGCGTCGAGGCGCGGCTGCGGCAGATTGAACTGGAGGGCAAAATGCCAGACTACGAGGTCGTGATCAAGGAAGTCGAGCCGGTGCGCGTGGCGCGGATGTGCGCGACGGTGGCCTGCATGGAAGAGATGGGGCCGGCCATCGGCCAGATGTTCGGCCAGCTTGGGCAGGCCATCGGGCAGAGCCAGACCGCCCGGTTTGCCGGGCCGACGATCACGTGCTATCACGAGATGAACGAGACTCAGACGGATATCCAGATCGAGGCGGCGTTCCCGATCAGCGGGACCCTGCCCGAAGCCGGGGGGATCGAGGTGGTCGAGCTGCCCGCCGGAACGATGGCCTGCGTGGTGCATCGCGGCAGCTTCGAGAGCATGGCCGGGGCCTACAGCGCGCTCTTCGCGTGGATCGAGCAGAACGGCTACCAGATCGTCGCGCCAACGCGCGAGGTGTATCTGCAATACGAGCCGGACGGCGATCCCGCGCAGTATGTGACCGAGCTTCAGTTCCCGGTGGCGAAGGCGTAACACCCCACACATCCGCATGCCCCTTCCCTCAGCGCCCGCCTGGGGGAAGGGGTAAAAACACGCGCAGCGGGCATGCGGATTGATCCCTCAAAACGAGTTCCTTACATAATTTTTTCCCCTGTGGTATACTAGGAAGTATCTCTCGCATTGTTAAGTAAAATTTATTGCGTCGTTCTTTGTCACTTTGTGACGGAGACATCTTCGATTCTAGAACGTGTGATGCACTTTTACCCCCATCCCCCGGCCCCTTCCCCCACGTTTCACGGAGGGCAGGGGAGCACGGTGGCGCTTTTCAAGTCCTTCCCTCATTTTGGGGGAAGGATTTAGGATGGGGGGCAGGGTCGTTCGCCTCGTTCGGCGTTCCGAAGTACATAACACGCTCTAGTACTACAGCCGCAGGTAGCCCTCACCCTAAATCCCTCTCCCTGAGGGAGAAGGGGCCGGGAGATGAGGGCCAAATCTGGCAATTGCTGCTGTAATACTAGCCGGTGATCGGAACGTATCGGGAAGGGAATATCGTGGACAAGGCTCGAAAAACACTACGCGAACAAATTATAAGAATTGTGCTCAAGAGCGGCCTGCCCGTTTCGGCGGACTACATCGGCAACCAGCTTGCCCTGCCGGCGGGGATCGAACTGGATCATTTGCTGGATGACCTGGTAACCAGGGGCCTGCTGCGCCAGAAGCGCACGCTGCTTGCTAACGGCGAGGTCGGCGTGATCTACGATCTCGTGCCCCCGGCGCCCCAGCCCTGAATGGATGCCGGTACGACGGCACACCATCAACACCTGAGTGACACCGCGCAGCCCGTGTGTCACTGCCAGGGCGGATAAGCTCCGCCCTTTCGGGCGTCCCGCCCCCGCCCGCGCCCCGACTGGCAGATTTATCAGCCCCGACTAAACTACAAACTGCATTGAAGTGTTTTTGCCTGCATGGTGCAAGCCGATCGGATAGCCCATGATCAACCTGTATGATGTTCTGGAAGCGGCGGACGGGCAGCTTTTTGGCGAGCCGGGGGCGCAAATCTTCACCGACTTCTGCTACGATTCGCGGCGGGTGCAGCCGGGCGAGGTGTTCGTCGCGCTGAAGACCGGCGGCGGAGACGGGCACCAGTACATCGGCGACGCGATTGCCGGGGGCGCAACCGGGGTGATGTGCACCAACCCGCCGAGCATCGACACGCAGGGCGTGACGATCATCGTGATGCGCAGTGTCGAGGATGCGCTGATGCGCTGGGCACAGCTTGCGCTGCGCAAGTATGGCACGACCGTGATCGCTGTAACGGGCAGCGCGGGCAAGTCCACCACCAAAGAGGCGATCGCACAGGTGCTCGGCACGCGCTACCGGGTCTATAAAAGCGACAGCAGCGTCAGCGGGCGGCTGAGTCTGCCGCTGGCGTTGGGGCGGCTGACACAGGATTACCCGCTGGCCGTGCTGGAATTTGGGATCGACCAGCCGGGCGAGATGGCGGCCCTGATCGAGGGGGCGCAGCCCGCCGCCGGAGTCGTGACCAGCATCGGGCACGCGCACACCGACCAGTTGTTTTCACCGGAGATCATCGCGCGCGAGAAGGGCGAGCTGATCCGGGCGCTGCCGTCGGATGGGCTGGCCGTGCTCAACTTCGACGATCCGCTGGTGCGGGCGATGGCGGCGGAGACGCGGGCGCGGGTGACGACGATGGGACTGGACACGAGCGGGCGCGCCTTCGGGGCCGACCTGCTGGCCTATAACATCCTGGTGGACCGCTACAAAACCGGCTTCGACCTGCGTTATGGGCACGAGCGGATCGCCGGGCGGTGGTTCCCGCTGCTGGGCGCGCACCACTTGTACAGCGCGCTGGCGGCGCTGGCGGTGGGCCTGCACTACGAGATCGGGCTGGACGACGCGCTGCAAGCCCTGACCGAGCTGGAGCCGCTGCCGGGCCGGATGCGCCCGCTGCCGGGGGTGAACGGCAGCCTGCTGATCGATGACAGTTTCAGCGCCAGCCCGGAAGGGATGCGGGCCGCGCTGGACTGGATGCAAGCCGTGCGCGACGAGCGCGGTAAGCTGGTGCTGGTGATGGGCGATCTGGACGACCTGGGCAGCTACGTGCAGCTGGCCGAGGTCGAGCTGGGGCAGCACGCCGCCGAGATCGTGGACCGGCTGGTCGCCAAGGGCGATCTCGCGGCGGAAGTGGCGCGGATCGCGATCGAGCATGGGCTGGCGCGCGACCGGGTGCAGATCACCTACAGCGCCGAGGACGCCGCCCACGCGGCAGCATCTGTGCTGGAAGCGCGCGATATCGTGCTGGTGAAGGGCAGCCCCGGCGCGCGGATGGAGCAGGTGGCGCGGGCGCTGCTGGCCGACGAGCGCGACGCGGTCCGACTGGCGCGGCAGGCGGCGGTGTATGAGCCGGTGTGGACCGACCGGTCCAGCCGCCCGACGTGGGTCCAGGTAGACATGGAAGCGGTGGCCTACAACACGCGGCGGCTCAAGGAGATCGTCGGGCCGGACGTGACGCTGATGGCGGTCGTCAAGGCCGACGCCTACGGGCACGGGGCGGTGCCGGTTAGCATCACGGCGCTGAACAACGGGGCGGACGCGCTGGGCGTGGCGTCGATCAGCGAGGCGATTGCGCTGCGCGAGGCCGGGATTACGGCTCCCGTGCTGATCCTGGGCTATACGCCGTCGTGGGCGGCGCGCCATGTGCTGCATCACGATCTGCTCGTGACCTTATATGATCTGGAGATGGCGCGGGCATTCGACCGGGCGGCGCGCGAGATGGACGCGACGCTGCGCGCGCATGTGCGGGTCGATACGGGCGCGGGCGGGGTGGGGCTGCTGCCGGGCGAGGTAACGGGCTTCTTTCGCGGACTGCGCAACATGCAGCACACGCATATCGCGGGCATCTATACCCACCTGGCGGCGATGGACGAGGACCGGAACGGCACGCAGGAGCAGATCGCGCTGTTCAACCAGGTGATCGAGCCGCTGGCCGCAACCGGCTTTACGTTCGAGGCGGTGCACGCGGCCAGCTCGGCGGCGGCGATCCATCTGCCGGAAGCGCGCTATAACCTGGTGCGCGCCGGGATCGCGCTCTACGGGCTTGATCCCGGACCCGCCGCACCGCTGCCGGCTGACTTCCGGCCCGCGCTGGAGTGGAAGACGACCATCGCGCAGGTCAAGCGGCTGCCACCGGGCGGCCCCGGCGCGCGCGGGGGAGCGTATCGCACCCGCGAGGCCGAGCGGATCGCAATCATCCCGGTGGGGTATGCCGACGGTTTCCGCTGTGCGCCGCGCTGCTGGCAGCATGTGCTGGTGCGCGGGGAGTTCGCGCCGCTGGTCGGGCAGGTAAGCATGGAGCATGCCACCATCGACGTGAGCCAGATCGAGGACGTGCGGCCCGGCGACGAGGTCGTGCTGATCGGGCAGCAGGGCGAGCGCCGGATCACGGTGGATGACGCGGCGGCGTTCCTGGAGACGACCCATTACGAGGTGGTGAGCACGATCCTGGCGCGCGTGCCGCGTGTGAAGTAGGACGGCCCCTTCCCCCACGTTTCACGGAGGGAAGGGGAGCTGATGCGGTGTGAGGATCAGCCGATCTCGAAGGTGAGCACGACTTCCAGCACGTTGTTGACGTACACCTCGACGGTCCAGGTCCCGGCGAACCAAGGGATGCCGAGCGATTCCCAGTCCAGGCCGAGCAGGTAGCGCCGCCCGCCGCCGCTCTCCGCCGAGCCGGCATCGTTGGGCGTGCCGTCGGGCCCGCAGAAGACGGCGGCAACCGTCGCCCGCTGCCCGCCGCGTGTGGAGAAGACGACGTTGAGATCGTCGGTGTCGCGGAAATTGACGGTCGCGCTCAGTTCTTCAGGCGTGAAGCCGTCCCCGGCAGCGGTGTAGACATTCACCAGGTACGCGCTGTTGGCGGGCTGGCCGGAGGGCGCGAGCGCGCCCTGGCAGGCGTTCACGAGATAGGGCGGATCGTCGCTGTCGCCGGGCGTGGGCGTCGCCTGGATGGGCGGGAGCGGGGTGGGCATACCGCCGGCGAGCAGCCGCGGCGTCAGTTGGAAGGCGCCGGGCGCGGCTTCGGTGCCGGGGTTGTAGCGCGAGACTTCCACGTTCAGCGTTTCGGTGCCGGGCGCGACGAACACCAGCCGCACATGCCCGGCGGCCTCACGCGATCCGGCCTGGGCCAGCGCGGCCCCGTTGGCGGTCGTGACGGCGACCAGCGGCGCGAAATCGCCTTCCCAGTCAAGCGCGATCTGATCGCCGGCCTGCACCGCGAGGGTATAGCCGGCGTTGGGCTGGTTGGCGGCCAACTGTCCAGCAGTGCTCAGATCGAAGGTGAGCGGTTGCGGCCCGGCGGTCTGGGGGGTGCCGCCGCCCAGGAATCCAAAGCCCAGGCCGCCGGGAGTCGGGGTGGCTTGCAGGCTGGGAGCGACCCCGCCCGCACCGCTGATCGCGCTGGGCAGGATGTTGTCGGTGAGGCTGCCCGCCCCGCCGCCGGATGGTTCAGCTTCAGCCGGTTCGGCGGCGGCGTCTTCCGCTTCAAACGCGCTGCCGGGCGCTGCTTCCTGGGCGCTGAGGGTCAGATTGAAGGTGCCGGTCGTGACGCGCATCTGCTCGTGCTGCAGGCGGCAGACGACGACGGTATACCAGTCGGTGGTGGGCAGCGTGGTGCTGATCAGCGGGTCCAGGCCGCCGCCGGGCCGGTCGTCGTTGAAGGCCAGCGGATCGGCATTGGTCGTCGCGCCGTCGCGCAGATAGAGCCACATCACACCGTCCAGGCTGCCGGATGTGCGCGCGACATCGAGCGTGATCGCGTCGCCCGCCGCGCCTTCGAACCAGTAGTACGCGCACGGCACCGCTTCGGTGATCTCGCCCGCGAGGGTGCTGCCGTAGCCGATCGGTGTGCCGGACTGGGCCGGGGGCGCGCTGTGGGCGAGGGGGATGGCGATTGCCAGCAGCACCGCCGCCAGCAGGCCAACCAGCAGCCCGCCAGTGAGCGGACGCCGGCTGGTGAACAACAGGGATAGACCGACCATCTTAACAATGTCTCCTGCTTGAGAGGCAGCGCACCGTTTTGAGCGGGGTTGACATTCAGTACCCCCTCAGGACGCCCGCCTGAATCACCGAATCGTTTATCGCAGCCGAAGCTTCAGGGCCGGGCGCACGCCATAGCCCGTGCGATTGACGCGCGCATAGTGGCGGATGCTGGCGCGCGTGCCGACAAACACGGCGCGGGATGGAGCGTTCCCGCTGTCTTTCAGCGTGCCCTGATTTCTCAGCCACCACCACGAGCAGCCGACCTTCGTGCCGTCTTCATAGATGTAATCCGCCTCGACGTTTTTATCCATCACATACAACCGGCAGCCATCGGCCTTTTTGGTCCTGGCATATTCCGTGCCGGTGGCGCGGCGAAAATCCTTGCCAAGAACATCCGTTATCTGCTCCACCTCGGCAATGCTGAGCAGAAAAACCCTGTCTTGCGTGTCGGGACTGCCTTCGCCGTTGTCCGTGCACAGCGTCGGCGTGATCAATTCCTGCTCGGCGGGGCTGAACGCGGCGTGATAAAACTCGTCGTTCAGCCAGCGGCGCAAATCGCAGTCGCGCCAGGTGATGTCCACATAGGTACCGTGATAACGCTTGCAGTCCAGAATGGACACGCTCAACACGAACAGCTCGCTGCCGGAATTTTGCAGCACCCGCCACCGGATCGGCGTGCGGTCGGTGCCGCCTGCCATGTGCGGATAGGTGCCAAACGTGATGATTTCGCCGGGCTGTGCGCTCCGGGGCAGCGTAGAAGCAGGATGATCGTCGCGCACGCTCTATCCCTCGTCGGGCCAGCACGTGTTATACATTTTCACCCCCCATCCCCCGGCCCCTTCCCCCACTGCTGCGCGGAGGGAAGGGGAGACAGCCACTGCTTGCAAGTCCCGCCCACCTTGCGGGGGAGCGATTTAGGGAGAGGGGCTGATCTGCGGCTGTAGTCCCAGCCCACAGCACCTTATATAGTTCGAAATCCTCGCAATAAGTGATCCTATGCTCACCGAATGGTATGCCTGTTCGGATTCTGGATAGGATCAGATCATCGCTAACCCTCCATCTACAGACAAAACCTGTCCGGTGATGTAGCTGGCCTCATCTGAGGCGAGAAAAGCCACCGCATACGCAACATCGTGCAAGGTACCGGGACGTTGCATTGGAATATACTCCATCAGCTTTTGTAAGATTTTCTGCGGCATTTTTTCGGTCAGTGCCGTATAGATAAAACCAGGGGCTATGGCATTCACAGTGATGCCTTGCGAAGCGACTTCCTGGGCCAACGCTTTGGTCATGCCAATCATTCCTGCCTTGCTGGCACTGTAGTTGGTTTGTCCCTTCTGCCCCATCACCCCACTGGCGCTCGAAATGTTGATGATGCGCCCGTACTTCTGGCGGATCATCGACTGAACAACAACTTTGGAGCACAGCCAGGCAGTTTTGAGGCTCACACGCTGGATAAAATCCCAATCTTCTTCTGGCATATGTACAATCAGGTTGTCACGTGTGGTTCCGGCATTGTTCACCAGGATATCTACCTGTCCAAAAGTCGCTAACACGGTTTGAACTAACCCTTCGACTTGTTCTGCCTGGCTGACATCCGCCGGGACGGCCAATCCGTCCCCACCTTGGGCATGGATTTCTGCCAGTGTATCGCTGGCATGGCTGCCTGTGAGGGCATTGGTGACCACCCTGGCTCCACGTTTTGCCAGTTCAAGCGCAATCTGTTTGCCGAGTCCCTGTCCGCTGCCCGTTACGACGGCGACCCGTCCCTTCAAATCTAACATGGCAAGCATCCTTCAAGAATGGGTGTTTGTTTTTTATCTTCTACTGCTGAACACTCAATTTCCTTGAGAGTTACGGGGATGCCCAACTCATACAGCAGATAGGCTGCGCGAAACGAGGCGTACTACGATGCAATCATACATCGTGGCCGAATATATCATCTCGGAACTTACCTATACGATGTATGAAATGTAGAAGGTTGTTGCGAGGATATGGATTAAGCGAAATGAGCCTGGGAGTGCACAGACTCAGTATGCGTTCAGGGGTAAAACAGGGAGCGTCTAGTATATAGAGACGCCGGGACGCCGGGCCGGGTTCCACAAACCACTGATTCCAGTATACGCCAAAGCGGGGCGGGCGGCGATAAGCGCGCGTGCCAGCCGCACACGCGGCGCAGGCTGTTTATTTTGACGAACGGGCGGCGTTGGCGTGGCTGATCGCGCATGTTATAATGCCGGTGGTGGCACAGTCAGAGCCGGTGCCGCCGGACGTTGTTCCTCACCCAGGGACGGAGCCAACC
The DNA here is from genome assembly GCA_012729765.1 of Chloroflexota bacterium. Lineage (GTDB taxonomy): Bacteria > Chloroflexota > Anaerolineae > Aggregatilineales > Aggregatilineaceae > JAAYCM01. The sequence continues at coordinate 12,069 of JAAYCM010000099.1, read as the reverse complement.
ACGATGCGCCACTATCACAAGCTCGACCAGGTGACTCAGGACGATACACACGATACACTGCTGATCACGGCCAGCCAGGGCAACGGCCCGTCGCCGGCGCTGTGGTTCGGGCGCGAGGGGATGTATGTCAGCGTATCGGCCAGCTACGGCCCGCTCGAAATCGATCTACGACCCCGCCAGCGCGATCTTGTGACCAGCCTGGGCCAGCTCAAGCCGCTCGAACACCTGGCGGTGATGCGGATGGTCGGGACGGGGCAGGCACAGCTCGAACTGGGACTGTCGGACGCGGGCGAGCTGCTGGTCCGCACGACGATTGTGGCAGACGCGACCGGGCATTTCTCGATGAATGTGGTGCTGACATCTGAGGCACGCCAGAAATTGTTTGACTGGCTGGCGGTCCGCAGCGAGGGTTAGAGGTTCCCCCCATCCCCCGGCCCCTTCCCCCACGTGGGCGCGGAGGGAAGGGGAGCACGATGGCGTTTTTTAGGTCCTGCCCACCTGGTGGGGGAAGGATTTAGGAGGGGGGGGCAGTATCGTGCGTCTCGTTCAGCGTTCCGAAGTACATGACGCGCGCCAGGCGCACGCAGCAGCCAATTTGTAACCGCCTGCGGGGAGAGTGTTCGCCGCCCGGATGACACACGCGGGGGCGGGCCACCGAAGGGGCAAGCGCGGGGCAGCCGGTGACGACGGCCTGCGCGAAACTCTCAGGTTTCCAGACACGCAGCGCGGCACCCTCTGGAAAGCGCGAGCAATCCGCGCGCCGACGGGGCATGGCAGCCAGCAGGCCGCCACATCTCTCAGGCCAAACGACAGAGGCAAACAGTCAATTGAATACTGTTTGCCTTTTTTGTTTGTGATAGACTTAGCACAGCCGGGGCACTCCCGGCCCATAATACCTGCCTGTATGCGAAAGGAATTAGCGAAAATGGCTGATTGGAAAACCCTTGAGAATGCGAAATACACCGAGAATGACGAGTGGATTCTGGTCGAGGGCGACACCGCCAAAATCGGCCTGACCGATTACGCGCAAGACCAGCTTTCCGACATCGTGTTTGTCGATCTGCCCGAAGTCGGCGACAGCGTGACCAAGGGCGAGGCGTTCGCCACCGTCGAGAGCGTCAAGGCGGCGTCGGACGTGTATGCCCCGGCCAGCGGCACGATCGTCGCGGTCAACAGCGCGCTGGACGACGCGCCGGAGCAGATCAACAGCGATCCGTATGGGGCGGGCTGGATGATCCAGATCAAGCTGAGCGATCCGAACGATTTGAAAGACCTGCTCGACGCGGCAGCCTACGCCAAGCACGCCGAGGCGCGCGGCTAGCGCAGCGAGCCGGATTAGCGGCTGGGAGAGGCGAGGGCGTATCGACATGATACGCCCCGGTGCAGTCTGCCGGCAGCGGTCCGCTATCTAACCTGATCAGGAGCCAGAGTAATGTCGTATATTCCGCACACCGATGCCGACCGGGAAGCGATGCTGAAGGTAATTGGCGTCGAGTCGATGGACGAATTGTTTGACCGGGTGGCGGCTGAAGTCCGCTTTCCGGCGCTCGACCTGCCGCCGGGCCTCAGCGAGATGGAAGTTATCGCCGAGATGAACGGGCTGGCGCAGGCGAACGCTTCCGCGAACGAATACGCGATTTTCCTGGGGGCGGGGGCCTATCGCCACTTTGTCCCCAGCATCATCAACCATATTCTGCTGCGCGGCGAGTTCTACACCGCCTATACGCCCTACCAGCCGGAGCTGAGCCAGGGCACGCTGCAAGCGATCTTCGAATATCAGAGCATGATGTGTATGCTGACCGGGATGGAAGCGGCCAACGCCAGCCACTATGACGGGGCGACCGCGCTGGCCGAGGCGGTCACGATGGCGAAGGCGCACTTCCGCGACAAGCGCACGAAGGTGATCTTCAGCCCCGGCGTGCATCCCCAGTATCGCGCCGTCGCCCGGACCTATCACCAGGGCAGCGGCATGAATTTCGTGGGCGACGAAGGCAGCGCCAGCGTCGCCGATCTGGCCGAGCAGCTTGACGCGCAGACCGCGCTGTTCGTGGTGCAGTATCCCAACTTCTTCGGGCAGATCGACGATCTGACCGGGCTGGCAGAGCGGGTGCACGCGGCGGGCGCGCTGCTGTGCGTGGTGGCCGATCCCATCGCGCTGGGCCTGTTCAAGACGCCGGGCGCGCTGGGGGCCGATATCGTGGTGGGCGAGGGCCAGCCGCTCGGCATCCCGCTCAGCTACGGCGGGCCATACCTGGGCTTCTTCGCCACGCGTGAGCAGTACGTGCGCAAGATCGCGGGACGCATCGTGGGCGAGACGGTCGATACACATGGCCGCCGCGCCTTCGTGATGACGCTCCGCCCGCGTGAGCAGGACATCCGGCGCGAGAAGGCGACGAGCAATATCTGCACCAACCAGGGCCTGATGGCGCTGGCGGCGTGCGTCTATCTGAGCGTGATGGGCAAGCGTGGGCTGCGCCAGGTGGCCGAGCTGTGCTACCACAAGGCGCATTACGCCGCCGAACAGATCAACCGTCTGGACGGCTACAGCGTGGACATGAGCAAGCCGTTCTTCAAGGAATTCGTGGTAACGTGCCCCAGGCCGGTGGCCGAGGTGAACGAAATCCTGCTGGAAGATTACGGCATCATCGGCGGCTACGATCTCGCCCAGGATTACCCGGACCGCCCGAATCAAATGCTGGTGGCCGTCACCGAGATGAACCCCAGAGAAGAGATCGACACGCTGGTCGAGGCGCTGGCCGGAGCCGCCACGCACGATCACAGCCATCACCACCATCACGAGCCGGATGCAGGACTGGGATAATTAAAGATGACAATCGATCTGATTTTGCAGAAAAAGAACGGCGAAGCACCCCCCCCGCTGGAGCCGCTGATCTATGACCTGGGCGCGCCGGGCCGGATCGGGGTCAACCTGCCCGATCCCGACGTGCCCGAAGCCGAGCTGCCCGCCGACCTGCTGCGCGCGACGCTCGACCTGCCGGAAGTGAGCGAGATGGACGTGGTGCGGCATTTCGTGCGGCTGAGCCATCTCAATTACTCAATCGATACCGGCTTCTACCCGCTCGGCTCGTGCACGATGAAATATAACCCCAAGCTGAACGAGGATATGGCGCGGCTGCCGGGCTTTGCCGAGATTCACCCGCTGCAAGACCCGGCGAGTGTGCAGGGCGCGCTGGCGATGATGTACACGCTGCAAAGCTGGCTGGCCGAGATCAGCGGGATGCAGGCGGTCAGCTTGCAGCCGGCAGCCGGGGCGCAGGGCGAGTTCGCGGGTATTCTGATGATCCGCGCCTATCACCTGGCGAACGGCGAAGCACACCGGACCAAGATCATCGTCCCGGACAGCGCGCACGGCACCAATCCCGCCACGACGGCGATGGCCGGACTGGAAGTGGTCGAGATTCCGTCCGACGCCAACGGCGACGTGGACCTGGACAAGCTGCGCGAGGTGTGCGGCGAGGACGTGGCCGGGATGATGATCACCGTGCCCAACACGCTTGGCGTGTTCGAGGCGCACATCAAAGAGATCGTGGACATCATTCACGGCTGCGGCGGCCTGATGTATATGGACGGCGCGAACATGAACGCCATGATGGGTGTGGCCAAGCCCGCCGATCTCGGCTTCGACGTGATGCACTACAACCTGCACAAGACGTTCAGCACCCCGCACGGCGGCGGCGGTCCCGGCAGCGGGCCGGTGGCGGTCAACGAAAAGCTGGCGGACTTTTTGCCCGGCCCCATCGTCACGATCATCGACGAGGGCAGCGACGAAGAGCCGCCGCTCTATGGCCTGACGATGCCCGACAAGAGCATCGGGCGGCTGAAAGCGTTCTATGGCAACTTCGGGATGCTGGTGCGCGCGTTTGCCTATATCGCGGTGTACGGCGGCGCGGGGCTGCACGCCGTGACGAAACACGCCGTGCTGAACGCCAACTACATCCGCGCGCGGCTGAAGGGCGTCTACCCGATGCCGTTCGACCGTATCTGCGGGCACGAGTTCGTATGCGAGGGCCACTGGCCGGATGCCGAGGGCATTCACGCGCTGGATATCTCCAAGCGGCTGATGGATTACGACTTCCATCCACCGACGAACTACTTCCCGCTGATCGTGCCGGAAGCGCTGCTGATCGAGCCGACCGAAACTGAGTCGAAGGAAGCCTGCGACGCGTTTGTCGAGGCGATGCTGGCGATCGCGCAGGAAGCGCGCGAGAACCCCGATCTGCTGCACGACGCGCCGCACAAGACGCCGGTCGGGCGGGTGGACGATGTACGGGCGGCCAAGCAGCTCGTGCTGTGCTGCCGCCCGGTGCTCGATCCTGAGGCGTAGCGCATCGTAGTCTTCATTCCCGGCCCCTACCAGAGTGATGGGTGGGGGAAGGGTAACAAACGGGGCGGGCCGGTGATCGGTTCGCCCCGTTGTGCTGCCGGGCCGGGACTGGCAGAAAGGATGCGTTGCTGCTAATACATTTATGGAGCAAGGTCGAGCGGGGAAGCCAGCGGCACGCAGCCTGGAGAGTTTGGCCGGCTGGTTGTTTTCGCCAAATTTGGACCTCTTGCTATAATGAGTGCCTGGTGTGCGGGAAAGCACACCTGTCACGGGGCTGCTAAGCGTTGCAGCCACTCATGGGAGCAACATGACATTTCGTTTTTCCCTCAAAGCCCAGCAAGGCGCGGCGCGGGCCGGGGTGTTCGAAACCCCGCACGGCCCGATCCAGACTCCGATCTTCGCGCCGGTTGGCACCCAGGCGACCGTGAAGGCGGTCGAGCCGCGTGAGCTGAGCGAACTGGGAGCTTCGCTGGTGCTTGCCAACACCTACCATCTCCACCTGCGGCCTGGCGACGAGCTGATCGCCGAACTGGGTGGGCTGCACCGCTTCATGGGGTGGGATGGTCCCATGCTGACCGACTCGGGCGGGTTCCAGGTGTTTAGCCTGGGGGACCTGCGCTCGATAGATGCCGACGGGGTGACGTTTCGCAGCCACCTTGACGGCTCGGTACACCGCTTTACGCCCGAAGTTTCAATCCGCATTCAGCACAACCTGGGCGCCGATGTGATCATGGCGTTCGACGAGTGCCCGATCCCCGACAACCGCGAGTCCGTGCTGGCCGCGCTCGACCGGACGCACCGCTGGCTGGGACGCTGTGCCGACGAGCACGCGCGCAGCGGCGACGCCAACCGGCAGGCGCTGTTTGGCATCGTGCAGGGCGGCATCTATGAAGACCTGCGGGCCGAATCGGTCCGGCAGGTGTGCGGGTTGGATCTGCCCGGCTACGCCGTTGGGGGGCTGGCCGTGGGCGAAACCAAAGCGGATATGTACGCGACCCTCGAAATTACGACTTCGCTCATGCCTGCCGACAAGCCCCGTTATCTGATGGGGGTCGGCAGTCCCGAAGACCTGGTGCACGGCGTGGCACGCGGCGTCGATATCTTCGACTCCGTGCTGCCGACGCGTGTGGCCCGCAACGGGGCAGCGCTGACCCGACTGGGGCGCATCAACATGCGCAACCAGAAGTACGCCAGCGATCCGGAGCCAATTGAGCCGGGCTGCACCTGCTATGCCTGCACGCACTTTTCGCGCGCCTACATCCGGCATCTGGTCAAGGCCTCTGAGATTCTGGGGCATCAACTGCTAAGCATTCACAACTTGCATCTACTGCTCACGCTGGTGCGTGAGATGCGTGCCGCGATCATGAACGGCACCTTTGCCGACTACGCCACCGCGTTCCTGGCGAATTACGAGCCGGTTGGAGCGCAGAAAGGGCTTAGCCTCCCGGCACGCTAGTCGGCCCGCGCAGCAGCGCCATGAACACGGGCAAGTGAACAACTTAGCATCCGACGCCGTGAAAGGATCTCGTGTTGGACATCCTCGAGGCTGTGATCCTTGGGATTCTCCAGGGAGCGACCGAATTTTTGCCGATTTCTAGCTCCGGCCATCTTGTGTTAGTGCCCTGGTGGTTGGGTTGGGATGACCCGCCGCTGCTGTTTGATGTGGTGGTTCATCTGGGTACCCTGGTGGCCGTGCTGGCGTATTTCTGGCGCGACTGGCTGACTCTGCTGCGTGCAGGCTGGACAGCGCTGCGCACCCGGTCTATGAAAGAACCTGATGCTCGTCTCCTGGCACTGTTGGTCCTGGGGACGATTCCCGCCGCGCTGGTGGGGATGCTGCTCGAAGACTACTTTGAGTCCTCATTATCTGAGCCGCCGCTGGTGGCGGGGCTGCTGCTGGTGACGGCGGCACTGTTGGTGCTGGCCGAGCGGTGGCACACGGGGACGAAGCCTTTGAGCGAGATGACAGTCCGTGATGCAATGACGGTTGGCCTGATGCAGGCTCTGGCGATTCTGCCCGGCATTTCCCGATCCGGCAGCACGATTGCAGCTGGGATCGGGCGCGGGCTGTCCCGCCCTTCAGCCGCCCGGTTCAGCTTCTTGCTGGCGACGCCGATCATTGTCGGCGCTGGTCTGAAGCAGACCCTTGACGTGCTGATCGGCGACGAGGTGGTGGGGTCGGATATGACTCTGCCGCTGGTGCTAGGCTTTGCGGCAGCCCTGATCGTTGGCTATGGCTGCATCTGGTTCCTGATGCGTCTGCTGCAACGGCGGCGCTTGTACGGGTTCGCGGTGTACTGTGCGGTGTTTGGCACACTGAGTCTGCTGGTTGCCCTCCTCTCGTGAGAGGGAAGGCATGAAGCGGGCCAAACGCACCATCGTTATATTGAGCCTGGCACTGGCAAGCTGTCGCGCGCCGGTCTATTCACCGACGGCCACGCCGCAGATTCTCAGTGTGCGTATGCTCGCCACCACGACGACCTATCCCCTGCTGCACGACCTGGCGGAAGCCTACATCCTGCCGGGCGCGGTGTTGGCGCTGAGCAGCGGTGAGGTCAACTGGGATACGGCCTATGGGCGGCTGGCAGCGGGTGATGCCCCCTACGCGCTGACTATCTACGTGCCGCAGGATGTGCCGCTGTGGGCCGCGCCGCTGGGTCAGGACGGCCTGGTGATCATCGTCCATCCGGCCAACCCGATCCAATCGCTGACCACTGCCGAGCTGCGGCGTTTGTTTCAGGGGCAGGTCGCCAATTGGTCGGAGCTGGGCGGGCCGGACCTGCCGGTGACGGTGGTCAGCCGCGAGAGTGGGGCGGATACGCGGCTGGTGTTTCAGGCGTTGGTGATGGAAGATCGCCGGACAACATTGGGCGCGCGGATGGCGCTTTCCGGCCAGAGCGTGATCGAGCTGGTGAGCAGCCTGCCGGGCGCGGTCGGCTATGCCAGCCTGGGACAGATCGATGGGCGGCGGGTGCGGGCGGTGGCGGTGTCGCGCGAGGTGGGCGACGAGCCGGTCCCGGCCAGCCAGGAGACGGTGCAGGCCAACCTCTACCCGCTCCGCATGCCGATTATGATCGTGGGGCGGCAGCCGCCTGAAGCAGGCAGCATCTACTATGCTTGGTTCGCGTGGATGCAGAGCGAGGCCGGGCAGGCGATCATCGGGCAGCACTACGCCCGGCTGGAGTCGCTGCGCTAGCGGCTTATCTCAGTTTTTAGACAATTTTATTATTGAATTGCGGCCTAACAAACAGCTAGGATTTACCCTGCACAGATAGCTGAATTGCCGTATAATAGAGGTCGATTGCAACACGGGGGTTCTGACGCCTTATATTTAGGCGATTATTACATGAATGGAGATTCGGGATGAAAAAACGTTTCTTGATGGGGGCTATCGTCGTGCTTGCCCTGCTCGTGGGCATGAACATCGCCTTCGCGCAGGGTGGGGCACAGCTTCAGGCGGTCACGACCGGGGCTGCCTCACTCTATGCTGAGCCGAGCGCGGCGGGTGAGGCGGTCGCCGAACTGCCGGCCAGCACCGAACTGACCGTGCTGAGCGCGACGGCGAACGGCGCCTGGCTCGAAGTCGAAGCGGCGGACGGCTCGGCGGGTTTCGTGGCGGTGGAAGATGTCGCCGTGCTGGACCTGCTGCCGCTGGCCGCGCAGGGCGTGATCGTGTCGGATCAGGCCGGGGCCGGGCTGTATGCCCAGCCGAACTTCTCGGCGGACTTCGTCGGCTCGCTGACGCAGGGCGATACGGCGACGATCCTGGCGCAGAGCGGCGAGTGGGCCTATGTCGAAACCGGCGACGGGACGCGGGCCTGGACGGTCGCTTCGTCGTTCGAGACACTGCCGGCTGGCGCGCGGCAGGCGTTGGTTGACGCGGGCGCGAATCCTGAGCTAGGCATCTTCGCCGAGCCGCAGATCAACGCCGATATTGCGACGACGGTCCCGACCGGCGAGATGGTGACGGTGTTGGGCGAGTCGGACGCGCAGTGGTCGGAAGTGATGACGGTGGATGGCACGACGGGCTACGCGCTCAGCAGCAGCCTGATCCCGCTGCCGAATACCTTCGTGACGGCGGAAGTCGATCAGGCGATGGCCGGCATCTATGCTGAGCCGGACTTCGCGGCAGAGCTGATCACCGAGCTGCCGAACGGCGCCAGCATGACGCTGATCAGCCTGGTCGATGACTTCTGGGCAGAAGTCTTCCACCCGGCGTTTGGCACGGGCTACGCTCTGCGGGACACCCTGGGCGGTGTCTACACCGTGGCAGTGGTCCCGTCCAACAACGCGATCGTGCGTGCCGGCCCGAACGAGAGCCTGTACCGTCCGATCGCCGAACTGCCGGCGGGGTCCGAGGTCGTGGTCCTGGGCAAGAGCGCGAACGGGGCGTGGGTGCAGGTGGCGATCCCCTTCAGTGAAGTGGACTTCCCGCAGAACGGCGTGATCGGCTGGATGCGCGATTTCCTGTTCCGCGATGCCGCCGGACAGACCCCGTTTGATATGGACCTGCTGAGCGTTACGGAGTAGCGTGACGCCGCTTTCGTGATCGTTCAATTCCCGGCCTGCCGCGTGCAGGCCGGTTTGTTTTGAGGCGCGGGGATGATGATCAAACGACGATGGCGGATCGGGCTGGCGCTGCTGATCCTGGTGAGCATAGGCGGGCCGGCGCGGGCGCAGGATGGCGGCGATTTCCCGCGCGAGGTGATCGATGCGACCGGCGCGACAGTGATCGTGCCCGAACGCCCGGCGGTGGTGGCGGTGGCCGGGGCGGTGCCGGAACTGGCAGCATTCTTCCCGGCGGAACGGGTGCGGACGGTCGATCCGGCGGGCGAGGGAATCGCGTGGCAGGATATCGGGCTGCTGGTGATGCCGGACCTGATCGCGGCGGCATACCCGGCGGTGATCGCGGCGGCGCGGGCGGCGGATGTGCCCGTGTTCCAGATCGGGGCGATCGCGAGTCTGGCGGACTGGCGCGGCGCGGTCGAGCGGCTGGGGCGGGCAACCGGCGAGGATGATCGGGCGCGGGCGGCAGTGGAGCGGCTCGCGGCGCGGCTGGCCTGGGTCGGCGCGGCGGCAGCGGGCGAGCCGGTGGTGCGCGTTTTGGCGCTGACACCGGAAGGCTACACCTTTGGGCGCGGCGCATTCCTGACCGAACTGATCACGGCGGCGGGCGGGGTGAACGTGGCGGCTGAGGCCGGTTATGATGATTTCCGGCAGGTGGACGACGCGGCCCTGCGCGACCTGCGCCCCGATGTGATCCTGCTCTCGCCGGCGTGGGACGCGGCCCAGATCGCGGCGCTGCGCGCGCATCCCGCTGCACCGGATGCCGTGATCCGGCTGCCGTTTTCGCCCACGCTGCCGCGCGATCCGGGCGGGGCGGTGGTGCTCCTGGGCTGGATGCTGCAGCCGCGCGCGCTGGGGCGGGCGGCGATGGGGCGGGAATAGCGGCCCCGTCTGCCACCGCTGCGCGGGCATGGGGTATAATCTGGGTGAAACGGGCGGAGCGTACTGCCCGGTCAGCGAAAGGAACCGAGATGCGACGGGGAATGGGGATCGTGGGGCTGGTGGTGATCGTGCTGGCGCTGGGGCTGATGCCAGTGGCAGCCCAGGGCGGCTTCACGCCGGACGAGCAGGCCGCGCTGGATGACGTGCAGGCGGCATTCGAGGGGCTGCTGGCCGCGGAAACCTACACCGCCGATCTCACGCAAAACCTGACGCAGGATATCGGCGTCAGCTTCCAGGGGCAGCAGCTAGCACTGGCGCAGCAGGTCGAATCGAGCGGGACGGTGCAGTTCCAGCAGGCGCCCGCTAACACCTTCGCCAACCGCACGCTCTCCCTGGACCAGACCGTGACGCAGACTCTTTCCGGCGCGGGGCTGGACAGCGAGCAGCTTGTGATCGGGCCGATGACGTTCGAGTTCATCGTGTTCGACGACGAACTGTATATGCGGATGGATGTCCCGCTGGACATGCAAGGGCTGGTGCCAGAAGGCTGGCAGGTCGTCACCGAGGGGGCCGAAGTCTTCCCCGGCATGGGGATGTACAATATGGAGCAGGTGACGCAGATGGGCGGCAACTTCGACCCGGAGTATCTGCGTGCCCTGATCGCCGGGGTGACGGCAGTCGAGCTTCTGGAGCCGGAGACGGTCGAGGGGCAGGCGCTGAACCGCTACCAACTGACGCTCGACCCGGTGCAGACGCTCGAAGCGCTCGGCGCGGCCAACCTGGAGAATATGTTCAACACCGGGGCGGTGCCGTTCGACGTACCGGCGCTGATCGATCTGATCTATAATGACGAGGACACCCGGCACACGATTGAAGTCGCCATCGGGGCGGACGACGGCGCGCTGCACAGTTACGCCGAGTCGGTGTGGCTGGATGTCGAGATCGCGGCGGAAATGCTTGATGATCCGTCGCTGGCGGGCGCGGAGATGACAATGACGCAGACGATGGTCCAGACGCTGACGCTGACCGGCGTCGATGTGCCGGTCGAGATCGCCGCGCCGGACCTGGACGAGGCGGACGATCCGCCGGCTGGCGCAGAAGGTTAAATGACAGGCATCAGGCGCGCGCCAAAGGTTAAACGCGCCGGGCGAATAGGAAAGGACAGAACATTGATGCGGCGGTGGTGGCATCTGGCGGCAGTGATCGCACTGGGAGTAATCGTGCTGGCGGGCGTGGGCGGGCTGCCGGTGCGCGCGCAAGACGAGGCAGTCGAGCGGATTCTCGCGGCCTATCGCGCCTATGAAGAGTGGGACACCTATACGGTGCAGGGCGAGGTAAACGCGCGCGACGCGCTGGTGGCCGACGGCACCGACGACTTCCTGTGGCAGACGCGCGAGCGACATTTAACCTTGTCCGGCTGGTATGATGTCACGCAGACCGAGCAGGCGATGGTGCTGCTCGCCTTCTCGGATGACGAGTCGTCATCGACCGAGACGAGCGCGGGCACGACTCCGGGCCGGTGGGATGTGGAGCTGAATGTCGCGCTGGTGAACGGCGAGACGTTCTGGCGCGGCGAGCTGCAAGCGGCGTCGGCGGCGGCGATCAGTGTGCCGGCGGAGTGGACCGCCTTCTCGCTGGAAGATGCCAACGCGCAGTCTAACCTGGCCGATCTGGGGTTGGGGCGCTACCTGCTGCAGGACGAGCGCGATCCGTTCGTGGGCGATTATGAAGCCTGGCTGGACGCCGCGCGCTCAATCGAAGGTCCGGAGACGATCCGCATCAACCGCAGCACATCCGGCGATCTGTACCTGATCGAGGTCGAGCTGGAAGATGCGCCCGACGTGCTGGCCGACCGTTTCCGCGCGCTGACCGAAGGGCCGGACGCGCTGGTATCGCGCGAGACGCTGCTCGATGCGCTCTTCGACGACAGCACCATGCTGTGGGGCGTGGTGCTGCATCCCGAAACGGGGCGGCTGCTGGGCCAGTATATCCAGCTTGACCTGACGGCGCGGCTGGGCCGGGACGCGATCAGCGGCGGCTATCGCTCGCTGACGCTGGAAACCAGCGATGAGCAGAGCGTGTTGTTCACCGGCGTGAACGAGCCAGTCGATACCACCGCGCTGCCGAATCCCTAAGAAACTATGGGAGACCCCCCATCCCCCGGCCCCTTCCCCCACGCTGGCGCTGAGGGGGCGACACTAAATTCGGAGAGGAGGGCTGGACTTGAGATACCAGGTCCAGCCTTCCCGAAATAAGCTCCAGTGGCGTGCCAACTT
>JAAYCM010000098.1 GCA_012729765.1 Chloroflexota bacterium | reverse complement strand
CTTGCTACTCTGCTTCACCCACTGGTATAGTTTCTTAGGGTTCATCTGGTGTCTCCTTGTCTGGTTTCACACCCACAAGTATGCCAGATGTTCCCTTCTTTTTTCTACTGTCGCCCCCTCAGCCCACGTTTCACGGAGGGAAGGGGTGCTGGCGGTTAAGTCCTTCCCTCATTTTGGGGGAAGGACTTAGGATGGGGGGCAGTGTCGTTCGCCTCGTTCGGCGTTCCAAAGCACGGTACACGCCTCTGGCGTGCGGAGCGCGAGCGGTGCTATGGTAAAGTGATCGTGTAGTGGAACAGGAAGCGTGATCATGATAAAACGAACCCGTGCAGCCGGCGCGCTGCTGACTCTGGCAATCACAGCGGCGGCACTGATCGCCCTGTCCGGCGCGGGGACCGGGCGCGCAGCCGGCGATCCGGCCCAGCAGACTCCACTCCCCACGCTCGACGCCGCCACCCCGACACCCCTGCCGGAGACACCATCCGGCGGTGAGGCGACCGAGGCCGTGCCGGGGCACGCGCTGGGGCCGGACGACGCCTACCTGACGATTGTGATGTACGGTGACTTCCAGTGCGAGCCGTGTGCCCGCTACGCGCGCGATCTGGCTGTGCTGCGCGAGCGCTATCCCGACGATCTGCGCCTGATCTGGCGGCACCTGCCCGATACGCGCAGCCACGACAAGGCTGCACTCGCGCTCCAGGCCGCCGAAGCTGCCGCCGCACAGGGGCGCTTTTGGGAGATGCACGACCAATTGTATACGCATCTGGCCGAGTGGAGCGCGCTGCCGCCGGAGCAGTTCCGCCCGCTGCTGAGCCAATATGCCGCGACGGTCGGGCTGGACGTGGCGCGCTTCGATGCCGAGCTGGACTCCGGTCTGTATGCCCCGGTCGTGGCGCAGGCCCAGCAGGACGCCGCCGATCTGGAGATTCTGGGCGCGCCCTTCCTGCTCTATAACGGCGTGCCGTTCAACGGGCGCGACGACCTGTTTGGGCTGGACGAGGCGGTCCGGTTGTGGCTGCTCGAACAGCGCTTCTTCGATGAGCCGCCGGAGATCACGATCGACCCGGCCCAGACCTACCGCGCCACGATCGTCACCGAGCAGGGCGACATCGTGATCGACCTGTTCCCACGTGACGCGCCGGTGACGGTCAACAACTTCATCTTCCTGGCGCGCAGCGGCTGGTACGATGGCGTGACGTTCCATTACGTCGTGCCCGGCTACCTGGCGCAGACCGGCGATCCGAGTAATACCGGGCGCGGTGGGCCGGGCTATACCATCCCCGACGAGCACAACAACGGCCTGATCTTCGACCGCGAGGGCCTGGTCGCGATGGCGCACCCGGCGGGCATCTTCGACAGCGCGGGCAGCGAGTTCTTCATCACGCTCGGCCCGCTGCGCCCATCGTATGAGTGGGACGGGCAGTATACGATCTTCGGCATCGTGACCGCGGGTATGGACGTGGTCCACCGCCTGACGCCGCGCAACGCCAACGACCCGATCCGCTTCCCCGACCCGCCGCCCGGCGACCGCGTGATCACGATCGCGATTGAGGAAGGGGCATGACCGTAATCTGGATCGTCTGGGGGGTGGGCATGGCGCTGCTGATGCTGGCCGCCCTGGGCCTGCTGGCAACGATCCCGCTGATGCGCCGCCGCGTGCCGGACCCCGCCGATCACCCGTCGCTGTACGGGATGCTATGCGAGGATGCGTTCTTCACCAGCCGCGATGGGCTTGAGTTGGGCGGCTGGTGGATTCCCGCCGAAGCGCCGCGCGGCACGGTGATCCTGGTGGCGGGGCAGAACGGCAGCCTGGACAAAGACCTGCCGCAGGCCGTCCCGCTGCACGCGGCGGGCTTCAACGTGCTGATGTTCGACTGGCGGGCGCATGGCCGCTCTGAGGGGGAAATGGTCACGCTCGGCGCACAGGAACAGGCCGATCTGCTCGGCGCGCTGGACTATGTGCAGCAGCGCGGGATCATGCAGGCAGGCGTGCTGGGCTTCAGTATGGGCGCGGGCGTGGCGCTGCTGGTCGCAGCCTACGATCCCCGTGTGCAGGCGCTGGTGGTGGATGGCGCGTTCCCACACATGATCGGGCTGCTGCGCGGCTGGGGACGCCAGCGCGGGCTGCCGGGTCCGCTGGCAAGTGGGCTGGCATGGATCGTGCTGCTGGCCGGATCGCTGCGCAGCGGCTACCAGCTCTACCGCGCCAACCCGATCGATCTCGCCGCACGGATCACGGCCCCGGTGTTGTTCGTGCACGGCGAGCGCGATCCATTCGTCTCCACGCCCGAAGTCGAAGCGCTGGCCGCACAGGTGCAGGGGCCGGTTGAGGTGTGGCGCGTCCCGACGGCGGGGCACCGCCAGGCGTTCGGGCAAGACCCTGAGACGTATAACCGGCGGGTCGTGGGCTGGTTCGAGCAGCATCTCGCCGCCGAGCCGCGCCCGGACGCGCCTTAGATCGCGAAGCGGATCACCAGCATATCGCCGTCCTGCACGATGTAGTCCTTGCCTTCCAGGCGGGCCTTGCCGCGCGCCTTGACCTCGGCCATGCTGCCGCCCGCATCGATGAATGCCTGATAGGGCACCACCTCGGCCCGGATGAAACCGCGCGCCAGATCGGTGTGGATCGTGCCCGCCGCCTCGACTGCATTCGCACCCTTGCGCAGGCTCCAGGCGCGCACCTCGTCTTCGCCGTAGGTCAGGAACGAGTGCGTGTCGAGCAGCTCATACGAGAGGCGAACCACGCGCGCGCGGCTCGGCTCCTCGATAGCATATTCTTCCAGGAACATCGCCACATCGCCGGGATCGTCAAGCTGGGCGATCTCTGCTTCCAGCCGCCCGCGCAGTGCCACACTCAGCGTACGCTGATGCACATAATCCAGCCCGGCGGGCAGATCGGCGTTGTCGTCGCCGGTGTTGAAGATAACCAGCACCGGCTTGAGCGTCAGCAGGCCATAGCCGCGCAGCATCTTGTGCTCGTCGGGCGTCAGGTCCACGTCACGAAGCGGCTGCTCGGCTTCGAGCTGGGTGTGCAGCCGTTGGAGCAGCTCGGTTTCGGCGGCGTTCTGCGTCTTGTTCTCGACCTTGCCCTTCTTGCGCTCTTCGTCCAGTCGCGCCAGCCGGTTCTCGACCGCGATCAGGTCGAGCAGCAGAAACTCGCCGTCGATGGTTTGCAGGTCGCGCACCGGATCGACCGTCTCATACGGGTGCGGGACGCTTGCGTCCTCGAAGGCGCGCACGACATGCAGGAAGCCGTCTACCTGCTGAAGCTCGTTGCGCATCGGCCCGCTCAGGCCGCCCTCGCCGATGCCCTTGTCCAGCCCGCCGATATCGGTATAGGTGATCATGGCGTAGGTGGTTTTCTTGGGCTTATAAATCTCACTCAGCCGGTCTACGCGTTCATCCGGCACGTTCACCACGGCGGTATGCACTTCGAGCTGGCCGGACGAGAACGGCTCGGTCGGGTGGGTGCTGCCAGTCAGCGCGTTAAAAATAGTCGTCTTGCCCGCGTTGGGCAGGCCGATAATCCCCAATCGCATTGGTTTGTATCCCTGTTTTCGAAACATCGTGCGACCGATATCTACCGGTCGCGTTCGGCTTGCTGCTGGGGGCCAGTATAGCGCGCGTGGGGCGATTCAGCGAGGCTCGAAACCGGATGTGAAAAATATCACAAATAGTGACAAATGTAAGCCAGGCGTGGGTCAAACGCCATTGTGGCAGCTTTTTATCCCGTCTATAATTCCCGCCAGCTTGACCGGGGACTGCCCGCTCACTGTTTGCTTGCTTAGGGGAACCCAGTATGTCTGACTACCAACAACAACTGCTCGATCGCCTGCACAACCGCACCGCGAAGGTTGGCGTGATCGGCATGGGCTATGTCGGCCTGCCGCTGGCGGTTGAATTCGCACGGGCTGGTTATCATGTCATCGGCCTGGACGTGCTGCCGGAGAAAGTGGCACAGCTCAACGCGGGTGAGAGCTATATCCCCGACGTGCCGACTGAAACGCTGGCTCCGCTGGTGCAGAGCGGCCATCTGCGCGCCACCACGACGTATGACGACCTGGTGGATATGGACGCGATCAGCATTTGCGTGCCAACTCCACTGCGCAAGACCAAAGACCCCGACATGAGTTATGTGGTCGCCGCCGCCGACGAAGTCGCTAAGGTTTGCCATCCGGGGCTGCTGGTGGTGCTCGAAAGCACGACGTATCCCGGCACGACCGATGAAGTGATCCTGCCGCGCCTGTTGGGCAACGGGAATCACCTGACGGTCGGTGAAGATCTGTTCGTCGCGTTCTCGCCGGAGCGGGTCGATCCCGGCAACCCAGTTTACGGCGTGCGCAATACGCCGAAGGTGGTCGGCGGTGTGACGCCCGCCTGCGTTGAAGCCGTAACGGCGCTCTATGAGCCGGCGGTCGATCGCGTCGTGCCCGTCTCTTCGACCGCTGCTGCCGAGATGGTCAAGCTGCTCGAAAACACGTTCCGCGCCGTGAATATCGGGCTGGTGAACGAGATGGCGCTGATGTGCAGCCGCCTGGGAGTGGATGTCTGGGAAGTGATCGCGGCGGCCAGCAGCAAGCCGTTCGGCTTCATGCCGTTCTATCCGGGGCCGGGCCTGGGCGGGCACTGCATCCCGATTGATCCGCTCTACCTGAGCTGGAAACTGCGCGAGCTAAATTACACCGCCCGCTTTATCGAACTGGCGAGCGAGATCAATACCTCGATGCCCTATCATGTGATCCACCTGGTTTCCGAGGGGCTGAACGAGGATTGCAAATCGGTCAAGGGCGCGCGCATTGGTGTGCTCGGCATGGCCTACAAGCGCGATATCGACGATGTGCGCGAATCTCCGGCGCTGGACATCTACGAGCTGCTGGAGACGAAGGGCGCGCACGTGTCGTACAACGATCCGTATGTGGCGTCCGTGCGCCTGAGCGGGGAGCGCGTGGCCGAGAGCGTCGAACTGTCCGCCGAGTGGCTGGCCGCGCAGGACTGCGTCGTGATCGTGACCGACCACCGCGCCTATGACTACGATTTCATCCTGGAACACGCGCCGCTGGTCATCGATACGCGCAACGCCACCAACGGCCACCAGGGCCGCGCGCGCGTGGTGAAGCTGTAGCGCGCAGCCCGACCGGCTGATACTATTGGGGCGGCTTACGAGGCCGCCCTGTTTGTTGAATGGGCTTGTTGTTCCGATCACGCGCGGTTGTCACCTGGAACGATCCATGCAAATTTTTGTCGCGGCAGGTATCTTCCATCCCGAGTCAGGTGGGCCGGCCACCTATCTCTATCATTTGCTGCCGGCGCTGCAAGAGCGAGGGCACGGGGTACGCGTGCTGGCCTTTGGCGATGCGCCGTCTGAAGGCTACCCCTACCCGCTGACCCGCATCCCCCGGCGGGTGCTGCCCCGTCGCATGCTCGACTATGCACGCGCTGCCCGGCGTATGGCCCACCCCGCCGACCTGATCTTCGTCAATAGCCTGGGCCTGCCGCTGATCGGCCTGCCCGACCGGCCCCGCGTGCTGAAAGTGGTGGGCGATCTGGCCTGGGAGCGCGCGGTGAACAAGGGCTGGATTCCGCCCACCGAGGATATTGATCAGTTCCAGCAGGCGCGCGGCGGTTGGCGGGTGAGGATGCTCCAGGCGCAGCGGGCGCGCGAGGTCCGGCGCGCAGACTGCGTGATCGTGCCCAGCGAGTATCTGCGCCGGATGGTGATCGGCTGGGGGGCCGCGCCGGAGCGCGTACACGTGATCTACAACGCGATCGCGCCCAATCACCGCGCCGCCGATCTCAGCCCGGAAGCTGCCCGCGCGCAGTTGGGGCTGGACCCCGGCCCGCTGCTGCTCTATGTCGGGCGGCTGACGGCGTGGAAGGGCGTAGACGCGCTGCTGCACGCCCTGCAAGCCGTACCGGATGTACGGCTGCTGGTGGCGGGGGATGGTCCTGAGGAAGCCCGGCTGCGCGCCCTGGCCGGATCGCAAGAGGTGAGCGCGCGTGTAACGTTTCTGGGGCGCGTGGATCGGGCGCGGCTGGCGCTCTATTTCCGCGCCGCCGACTATACCGCGCTCTATTCGGGCTATGAGGGGCTGTCGCATGTGCTGCTGGAGTCGCTGCTGGCCGGGACGCCGGTCATCGCCAGCGACAAGGGCGGCAATCCCGAAGTGGTGCGGCACGACGTAAACGGCCTGCTGGTGCCCTACGCCGATCCTGATGCGCTGGCCGGGGCGATCCGCACGGCCTTCGCGGGCGATATGCGCGCGCGGCTGGCCGCCGGAACCGGGCAGGGGATGGAGCGCTTCGTGTGGGGGCGGTTGGTGGAGCAGACGACGGCGCTTTTGGAGGCAGTATGCATGTCCTGATGATCAGCCTGGATTCGAGCCTGCTCGGTGATCCACATGGGAACACAGTCCAGCGCCACCTGGAATATGCACGGCGTATCGGCGCGATCTCGATTGTGACCTACAATCCAGCCGCCCAGCCCCGGACGGTCCAACGCCTGCCCGACAACCTGACCGTCTACCCGACCAACACGCGGCCTGCGCTGTTTCCGTGGGTGGCCTACCGCGCTGCGGTGCGCGTGCACCGTGCTCAGCCGGTCGATGTTGTCACCACGCAGGACCCCTTCGCCACCGGGCTGGTCGGCTGGCTGCTCAAGCGCCGCTTCGGGCTGCCGCTCGATGTGCAGAATCACAGCCACTTCTTCGAGAATCCGTACTGGCTGGCCGAACGCCCGCTGCGCCACCGTGTGCTCTACCGCCTGGGCGAGCTGGTCATCCGCCAGGCCGATACGGCACGCGTGGCAACCGAGCGCGAGAAAGCCGCCTACATCAAGCGCGGCGTGCCCGCCGACCGGATCACGGTGCTGCACCCGCCGTCCTACGTGGCGCGCTTTGCCGATGCGGTGCCGCCGGAGACGCTGGCCGCCCGCCGCGCGGCGCTGGGGATCGCACCCGATGCGCCTGTGCTGCTGTGGGTCGGGATGCCGGGCTGGGTGAAGAACGTCGATCTGCTGCTGGAAGCGTACCGGCACGTGCGCGCCGTCAAACCGGAGACGCGGCTGGTGCTGGCCGGGGATTTTGCGGGGCGGCCCGATTTCGTGCAGCAGGCCGGGCCGGACGGGGTGATCTTCGCCGGGCGGGTCGCGCACGACGATCTGCCGCAGTTCTATCAGATGGCCGATCTCTACGTGCACAGCTCGCGCTATGAGGGCGTGCCGCGCGTGCTGTCTGAGGCGCTGGCGTCTGGCACGCCGGTCGTCTCGACCGATCACCTGGGCGCGGATGCGGTCGTGTGTCCGGGCGAAACCGGCCTGCTGACCGATCAGACGCCGGACGCGCTGGCCGGGGCGATTCTGGAGCTGTTGAACGATCCCGCACGGCGGCAGGCGATGGGCCGCACCGGGCAGCAGGATGTGCTGGTGCGCTTCGACTACGAGCGCCAGATCGACGCGGTGGCGAACACCTACCGCCGCACGCTCGAAGTCGCCGGGCAGAAGGGATCATAAGCCGATGCGCTGGCTGATGCTGACACGCCTGCTCGATCCGGCTGACGATATTGTGGGATTCGCCGCCCGGTGGGTGGCCGAGCTGGCCGCGCGAGTCGATCAGCTCGACGTGATCTGCCAGGAAGATCGCGGCGCGGAGCTGCCCCCCAACGTGACGGTGTACCGCATGGGCAAGGAAACGGGCGCGGGGCGGCTGGCGCAGGCTGTTCGCCTGACCGCGCACCTGCGGCGGCTGGTCCCTCAGGTGGATGGCGTGTTCTGCCACATGATCCCGCGCTACGTGCTGTTCGCCGCGCCCTGGGCACGCTTCTATCGCAGGCCGCTGCTGCACTGGTACGTGCATCCCCAGGCCAGCCCGGAGCTGCGCCTGGCGCGCGCCCTGGCGACGCATATCCTGACTGCCGCGCCGGGCAGCTATCCCCTGCCGACCGGGAAACTGCATGTCATGGGGCACGGCATCGAGGCCGACCTGTTCCCGGCGGCTGAGGGCGAGGACTCCCCGCCGCAGATCGTGATGGCCGGGCGGCTGGCGCATATCAAGCGGCAAGACTGGCTGCTGCGCGCCGCGTCGCGGGCGCTGGCCCAGGAGAACGGCGCACCCTTCCGCGTGGTGATCGTGGGCGGCCCGGTCGAGCGCGAGCCGGACTACCCGGCCCACCTGCGCGAGATCGCCGCCGGGCTGGATCCCGCGCCGGAAGTCACCCTCACCGGGCCGCTGCCGCGCGCGCAAATGGCCGCAATCGTGCGCCGGAGCGCGCTGGCGGTCAACCTCACACCACCGGGCGCGTTCGACAAGAGCGCGCTGGAGTCGATGATCATGGGCAAGCCGACGCTGGTCACGACGCTCGATTTCCTGCCGCTGTTGGGCGAATATGCCGACCGGCTCTACCTGCCCACCGATGCCGACGATGCCGCGCTGGCGGAGCGGCTGGTGCACCTGCTGGCGCTCTCGCTGCAGGAACGCGCCGGGATGGGCCGGACGCTGCGCGAGCGGGCGCTGGCCGCCCATTCGCTCGACGGGCTGATGGACCGTATCGCGGCGCTGATGCGCGAGGTAGCCGGATATGGCTGATCCGCACCTCGTCTACATCGTCAACAGCCGCCTGCCGACCGAAAAAGCCTACGGCTTGCAGATCGCGCAGATGTGCGAAGCGTTTGCTGGAGCAGGCTATCGCGTCACGCTGCTGGCCCCCTGGCGCTTCAATACCGCCGCGATGCACGCCGCCGGGGACCTGTGGAGTTATTACGGCGTAACGCGTAATTTCCGTTTCCGCCGCCTGCCCGCTCTGGACCTGTTCCCGATCATCCCAGAGCGCGTGCCGCGCGTGGCTTTCCTGGCGCAGACCGTCAGCTTTCTGCTGGCGCTGTTGATCTGGCTGGCGCTGCGCCGTGCGCAGGTCTATTACACGCGCGATCTGTTTGTCGCCGCGCTGCTGGGCGCGATCCACCGCCGGCCCCTGGTCTACGAGGTGCACCAGATGCACCGCTCGCGCTGGGGGCAGCGCGTGCAGCGCTTCGCGGCGCGGCGAGCGGCGCTGGTCGTCACGATCACGGCGCACCTGGGCGGCGAAATCCGCACGTTGGGCGTTCCCCCGGCGCGGGTGCTGGTCGCGCATGACGGCATCCGACGCGAGCGCTTCGCCGCAGTTCCCGACCGGCAGCAGGCGCGAGCCGAAATCGGCTGGCCGCAAGACGCGTTCGTGGTCGGCTGGGTCGGGCGGCTGCACCTGATGGGCGTGGACAAGGGCGTCGGGCTGCTGGTCGAGGCGCTGCAAGCGGTCGAGGGGGCGGCGCTGGCAATCGTCGGCGGGCCGGACGATCAGGTCGCGGCGCTGCGCGAGCGCTGGATCGCCGCCGGGCTGGACGCGTCACGCTTCCTGGCGGCAGGGCAGGTGCGTCCCGACCGTGTCCCGCGCTACCTGGGCACATTCGACGTGTGCGCCATGCCCCACCCCTGGACCGAGCATTTCGCCTACCACACCTCGCCGATCAAGCTGTTCGAGTACATGGCGTCGGGCCGCCCGATCGTCGCCTCGAATCTGCCGGGCTTTGCCGAAGTACTGCGCGACGGTGAAAACGGGCTGCTGGTTCCCCCCGGTGACGCGGCGGCGCTGGCGGCGGCCATCCAACAGCTGCGCGACGATCCCGCCTTGCGCGAGCGGCTGGTGGCTCAGGCGCGGGCCGACGTGCTGGAACATTACACCTGGGCGGCACGGGCCGGGCAGATTCGCGCCAGCATCGAGGGCCGGGACTGATGCGCGTCGCCCTGCTCGCCCCCGATCTCGATCCCGGCTATGGCTGGGCACGCTATGCGCTGGACCTGGCGCAGGCGCTCAGCGCGCAGGGCGTCACAGTGCGCGCGCTGGTCCAGGTAACGGCTGCGCCACAAGAGGAAATCGGGTTGGACGTGTGTCCGGTGCTGCCGCATCTGGTCCCACCCACGCGCGGATTTCTGCGCCGCTCGCTGCTGACGATCCCGGCGGTGCGCCACGCACTCGATGGCTGCGATCTGGTGCACGTCGTGGCCGAACCTTATGCCCCGCTGGCGGCGCTGGCTGCCGGACGCCGCCCCCTGATCGTCACGGCGCACGGCACGTATGTCCCGCAGACCGTGCGGCGTCGGCTCGTCGGGCTGCTCTACCGCTGGGCCTACCGCCGGGCGCACCTGATCGCGGTCAGTGGCTACACGGCGGAGCAGGTGCGCGCCGTTCTACAGGGAGCCGATCCCGCCGTGATTCACAATGGTGTACACGTGGCCCGCTTCGAGCGCGCCGCTCCTGCGCCCGAAAAACGTGGGCCGACGATCCTCTCGTCGGGCGGCGTCAAGGCGCGCAAAGGGACACATGTCCTGATCGACGCACTGGCGCTGATCCGCGCGCTCGTGCCGGACGCCCAGCTTGTGATCACCGGGCGGCAGGACGATTCCGCCTACCGGGCGTGGATCGAGGCGCAGATCGCGCGGCTGGGGCTGGCGAGCGCGGTGCAGATGCCGGGCGTCGTGCCGGAAGATACGCTGATCGGCTGGTACCAGCACGCCGACGTGTTCGCGCTGCCCTCGCTGAACGTCGGGGACCGCTTTGAGGGCTTTGGGCTGGTCGTGCTGGAAGCGGGCGCGTGCGGCCTGCCGGTGGTCGGGACGCGCGGCAGCGGCGTCGAAGAGGCGGTGATCGAGGGCGAAACAGGGCTGCTGGTCCCGCAGGACGACGCCCCGGCGCTGGCCGCCGCGATCACACGCCTGCTGGACGATCCGGCTCTGCGCGCGCGGATGGGTGAGGCCGGGCGCCAGCACGCCCGCGCCCAGGACTGGTCGGCGGTCGCGGCGCGTGTGCGGGCGGTGTATGAGTCGGCGCTGGCGGCTCACGCGGCGGGCAACAGCAGGCGAGACATAGGCTGACACAACCGCCCGGCTGTGTTATCCTTAAGCCCCGTACAGGCAGACCGCAGCAGAAGCAGGCCGTTCCTTCATGCACGTCGTCATTCTCAGCGATACACTGCCGCCCGACAGCCCTGGCGGGGCGGGTAAGGTTGCCTGGCAGTTGGGCCAGGGCTTGATCGCCGCCGGGCAGCGTGTCACCTTTGTGACCAGCACGCGTGGGCCATCCGCCGAGACGATCCAGCAGGGGATTCGCGTCTATGCGCTGCACTCGGATTACGCCGACCGCTGGCGGGCATGGTACAGCCTGCTCAACCCGCAGACCGTCTGGGGCCTGAACCGGCTGCTGCGGCGGCTCGCGCCGGATATCGTCAACGCGCACGCCATCCACACCCATCTTGCCTATCACAGCCTGGTGATCGGACGCCGCGCCGGGGCCGCGACCGTTTTTACCGCGCACGATGTGATGCCCTTCGCCTATACCAAGCTGACACGCTTCATCGATCCCAACCGGCCCGATCAGTGCGACGGCTGGGATTACCGGGTGCCGTTCGGCTACAACTGGCGGCAGATGCGGTTTCGCTGGAATCCGGCGCGTAACCTCTCGATCCGGCACACGATGCGCTACTACGTGGACGAGCGGGTCGCGGTCAGCGCCGCGCTCAAGCAGGCATTGGAAGCCAACCGGCTGCCGCCATTCAACGTCGTGCATAACGGCGTCGATCCGGCGCAGTTCGAGATCGCGCCGGTCCAGGTGGATGTGCTGCGCCAGCGGCTCCGGCTCAATGGGCGGCGCGTGATCCTGATCGGCGGGCGGCTGAGCGGGCTGAAGGGCGACCGGCAGTTGTTGGCGGCGCTGCGCCGGATCAAGCCGCAGGTGCCCGACGTGGCGCTGCTCGTGCTGGCACGCCCTTCGGACTACACGGCCCGCTTGCTGGACGAGAATCCCGACCTGGCCGATCAGATCGTGCTGGGCGGCTGGCTCGAAGGGGCCGAGCTGGCGACCGCCTACCGCCTGGCCGACGTGGTCGTCTCGCCCTCGATCTGCTTCGACTCCTTCCCGACGGTGAATCTCGAAGCGATGGCCGCCGGGACGCCGGTCGTCACCACTTGCTTTGGCGGCGCGGGCGAAGCCGTGATCGACGGTGAAACCGGCTATGTCGTCAACCCGTATAACATCGAGGCGCTGGCCGGCGCGCTGGCCCGCCTGCTGACCGACGACGCGCTGCGCTGCGCGATGGGGCATGCCGGGCAGGAACGCATCCGGCAGCAGTTCACGCTCCAACACCAGGCCGAGGCAATGATTGAAGTCTACGAGCGCGCCCTGGCAAAGCGGCGCGGTACAGTGGAAACAGCATGAGCGAGCGTACTTATATGGCCGACACGCCCGGCGAGCGGCGCACGGCACAGCGTCCCCCCGGCGTGACCTGGATCGCGCGCGGGCTGGCGCTGGCCTTCGGCGTGTTGCTGGCGCTTGCCCTGATCGAATTGTTGGGGCGGGTGGCGGTGGGCTTCGAGCCGCTGCCCGGCTGGGCGCAGGACTTCAACAACCGGGTGGGGTACGAGCTGCGGCCCGGCGAAACGTATACCTATGCCAGCCTCAGCGGTGAATTCGAAAACGAAGTCCGTCATAACAACCGGGGCCTGCACGATGTCGAGCATACGCTGGCTAAACCGGACGGTGTGCGGCGTATCCTGATCCTGTCGGATTCGTTCGGCCACGCGCGCGAGGTGCCGCTGGAGCAGAATTTCGCCCGCCAGCTAGAGGCGCGCCTGAACCAGGACGCCCCGCCGGGCACGCGCTACGAAGTGATCAATCTGGGCCATTACGGGCTGGGTACGACCCAGGAATACCTGACCTATCGGCACGAAGGGCGGCGCTACCAGCCCGATCTGGTGCTGCTCGGCTTCTATGTGGGGAATGACGTGCTCGACAATCACGCCTCGCTTACCGCCGCCTGGAATGCAACCGAGGGGGTCGAAGCGCCCTACTATGCACCGGACAGCACATTGCACCAGCCCGGCATGGCCGCGCGGCGGCGCATCTTGAGCTGGCTGCGCCAAAACCTGTTCCTGGTGCATACCCTGGCGGGCGGCCTGCCCCCCGATCGTGTCGAGGTGGGCGATCCGGGCGCGGTCACGGAGCGGGCGCTGCGCGTCCCGATGGGCGTCTATCTGCCGCCGGACGAAACCTGGCAGCAGGCGTGGGACATTACCGGGCACGTGCTGGCGGAGCTTCAGCAGGCGGTCGAGGACGACGGCGCGCGGCTGGGACTGTTCGTCATCCCCGACCGGCGGCAGATCGATGATGACGCCTGGGAAGCGACCCTGGCCCGCCTGCCCGATCTCGATCCGGCGGCGCTTGACCGTTTGCGCCCGACCGGGTCGATTCTGGCGCTGGCCGCGCAGACCGGCATCCCGGCGTTGGATTTGCTGGAGCCGTTCCGCGCGGCGGACGAGCGGCTCTACTTCCCGATCGATGGGCATTTCAACCCGGCAGGGC
The DNA here is from genome assembly GCA_012729765.1 of Chloroflexota bacterium. GTDB lineage: Bacteria > Chloroflexota > Anaerolineae > Aggregatilineales > Aggregatilineaceae > JAAYCM01. Next base: position 71,978 of record JAAYCM010000098.1, on the reverse strand, counting down.
ACAGCCTGACTGCCGATCAACTGGCCGGGTGGCTGGATGCGTCCGGCCTGCTCGAAGCATCGGAGCCATCATGAAGCTGCTGGTAATCGTTTCGTCGCTGGACCTGACGCAGCCTTTCAGCGCGACCCCGGCGTGGTGGCAGCTTTTCAAGGGGCTGTACGAGATCGGCGTCGAGGTTGTCGCCACACCCTACCAGGGACCGGCCATCGAAGCGCCCTGGTGGCGGGCCGCGCCCAACCCCGCCCGGCGCGAGGGCGATCTGTTTCTGGCGCTGCGCGACACGTGGCGGCGCGTGAGCGGCATCCGGCAGACCCAGGTGTCCGGCGCGCAGCTTGAAGACGAGAGCGCGTCGGATCGGGCGGTGCGCCGGGTCGCGCAGACCGTGATCGCGCCCCGCTGGCGGCAGCATGTGGACCGTTTGCTGACCGCGCAGCCCGATATCGACGCCGTGCTGATCATCACCGTGCCGCTCAACCATATCGTCGGGCTGGCGCGCCATATCATCGAGCGGCACGACAAGCCGGTTTTCTTCTACGATGGCGACGTGCCGGCCAGCCTGCCCAACTTTCGCGGATTCGCGTCCGGCTTTCGCATCTACCAGGGGGCCGATCCGTCCGAATACACGGCCTTCTTCTCCAACAGTCTGGGCGGGGCCGAAGGGCTGCGCGATCTGGGGGCGCGTGAGGTCCACGCGCTCTACTACGGGGCCGATCCCGACCTGTTTTCGCCGCTGGACGTGCCGCAGGACCTCGACGCGTTTTTCTATGGGCATGGGCGCGAGTACCGCGCCGAGTGGATCGACGCCATGCTGCGCGCGCCGAGCCTGGCCCTGCCGGGGCGGCGTTTTGCCGTGCGCGGCACGAAGCTGGGTGATCTGGGGCGGGTCGAGGCGCTGCCCTACCTGTCGTTTAGCAAGCTGCGCGAATATGCCTGCCGCAGCAAATTGAATCTGGTCATTACACGCAAGGCGCACGCCTCGGTGTTTGCCTCGTCCAGCTCGCGCCCGTTCGAGCTGGCGGCGCTGGGCGCGTGTATGGTGTGCAACCCCTATGAGGGGATCGAAACCTGGTTCGAGCCAGAGAAGGAATTGGTGATCGTACACAGCGCCGAAGAAGCGGTCGAGCGCTATGATTGGTTATTGCAGCATGACGAGGCACGGCGTACTATTGGCCGGGCTGCGCGCGAACGACTGCTGAAAGAGCATACCTTTCGCCACCGCGCCCGCCAGTTGATCGACGTGATTCAGGGCTACTGCTAGCGGTTGGCCGCTCGGACGCTGGCCGCGCTTCGTCGTCCCGGTTCGAGCTGCGGGCCGTTCGGCCAGGGGCGAATCCCGCCAGTCCGCAGCGTTTAAGGAGGCAGCATTGTACATTCTCGGCATTAACGCCTATCACGGCGGCGCGTCCGCCTGCCTGATCGCGGATGGGCGGTTGATCGCAGCCGCCGAAGAGGAACGCTTCACCCGCGTCAAGTATTGGGCCGGGTTCCCGATCCTGGCGATTGAGTACGTGCTGAGCGAGGCCGGCATCACCGCACAGGACCTCGATCACATCGGCATCTCGATCGATCCTAAAGCCAATCTGATGCAGAAGGCGCTCTTCGCCTTTCGCAACCGGCCCACGCTCGGCTTTGTGCGCGACCGTCTGAGCCACAGCCTGAAGACCGGCACGCTGAAAACCGAATTTGCCGAACATCTCAAGGTCGATCCCAAGAGCCTCAAGGCGCAGTTCCACAACGTCGAACACCACCGCGCCCACATGGCGAGCGCGTTTTTCGTCGCGCCGTTCGACAATGCCGCGATCCTTTCGGTGGACGGCGCGGGCGACTTCGTAACGACGATGTGGGGCACGGGCCAGGACAATAAGCTCGACGTGATGGACGAGATTCCATTCCCGCACTCGCTCGGCATCTTCTACACCGCCGTGACGCAGTGGCTCGGCTTCCCGAAGTATGGCGACGAAGGCAAGACGATGGGGCTGGCTCCCTATGGCGAGCCGAAGTTCATCGACGAGATGCGCCGCCTGGTGCGGATTCAGGGCGATGGCACGTTCGAGCTGGACCTGGATTACTTCGTGCATCATGCCGAGGGCGCGACCATGACCTGGGGCGGCGGCGAGCCGTCGCTCGGCACGCTCTATTCGGCCAAGATGGTCGAGTTGTTTGGCGAGCCGCGCGAGCCGCGCACCGAGATCTCGCAGCGGCACATGGACATCGCCGCCTCGATGCAGGTCATGCTCGAAGAAGCCGAGTTCGCGCTGGTGCGCAAGCTCCAGTCCGAAACGGGCCGGAAGGTTTTGTGCATGGCGGGCGGCGTGGCACTCAACAGCGCGTTTAACGGCAAAGTGCTGCCCCAGACGCCCTTCGAGGACATTTTCATCCACCCGGCAGCGGGTGATGCAGGCACTTCGCTCGGCGTGTGTTATTATATCTACCATCAAATCCTGGAGCAGCCGCGCGCCTACGTCATGCACGACGCCTATACCGGGCCGCAGTTCAGCAACGACGCGATCCAGCGCGTGCTGGAGCAGCAGGGCTTGCGCTATGAATGCCTGGACGAGCCGGATCTCGTGCAGCGGGCGGCGGGGATCGTGGCGCAGGGTGACGTGTTGGGCTGGTTCCAGGGGCGGATGGAATGGGGGCCGCGTGCGCTGGGCAACCGCAGCATCATCGCCAACCCGCGCCGCGACGATATGAAGGATATCCTGAACGCGCGTATCAAGCACCGCGAGAAGTTCCGCCCATTTGCACCATCCGTGCTCGACGAAGCGACCGGCGATTACTTCGACCAGACCTATCCCGACCCATTCATGCTCAAGGTCTATGGCGTGCTGCCGGAGAAGCAGGCCGAGATTCCGGCGGTGACGCATGTGGACGGGACGGGGCGCTTGCAGACCGTCGAGCAGGCGCACGCGCCGCTTTACTGGTCGCTGATCAAGGCGTTTGGCGATCTGACCGGGACGCCGGTCGTGCTGAACACGTCGTTCAACGAGAATGAACCGATCGTGTGCAAGCCGGAAGAAGCGGTTGACTGCTTCCTGCGCACGCGCATGGATGCCCTGGCAATCGGCAATTATCTCGTCGTGAAGTAAACTATAGTCTGGGGGTGCGCGGCCTGACTGGATGGCCCGCCCGCCGCTGTAATGGTCAGGATGCGGCATGAGCCTTCTGGTGTACCTGATACTGGTCGTCGTCGCGCTGGGAGCGGGCACGCTGGCTGCGTCGCTGCTGCCCACACGCGGCGCCCGGATCGGCCTGGGCGCGGCGCTCTTCCTGGCCCTAATTGTCGATGGCACATGGTTTGCCGCGCCGCTGGCGGGCTGGTCTGTTTCGCTGGCGAGCGCGATCTGGCTGGTGGCGTTTGCCCTGGTGGTGATCGGCGCGAGTGTGGCGGCGCGGCGTTATACCCGGCATCCTGATCTGCCGGCGTGGGTCTGGCCGGGTGGGCGCGATCTGGCGTTTCTGGTGGTCGTGATCGCGCTGTTCGGTGCGCTGGTGTGGGTGCTGCCGGTCCCGCTCGATACCGACGCGCAGGGCTTCGGCTACCTGGCGCTGATGCTGCGCGAAGGGCAGGACTACACCTCGCTCGCGCCCTGGCACCCGGAGATCGACTACCTCTATTCCCCCGGCTATATCGGCCTGATCGCGCACCTGAGCGCCCTGCTCGATCCCGACATCGCCGCGTTACAGCTCGCGTTCAGCGCGCTGACGGCGGTGCTGTTCGTCTGGACGGCCTACGATCTCGGCAGCGAGCTGGGCGGCCCGCGCGCCGGACGCGGCCTGATGCTGGCGGCGGTGATCGGTACCGGGCTGATCACGGCCTTCATGGACGCGCATTACACGGCGCTGCTGGCGCTGCTGTTCTCGCTGGCGTTCATCACCTTCGTCGTGCACTTTCTGGAATCGCGGCGTTGGTCGAGCGCGCTGTTCGCCGCGATCTGCCTGGCCGGGGTGCCGCTCAGCCAGCCGGATACGACGCTCGCGCTGGTGATCGGCTATGTGCCCTGGCTGGTGCTGCTCGTCTTTGCCCGGCCCCGGCCCGGACTGCGCGGCTGGCTGGTGCTGGCGGTCGTGATCCCGCTTGTCGCGCTGGGGATTACGCTGCCCTGGCTGGACAGCCTGCGCGATCTGCTGGCGGGCGGGATCGAATCTCCGTTCACGACCGATCTGGATCACTGGCGCACGATGATACTGATGCACGGCGGGGCGGTCGTGGTGCTGGCCTTGGTCGGCCTGTTGATCGGCCTGCGGCGGCGCCGCCCGGCGCACCTGCTGATGATCGTGTGGCTGGTGGCGATCGTCGAATTCTCGATGCTCGGCTGGCTGGAAGAGACGTTCCCCGATCTGCTGGCCCCACTGCTCAAGTACGATTACCCCTTCAGTCTGGCGTGGCACGGACCGATCATCCCCTATACCGTGTTGGGCGGGCTGGCGCTGGTGTGGCTGGCCGACCGGCTGGGTGGGGAGCGCTTTGATCGCTGGGTGCGGCGGCTGGCGCTGCCGGTGTTGGCGTTGGCGCTGGTCGGGATCGTGCTGGGCGTGGTGTTCTTCGATCCGCTGCTGGACGCGAGCCGCGAGCACGTCGATTTTTACGGCGCGTTCGCGTCGTCGGCGGATGTGGACGCGATGCGCTGGCTGCGCGACAACGCTCCCGCCGGCGCGCGCATCCTCAACCATCCGGGGCCGCACGAGGGCGACTGGGCGCCGGTGATCGCAGAGCGCGACACGCTCTACTTCCGCCCACAGCCGTTTTTCCAGAACAGCGGTTTTGTGCTGCGCTGGCAGGACGCGCTGCGCGATTTCTGGCGGCAGCCGGATAATGATACCTATCTGGAGCTACTGGACGAGCTTGGAGTCCGGTATGTGCTCGTCCCGCAGGTGATTGGTAACCCCGCCAGCCTGGATGGTGCTTTACGCTGGCGCCCGCCGGTGGACGAAGCCGCGCATTATACCCCTAACGGGCTGAACGAAGTCCCCTTTCTGCGCCTGGTCTACGAGCAGGACGGCGCGCAGGTCTACGAGGTGATTCCGCCCGAAGCACGCGCTGACTAGCCGCCGCCCCAGGAAGATAAAAGCCCCGTGCAAGATACTTGCGGCGGGGCTGGTCGATGATGCGCGTCGCAAACAGCCGTTGCGGCTGTGGACGTGAATATTGTAACCCTGATTCCCCCCTATTTGTCAAGTGCCGGTTTATCCTGAGCCGTACTTTTACTTGCGCGCTTGCCAGACAACTGCACGTACTGTATAAATAAATAAGCTAAGACTCCCATGATCTGCGCCTGCTTGAGTATCCGAATGAGGACCACCATGAGAATTCAGTTGCTTGCTATCGCTAGGCGTAATATCTCGCTCGTTCTGGCGCTAATTCTGCTGGTTTCGCTGGCAGTCGCGGCGCTGCCCGTGGGTGCTCAGGGGACCGCCGACTGCCCAATCCGGATCGTGATGTACGATATGCTGATTCTGCGGGCGGGACCATCGTTTGGGTTTGGCGTAACGACGACTCTGGTCACCGGGGAGGTGGTCTGCCTGACCGGGCGCAACGCGGCGGCGAGCTGGCTGCAGGTATCGCGCCCGCTGCCGACCGGCGGCATTGTCGGCTGGGCACCGTCCGGCGCGTTCTGGACCACCGTGCCGGTGACGATCCTGCCCGTGACCGATACCACCACACCGCCGACTCCGGTCCCGGTCCCCGTCACGCCCGTTCCGGTCCCGGTGACGCCTGTTCCGGGCGGGACAACCTATGTCATCCAGGCGGGCGACACCGTTTTCAGCATCGCGCAGCGCTTCGGGATCACGGTGCAGGCGCTGGTAGCGGCCAACAACATCCCGCCGACCTATGTGATCTATATCGGGCAGGTGCTCGTCATTCCTGCCGCGCAGACCCCGCCGCCGGGTAATTACATCAGCTACACCGTCCAGCGTGGCGACTATCTGGTCCGCATCGCGCGGCAGTACAACACCACCTGGCAGGCTCTCGCCACAATCAATGGCATCCAACCACCGTACACGATCTATCCCGGCCAGACGCTCCTGGTTCCGGCCTAGCCAGCCTCTCGCTGACAGCTCATCGCAAACTGCCACCGGGGATCGCATGGTCCCCGGTGGTTTTTTGTATATCAGCCCTTTGGCCTACCGCACATCCGCCATTTGGCGCGTGCTGCCCATTCCCAAGATGTTTATGATCTGGGCACCGAACAAGGAGCAGGAGAACGCCCGTGTCCGAGCACCGCACGACTCCCGACGATCCCAATCACACCGATCACCATACCCAGGCTCATGATCATGCGCCGGAACACGAGCACGCGCATCACACCCAGCCGGAAACCCTGGCTGCAGAAGCGGGCACCGCCCAGGAGCAGGCGATGGATCGCGCGGTGCATGGCCGGCCCCAACATCAGGAGCCGGAAGCGCCCACCCACGAACACGCTCACGAGCACGTCCACGTTGGCGAGCACGCCGGGCCAGCAGCCGCCCCCGCAGAGGTCCATGTGCACGAGCACGCCGGACACGGCGATCATGGCGGGCACGGTGCGCACGTCGATCACACCGGCCACGAGATCATGTTCCGCAACCGTTTCTGGGTGTCGCTGGTGCTTACGATCCCGGTGCTGCTCTTTAGCCCGATGCTGCAAGACTGGTTCGGCTTCGAGATGCCGCAGTTCACCGGCGACCGCTGGATCGGCCCGATCTTCGCCATCGCGATCTTTTTCTATGGCGGCGTGCCCTTCCTGCAAATGGCCCAGCCGGAGATTCGCAGCCGCCGCCCCGGCATGATGACGCTGATCTCGCTGGCGATCACGGTCGCGTTTGTCTACAGCCTGTTCGCGCTGTTCGTCACGCCAGAGAGCGGCTTCTTCTGGGAGATGGCGACGCTGATCGACATCATGCTGCTCGGCCACTGGATCGAGATGCGCAGCGTGCGGCAGGCGTCGGGCGCGCTCAAGGAACTGGCGAAGCTGATGCCCGATACCGCCGAGCGGCTGAAGGCGGATGGCTCAACGGAAGAAGTGCCGCTCGACCGGCTGCGGCAGGATGATCTGGTATTGGTCCGGCCCGGCGCGAGCGTTCCGGCTGACGGGGTGATCGAAGAAGGGCGCTCCGATGTGAACGAGGCCATGATCACCGGCGAGTCGAAGCCGGTCGATAAGGAGCCGGGCGACCGGGTGATCGCCGGGACGATCAACGGCGACGGCAGTCTGCGCGTGCGCGTGACCGCCATCGGCGACGAAACCGCGCTGGCCGGGATCATGCGCCTGGTCGAAGAAGCGCAGCAGAGCAAGTCGCAGACGCAGATTTTGGCCGACAAAGCGGCGGGCTGGCTGTTCTACGTCGCGCTGGCGGTGGCCGCGATCACGGTCGTGGGCTGGCTGGCGGCGGTCGGGCTGGAACTGGATGTACTGGAGCGCGCAGTCACGGTGCTGGTCATCGCCTGCCCGCACGCGCTGGGGCTGGCGATCCCACTGGTCGTCGCCATCAGCACCTCGCTCGGCGCGCGCAACGGGATTCTGGTGCGCGACCGGCTGGCGCTCGAAGAGGCGCGCGAGATCGATACCGTGATCTTCGACAAGACCGGCACGCTGACCGAGGGTGAGTTCGGCGTGGTCGATCTGGCGACGGTCGAGGGGTGGGATGCCGATCGCGCGCTGGCACTGGCACTGGCCGTCGAGGGCGATTCGGAGCACCTGATCGCGCGCGGCATCCGGCGCGCCGCCGAAGAGCGCGGCCTGACTCCGCCGCCGGTCAGCGATTTCGAGGCGATCAAGGGGCGCGGCATCCGGGCCGCGCACCAGGGCCGGGCGATCTATGTCGGCGGGCCGCGCCTGCTGGAAATGCTCGATGCCCGCCTGCCGGAACCGTTGGAACGCTTCACGCAGGCCGCCGGGGACCGGGGCCAGACGGTCGTGTACCTGTTCGATGAGTCGCAGCCGGTCGCCGGATTTGCGCTGGCGGACGTGGTGCGCGCCGAAAGTCACGAGGCCGTGCGCCGCCTGCACGCGATGGGGATCGAAGTCGCTATGCTGACCGGCGACAGTCGGGCGGTGGCGCAGGCCGTCGCGCAGGAATTGGGGATCGATACCTATTTTGCCGAGGTGCTGCCGGAGCACAAGAGTGAGAAGGTGGCCGAGCTTCAGCGCCAGGGCAAGCAGGTTGCGATGGTGGGCGACGGCGTCAACGACGCTCCGGCTCTGACGCGCGCCGACGTGGGGATCGCCATCGGCAGCGGGACCGATGTGGCGATCGAGTCGGCGGGTATCATCCTGGTGCGCAGCAGCCCGCTCGACGTGGTCAACATCTTCGAGCTAAGCCGCGCGACCTACCGCAAGATGATTCAAAATCTGGTCTGGGCGACCGGCTACAACGTGTTCGCGCTGCCGCTGGCGGCGGGCGTCCTGGCCCCGTTCGGGATTCTGCTCTCGCCGGCGGTGGGCGCGCTGCTGATGTCGCTCAGCACGGTGATCGTCGCGCTCAACGCGCAGCTTTTGCGCCGCCTGGAACTGAGCACATAACCTATAAGGAAGGATCACGATGAAACGACACACTATCCAGCCCGCCGAAGGGTTCAACGTCCTGACCACGTCCGCCCGCTCGCAGATGGCGACGATGGTCCTGGCGGTGGGCGAATCGACGGGCGGGCCGGACAACCGGCATCCCGACCAGGACCAGTGGCTCTATATCCTGTCCGGCGAGGGGCGGGCAGTGGTCGAAGGCCAGACGGTCGATCTTGCGCCGGGCGTGCTGCTGTTGATCGAGACAGGCGAGGCGCACGAGATCCGCTGCACCGGTGGCGCGCCGCTGGAGACGTTCAGCATCTACGCGCCGCCCGCCTACTAACGCCGGGTGCACGACACGATGGCCGCCATCGACGACCTGCTCAACGACATCTTCGACGGCTACCGGCCCGGCTTCTACCCGGAGTTCGAAGCGTGGGTGCGCGGCTCGCGGCGCTACCGGGCCTTCGCCACCGATTATCGCACGAAGATCCGCGCCAAGCTGAAGAACGCGCGCAGTGAAGCTGGCCGTGTGCAGGACCTGCGCGCCGAGCTGGAAACCGCCGCGCTGCTGCTGCGCGACGAGCGCTTTACGCTCGAATACGAGAAGTACGCTGCCCTGAAGCAGCGCGGCCCCGATTTCACCGTCACGTTCCGGACACACACGCCCTTCAATGTCGAGGTGCGGCGCATCCGCAGCACGGAACTGGACGGCGGCAGCGCCGAGGCGCGCACCACCAAGCTGACCGCCGTGCTGTGTGACAAAGTCGGGCAGATGCCGCCCAGCATCGTCAACCTGCTGTGGCTGGTGGCCGAAGACGCGATCTCCGAAGCCGATCTGAACGAGGCGGGCGTCACGCTGCGCCAGCTTGCCGAGCGCAAGACCGAGGAATTCTTTACCCGGCGCGGGTTTGCCAGCGCGGCGGCCTTCCTGAAGCAGTACCAGCACCTCAGTGGGATCGTGCTGCGGCAGCCGGGCGAGATCGTGATCTGGCTCAACGCGCTCGCCCGGCACAAAACGCCGCCGGAGATCGTGAACGCGATCCGGCGGCTGGCGTAGCGGTATTGCGGCGAAGCCGCTCTAGCTGGCGATGCGCTGCGGGCCGTTCTCCGGGGTGTTCCCGGTGTTCGTGGGCGGCTGGTCCTCGGCGGGACCGAAGAGCGGCGGCAGGCCCCACGCTGCCCGCGCACGGGTGCAGCGCTCCAGGTCTTCGGCGCTGAAAACGATGTGCCCGCGATCCCACGTCACGCCGAACTCGCGGCACGTCGTCGCGCGCCGGTCGTAAATCGTGCAGCGCACTTCCTGCCCGATCTCCCCGTGCAGCGCGATACAGCGCGGGTGCTTCTGGTTGGTCCCTTTCATACAACTGCGGAAACTATCGACCTCTTCGACCAGATCCGGCGGGACGGTTCCCCCCTGGGCTTCGTCGGCTTCACCCCAATAAAACGACACGCGGAAAAAAGCGCAGCAAGCGCCGCAGGTGAGGCAAGGGTTTGCTCGATGCATAGGTGTGTTGACTCGCCATCCTTATTCCCTTAACGACAGCTTTCAGGCTCTGAAAAATCATTGTACACCCGCCCGGCGCGGCGGGGATTGAGCAATTTTGACGATGGCGCACCCAGGGCTGTTAGGCGACTCCAGACCGGGTATACTAAGCGGTCGGTGCTTCGAGTGTTCATCCGGTGAGGACCATGCCCCGACGATTTCTATACACGACCGATCTGGCCAAGGCTGTCGGCGCTCACCCCAACACTGTCCGGCTGTATGAGGCGTGGGGCTTCCTGCCGCCCGTCCCGCGCACTCCCAGCGGCTACCGCCAGTTTTCCGAGACTCATCTGGAGCATATGCGTCTGGCCTGGACCGCGCTGCACAACACGTGGATCTGCAAGCCGCTGCTGCTCGACACGGTGCGGACCGCTGCCGCCGGCGATCTGGGCGGCGCGCTGGAGCGGGCCTACAACTACCTGGCCCAGGTGCGCTCCGAGCGTGTGCAGGCCGAGGCCGCGATCGCGTTTCTCGAAGCGTGGGCGCAGGGCAAAGCGCTCGATCGCGGCGGCTCACCCTCGCGGATCGGGGAGACGGCGCGCCGGCTGCACGTCTCGCCCGATATGCTGCGCAACTGGGAGCGCAACGGCTTGCTCAAAGTCCCGCGCGACCCGCACAGCGGCTACCGGCTGTATGGCCCGGCGGAAGCGGGCCGCGTGCGCGTGATCCGGATGCTGCGGCAGGCGGGCTATAGCGTTATGGCGATTCTGCGAATGATGATCCAGTTCGACCAGGGCCAGCGTCACAACCTGGGCGCGATGCTCGACACGCCGCGCCCCGACGAAGATGTCTACTACGCCGCCGACCGTTGGCTCTCGGCGCTAGCCGAGGCCGAGCAGATCGGGCTGGACGTGATCGACCAGCTAGAGGCGCTGCTGGCGAAAAGCCATTTCTAACACCCCCTCTGCCGCGTTTCCGGCAGTCTTCTCACCCTGGCTGCAAACCCTCCATTTGTCGACCAGGGTTGATCCGCTCATCCTCGCCTGAAAAGTCGCAAACCCTCCATTTGCACACCAGGGGTGTAAGATGGGATTGGATCGGTTTCACGGACTGGAGGACAAGATGAATCGACCGAAAGTGGTGGTGTTCAACTCGGCGTCGGCGGATGGGCGAGTCGCGCTCTCGGCGGATACGCTGCTGCTGTTTGGCGACGAGCGCTGGACCAACGTCGCCGGGTCGAGCCAGGATGCTCTCGACTGGCTCAAGCTCACCTACCAGCCCCAGGCCACGCTCGAAGGCAGCGGCTCGTTCGTCGTAGACGGGCAGGAGCCGGAAGCGCTGCCGCCGTTCGAGGGCGACCCCGCGCCGCTCTACGAGGATTTTCTGCCGGAGCACATCGTCAATCGGCCCGGACACCGCGGCTGGTTCACAACGGTGGATGGCCGGGGACGGATTCGCTGGCTGTACAAAGAGTTTCCAAGCGAGGAATGGCAGGGCTGGCATCTGCTGGTGCTCGTCGCGCGCACGACTCCGCCCGCCTACCTGGCCTACCTGCGGCGCGAGGAGATTCCCTACCTTGTCGGCGGCGAAGGGCACGTCGATCTGGGCTGCGTGCTCGAAAAAATGGCGCACCGCCTGGGCGTGACCTGCCTGCTCTCGACTGCCGGCGGGCGGCTGAACGGCGCACTGCTGCGGGCCGGGCTCGTCGATGAGGTGAACATCGATCTTTTCCCCGCGCTGATCGGCGGCTTCCAGACATCGACCCTGTTTGCGTCGCCCGATCTCCGGCCCGATGAAGCGCCTGCCCGGCTGCGGCTGCTCGCCGCCCAGGTCCGTGACGGCGGCAACGTGTGGCTGCGTTACGAGGTTGTCCCCCCGGTCGGATAAAACGGACCGGCTATCCCGTTCTCGGTTTAGTTCAACCGAATCTACCCGGCTTTCGCGCCGGGACTGTCAACCCCATCCGCCGGAGCGTATGCCTGCGCGTGTGCGCTCCGACGCCTGTCGTGTCGTCTGCCAGTCTGATTCAACGAGGTACAAAGGAAACCATGACCCAGGCACAGATTGACGTTCGACATCTGTCCAAGACCTACCGTGTACCGGAACGCCAGCCGGGCCTCGCCGCCTCACTGCGAAGCCTGGTGCGGCCCACTCATACCGATGTGCCTGCCGTGCAGGATATCAGCTTCAGGGTCGAGGCGGGCGAGATCGTCGGCTTCATCGGCCCCAACGGCGCGGGCAAGACCACCACGCTGAAGATGCTCGCCGGGCTGCTGTATCCGACCGGCGGCGAGGCGACCGTCGCCTGCTGCACGCCCTGGGAGCGCCAGCCCGCCTACCTGCGGCAGATCAGCATGGTGATGGGCAATAAGAGCCAGATGTTGTGGGACATCCCGCCGCTGGACAGCTTCCGGGTGCTGGCCGAAATCTACCGGCTGCCGGCGCACGAGTTCCACGCGACCCTCGATCTGCTGGTCGATCTGCTCGACATGAACGAGCTGCTCACCAAGCCGGTCCGCAACCTGTCGCTCGGCGAGCGGATGAAGTGCGAGATGGTCGCCGCGCTGCTGCACCGCCCGGCGGTCCTCTTTCTGGACGAGCCGACTCTGGGGCTGGACGTTTCGACCCAGCGGCGGCTGCGGCGCTTCGTGCGCGAGTACAACCAGCAAACCGGCGCGACCATCATCCTGACCAGCCACTACATGGCCGACGTGGTCGAGCTGTGCCCGCGCGTGATCCTGATCCATCATGGCAGCCTGCTCTACGATGGCGCACTGGGCGGGCTGGTCGAGCGGCTCGCCCCGTTCAAGCTGATCCGGCTGACGATCAACCCGGAGAACAGCAACGGCGCGGTCGATCGCGCCCTGACGGATGAGATCGACGTGCTGGAGCGCGAGGCCGGGCGGCTGGTGCTGCGGACAGCGCGCAGCGCGACCCCGGCGATCACGGCCCGGCTGCTCAGCACCCTGCCGGTGCTCGATCTGGCCGTTGAGGACCCGCCCATCGAAGCGGTGATCGATCAGATTTACCAGGAAGGCAACGTATGAACCACCGGGGCGGCTGGGCCTTGATCCAGCGAACTTGGCTGTCGTGGATGCAGTATCGCAGCTTCTTCTTCCTGCTGGCCTTCGGCTGGATGATTCCCCCGCTGATCTACCTGTTCGTGTGGTCAACGGCGGCGGGCAGCCAGGATGTGGGCGGGATCAGCCGGGGCGAGTTCGTGGCCTACTACCTGATCCTGATCCTGGTCAACCAGCTCACCTACTCGCAGACCAACTGGACGGTCGGCGACGAGATTTGCTATGGGCGCATGAACCAGATGCTGCTCTACCCGATGTCGCCGCTCTATCACGCGCTGGCAAGCGAGATCGCGGGCAAGGTCGTCTACATGATCTTCGTCGTGCCGGTGACGGTGGTGCTGGCGCTCGTCCTGCGCCCGGAGCTGCACGCCGGGCCGGGCGAGGTGCTGGCGTTCATCCCGGCGCTGGTGCTGGCGTGGCTGCTGCGCTTCTTCTGGGGCTACTGGCTGGCGCTGCTGGCCTTCTGGGCGGCGCGCTCCGATGCGCTGGTGGCCGTGCAGGATGCGCTGGTATTCCTGCTGGCGGGCCAGATCGCGCCGGTGGCGCTGCTGCCGGGCGCCCTGCAAGACCTGGCGATCGCCCTTCCGTTCCGCTACATGGTCGGCTTCCCGGTCGAGGTGATCACCGGGCAGGTGAGCGGGTCGGCAATGATCACCGGGTTCGTGATTCAGATCGGCTGGACCGTCGCGGCGATGCTGCTCTACCGCGTGATGTGGCAGCGCGGCCTGCGGCGCTATACGGCGATTGGGGGCTGAGATGCGCTACTACCTCAACCTGATCCGGCAGTTCATTCAGGCTTCGTTCCAGCAGGAGCTGGCCTACCGTTCCAACTTTCTGATCGGGCTACTGCACTCGCTGCTCAGCCTGGGCACTGGCGTGCTGAGCCTGGCGGTGCTGTTCGAGCAGGTCGAGTCGATCCAGGGCTGGGAGTTCGCCGCGACGCTGGCCGTGCTGGGCGTTTTCATGACGGTGGGCGCGCTGCAAAACCTGTTCATCAGCCCCAGCCTGGAATCGCTGGCGGGCATCGGCGGCGACGTGTTGAGCGGCCAGCTCGACTTTACCCTGCTGCGCCCGGTCAATAAGCAGTTCCTGGTGAGTTTCCGGCGGTGGCAGCCCTTCGCCCTGATCGATCTCGCGCTGGGGCTGGGTGTGCTGGTCGTCGCCATTACGCGGATGGGGTCATCGGTCACTTCAACCGGCCTGATCACGTTCGTCGTGCTGCTGGCATCGGGCATGGTCGTGCTCTACGCGATCCTGCTCGCCTTCACCGCGATGGTGTTCTGGAGTCCGGGCTTCCTGTTCACGTGGGTTTTCAGCGGCGTCTTCCAGATGGCGCGCTACCCGCTGGGCCTGTATCCCGGCTGGCTGCGGCTGGTGCTGACGTGGATCATTCCGGTCGGGCTGATCACGACTGTGCCGGTCCAGGCGCTGACGGGCGATCTGGAGCCGGCGATGCTGGGCGGCAGCCTGGCGCTGGCCGCCGGACTGCTGATCGCGGCGTCGTGGCTGTTCCGCGTTGGGCTGCAGCGCTACGCCAGCGCGTCGAGCTAAGGTACATCACGGGGCGCGGTCTGTTGGCTGCGCCCCGACTCTGTTCCCGTGTTTCGCGTGCAGACGAATTGACCCGGCCTGGCTCTCATGCTATGCTTAAGAACAGCATGAATATCGGGACTGCGCCGTGAGGGCGCGGTTTATGACTGATCCGAGGCGGGACCGCGCGGCGTGATCCGGCGGCCCGGCCAGTGTCGCCGCAGCGTGGAGGAATGTGACAGATTGAATTAGCCGAATTCAAGCTCAATCACATAACATTCCCCACGCCACGAGTCAGGATTTCGTGGCGTTCTTTTTAGAGCCGTATCCGAGCGTTTACCCGCAGTCGATGAGTGAGAGGTGGGTTGAGGAATCTGCATTGAGCGAACAATTACAAGGCTTGGTCACCCGGACGCAAAGCGGTTTTTTCACCGTTCAAACCCCAAACGGCCCCATCGTTTGCCAGCTTAGAGGCAAGCTCAAAGAAGCGTATAAGGATACCGATCTGGTCGCGATTGGCGACCGGGTCACCATCGAGGCCCAGCCCGACGGCACCGGCACGGTTATCGCCGTCGAGGAGCGCGAGCGCGTGCTCTCGCGGGTGGCCCCATCCTCGGCGGTCGGCACGTCTGCCGAGCGCGAGCAGGTCATCATCGCCAACCCCGACCAGGCGATCTTTGTCTTTGCCGCCGCCCGGCCCGATCCGCACGTGCGGATGCTCGACCGCTTCCTGGTTGCCGCTGAAAAAGCCAGCATCCCCGACATCCTGATCTGCGTCAACAAGTATGACCTGGTGCAAGATGATCCGCAGCCGGTCCGCGACATCTTCGAGCCGTATGTCGCCATCGGCTACCCGGTGCTGTACGTCAGCGCGCACACTGGCGCGGGGATCGCGGCCCTGCGCGAGACGCTGCTCGGCAAAATTTCGGTATTCACCGGGTCTTCGGGTGTGGGCAAAACCAGCCTGCTCAACACCGTCGAGCCGGACCTGGGGCGGCGGGTGAACGCGGTCAGCCGCGCGACGACCAAAGGCCGCCACACCACGCGCTACAGCGAGCTGGTCCCGCTGGCCGAAGGCGGCTGGATCGCGGACACACCGGGAATTCGCGCCATCTCGCCCTGGGATGTCGAGCCGGACGAGCTGGACGGTTACTTCATCGAGATCGCGGATCATGTGGCCGACTGCAAATTCCCCGACTGCACGCACACCCACGAGCCGGGTTGCGCGGTCCTGGCGGCGGTCAAGCGCGGCGCGATCAGCCCGGAGCGCTACGACAGCTATCTGCGCCTGCGCGAAGAGCTTGAAGAGCAGTACGTGTATTAGCGCGGGATACAAAATCAGCCCGTCCGGTCTGGCGGGCGGGCTGGCACTTCCTTGAATGGTTGGGGGGATACTGGCTAGATGTCGGTCTGCTCGGCCCCACCGTCTGCCTTCACACCGGCTTCGGCAGTCTCCGGCTCGTCTTCCCAACTGACGATCCAGATGCACAGCCCGGCAACGGCGATGGTCGCCACGATCAGCGCGATCCAGTTGCCGGTCGTCAGGCCCACGTCGCGGGCCTCGTAGATCAGCAGCAGGATACAGCCCAACGACAGAACGGCCCAGGCGGTGATGCGCGGCCACGTCTCGAACACGCGGATCACCGGGCCAAGCACTGGCTGTTGTCTCATACGTTCCACAGGTCGCCTCGTCTATCTTAGGCGGGCATCCGGCCCCAAAGACCGGCGTGCGCCGCCTAAAGCGGCTTGAGCACGCGCTCTGCCCGCAGCTTCTTTGCCATGATCAGCGTGCCATCGGGGCGCGATTCGCGCACGGCTTCGCGCCAGGCCGGGACGCGAATATCGTCAAGCTCCTGGCGCTCGTAGCCCTGCTTCTTCAGCGTGTCGAGCAGCGCCGGGGCCGCGCCCTGCGGCACAAAAATGTAGCCGACTTCGCTTTGCAGCTCCTTCGAGGCGCGCTCGATGGCGTCTACCAGCGCCGCCGTAATGGGAGCCATCGGCACCTGTGGGCTGACGAAAAACTCGTCTACACGCGTCACCAGGTTCTCGACCAGGAACCCGACCAGCCCGACCGGCTCGTTATCGGCAATCGCCATCATGTACGACTTCTGCCCAAACAGCATCAGCACGTTTTCACGCGTGAGCACGCGGCCTGACGCCTGGCGCAGCAGCCCCGCGATCTGATCGGCGTTGCGCGGCAGCCCGCGCACGATGTCGAGCGCCTTGATCTCATGCTGACCGGCGCCTGCGCTGCCCACCTGCATCTGGACGCGGTGCACCGTCGCCTGCTCGGCTTCGGCTTCTGCCGTGCCTTGAATCCCCTGCAAGGCTTTGCGCACCTGCGCCCAGGTATCTTCTGGGCTGCCGCTGTTCTTGATCACGACGTTCGCCTGGGCCAGCTTCTCGGCCTGCGGGTTCTGCGCCCGGATGCGCTTGATCGCCTCGGCCTGCGACAGCCCGCGCTTGGCGAGCCGCTCAAGCTGGTGCGCCTCGTCGGCGTCCACCACCCAGATCGCATCCATCTGGCCGGCCAGATGCCCTTCCAGCAGCTTGATCGCCTCGACCACGACCACTTTGTGTCGTGAGCGCTGAATCAGCGTGTCGATGGCCTGCCCGACGACAGGATGGGTTAGCGCTTCCAGGCGGTTCAGCGCGTCGGGATGCGCAAAGGCGACCGCACCCAGCTTACCCCGGTCAATCCGCCCCTCAGCATCCAGAATCCAGTCGCCAAACGCCTTGATGACCGGCTGGTAAGCCGGAGCGCCCGGTGCCATCGACTGGTGGGCCAGCCCGTCGGCGTCGATAGTGTATGCTCCCAGATGCTCCAGCATCCGGCGTACCAGGCTCTTGCCGGTGGCGATATTCCCCGTGAGGCCGATCACGTACTTGTTTTCCCAGCGACCCACGGCATTCCCTCCAGATGGTTTGATCTCGCAGTGGTGGGATCATTGTATCTTGCGCGTGGTTTTCGGTCAAACGTAAACGCGCCCACTGTGTGAAAAATTTGCAAAGACTTACGATCACTGCCGGGCTGTGCTCACAGGTGAGAGAGCGGTGTTTCGGATGCAGCCGATGGAACGGCATCGGGCAGGGTCGCCGCTTCGTCCGGCAGCGGATCGACCAGCGCGAGCAGCGTTTGACCGGCGCGCGGAGTCAGCGCCGTATCCGTCGTGAAGACGCTCACCTCGCCGCTCTCATGGACCAGGAACAACGGCACGATGCCATCCCCATAGAGCGCGAGAAAATCCCGGTACGCGAATTCCTGGGTCAGCTTCACTTTTTTGATCACGGCCCCGCTGTTGAAGCGGTGCACCAGATATGGAAAAGTGGCCTTGCTGCTGAACAGACAGCGGCCATGCTGCGCCGTACTGATGCTTTTGCGCGACTCTTCGGCTTGCAGCGGTAGTTGGTAGATGTTCTCCCGGCCAAAAATCTCGGCAAAGCGCAGCGCCGCCAGGGCATTCACTTCGTCGTTACGGGTCAGCGCCAACAGATTGCCCATCCGGCTCAGATCGATTTCGTCCAGCGCGTGATCGGAGAGCACGCTGGCGTACACCGCCGGCAGGCCGTCCAGCTTAGCCGCGTTGACATTACTCCAGTTGGTATCGATCAGCAGCACATCGCGCCCGGTTTCGCGCAGCCGGGCGGCCAGGGTGCGCGCCCAGTCGTGCGCCCCGACGATCAGAAAACCGTGTGGCTCCGGCAGCACCAGCCCCAATCGGCTCGCCAGCGGGCCAGCGGTCAGGCCGTAGATCAGCACCGTGCCGATGACGACCAGGAAGGTGAGCGGCACCATTCTTTCCGCTTCAGGATTGCCGTGCTCGGCCAGCTCCAGGGCAAACAATGAAGTTACCGCCACCGCGACGATCCCGCGCGGGGCCAGCCACGCCAGGAACAACCGCTCGCGCCAGGTAAGCTGCGAGCGCCACGTTGATACATACACCGACAGCGGGCGCGCGATGAAGACCAGCACGCCAAAAAATGCCAGCGCGCGGACCCCGATTGAGGAGAGCGAGTCCAGATCGAGACGCGCCGCCAGCAGCACAAACAGGCTCGACAGCAGCAGGATGCCGATCTCCTCGTTGAAGTGCGACAGGCGTTTGACCTCAATCGTGCGCTGGTTTGCCAAAACCACGCCCATCAGGGTGGTGGTCAGCAGGCCGGACTCGACCTGCAGCTCGTTTGAAAGCGTGAAGGCGGCCACGATCACCATCAGGGTGAGCGCGTTGTGCAGGAATTCCGGCACCCAACGCCGCCGGATCACTTCGATCAGCAGCCGGGCCGATACAAACCCGATCAGGCCCCCGACCAGCAGCACCCGCAAAATGCCGACCAGGATCAGCGCCGGGCTTAACTCGCCCGCCTGGTCGATCAGGATCACCTCAAAGACCAGCACGGCCAGCGTTGCGCCCACCGGGTCGATCAGAATCCCTTCCCACCGGAGCACCGGGCCGGTGGGGGCATTGACCCGCACATGCTTGAGCAGCGGTATCACGACGGTCGGCCCGGTCACGACGAAGATCGCGCCGATCAGCAGGGCCAGATCGAGCGCCACGTCGATGATGAAGTAGGCCGCCAGCGTGCCGATGACCCAGGTGATCAGCGCCCCGATCGTGATCAGACGGATGACCACCCGGCGCATCCCCATCACCTCAGGCAGGCGCAGCGTCAGCCCGCCCTCGAACAGGATGATCCCGACCGAGATCGAGACAACGGGGAACAGGGATTGGCCCAGCAGGCGATCGGGATCGACAAGGCCTGTCACCGGCCCGGCCACGAATCCGGACAGCAGCAGCAGCAAAATCGAGGGGAGTTTCAGCCGCCACGCGAGCCACTGCGCACCGATGCCAAGGACGATGATGCTGGCCAGTCCGACCATGGGGTTTTCGGCCACAGGTTCTCTCCCTAAAACTCGCGCCGCCGCGCCGTGTCCTGCCAGGCTAGGACTCGAGCAGCAGCTCCCATTCGGTGAGAGCTTCGTTCAGCTCAGCTTCGGTGGCGGTATAACTTTCGCCCAGCTCGCGCACACGCTCGACCGCCCCGGCGCTGCTGGCCTCGCCCAGATCGCCCGACAGGTTGACCAGCCGGACTTCCAGCTTCTCGATCAGCGCCTCGATCTCGACCAGCCGCCGCGTGCGCTCGTAATCCGACAGCCGCTTACGCCCGTCGTCCGTTTTGGCCGGATCGGCGGGGCGGGCGGGCTGCTTCTCGTCGCGAGCGGGCTGGCGTGCCGCGTCACGCGCCTGGAGATATTCCTGGTAGCTGCCTTCGAAAACCGTCATCTGCTGCGGCTGCACGTCCCAGATTTGAGTCGCCAGCGCGTCGATCAGGTAGCGGTCGTGGCTCACCAGCAGGATTGTGCCGTCGAAACCGGCCAGCACCGCCTGGAGAATTTCCTGGCTGTCGATGTCGAGATGGTTGGTCGGCTCGTCGAGCAGCAGGAAGTTCGCGCCGTCCAGGGACAGCTTCGCCAGCGCCAGACGCCCGCGCTCGCCGCCGCTCAGCGTGCTCACCGGGCGGAATACGTCATCCCCGGTGAACAGGAACGCCGCGAGATAGTTACGCGCTTCGCCTAGCGGCAGGTTGCGGACCGTCAGCAGCTCGTCCAGCACGGAATTATCGGGATTGAGCAGCTCGTGTGCCTGGGCAAAATAGCCGGGCTGGACCGCCGCCCCCAGCCGCGAGCTGCCCGACAGCGGGGGAAGCTCGCGCAACAGGGTTTTGAGCATGGTCGTCTTGCCGACGCCGTTCGGACCGATCACGGCGGCCACCTCGCCCCGGTAGAGCGTGATATCCGGCACCAGCACCAGCGGCTTCTCGCGCTGGTAGCCGACCTTCAGATCGTAGGTCATCAGCACTTTGTCGCCGCTGCGCAGATCGGACTTGAGCCGCAGATGAATCTGGTGCTGGGTGCGTGGGCGCTCGATCAGGCTGTCGCGCTTGAGGCGTTCCAGGCGGCGCAGGCGGCCTTTGGCCTGGGCGGTGTTCTGCCCGGCGATATTGCGCCGGATGTAGTCCTCTTCTTTGGCGATCAGCTCCTGCTGGGCCTCATATTCGCGCAGCAGCCGCTCGTGACGCTGGGCGCGCTGCTGCACGTAGTGGCTGTAATTGCCCCGGTAGACTTCCAGCGTGCCCCACTGCATCTCCCAGATCGTGCTGATCACGTGGTCCATGAAATAGCGGTCGTGGCTGACCACCAGCAGCGCGCCGTTCCACGTCTTCAGGAAGGTCTCCAGCCACTCGACCGCGTTGATGTCGAGGTGGTTGGTCGGCTCGTCCAGCACCAGCAGATCGGGCGATTCGAGCAGCAAACGGGCCAGCAGCGCGCGAGTCTGCTGCCCGCCGGAGAGATGCGCCAGCGGCATGGCGTATTCTTCCGCGCTGAAGCCGAGTCCCTGCAAGACCTGGCGCGTGCGGGTTTCATAGGTATAGCCGCCGTCCAGCTCGAACTGGTGCTCAAGCTGGCCGTAACGCTCTACGATCTCGTCCAGGTCGTCGCGCGTGGAATCGCTCATGGCCTCGGTCAGCGCGGCCAGTTTTTCTTCCTGGGCGCGCAGATCGCTGAAGGCGGTCATCATCTCGTTCCACAGCGTGCGGTCCGCGACCAGTTGGGGGCGCTGGGGCAGGTAGCCGATGGTCAGCCCTTTCATATGGCTGACCGTGCCCGCCGACGGCTCCTCAGACTTGATCAGGAGGTGCAGCAGGGTCGTCTTGCCAATGCCGTTCGGCCCCACCAGCGCGATCTTTGCCCTATGCGGAATCTCGACCGAGATTCCGGCGAAGATGTCGTGGGCGCCGAAGGATTTGGCGAGGTTGTTTGCACTTAGCACTGCCATCGTTTTATCTCGTGTCGTTCGTTCGATCTGCAACCTTGCTATTATACCAAATCATAGACGAACTGCTTCACCGATGTACTGTCCTTCAGAGCCAGTCAACTACGACTCGTTGATTTGCATATTTTCAACAATAGCTACAATATTAAAAAGCTACTTCTATGAATGGGTTGGAAAAGAGAGATCAATGGCTAACTTATCTCCTCGCGATACGCAGACAATTGTAAAGCATGAAATTTTGGAGAGCTATCTTACACGTTGGGGAAATATAATTATCAATGGACTTAGAGGACCTTATCTAAAAGCACGTAATCGAGGTGGATCTTTCAGGGTCAGATTTGTATATGTTGACTGTTTTGCCCACAAGGGAAGATATTCGGCTGGGCGGAACACAAGAGATATAGTACCGGGTTCCCCTTTGATTGGGATCAGTGAGTTGGAAAAGGTCAGTGAGTCGGCGCGCACTACCGCCGGGTTTACTCCGGAAGTTTTTGCGATACTGATTGAAAAAGATAAAAGCATTTACCAAGACTTGCTTGATACTTTAGAGTGGGCTGGCCTAGCAAACAGGATCCGGGAAACTTCAGACTTTTCAACACTCAGAAGCGGTGAAATAGCAACGGTTTGTGGAGACTATCGTGATTTCGCCGCAGACCTGTTAACGTTCACTTCTGCCCCATATACCTGGTCTTTTTACCTGCTGGATCCATATGGTCCGCTTGGCATACCGTTAGACGTAGTGGCTCGTATTGTCGGTCAGGATCGTGCAGATGTAATGATTAATTTCCCCTATCAAGATTTGCATAAGAAAACAGGCTCAGTCGTAAGGGGTACTCAGGAGCATGGATTACATCTTCAGTACTACGACGAACTATACGGTGATAGAAATTGGAGAAATATTGCCACAGATTATTTAGACACTCCTGATGAAATGGAAACAAGGCTCGTTCAAGAATACATACGGAGTCTACAAAGCACCGATGAGAGTTTAGCCATCAAGCTTGTACCGTTAAAGTTCCCTGACAAGGAAAGAACAATGTTCTACTTATTTTTGACAACTCACGATCCAACAGGGGGACTTGCAATGAATGAAATTCTTGATGATGCTAAGTTACGGGAACACAATCTTAGAATTCAGTGGAAAGATGAGAAGTTTCAAGAAAGCAGCGGCGGAGTTCTACCACAAGTTATGCCTGGCTTTGGAGACCATATGGGTTTGGTCCCAAATGTTCCAGCAAGACCGTCGAAGGACGTCATAGCGGACCACATTTATGAGTTATGCAGAGGTGAAGTAATCGAGTATCGAGAGGTTCTGAGACGTTTAGTTAACGAAACATACCATCATGACGAAATTAGAAGCGCCATGAGCCTGCTTAAACGCCAAAAACGTGCCCAATATACAGAGCTAAGAAACCCGGAGATAGTTTCTTTTACACCGTAATCTCCTGCATATAGTGAGTTTCAAGCATCACTGGTTCTAAGCTCGCTGGAAATTCCTCACGCCATGTAGGCCAGACGAGATTCCCTTTGAAAAAGATGGGGATCTTTTGCTCCTCCATAACAGCGACTAGATTTTCTACCCATGCCGGATCGGGTTGATAAGCTTTACGCCCATTTGTCGCTGCTCCGATAATGATCCATTAAAAGGGTAGGCTCTCGTTTGTCTCTAGCCACTCCTGAAAAACCCGGCTCGCATCAAACCACAACGGTTCGACGCTCATAAACCGAATACCGGCTTCAATCTTGGTCATCTGTTTTAAGTAGGACTTCAGTGCACGAGCACCACCCGTTTCTGACATGAGATGACCAGCGGGCAGGCTGACACCAACCCACACGTTAGATGGGAAGGGGTTAAATTCCGGCAAACGGATCGGGTACTTACTCAAAGTCTGGAAGGTATGCCAGTGTGCTTGACGCATGACATCGAGCACTTGCCTGATCTGTTCAGCAGGGGTCCAGTGTCCAAAGAGATCGGCCATACTACCCACAAAAATTTTGCTGGGAGTCTTTTCTTTCAGCGGTTCCTGTAAAGTATGCTCTCGCCAGTAATGATGCTCGAATCCCTGGGGATAAGCAGCGCGAGCTAGCCCTTCAGCGATTTTTTTTGCATAGCACTCGGCAATACTGCCGTCAGGCATTTTCCAGGTGCAGCCATGCATGCAGCCCGCAGTCGGATTCCAGGTCCAATCAGTCCATTCAATTCCTCGGCCACCTGCATTTTTTCGCTGCTTGTTCATACTTTGTCACCATTTAACACAACATTGAATACTGAAATCTATCATAGAACAAATGGGCTACTAATGTCAAACAGGAATTAATTAGGAATGGGTTAGAATATTTAGCCTTTTGCACGTATCCCCTGGCATTCTAAACCATCGCCGCAGTGGGCGGTAGCGGGGATTGTGGGCCGGTGACGGCGTGGCTATAATTGCCCGCATGAGCAAGCAGACCGACCCGACCCAACCGCATTCGACCACCACACCCGATCACATTGGCGTCCTGATCGCCGCCGCGCTGATGGCGCTGGCCGGGTGGATCGGGCTGTGGGTCCTGGTGACGGCTTACCTGCCAACCGCCTTTCCCCGGTGGCTGTTCTTCGTGCTGCTCTACCTGGCCGTGACCGGCACTGTGCTGCCCTTCGTGCGCTTTCTGAATCTGCGCTTCACCAGCCAGGACGCGCCGCCGCCATCGGGGGCCGTGATCCTGCGCCAGAGCATCTGGATCGGGCTGTTTGTGGTGGCGTGCGCCTGGCTCCAGATTCCGCGCGTGCTCAACCCGCTGATCGCGTTTTTCCTGGCGCTCAGCCTGGTTGTGATCGAGGTCTTCCTGCGCATCCGCGAGCACGACCAGCCAGAAGCCTGATCCCGGCCAGCCCGCGCCAGCCGATACCATAATCTGTTTGTGACGAGGACCAACCTATGAAAGCCGATCTCGACCGTTTGATGGAAGCTGACCGGATCGACGCGATTCTGATCCTGCCCGGCGAACACCCGGACCCCTACCGCGCCTATCTGAGCAACGGGGCGCATTTTTCAGGTATGGCGATCAAGCAGTGCGGGGCCGCGCCGGTGCTGATCGCAAACCTGATGGAAGTCGAAGAGGCGGCCCACAGTGGCCTGACCGTCTACAGCTTCGAGGATTTCGACTATGGCCGGCTCAGCCGCGAGTATAAGGACGATCCGCACGCGTTTCAGGCGGCGTGGTACCGGCACGTCTTTGAGAAGCTGGGCGTACAGGGCCGGATCACAGTCTACGGTGTGGGCGATATCAACGCGGCCTACAGCACGATCCTCAACCTGAGCCAGCACCTCGGCGATATGGTTGAGTTCGTGCCGGCCCAGGTGCGCAACAACCTGTTCGACCGCGCCTACGAGACGAAGGACGCTGACGAGCTGGCGCGCCTGCGCGATGTCGGCCAGCGGACCAGCGCCGTGATGCGTGCCGCGCGCGAGTGGATCGCGGGCCACCGGGCGGCGGATGGCGTGGTGGTGCAGGCCGATGGCACGCCGCTAACGATTGGCGATGTCAAGCATTATGTGCGGATGCAGTTGTTCGAGCGCAACCTGGAAGACGCGGAAGGCATGATCTTCGCCCAGGGCCGCGACGCGGCGCTGCCGCACAGCAAGGGCGACGATGCGGAGCCGCTCAGACTCGGCCAGTCGATTGTGTTCGACCTGTTCCCCCGCGAGCCGGGCGGCTACTTCCACGACATGACGCGCACGTGGAGCATCGGCCACGCCGCGCCCGAAGTCCAGGCCGCCTACGATCACGTGATGGAAGCCTACCGCCACTCGATTCTGGCGTGCAAGCCGGGTGTTTCGACGCGTGAGGTGCAGGTGTTGGTGTGCGAATACTTTGAGGAATTCGGGCATCCGACCGTGCTCAATACGCCCGGCACCTCAAGCGGCTATGTCCACAGCCTGGCGCACGGCGTCGGCCTCAATGTGCACGAAGCGCCCTACTTCCCGACCTTTTCCGACACGCACACGCTGCGGCCCGGCAACCTCTTCACCATCGAGCCGGGGCTGTACTATCCCGACCGGGGATTCGGCATGCGCGTCGAGGACACGGTGTACCTCAACGAGGCGGGCGAGGTGGAAATTTTGACCGACTGTCCGTATGATCTGGTTATCGAATTGAAGGGATAACCTGCTATCGGGCGGTAACAGCATCACCGACTGTAAATCATTATGACGCTGATTCTGGGTATCGAAACATCATGTGATGAAACCGCCGCCGCCGTCGTGGAAGACGGCGAGCGCATCTTCTCGAACGTGGTCGCCTCGCAGATCAACCTGCACGCGCAGTATGGCGGCGTCTTCCCGGAAGTCGCCTCGCGCGCCCACATCGAGGCGATCAGCCACATCGTGCAGGAAGCGCTGGACGAGGCGCGCGTCGAGCTGGACGACATCGACGCGATTGCCGTGACACGCGGGCCGGGCCTGGCCGGATCGCTGCTGGTCGGCATGAATTACGCCAAGGGGCTGGCCCTGGGGCGCGACCTGCCGATCGTGGGCGTGAATCACCTGGAAGGGCACGTCTATTCCCTGTGGCTGGTCGAGAGCGCCGATCCCATCGAGTTCCCGGTGATGTGCCTGATCGTCTCCGGCGGGCACAGCGAGATCGTACTGATCACCGGGCACGGCGAATACCGGCTGCTCGGCAGCACGATTGACGACGCGGCGGGCGAGGCGTTCGACAAGGTGGCGCGGCTGCTGGGCCTGCCCTATCCCGGTGGCCCATCGATTGAGCGGGCGGCGCGTGAGGGCAATCCCCAGGCGTATCACTTCCCGCGCGCGCTGCAGGGCGATGGCTATGATTTCAGCTTCTCCGGCCTCAAAACGGCGGTGCTGCGTGCCGTCCAGCCGCCCCAGAGCGGACCGCGTCCGCCCAAAGGCGAGGGCATGACGCCCGATCAGCTTGCGCCCGGCGTCAACGTGGCGGACGTGGCGGCCAGCTTCCAGGCGGCGGTGGTCGATGTGCTGGTCGAAAAGACGGTGCGCGCCGCCGCTGCGCACGACGCCAACGCGATCTGGATCACGGGCGGGGTGAGCGCGAACCAGGCGCTCCGCAAGGCCATGCAGCAGCGCAGTCCGATCCCGGTGCGCTATCCGCCGCTGAGCCTGTGCGGGGATAACGCCGCGATGATCGCCGCCGCCGGCTACTTCCGCTATGTGCAGGGCTTCCGCGACGATCTGGCGATGGACATCCGCCCGATGTGGCCGCTGCTGTCGATCAAGGACGCCATGACGCAGACCGAAGAGCCGCTCGAAGAACTGGATTGAGCGCGATCCGGCTGCTGAACGTGAATCAGGCGGGGCGTCACACACGACGCCCCGTTTTGATGTGCGGCTACGGGGCGCTGCCGAACACATCCGGGTGAGCGTCCAGCCACGCGGCCAGCGTCTCCGCCAGGACCGCATTGCCGCGCGGGTTGAGGTGAATATCGGTCGTGTAGTAAAGCTGCTCGCCCCGCTGCGCAACCTCGCGGAGCACGGGCAGCAGGTCCAGGCACGTGAGCGCCTGCCCCTCGCAAAAGTCCTGCATCAGCGCGTAATTTCTATCGAGCAGCGCCATTCGCTCCGCGCCGATCAGCGGCCCGGCCAGTTCGCGGTAGACCTGCTCTTTGGTCGGGATCAGCACCACCAGCAGCGTCCCACCGTAGGACTCGACCATGCCCTGCGCCTCGATCAACGCCTGCTGCGTGCGCTCCCAGCCATACTGGTTGTGTGGCTGCGCCATGTCGAAGGCGTCCCACAGGTAGGGCCGCCCGAACGCCAGCCGCAGATCGCCTTCGGTGGCCGTCTCGCGGTCGAGAAACTGGAGCGATCCCTCGAACTCGTCCTCTTCGCCCAGGAACAATTTGAGCAGCACGTACACCGCCGAGTTGCGATCCCACCAGTTTGGCGCGCGGGCGGGCGCGGGCGGGTGGGGAGACTGCACCTCGGTTTCGCCGCGCAGCGCCGCCAGCCCATAATCCTCGTTGGCGTCGTTGCCCCACCACTGCCAGATCACCAGCGGCGGCTGGAGTGGCATTCCGAAGTTCGCCAGCACGCGCGCATGGCTGACCGATCCGGTGCTGACGATCCCCAGGTTGATGATGTTGCGCCCGGTGAGCGTACTCAACTGCTGAACCCAGCAGTCGTCCGCCTCGGTGAAGCAGAACGTGAACGAGTCACCGATCGCCACGCCGTCCACGTGCTGATCGACCAACGCCTGCTGCGTGCGGAAGGCCGCGCGCGATCCCCACAGCGTCTCGGTGTCCACCTCGAAGCGCACTTCCGCGCTGCCGAACTGCTCATAGCCCTGCACCGGGCGCGCGATGGTGAGGTATTCGTTATCCGGCTGCCAGACCGGGTCGGGCAGCAGTGTCCGGTCGCTGAACGGCGTGACACGCACCTGGTCGAGCACGAGCTGCAAGCGCGGCGGCAGCGAGAAGAACAGCACGCGCAGCAGCACTTCAATCAGCAGCCAGGCCAGCAGCAGCCCAAACACGATCCCGGCGGCACGCCCGATCCAGAGCCGCGCCGGGCGAGAGGGGGCGGACGCGGCAGGCGTGGTGGTTGAGCCGCTGGGGGATGGGCTTAGCTCCGGCGTGGACATTTCGGATTCACCTGCTTTGCTGTGCGGGGATCGTCAACATGCGGCATTGGCGGGCCGGGGCGGGAGCGCGATCTCGGTCACGATCTCTTCGCGCGCGCTGCTCAGGATGTCTGGCTCGGCGGGCGAAACGTCGCGCACATAGAGCGTCAGCTTGACCTTCTCGACACGCAGCGTGACCGGCGGCACGTGGCGATAGGGCTGCATGGCGGCGACGATCGGGCGGACGGGCTGCTGGCCCCACAGCCCCAGCGTGACGTGCGGCACATAGCTCCAGGTGAGCGGCGGGCGGGCGCGCAGCGGCATCGCGCGGCGGATTTTGGCGCGCAGCGTCCGCAGGCATTCGTGCTCGTCCTGCACCTCGGCAAACAGCACGTTCGGGAAGGCGTTGAGCGGCCCCAGCTTGAGATCGAACTGGCACATCTCGGCCAGGGCCGCCCGCGCACGCTCGGCCAGCACGGGCAGCCGCTCGCGCGACCACATATTCGGCAGAAAGAGGAACGGGTTGCGGCGCAGCAGCCCGACGAAATGCACCGTGATATGCAGCCGTTCGGCGGGCTGCGGCTCGTAGGCCATCAGGTTTTGCAGTGCGCTCTGCCACGCCAGCAGTTGTGTGACCACGTCCGGCGCTTCGATCGGGATGACGAAGGCGATATAGGGCAGCAGCAGCCAGCGCCGGAAACCGCGCCGCTCCAGAACGGCGGAGTCCTGCGTCTGGCTGAGCCGCCGGAAGGTGTTCCAGTTGGACTGATACGCCTGGTTTCGGTCTGCCACGCTGTGCTCCTGCTGTGTCTCGACTGCCGCGCAGCGCGATCGATAGCGGGCCGGGCTGGCTCAGGACGTAAATACGCCCGCGCTGTCCACCGCTTCGACGGCGAACAGGTTGCCGGAGCGTCCCGCCATCTCATAATAGCGCGCCCCGGTCTGGTCGATAAAGTCTGCGAGGGCGTTGGCATCCACCAGGGCGACGACCGCGCCCGCCTCGCCGCCGCCGCTGTAGCGCGCCCCATAGCAGCCGGGGTGCTCGGTCGCGGCCTGCCACATCGCGTCCAGGGCGGGCGAGCTGCTGCCGTAATCGTTGCGCGCGCTCCAGTACGAGCGGTTCATTAGTTCCCCGAACGCGGCCACGTCGCCCAATGCCAATGCCTGTGCACCTTCCTGCACGCGCGCATTCTCCGTCACCACGTGGCGCGAGCGCCGGAACTGGCTCTCGGTCAGCACCGCTTCGAATTCCAGCAGCCGCTCATAGCTCACATCGCGCAGCGCCTTGACCTCAGGGTCGATCAGGCTGATGGTGCGCACGGTGGCATGGCCATCCTCGGCGCGCCCATTATACCGGGTCCCGACCAGCTCGCGACGGGTGTTGGTGTCACATACAACGACACGCACCGAATCGGGGAACGCCAGGTGGCGGTGCTCCAGCGTGCGGCAGTCCAGCCACAGGGCATGATCGCGCCGTGCGTGCAGGCAGGTGAACTGATCCTGAATCCCGGTGCCCAGGCCCATATACTCGCGCTCGGCCTCGCGCCCTACGAACGCCAGCTCTTGCGAGTCGAGCCGCCAGCCTTCGAGCGCCTGCCACGCGATGGCGAACACTTCCTCGACCGCTGCCGACGAACTGAGTCCGGCCCCCATCAGCACATCGCCCAGAAAAACGGCATCCATCCCGTTCAGCGCCAGCCCGCGCCGCTGAAGCGCCCACGCCACACCCGCCGGATAGCGTGCCCAGCGCGGCAGCTCGCCGCCCATGATATCGGCGCGCTCGTCCAGCCGCCGCAGCGAGAGCGCCGCCGATTCATCCAGGTCGGCGGCATGAAGCTGCACCAGCTCCGCCGCGCCATAGGCGGCGGCCAGCCAGATTTCGCGGTTGATGGTGATGTTGATGACGTAGCCATCCTGGATATCGACGTGTCCGCCGAGCAGGTTGACGCGCCCAGGGGCACGGACGACGACATCGGGCGTGTGGCCGGGATAGGCCCGGTGAAACCGGGTCAGCAGCGACCGGGGCAATCCACCATTTGAAACCATGTCGGGTTTGATTTTTGGGTTTATCATGCGAGTTCTACCAGGATTCCATGTTCCTGCAGGGCAGCGGCCAGCGCGTGCTCCTGGCCTTCGCGGACAATAACCGCCATCGGGCCGAGTGTCGCGCCCAGATAGCGGCGTATTTCGGGTGTTTCGAGCATCGTTTGCAGTGCTTCGGGCGTTGTGGTGCGCAGGATCACGGCTGAAGTCAGCCAGACATCGGCCTGGCCGACCTTGCCCCACTGCGCGAGCATCTGCACGACCGGCTCCGGCAGGGCCTCACCGCTGGCGCGCCGCAGAAAGGCATGGATCGCCTCGACCTGCAAGCCCTGCTGCGCGGCGCGGCGCAGTCCACCAACCGTCAATCCATATACGTATGGATCGCCGACTGCGTGCCAGTCGGTAATGCGCGCCACCTGAAAGCGCTCATAGCGGCTGAGCGTGCGTGGGGCGCGCAGTGTGCCATCGCTCTCGACGATCAGCGGCGAGCGCTCGTCGGGCGGGTCCGGCCACTCGATCTCGCCGCACAGCGCGCGCCCATAGGCCGTCAGGCGGCAGAACAGCCCCCGGTCGCCCACGTCGATCAGGCCCAGCCAGTGCATCGGCCCGGTCAGGATAAAGCGCAGCACGGCGGCATCGACACGATCCCAATTCTCGAAGCCGTCCAGATAGTCGCCCGTCTCCACGTCGCGGATGTACCAGCTCGCATAATCGCCTGCCGGGCGCTGGAAGTCTGGCTCCTCGGCCTTGATCACTTCGATCAGGTCATCGACCAGCCACCAGCTGTTCGGCGGCACCATCTCCATGAAGGCGAGCAGTGTTTGGCGGGGCAGCAGCGGATCGTTGCGCCAGCCGGTCGGCTCCGGCGCGAGGCCGGGCGTGTACCACAGCTCGTTGAAAAGCATCGTGTCGCGCCAGGTTTCGGCCAGCGCGCGCACCTGCCGGGGACGGCTCTGTTCCAGCCAGGGGCGCAGATGCGCCGGGACCGGCTTGAAAATACCCTCTTCGGCGGCGGCCAGCCCCAGCGTGCCGGCCAGCGCGATCATCAGCGCCACCCGCGCCGGATCGTGATCGCCCAGCCAGTACGGCTCCAGCGCCGCACCGATCTCGGCGTGCAGCGCGTCCTTTTCGGTGGGCACCGGCTCAATCTGCAAATAGGCCAGCAGCGTCGTCAGGTCATCGACCAGGGCGGTCGTGGCGTGCTGGACCGTTTCCGGCTCGTCGCGCTCGTCGCTCCACTCTGGGGCGGCGGCTGGTTCGGCGCTGAGATCGAAGCCGGTTTCGTGGGCCGGGAGCACGCTCGCCAGGTCGGGCGGCATATAGACGAAGCTCTGCATATCCTTCTTGCCCTGGTCGTAGGCCAGCGACGCCAGCCCGCGAAAATAGAGCGTTTCGGCGACACTGGCCGGGCTGAGGTGCGGCTTCTCGCGGTCGCGGCGTCCCGGTCCCATCCGGCGGATTTCCCCAAACAGCCGGCTGAACTGCGCTTCGGTCATTTTGTGGTCGGGGGCACTGAGCAGCATTTGCAGCGCGCCGCGCTCCGTATCGTTGAGCCGTCCCCACTCGATCCTGGCCCGCTCCGGGTCGAGCATGGCCGAGGCCAGCATCTCGGCGGCTTCACGCTTGTCGAGGGATGCCAGATCGACATCCCAGCGCCGGGCGATGATCTCCAGCATCCCAATATCGTGATCGAGCAGGGTGGGCAGCAAATTCTGCATGAAACACTCACCGCCTGTGCGCACCTGGGCTTAATCTAGCTTACGGTTACTGAACTCATGACGCAAGGGTATAATCATAAAAAAGGTATGAGTACCAGTATACAAACGATAAAAATAATTCGGTGAAACCGCCAGCATAGATTAATTTCCGGTCGTGGGGGCCTGGGATGCGCTACTCGCCCAGATCGAAGCAGGCCGACTGCCAGAACGAGGGCCAATCGGAATGTGGCATCCCGTAGTAGTCCTCGACAATGCGGCGCGCCAGCGGGGCGGCGACTTCGGAGCCTTCGCACGAGTTCTCGACGATCACGGCGATTGCGATCTCCGGATCGTCCTGGGGCGCGAACGCGGTGAACCACGCCTGCGGCTTGATGCCCGTGCTGCCAATCTGGGCGGTGCCGGTCTTGCCGCACACGATCACCTGTTCGCCCTGAAAGTCATACCAGGATTCAAAGATATAGCGGGCGGTGCCGTTGGGGTCCAGCGTGACATCACACATCGCGTTACGGACCAGCGCGAGGACTGCGGGATCGACGTCGAGCTGGCTGCCGATCTCCGGCGCGGCGATATAGGACGGCTCCTCACTGATCAACTGGATTTTGTGCACGAACTGGGGCGTATAGAGTGTGCCGCCATTGGCGACGGCAGCCACCATCCGCGCGATTTGCAGCGGCGTATTCAACGTCTCGCCCTGGCCGATCACCAGGTTGAGCGTATCGGCCATCTGCCAGCCGCGCCCATTCAGCCGGAAGACGAGCGCGTCGTTCGGAATCTGGCCGGCTGCTTCAGGAATATCGGTCTGGCCGGTGGGCACGCCCAGCCCCATCTCGTGCGCGTAGCGTTCGAGCAGGGTCGGATCCTCATTGTGCAACGCCACGCCAAGCTGCCAGAAATACGGGTTACACGAATAGGTCAGCGCGCGCCTGGCATCGACCCAGCCATGCCCGGTGCGCAGCCAGTCGGTGCGCGCGTTCAGCCAGTCGCCATACTGCCCGCCATACCAGATGCCGCTGCACGTGACCCCGGCGCCGGGCGTATAGACCCCGCTGTCCAGCCCGGCGGTCAGCGTGACGATCTTGAAGACCGATCCGGACGCAAACGCGCCCTGCGTGGCGCGGTTGAGCAGCGGCGTCCGCGGATTGTTTTCGAGTGCGGTTACCTGTTCGTCCCGGTTCTCGATCCCCGAGTCCGGGTTGAACACGCTCGGATCGAACCAGGGATAGCTGACCATCGCCAGCACTTCGCCCGTGTCCACATCCAGCACGACCGCCGCCGCGCCCGGTGAGGTGATGGCCCAGGTCGGCCCGGCGTAGCGATAGGCGTCCACGATGGCTTCCTGGAGCGCCTGTTGCAGATCGCGGTCGATGGTCAGATAGACACTCTGGCCCGGCTCCGCCTCGATCTCGGCCACCACGCGCAGTATCTCGCCGCCCGCCGACGCGACCACCAACTGCCCGCCGATGGTCCCGGCCAGCACCGTCTCGTAGGACCGCTCGATCCCTTCCTGGCCGATCAGCGCGTCGGGGGGATAACCGCGCCGGGTGTATTCTTCCATCTGGTCGGGGCGGATCGGCCCGACATAGCCGACGACGTGCGGGGCCAGCGTCCCGAAATAGCGCCGGGTGGGGCGGGTCTGTGTGTCGCCGGGATCGTCGCCGACGTCGCACACCTGGCGCAGCGTTTGTTCCTCGGCCTGATACTTTTCGGGCGTGATCTCCCCCACACGGAAGCGAATCTCCGGCGCGTAGCGGTCGAACACTTCCTGCAAATCCACTTCTTCACGATCCAGAATGCGCGCCAGGGCGGTGATGCACTGCGCGACGTCGGGCATATCACGCTTGACGGCGAAGATCGTGATCGCGCGCCCGTTCTGATCGACCAGCACATTCCCGTTGCGGTCGTAGATGTTGCCGCGTCCCGGCAACACCTGGCGCAGCTCCAGCCGCCCGCCACCCTGCATCGCCGCGAAGATATCGCCCAGCGACCACGCCACGCGCCAGCCTTCGGGCGTCTCGATCAGGCGCAGCAGCCGCCCGCTGTCCATCACCGCGCCGAAGCGCTCGGAGTGGAACGTAACATCATATAGGATGGCGGCGGTCGTGCCCTCGCGCAGCGAGCTGACGATCTGTGTGTCCAGGGATTGCAGGGTAAACAGTGTGCGGAGATTCTCGTATTGGGCGGTGAAGGCTTCCGGGCCAAAAGCGTCGCGGCTGTTGGGCGTGATCAGAGAATACATCGCGCCATAGTCGGCGGCCTGCCACGCGCTGAGAAAGGTCTGCGCGACCTGATCGGCTTCTTCCAGCGTGAGCTGCGGCGAGGGATTCGGCCCGTTTTGCTCAAGCTGCGTCCCGCTGGCGGATCGACCCCCGCACGCGGCCAGCAGCAGCGCCGCCACGATCCCGATCCACAGCATCCGCACGATGTGTTGTTTTTGCATACGCCCTTGCGCCAATTGAGGGATAGAGCGCGCAGCGATCATCGCGCTGTATCCCCGCCTTCTGATCATGTCTGGTCTGACAGCGGCGTTATTCTAGCGCAGATCGCGCTGGGATTCGAAAGGTTGCGGTGCGCCGGGCATCAGAGCCGGCCCGCCAGCAGATCGTCGGCCAGGCTGCACACGCCGTCGTGATGGCGCTGGCACAGCAGCGGTACCTGCGGATTCGGCTCGACTCCAAACTGGCGCAGCGCCCACACCACGTGGCACAGCGGCAGGCCGACCACGTTGGTATAGCAGCCGTGCAGCGCCTCGACCGGGTGGAAGCCGGGATGCTGGATCGCGTAGCCGCCGGCCTTGTCGAACGGGTCGCCGCTGGCAATATAGGCTTCAAGCTCGGCGTCGTCATACTCGCGCATGTGCACATCGGTCTGCGCGACATCGGTCAGGCTGCGCCCGCTCGCGTCATCGAGCAGCGTCAGGGCGGTATAAACCTGGTGCGTTCGCCCGCGCAGCCGCCGCAGCATGGCGCGCGCCTCGTCGGGATCGGCGGGCTTGCCCAGGATCACGCCGCTGTCGGCAACGGTCGTGTCGGCGGCCAGCACCAGGGCGCGCTGATCGCCGGAGCGCTGCTGCACGGCGCGCGCTTTTTCATGGCTCAGCCGGGCAGTATAGGCGTCGGCAGCCTCACCGGGCAGCGGCGTCTCGTCGATGTCGGCGGTCGCCACCTGGAAGGGCAGCCCTAGCAGGGTGAATAATGCGCGCCGGCGGGGTGAGGCCGACGCGAGCAGAATTAGACGGTCCTGGCTCGTGCTCAAAACGATAGTACCTTGTGTCTACGATGACGGTTAGCGCCGGTTCTCGAACATCATCCCAAAGCCGCGCCGCGTGACCAGATATTCGTGGCCAGGATCGACCTCAGAAAGGCGCTTGCGCAGCCGGCTGACCAGCGCGTCAATGGTCTGATCGGTGACATCCTCGCCCGGCCCCCAGACATGATCGCAGATTTCTTCGCGGCTGACAATACGCCCGGCGTTCTCGACCAGCAGCGCCAGCAGCGCGAACTGGTTGGGGCTGAGCGGCGGATAGAGCAGCGTCCCGGCGATCGTCACGCGCGCCGCCGCGACATCCAGCTCCAGGCCCGAACCGCCGATCTGGACCGCTTCGATCTGGGCTGTCGTGGCCGGGTCGTCGAAAACCCACACGCAGATCTGCGCGAAGCTCACCACGTCGCCGGCCCGCAGGCGATATTCCTCGCCGGGATCGAGGCGGCGGCCATTCACAAAGGTGCCGTTGGTGCTGCCCATGTCGGCCAGAAAGATATTCAGATGATCGCTGATGATCTGGGCGTGCAGCCGCGAGACACTGGAGCTGTCGAGCACCACGTCGCACTCGCGCGAGCGCCCGATGGTGAACGGAAAGTGCGCCAGCTCAATCGTCTTACCGGCGTGCTCGCCCTCTTGAATGAGAAAACGCTGTACTGAAGGCATAGGTGTACTTCCAACCGCCCGGTTCAATAAATAAGCTTCACCTCATTAACTGCTCTACGGCGGCTGTCGCGCTAGGTCGTCCCGCTATCGCCGCCGTTCTCTTCTTCGTCCAGCGGTTCAGCCGCGTCAGGATACGCCGCATCCAGTCCGATCCGCTGCTCGAACTGCCTGAGCGCCTCGCGCAGTTGGTTCTGGCGCAGGCTGGTCGTCACGTCGCCGCGTGTGCGCTCCAGCACGCCGCGCACGGTATCCACCCGGCGGCGCAGCCCGCCCGTGATCGCGTCGGGGAAGTCGAACGTGATCAGCACGCCGTAGATCGTGTCCATCGCGTCGAGCAGCCGCTCGGCCTCGACCGAATGCCCCTGCCGGATGATGTCGAGAATCTGGCGGCGCAGCTCGGTGGCAGCCTCGGCCAGCCCGTTGAGATAGGTGGACGACTCGACGCCTAGCGATTCCGGCGAGGGCAGCGCGTCGCCGCGCACGAGGGCATAGGTCACGTAGCCTTCGACGTATTCCTTGAGCGCGTCCTGGGTGTAGCCGCTGTGATACAGGTCGGGGTAATCGACCACCTGGGCGCGGATCTCGTCGGCGGCCTGGCGCGCGGTCGCCAGCCCGGCCTGTGCGGCATCCCACTCGCGGCGGTGCACGGCCCTGATTGCGTTGGCACAGTAGCGGATCAAGGTGCGCGACTGGTTGATCGCCGCATCGCGGGCGGCATTCTTGGCTTCAAAATCTTCGCGGATCCGGTCCGCGATGGCATCCAGCGCGCCGAGATCAGTCATGATCGGACTCCTCGTCGTCGTCGGTGTTAAAGTCGTGACCCTCGGAGCGAATGGAGCGAAAAAGCTGATCGGCCAGCGACGCGGGGCGGGCGGGCATCCGAATCTCGCCGTGCTGCTTCTCGTAGCGGGCGATATTCTCCTGAAGCGCCTGCAGCAGCATCTTGGCGTTGGTCGGCGTCAGGACGATGCGCGCCTGCACTCGCGCCTTGGGCACGTTGGGCAAAATCTGCGCAAAGTCGAGAAAGACTTCCCAGGGGGAATGGCTGATGACGGCAAAATTGGTGTAGGTCGCCGCGAGTCCGGCGGGGATTTCCAGCTCAAGCCGCCGGGGAGCCGGTTTCTTAGGCTCGGTCATGATTCAGGACACGCTCCTTCGCGCGTTTGGGCAAACCGGGCAGGATGACAACCAGCCGCAAGCCCAGCGGGTTTGGCGGTTGTCTCGCCCCTAATGATACTACACTGCACCCTACACCGCAGGTTCAATCCGTGCTGCACATGAGGATAGCTCAGGCGGCAGGCAGTGTGCAGCCCCAGCCGCCTGATACTCGGAGCATGCTAACCGGCTGACAGCCTTAGAAGGGCAGGTCTTCCGGATCGCCACCGCCGGGGGCGTAGTCTCCCGGCTCACCAGCGTATTCGCCACGCTGGCCGAGGAACTGAATATCCTGGGCGGTCAGCTCCAGGCTGGCGCGGGCTTCACCGTTCTGGGCGATATAGGCACTGGCGGTTATGCGGCCTGTGACCATAATCTGCATCCCTTTGTGGACGAACTGGCTGGTTGTTTCAGCCAGGCCGCGCCAGGCCGTCACCTTGAACCAAGTGGTTTCCTCGCGCTGCTCGTTGGTATTGCGGTCGCTCCAACGGCGGCTGACGGCGACGCTAAAGTCGCAAACAGCCACGCCGCTCTGGGTATACTTCAGCTCCGGGTCGCGCCCGACATTGCCGATAATAATGGTGTACTGGTAACCGGCCATGCTGCTTGCTCCTTCTGGTTTACACTGCGCTTACCACTTATCTTAGGCGCGCCGGTTTCGCTTGTCAAAGGAGTCAGATTATAGCACAGCTAGAACGTTTGTTCAAATTCTGCTTGGGATACTCAACTATCGCCTTGCAGGCTGCGTGCCGCTGAACTTCCATCGCCTGTAGGCTGGCTGCCGAAGATCAGCTCCCACCAGACGTGCGGCGAGCCACTGCGCATGTAGATCGCGCCGTTGCAGGGGCTGCACCAGATGCTCAGATAGCGGGGCGTGACCTGCGCGCCGTCGGCGGCATTGAGATATTGCAGCGCATCCGGCTCATTAATCCAAAGCTCCAGGACGACGTCCGGCTGTATCTCACCGATCGAATAGGCGTAGTCCCACTTCATGTGGCCGGGTTTCAGCTCAGGGATCACGGTTTGATCCATCGGCAGGCGCGCGATGACCGGGTCATTTTTGCCCAGCAGATCGATGTAGGTGCGCTCGGTGAAGTAGGGAATGATTCCGGCCCCGGCCAGCGCCACGGTAGCACTGGGCGCGGTATATCGGTCGAGCCAGAGCGCCTGCTCGACCTTGCGGCCATTATCGCCCGCGTCGAGTGAGGGTTTGAGCAGCAGCCACTCGGCCAGCGCCCCGGGTCCGTAGATCGCGTTGTAGCTGATCAGCAAAAACAAGGCAAACGCCGGAAGTCCTGTCCGTGCCACTACCGGATTCACTCGCCGGGGTGATTGCTGTCCCGCTATCATCAGCAAGCTGTAAATTTCTTCTAGGGCGCACGCCAACAGCACGAAAAACAGCGGCATGCCGATACTGACATAGCGGTTGGCTCCGCCATACCATTCCCAGGCATCACCGCCGGTGTAAATGCTGTATAGCACCTGGCCGAGAAACATCCAGGCCGGCAGGCGTACCAACCGGTCGCGCCGGAACACAAATACCAGAAACGGCAGCGCGCCGAGCTTGATGAACACGCGTAGAGTCACGTCCAGACCGTGCAAAACCCGCAGCACGAACGGGTAGCCGACCAGCTTAAGGTAGTAGGTATTTGGGAACCACTCGCCGTAGTACCACAGGCGGAAAGCGGTCAGCGGGCCAAGAAAGATCACGACCAGCAGCGGTCCGGCCAGCAGATGTCTGAAGCGGTGGGGGATATCAGCGAAGAACAGGAAGATGGACAGCAGCACCAGCGGCACAGCCATATCCATGCGGATGAGCGTGCTGAAGCCGAGCAGGAGATAGGGCCACAACCCAAAACGCCCTGCCGCCAGCTGTCTGAGTGCGAGCCATACCGCTGTGCTCAACAGCAGTGTGAGCACACTGACTTCCGTACCTTGCAGGCTCCAGGTATTGAGCGGTAAATAGACAGCGGTGAATAAAACTGCACCTACACGTACCCAGCCGCTGCGCCCCACCAACCCGGCGATCTGCCACACGATTAGCAGATTGGCGATCAGGAACAGCGCGCCGGTAGCCTGGACATACAGGCTGGTCTGCGCCGCATCGTGCTCGATCAGCGCAATGAACGCCATGTACCCGACCCACAGCGGATTGGTGAAGCCCTCAATGCGCTCACCCTCCGGATTCCACACCAGACCGTGCCCCTCGGCCAGGTTGCGGGCATAGCGCATCGAGATCATCATGTCGTCAAACAGAACGAAATAGCGCCGGGTTTCGGGCACCCAGAACTTATCCGGGGTGCGCTCCACCACGGCGCTGGTGCGCAAAATAAATAGGGCCGCGTAAACAATATAAGCAACAACAATCAACCCCAGAAAAAACTGCGGCCGTTTCATCCCCCCTGTACCTGCCTTTATATCTTATACGCGGCGCGCCTCAAGCTGGTCTGCCAGCAAGCGCTGCACGATCTGCGCGTCGCCCTTGCCGCGCAGCGCCTTCATCACCTTGCCCATCAGGAACTTGATCAGCTTGTCCTCACCGGCCAGATAGCGCGCTACCTCGTCGGGATTCTCGTCCAGCACGGCGCTGATCGCTCCGGCCAGCACGCTTTCATCCGTCACCTGGGCCAGTCCCTGCTGCTCGACCAGCGCCGCCGGATCGCCGCCCTCGGCATAGAGTGTTTCGAGCAGCCGCTTGGCGATGCCGTGATTGATCGTCCCCTGCTGCACCAGCGTGACGAGTTGGGCGAGCGCCTGCGGGGTGAGCCTGAGGCTGCCGATCTCCTCGCGCTCGCGGCCTTCCAGGTTCATCTGGCGGAACACGTCGCCGGTAATGTAGTTGGCGAGCTGCTTGGGATCACCACCCGCAGCCAGCGCCGCCTCGAAATACTCCGCGACGGCGCGCTCGGCCACCAGCACCGAGGCGTCATAGCGCGTCAGCCCCAGCGCGTTCATGTAGCGGTCGCGCTTGGCGTCGGGCAGCTCCGGAAGCTGCGCGCGCACCGTCTCGACCCATTCGGGGCTGATTTCCAGCACGGGCAGATCAGGCTCCGGGAAGTAGCGGTAATCGTCGGCGCTCTCTTTGACGCGCTGGACGACCGTCACCTGCCGGGTTTCGTCCCAGCCCATCGTCGCCTGCTGGACCGCGCCGCCTGACTCCCACACGGCGGTCTGGCGCTCGATCTCGTAGGCCACGCCGCGCGCCAGGCTGCGGATGCTGTTCAGGTTCTTGATCTCGGTCCGCGTGCGCAGCTCGTCCGAACCCACCGGGCGCACACTGACATTCGCCTCGAAGCGCAGCACGCCCTTGCTCATATCGCCGCTGTTGACCCCCAGGTATTGCAGGATCGCGCGCAGCTTGCGGGCATAGGCTTCGGCCTCTTCCGCGCTGTGGATGTCTGCCTCGGAGACGATTTCCAGCAGCGGCACGCCCGCCCGATTGAGATCGACCAGGCTGTGCCCGTCTACGTGGGTCAGCTTGCCGGTGTCCTCTTCCAGGTGCGCGCGCCGGATGCGAATCTGCCGGGATGCGCCATCGGGCAGATCGATCTCCAGCCAGCCGTTGACCGCCAGCGGGTACTCGTACTGGCTGATCTGGTAGCCTTTGGGCAGATCGGGATAGAAATAGCTTTTGCGGGCGAACTGGTTGAAGGCCGGAATCTCACAGTGGAGCGCCAGCCCGACCATCAGCCCATATTCGACTGCCTGCCGGTTGACGACGGGCAGCACGCCGGGCATCCCCAGGCACACCGGGCAGATCGCGGTATTGGGCCGGGCCGAGGTGCTATCTACCACCTCGCACGCGCAGAACATCTTCGATGCCGTTTCAAGCTCGGCGTGGACCTCAAGGCCGATCACGGGTTCGTAAGCTGTCATCATACTTCTCGCTGGTTCATGCTGAACGGGGCAACGTAGTCGCCTAGAAGAATAGCGCACCTGCCCGCCGCCTGCCAGTGAGCCACCCTTTCGATCTAACAGGATATTAGCTTTACGGTGGGGTGTGAATCCGCTACAATCGGACTACGTGCAAAACAGGGATAGGAAGTGTTGGTCAAAATGGCGCTACGTGAAATCATCACGCCGGAGAATCCCGTCCTTCGCAAGAAGGCGTTCAAGGTCACGAACTTCAACGATCCCAAGCTCCAGACGTTGATCGACGACATGGTCGAGACGATGCTGGATGCGCCGGGGGTCGGGCTGGCCGCGCCGCAGGTGGCCGTCAGCCAGCGCGTGATCACCGTCCGGCTCTCGGACGACGAAGAGTCGCAGAAGGAATACGGCGATCAGGCCGGGGTGCTGTATGTCGTGATCAATCCGGAGATCATCCGCACCTCGGACGAGATGGTAGAGGGCTATGAAGCCTGCCTCTCGATTCCGGGCTACTACGGAAATGTGAGCCGCCACAGCGCCGTGACCGTGCGCGGCCACGACCGGCACGGCAAGCAGATCCGCATCAAGGCGCAAGGCTGGCTGGCGCGCGTCTTCCAACACGAGATCGATCACCTTGACGGCGTGCTGTTCATCGATCGCGCCAAGGAGATCTGGCGCGTGGCCGAGCGTGAGGATGAAGACGATGAACAGGTCTTCGCGCGCGAGGACGAGGAAAAGCCCGCCAGCGAGGCGGCTGAGTAACGGCGGCTGGCCGCTCGCAAGCTCAAGCTGTTTGGCACGTTCCGGTTAAGACAGCCGCCGGGACGTGTTTTTGATCAGGATTCCAATCATTGGCTCACGTGATGCGACAGTGGTTCGGCGCGCATCGCCAACCGCTGTTCTCGACTGCCTACTTTCTGCTGCTGGTTATAACCTTTGTGGCGCTGCGAGACGTGGCGCTGCTGGGGTTGATGGTGTTCGGCTTCGTGTTCGTCACGGCCCTGACCGCGCCGAGTGCGGCCCCGGTCGAAGCGCCGGCCCATGTTCGCCGCTTCGTGCTGCGGACGCTGGCCTGGGGTGTGCTGCTGGCCGGACTGGTCGCCGCCCTGAACTACGTGGTCAACCCCTATGGCACCTTCGCGCACCGCTATCTAGAGCCGATCACGCTCGATGCGCGGCGCGAGAAGCTGGCGCTCTACTCCCAGTATGAAACGGCCCCGGACGCCATCGTGTTCGGCTCGTCGCGCAGCTTCACCGCTGCGCCCGCCGACATCGAAGCGCTGACCGGGCTGCGCGCGTTCAATGCCAGCGTAGACAGTGCCGCCCCGCGCGATTTCGTGGCATTCCTCAACTTCATGCAAGAGCGAGGCCACTTCCCCCAGGTGATCATCATCGGCCTGACGACCGAGCAGGTGACAGCGCCGTTTCCCGATAGGGCGGACGATGCCTTCAGTCGCTACCTGGATGACTCGGGCCGCCGGTTGGACGATCTGCGCCAGTACGCTGAGCTGCTGACTATCGACCAGACCGAAGCCTCGCTGCGTTCGCTGGAACTGAAACTTGAAGCGGACCGCCCCGCGCCATACTACCGTTTTGAGGCTGACGGTCTGGGCACTTTTAAACAGGCGATCTCGCTGGAAGCCGCTGTGGACAACTACCTCGATTGGTGGGGCGATCTGTATAACGAACGCACGCACCTGAACGAGCCGGAACTGGCCTATCTGCGCGAAGTGCTTGATCGCGCCCAGGCGCACGGCGCGCGCGTGATCATCTATATCCCGCCGTTCCACCCCACGATGGAAGCGCACTTCCAGCAGCAGAATTACCCGCGCCTGCTGGACGAAACGCGGCACACGCTCGAAGCCTTGCAGGAAGAATACGGGTTCGCGCTCTACGACTTCACCGACCTCGACTCGTTTGGCGGGACCGAATTCATGTTTCATGACGGTGTGCACTCGACGCGCCAGCTCGGACGCCTGATGCTGGAGCGGATGCTGTCCGATCTCAGGCCGGACGCCTAGCCCATGCTGTTCAACTCGTATCGCTTCCTGCTGGTATTTCTGCCGCTGGTGCTGGCCGCCTTCTGGCTGCTGCGGGCCAACACACTCGCGCGCCGGGTGGCGCTGCTGGTCGCCTGTTTCATCTTCTACGGCGCGGCCAGCCTCAACTACCTGGCGCTGCTGCTGGCCGCGATCACCTATCTCGCCGCCCGCTATCTGATCGCCGGTTCCCAGCCGCGCCGCCGGATCGGCCTGGTCCTGGGGCTGAGCAGCCTGCTGGTGCTGATCTTCTTCAAGCACGCCGGGCTGCTCGAAAGCTCGCTCAACGGCCTGGGGACGCGCGTCGGGCTGGCGGCAGTTGTGCCGGGGTTGGATATGGCACTGCCGCTCGGCATCTCGTTCTACACCTTCAACCTGATCAGCTATACGCTCGACGTGTACCGGGACCGGATTCCCCCCGCCCACGCGCCGCTGACCTTTTTCTCATATGTGAGCTTCTTCCCGACGATCACGTCCGGCCCGCTGATCCAATATGGGCCGTACCGCGAGCAGTACGACAGCGCGATCGGGCAGGAGCGCCCGCAGTCCGACCAGATCGAGCTGGGGCTGTTCGGGCTGATCATGGGCCTTGCCAAAAAACTGATCGTGGCCGACTATCTCGCCGCCGCAATCGATCCGCTGCTGGCCGATTATGGGCAGCTCAATTTCTGGAGCGCGTGGCTGGCGGTGCTGGGCTACACCTACCAGCTCTATTTCGATTTCTCCGGCTATACCGACATGGCGATCGGCATCGGGCACCTGTTCGGCTTCCGGCTGCCGCAGAACTTCAACGCGCCCTATACCGCGCAGAACATCACCGAGTTCTGGCAGCGCTGGCATATCACGCTCTCGACGTGGTTCCGCGCCTACCTGTTCTTCCCGCTCAGCCGCGCGCTGCTCAAACGCTATCCCCGGCTCGGCCCGGACCGGGTGCGCGCGCTCAGCCTGGTGCTGACCATGACGCTGATCGGGTGGTGGCACGGCGCGAGCTGGGTCTTTCTGGCGTGGGGCGCCTATCACGGCGTGCTGTTGGCGCTGCATGCCCAGGTGCGGATGTACCGCTGGCCGCTGGGTCCCGCGTGGCTGGGCCGCGCCGCAACCTTTTTCGCGGTGGTGATGGGCTGGGTGTTGTTTCGCAGTGACTCGGTGGCGATGGCCCGCTCGATCTACGCCGCGCTGTTCGGATTTCACGGCTTCGATTGGAGCGTGTTGGGCGTGCCGCCGCTCCACTGGGAAACGGTCGTGTTTGTCGGCATCCTGTTCGTGCTGACCAATCTCCCGCGCGACACCTGGACGCTTCGCCCGCGCGCCGGGTGGGCCTTTACGGCGGGCATGGCCCTGCTGCTGATCATCTCGCTTCTAATGCTGGGCGATCCGAAGGCGTTTCTGTACTTCCAGTTCTAACCGGCGAGCAGTTGCGATTAGAACAAAAGTTCGCTATACTATAGGGATAATTCCGGTATGGCGGAGAGACGTAAATGGACGGCAACGACCTGCTGGAAACC
Source organism: Chloroflexota bacterium (assembly GCA_012729765.1). Lineage (GTDB taxonomy): Bacteria > Chloroflexota > Anaerolineae > Aggregatilineales > Aggregatilineaceae > JAAYCM01. Next base: position 27,727 of record JAAYCM010000098.1, on the reverse strand, counting down.
ATGAGCGGCATGACCGAGTTCGAGTCGGTGGGTGATGCCCCGCACGACGAGCGCCCGGCCCCGCAGCGCGGAGTCCCGGTCCATCTCCACGACTGCATCACGAATGTCACGGCGGGCAGCCGCAAGATGCCCGTCCTCAAAACGCTGCTCACCACCGCCTGCGAGCGCAACTGCTTCTACTGCCCCTTCCGCGCCGGACGCTCGTCGATGAAGCGCGTTACGCTCACGCCGGACGATATGGCCCAGGCGTTCATGTCGCTCTACCGGGCGGGCGCGGTCGAGGGGATGTTCCTGTCGTCGGGCATCATTCGCGGCGGCATGACCACCCAGGACAAGATTCTCGATACCGGCACGATCCTGCGCGAGAAGTACGGCTACCGGGGCTATCTGCACCTGAAGATCATGCCCGGCGCGGAGCGTGACCAGTTGATCCGCGCGATGCAGTTGGCCGACCGCGTCTCGATCAATCTTGAAGCGCCGAACGCGGGCCGCCTCGAAGCGATCGCGCCTGGCAAGCGTTTTGACGAGGAATTGCTCACGCGGCTGGAGTGGGCCGAGGAGCTGCGCCGCCAGAGCGGGGGCGAGCTGCGCGCCAGCACCACGACCGAGTTTGTGGTGGGTCCGGCGGGCGAGAGCGATGTCGAGATTCTGAGCACGACCGAGTATCTGCACCGGCGCGCGGGTTTGGCGCGGGCCTATTTCTCACGCTTCCGCCCGGTGACCGAAACCCCGTTCGACAACTACCAGCCGACCCACGAGCTGCGCCAGCTCCGGCTCTATCAGGCCAGCTTTCTGCTGCGCGACTACGATTTCAGCGTCGAGGAACTGCCGTTTGCCGGAAAGGGCGATCTGCCGCTGGATGTCGATCCCAAGCTGGCCTGGGCCGATGATAATCTGCGCCAGCGCCCGGTGGAACTGAACACGGCCAGCCAGCAGGAATTAATGCGTATACCGGGGATTGGAGCCAAAGGGGCCGGGCGTATCATCCGCGCGCGGCGGCAGGGCCGTCTGCACGATCTGGCCGATCTGCGCGCGCTGGGGATTGCACGCGTCGAGCGCGCCGCGCCCTATGTGCTGCTCGATGGCAAGCGGCCCATCCAGCAGCCGCGCCTGTTCTAAACCCGCCTATGCATTCCCAGCCAGCTTGCGGATCAGGCGCGTCACGGCGGAAAAGCGGCTCGACGTATCGCGGTGACGGGCGGGAGCCGGTTCAGCCGGTTTGAAGGGCAGGGTGTCATAGGGGTTGCTGCCATACGGAACGGCATCCCCCAGACCGGATGCTGCCGGGCGGGGCGGCTCATAGTACGATGGCTGTGCCCCATGAATCCCAAGCTCCTGGGGATCGATCCATTCCGGCACAATACCTTCGACTTCCAGCACGCCCTTTTTGATCAAACGAATCACGGCCCCGCGCGGAATCTGTACCGATGTTTCGGTGACATTGCACCAGCTAAAAATCAGACCTTGCTCGGTCCAGCATACGAAACGGACCTCGGTGCCATCCCACCAGATGCGTGTGTCTTGAACCCGCTCGCCGACCATCATACCTAAAAGTCCCTCTACACTTTCGATCAGCTATGTCCTAGGCTATCAGTACCATATCACAAAATTATAGCGCATGTAAAGCGCGATGGTAAGATAGTCGCGCGTTGGCGCGACCCGCTGCCTACGCTACAATTCCTCGCATCTTACATCAGGCGAGGAACCCCCTTATGATCGATGCGCGTGCGTCCAACCGTGCGGCGCGGCCTGTGTTGTTGGCGCTGCTGGCCCTGATCCTGCTGCTGGCGTGGGGGCTGCGGATGCACAAAGCCGAAGCGCGCAGCTTGTGGGCTGACGAAGGCTGGACCATGCTGCTCAGCCAGGGGCCGGGCCTGGACGACGTGGTCCGCACCCTGGCCGACGACCAGCACCCGCCGCTGTTTTTTGTGTTGTTCCGGGTGTGGCGCGGTGTGGCCGGGGAGACCGAGTTCGCCACGCGCTATTTCAGCATCCTGGCCGGCGTGCTGGCGGTGGCCGCAATTTATCCGTTGGGGCGCGCGCTGTTCGGCCCACTGACCGGCCTGCTGGCGGCGCTGCTGCTGGCGCTGGCCGACAACCACATCGATCTCTCCCAGGAAGTGCGTCACTATGGCCTGCTGGCGCTGCTGATCGTGCTCTCCAGCCTGTTCTATGCGCGCTGGTGGCGGCGTCCAACCCGCGCCCATGCAGTCGGCTATGTGCTGGCCTCGATCGCGCTGCTCTATACGCACTATCTCGGCGGCTTCGTGCTGATCGTGCAGCTCGCGCATATGCTGCTGACGGTGCGCCCGGCGCGGCGGCTGGTGCAGGCGCTGGTCCTGTTCGGCACGGCCTGTGCGGGCTTCCTGCCCTGGCTGCCGGTCGTGATCGAGCAGAACAGCGTCCGCTGGGACAACCCGCTTTATTACCAGAACGCTCTGCCCAACTCGGTCGAAACCTACCGCGCCGTGCGGACCGCGCTGCTCGGCAGTCACTACGGGCTGCTGGCGGCCCTGCTACTGCTCGGACTGGTCTACCTGGTGTATCGTCACGCCGGGCGCGAACGCTGGCCGCAGGTCCGGCTGCGCCCCGTGTGGCCGGCGCTCTATCTCGCACTGTGGATCGTCCTGGTCGTCGGCGCGACGGTCGTGATCAACGCGCGCAGCCAGTTTCTCACGGTACGCAACTTCATCGTGATCACGCCCGCGATTCTGCTGCTGATCGCGCATGGACTGGCGAACCTGGATCGGCTGGCGCGGGGGATGCTGGTGGCAGTAATCGTGATCGTCGGGCTGACGACGGTCGATGCGCGGCGGCATTATCCTGACTGGCGCAGCGTCACGCGCAACGTGACCGATTATCACCTGGTGGGCGAGCCGGTCCTGATGGACGTGTGGGTCGGTGATTTCCCGCTGCGCTACTACATCGACCGCCAGATGGGCGGTGAGACGCCGCGTGTCTCGCTGCGCGAATGGCGTGACACCTACGGCGCGCAGTTCTTGCCCACGCTGCTCGGCTATTTGCAGGAAATCAACGCGTTCTGGCTGGTGTATTGGGGCGACGAGCCGATGGACGAGTATGGCGATCTGATCGCGCAGGCGGGCTTCCAACGCTCGGCGGCGCTGGCGGTCGATCATCTTGGCACGCGGCTCTACAGCTACCGTTACGACCGCGTGCCCGATACCACGCTGGCGACCTTCGGCGATCTGCTGGCGCTGCGCCAGGCCGACGCCCCCAGCCAGATCGCGCCCGGCGAGACGTTGCGCGCGGCGCTGTGGTGGACCGCTGAGCAGGCTCCCCCGCTCGATTACAGCGTGTCGGTGCTGCTGCTGACCGAGTCTGGCGTTCCGGTGGCGCAGCACGACGGTCCGCCGCTGGACGGTGCATCCCCCACCAGCACCTGGCAGCCGGGCGATCTGCGCTTCGACCTGCACCGCCTGCCCCTGCCAGAGGGTCTGTCTCCCGGTACGTACCGGCTGGCGGTCAAAGTGTACTGGTACGGCGACGGACAGCCGCTCCCCGTGCAGCAAGACGACTCCACCCGTGAATTTGCCGTGCTGGGCGAGGTTGAGGTCACGCCGGGCTAGAGGCTGTGATGCACTTTCCTCCCATCCCCCGGCCCCTTCCCCCACGTTTCACAGAGGGCAGGGGAGCATGGTGGCGCTCGTCAAGTCCTTCCCTCATTTTGGGGGAAGGATTTAGGATGGGGGGTAGTGTCGTTCACTTCGTTCAGCGTTTCGAAGTACATAACACGCTCTAAGGAAATGAAAAGGACCGCTTGGCGGTCCTTACATTTGAGTTGAATGGGGTGGGGAAGAGATGCTCTAGGGTAAGCGGGATTTTTTGGGCCGGGAGCATATCCAACTCAAATGTAATTACATTATAACGACGCTACATTACGCTACACATTACGATTGGCAATCAAAACCAGAATTACTTCAAAAGTCATTCACGATCTGGCCTCTATTATCGAAGAAAACTACAACTAAGGTAATGGCATACTGTATCATCCAGGGGGGCCGCCGCGCGGGCAGTTTCGCGCCGCGCGGCGGTTTTTGGTGAGGGCCTGCCAAGTGCGTATAATATGAACAGCGTCTCCAAGGGAGCCATGTGTGACCAGCGGGAGCGCTTTTGGGTGACTTCCTCGCTGCGCCTGGCCCCCATTCAATAGATATGTTGAAAATTATAAGGAGAACTGGAATGAGAAAAGCCAAGCGTCAGCTCGTGGCTGTGCTGCTCGTGCTGCTCATGTCGGCGTTGGCCCTGCCGGTCAATGCTCAGGACGGCGAGCCGGTGATCCAGCCTCAGCCGTGCGAGGAGCCGGGCCAGCTTACGATGTGGGTCTGGGACGAAGCCTGGGCCGAGATCATCGGGGCCTCGATCGATCAGTGGGCCGCGGAATACTGCCCCGGCGCCGAGGTCGATCTCCAGGTTCAGCCCTGGGGCCAGTATTGGGACCTGCTGCAAACGAACGCTGCCGGGGGCGACCTGCCCGACGTGTTCAATATGTCGCAGCCCTTCTTCTACTTCTATGCCTCGAACGATGTCTTGCTCGACCTGCAGCCCTATTGGGACCAGTACGGCGTCGATACGACTGTCTGGGGCAGCGGGATGGTCGATCCCTACCGCTGGGGCGAAGCCGGTGATCTCTACGCCGCCCCGGTCAACTGGGACACCATCGCCATCTTCTATAACAAAGATATGTTCGACGCCGCCGGGCTGGAATATCCCAGCGCGGGCTGGACGTGGGACGATTTCGCGGCGGCTGCCGAAGCGCTGACCAACGCCGACGAGGACATCTACGGCGCTGAAGTTTACCTGGAATTCCAGGCCGGTTATCCGAACTGGATCGCCGCCACCGGCACGACTCCGGTAGTGGAAGCCGGGCGCGCCCGCTGTACCCTGGCCGATGAGGGCAGCATCGAGGCGCTGACCTTCCTGCAGAACCTCTACCAGCAGGGCTATATGCCGAGCGTCTCGATTGTCGGCAGCACCTCGCCGGACGATGCCTTCAACCTGTTTGCGTCGGGTCGGATCGCGATGGTGGCGGGCGGCTCGTGGAAGCTGCCGGTCGCCTTCGAGGAAGTGCCCTTCAACTGGGACGTGGTGCAGCTTCCCGCGCACCCCGAAACCGGGCTGAGTCGCTCGATCCTGCACGCGGTCGGTTATGTCGCCTCGTCGCGGACCGAGAATCCCGACCTGGCCGCCAACCTGATCCTCTTCCTGGCGAGCGACGAAGGCCAGCGCTACTTCGCGGAAGCGGGCGGTGTGGCCCCGGCTAACCCGTCGCCAGCGCTTCAGCAGTTGTGGATCGACTCGTTCGGTGACAGCGATGTCAACATCCAGGCGTTTGTAGACGCGACTGTAGACTCCCAGGGCGTGACCGCCTTTGACGAGATCTGGGATGCTATCAACAGTGAAATCGTGGTCCAGATCTTCGATCTCGACGTGCCGGTCGAAGAGGCCGTCGCCTCGACCTGCGAGTTCATCGAGACGCAGCTGCCCGAACAGCAGCAGTAGCACACGGCGTAACATCCGCTGGGGAGCAGCAGGGAACGTTTGCTGCTCCCCTGTTTCTTGCCGGGCACGATCCCGGTGTTGTGATTAGAATACTTAGGTTATGGCTTCCTCACGTTTGAACTTCCTCGGCCCGACCCCGCTCAGCCGCCGCCGCGCGCTGTGGGGGATGGCGCTGATCGCCCCGAATACGCTGGGCCTGCTGTTCTTCTTCGGCATCCCCGTGCTGATCGCCTTCTGGACCTCGTTCCAGCAGTGGAACGCGCTCAAGCCGCCGGTGTATATCGGCCTGGAGAATTTCGAGCGGCTGGTCGATGACCAGATGTTCCACACCGCCCTGACCAATACGCTCAAGCTGCTCGGCCTGACGGTGCCGCTTGAGATCGTGCTGGCGATGGGGGTGGCGGTGCTGCTCAACCAGCCGCTCGCCGGGCGCAGCCTGCTGCGGACCGCCTACTTTTTGCCGGTTGTGACCTCGACCGTCGCCGCCTCGATTGTGTGGACCGGGGCATTCCAGCAGCGCTACGGCATCCTGAGCAGCCTGCTGGAGCCGGTCGGGCTGGGTGATTACAAGTGGCTGGTCGATCCGGGGCTGGTGCTGATTCCGATTGCGGCGGTCACGGTCTGGCAGCGGCTCGGCTTCGATATGGTGATCTTCCTGGCCGGGCTGCAATCGATCCCCGGCGTGCTGTACGAGGCCGCGACCATCGACGGGGCCAACCGCTGGCAGCGCTTCCGCCATGTGACGCTGCCCATGCTCTCCCCGACGACGTTTCTGGTGATGGTGCTGGCGGTGATCAACAGCTTCCAGATTTTCGATCAGGTCTATGTCATGACGCTGCGCACCGTGCCGGGTGGGGTCGGCGGCAGCGCCACGACGCTCGCCTATTATCTCTACCGGCGCGCCTTCACCGACTCGGAATTCGGCTATGCCTCGGCCATCGCGCTGGTGCTGTTCGTGATCATCCTGTCGGTGACGGTCGTGCAGTTGGCCGGCCAGCGGATGTGGGTCTATTACGAGGCCGAGAAGGGGTAGCCATGGCTGATCGCAGCGCCCGCCCATCCTATCGCGATTTCGACTGGCGGATCAGGCTCATCACCTACGCGCTTCTGATCCTGGGGGCGATCGTGATGCTGATGCCGTTCGCCTGGATGGTTTCGACCGCCTGCAAGCCGCCGATCGAGCTGAATAAGCTGCCGGTGCGCTGGATTCCCGAAAACCCGGCCTGCGTCGAGAACTTCAACCTGCTCTACGACCAGTCGCCGCGCTTCAACCGCTATCTGCTGAACTCGGCGCTGGTCACGATTGGGCGCACGCTCGGCCAGTTGGTGACGTGTTCGCTGGCGGCGTATGGCTTTGCGCGCTTCTCGTTTCCGGGGCGCAATATCATTTTCGCGCTGTGCCTGGGCCTGCTGATGGTGCCCTTCCAGGCGATTCTGATCCCGGAGTACCTGTTGATCCGCGAGCTGGGCTGGCTCAACAGCTTTCGGGCGCTGATCGTGCCCGGCATCTTCAGCGCGTTCGCGTTGTTCCTGCTGCGGCAGGCGTTTCTCCAGATTCCGCTGGAGATCGAAGAGGCGGCCACCATCGACGGGGCCAGCCCGCTGCGGGTGCTGTGGCATATCACGCTGCCGCTCTCGGTTCCGGCGCTGGCGGCCTTCGGCGTAATCACCGTGCAGGCGGCCTGGAACGATTTTCTGTACCCGCTGGTCGTCGCCAACGCGCCCGATACGCGCGTCGTGACGATTGGCATCAGCCTGCTGCAGGGCGAGCGCCGCACCCCCTATAACCTGCTGATGATGGGGTCCTTTTTGGCGACGGTGCCGATGCTGGTGCTGTTCATGCTGCTGCAACGCTATTTCATCGAAGGTATTTCTATGTCGGGCCTCAAACGGTAGGCGGAACATCATGAAACTGGCACTGATCGGCGGCGGCAGTGTCCGCGCGCCGGAATTTGTACGCGGGGCGCTGGCCTTTGCCGCCGACCTCGACTTGCAGGAATTGTGGCTGATGGACGTGGACGCGGCGCGGCTGGAACTGATCGCGCCGCTGTGTGCCGAGATCGTGCGGCAGGCGGGCGCGCCGTTCGCCGTGCATCACACCACCACCCTCGATGACGCGCTGCGTGACGCCGGGATCGTCGTCACCACGATTCGCGTTGGCTTCGAGCAGGGGCGCGTGCTGGACGAGCGGATCGCGCTGCGGCGGGGCGTGCTCGGCCAGGAGACAACCGGGCCGGGCGGCTTTGCGATGGCGATGCGCAATATCCCGGCGCTGCTGCATATCGCGGCGCGCACCGAGGCGCTGGCCCCCCGCGCTTGGACCTTCAACTTCACCAATCCCGCCGGGCTGGTCGCGCAGGCGCTCCACCACGCCGGATTCCGGCGCGTGGTCGGTATCTGCGACAGCGCCAACACCGCCCAGCACGACATCGCGCGCTGGCTGGGCCGTCCTGCCGACGCGGTCAAGACGGAAGTCTTCGGCCTGAATCACCTTTCGTGGACGCGCCGCGCGCTGGTGGCTGGGCGCGACGTGCTGCCCGATCTGCTGCGCGACGAAGCGTTTATCAACGATACGCACCTGCGCTTCTTCGGGCCGGAGCTGGTTCGACGGATCGGGATGTTCCTCAACGAGTACCTGTTCTACTTCTACTTCCGCGACGTGGCGGTCGAACGGATTCAGGGCGAGGAACTGACGCGCGGCGAAGAGGTCCAGATGCTCAACCGGCAGTTGTTCGAGACGCTGCGCGGCCTGCCGCCGGGCGAAGCGCTGGCCGCCTACGATGCCTACAATCAGCGGCGCAGCGCGAGTTATATGGCCTATGCCGAGGCGGACGAGGCACTGCGCGAGGCTCGCACCCATCCGACTGAGGAGACGGCGGCGGTGCATCACGCTCAGGAGCACGTCGGCGGCTATGCGGGCGTGGCGCTGCGGGCCGGGCTGGCGCTCACCCAGGATCGCCCGCTGCGTATCGGCTTGAATGTGCCCAACGGCGGTGCAATCACCGGCTTCCGGCCCGACGACGTGGTCGAGGTCACGTGTGAGGTGGACGGCAGCGGGATTCACCCGGTCTACATCGGTGAGGTGCCCGAAGGCCCCTATCTCCTGATGCGCAGTATCAAACACTACGAGCGGCTGGCCGTGCAGGCGATCCTGGGGCGCGACCGGGCGCTGGCGGTCGAAGCGCTGGCCGTGCATCCGCTCGTGGGCTCGTATGCGCTGGCCGAGAAACTGGTCGGCGGCTATCTAGACGCACATCGCAGCTACATCGAGGACTGGAACTGAGAGGCTATGTACGATCTTTTTCTGCCGGGCGACTACTTCTTCGACCTGATCTATACCGGCCTGCCGGAATTCCCGATGTTGGGGCGCGAGGTCTACAGCACGGGCATTATCGCCACTGGCGGCGCGATGTATATCACCGCCGTCGCCGCCAAGCGGCTGGGCGTCCGGGCGGCCTGGGCGGGCTGCTTCGGAAGCGACTATTACAGCCAGTACGTGCGCGAGCTGGCCGAGGGGGAAGGCGTCGATCTCTCGCTCTCGCGCTCGGTCGAGCAGTCCTACCGCCGCGTCACGACCTCGATCCCCTACCAGGGCGAGCGCGCCTTCGTGACGTATGTCGATCCGCCGCCGTTCGATCTGCTGGCGTTCTGGCTGGAGCAGATGCGCGCCGCCGAGTTCAGGCATCTGCACCTGGGCGCGCTGATGTCGGTCGAGCGGCTTACCCCCCTGGTCGCAGAAGCGCGCGCCCACAACGCCACGATCTCGATGGACTGCCAGGACGTGCCCGATCTGCAAAGTGCGTGCCTGTGGCACGACCTGCTCGGCCAGATCGATATCTTCATCCCCAACGCGCGCGAGGCGATGGCGATCAGCGGCAGCAGCGCCGTCAAGAGCGCGCTGGAGCAGTTGATGGAATGGACACGGATCGTGGTGGTGAAGGACGGCGCGAACGGGGCCTGGCTCGGCACCGACGGGAAGATCACGCACGTTCCCGCGATCAACATCGGCCCGGCGATCGATACCACCGGGGCGGGCGACTGCTTCAACGCCGGGTTCCTCTACGGCTTTGTGTGCGAGCAGGCCCCGCTGGCGCTATGCGCGCATTACGGCAACATCTGCGGCGGCTTTTCGGTGACGCACGTCGGCGGGGCGACCGCCGCCCCCACGCTGGAACAACTCCGGCTGTGGGTGGGCCGTGATTAGGGCGGTCGGCCTATCCCACCGGATATTTGCACACCTGTTCTTTGTGGCTCGTGCGGCCTGCGCTACAATAAACGCATCTTGGCAGAACGGAGCGATCCGCGTGGACCTTTCAAACGAACTGGAAACGATTAAGACCATTGCCCGCATGGCAGCTTCGATCTGCCAGAGCATCCAGGAAGAACTGGTCGATGCCGCGCAGAAGAACGGGCGCGAGCCGGTCACGATTGCCGACTACGCTTCCCAGGCGCTCATCGGGCACGCCCTGGCCCATAATTTCCCCGATGATGCCGTGATCGCCGAGGAACGCTCCGAAGAATATATGCTGTTGCTCTCGGACCAACACCGGATGTTGGTTCAGCGTTTTGTGACGGACGCGATCGGCGGCTATATCTTCGAGGACGATATCTGCGTCTGGCTGGACTTCGGCAAGCAGAAAATCGCCGAGCGCACCTGGGTGATCGATCCAATCGACGGCACCAAAGGCTTTTTGCGGCGCGGGCATTACTGCGTGGCGATTGGGCTGCTGGTGCAGGGCGAGCCGGTATTGGGCGTGCTTGCCAGCCCTGGCTTCTATAGTGACGAAGTAGACCCGCCGCCCGATCTCGGCACGCTGACCTATGCCAGCCAGGGCGGCGGTGCGTTTATGGAAGCCCTGGGCGGCGGCGAGCCGGAGCCGATCCGTGTCTCGGCGATCAACGACCCGCAGCGCGCCACGCTGCTGACCAGCTTCGAAGCGGCCCATACCGATTTCGCGCTGATCGAGCGGGTCGAGCGCGCCCTGGGGCGCGGCCCCGATGCCCCGCGCCGCCGCCTCGACAGCCAGGACAAACACAGTATGCTCGCGGCGGGCATGGGCGATATCTACCTGCGCCTGTCGCCCGATCCCAACTTTGTCGAGAAGCTGTGGGATCACGCCGCCGGATACGCCATCGTGACCGAGGCGGGCGGCTATGTGACCGACGTAGACGGCAGCCCGCTCGACTTTAGCAGCGGCAGCCGGATGCTGAAGAATCGCGGCGTGCTGATGACCAACGGCCACCTGCACCAGGCCGTGCTCGACGCTATCGCCGCCAGCAAGGGATAATCTCGCATGTACGAACCGATACGTGTGCTGCATTTCGCCGATGTCCATATCGGGATGGAAAATTATGGCCGCACCGACCCGCGCACCGGGCTGAGCTCGCGCGTGGTGGACTTTCTGCGGCGCATGGACGAGATGATCGAGTATGCGCACGCCGGAGAGGTGGACCTGGTGATCTTCGCCGGGGATGCGTTTAAATCGCGCAACCCGACACCCACCTTCCAGCGTGAATTCGCCTGGCGCGTGCGTGACCTGGCGACGCTGGCCCCGGTCGTGCTGCTGGTCGGCAACCACGACCTGCCCAGTATCGAGGCGCGCGCTTCCAGCATCGAGATTTACGAGACGCTCGATGTGCCGAATACGTACCTGGGGCGCGACTATACGACGCGCGTCATCGAAACCCGGCGCGGCCCGGTCCTGGTGGCGACCGCGCCGTACCCGGTGCGCACGCACCTGCTGCGCGATGTCGAGCTGCCCCACCGCAGCACGATCGCGGAGATCGACGCGGTGATGGGCGACCAGCTCGATCAGAAGCTGCAAGACCTGGCGCGCCTGGCCGATGTACACGATATGCCGCGCATCCTGACCGGGCATTTCAGCGTCTCCGGTGCGACGCTCGGCAGCGAGCGCAGCGTCATGCTGGGGCGCGATATCACGGTTCTGCTCAGCACGCTCGACGATCCGGCCTGGGACTATGTCGCGCTCGGCCATATCCACAAGCACCAATGCCTGACTCTGGGCCGGGCCGGTGCGCCGCCGGTCGTCTACAGCGGCAGCCTGGAGCGGATCGACTTCGGCGAAGAGGGCGACGCCAAGGGGTTTGTGTGGGTCGAACTGGAGCGCGGGCGGGCGCAGTGGCAGTTCGTCGAGCTGGGCTGCCGTCCGTTTGTGACTCTGCGCGTCGATGTGCGCCGGCGCAGCGACCCGACCGCTGCCGTGCTCGAAGAGATCGAGCGCAGCGACCTGCGCGAAGCCGTCGTGCGTGTGATCATCAAAGCCGATCCCGAAGCCGACCTGCTGCTGCAGGATCGCGTCATCCACGCCGCGCTGTACGGGGCCGGGGTGAGCCACGTGGCCGTGATCCAGCGCGACATCGAGCGCCCGGCGCGGATGCGGCTGGGGCCTTCGCCCGAAGGTCTGCCGCCAGACGAGCTGCTGGCGCGCTATCTCGCCAGCAAAGATGTTCCGTCCCAACGGATCGAGCTGCTGCTGGACCATGCCCGGCAGTTGTTCGGTGCCGACGAATGAGCCGCCAGTGATTATTGTGCCTGCGTTGTAACCGGGAAGCGATACGAGTTAGGGTTTAGAATATGCTGCCACTCCGACTTGAGATCCGTAATTTTCTGGCCTATCGCCAGCCCGACCCCGTGAACTTCGAGGGGATGCACCTGGCCTGCCTGACCGGCCCCAACGGCGCGGGCAAATCCACCCTGCTGGATGCGATTACCTGGGTGCTGTGGGGCCAGGCCCGCACCCGCAGTGACGACGACCTGATCTACCAGGGCCAGACCGATATGCTGGTCCAGCTCGACTTCTTGCAGCACGAGACGCGTTATCGTGTTGTGCGCAAGCGCCAGAAGGGCAAGAACGCGCGCACCGGGCGCAGCGCGCTCGAACTCTATGTCTGGGACGAAGCCCTCAATCAGTTCGAGACGATCACCGCGCCCTCGATTGCCGATACACAGAAGAAAATTATCGGCCTGCTGCGGATGGACTATGACATCTTCGTCAATTCGGCCTTCTTGCAGCAGGGACGCGCCGACGCCTTCACGATCAAGACCCCGTCGCGGCGCAAGGAGATTCTGGGCGAAATCCTGGGGCTGGACCAGTGGAAGGACTATGAGGAGCGCGCCAAAGCGGTACTGCACGAGATCGATCACGAGTTGGGCGTGATCGCCTATCGCCTGGAAGAGATCGAGCAGTTGGAAGCCGACGAGCCGGCCTTGCAGCGCGATCTGCTGGCGGCTGAGGCAGCGCTGGATGACGCGGCCATCCTGCGCCAGGAAGCCGAGGTGCGGTACAACGAGGTCGCCGGGGCGCACGACCAGATGTCCGCCGCCCAGAACCGGCTGATCCAGGCCCAACACCGCATCCGCCAGCGCCAGGCCGACCTGCAAGAGATCGACAATGAGCTGATGCTCTACCGGGCCGACCAGGTGCGGCTGAACGAGCTGATCGCGGAGCGTGAGGCCATCGAAGCGGGATACAGCCAGCTTCAGGCCGCGCGGGCCGCCGATCAGCAGTTGGGCGAAAAGCTGCAGACCATGAGCACCAGCAAGGAGCGGCTGAACGAGGTCAACGCGCGCATCCAGGCGGCGCGGGCCGAGCTTGAGAAGCAGGCCGGCATCCACCGCGACCGGATCGAAAACAGCGAGCGCTCGTCCGCCGAGCTGGACGCGCTGCGCTCCGACCAGGCCGATATTCAGCTTGAGATCGCGCGGCTGGAAGCCGAAGAAGCCCGCCGCGACGACCTGCGCGAGATGATCAACCAGCTTAACCAGGAAAGCGCCGAACTGCGCACGCTCAACACCACGCTTTTCAACGAAATGCAGTCAATCAAGACGCGTATCGAGGATGTGCAGGCGGCGGGGGCAGTCTGCCCGTTGTGCGGCCAGCCGCTCGACGAGGCGCACAAGACCGCGCTGATCGAGGAACTGCAGGGCGACGGCACGGCGCGCGGCGACGCCTTTCGGACTAACAAGGCACGCATGGCGACCATTGCCGACACGATCAAGGCCCACAGCAGCGATATCGAGTCAATTGAAGTCGATCTGCGCCGCCTGCAAGCCCTGCGCGATCGCTCCGCCGCGCTGAGCGTGACCATCGAATCGGCCCAGAGCGCCGCCGATACGGCGCGCTCCGAGCGGTCCGCGCTGGCAGCAGTCGAGGCGTCGCTGGCGTCGGGCGACTACGCGCGCGAGCTTACGGTCCAGCGCGACGAGATTCAGGCCGAGATCGACCAATTGGGCTATGACGGCGACGCGCACAACGCCGCCCGCGAGACGCTCTCGACCTACCACGATTACGAGCGCCGCCAGCACGATCTCGAAACCGCGCTCCAGCAGCTTCCCGAAGTCCAGACCAAGATCGAGACGAACGAGGCGCGCCGCGAGCGCTGGTTGAGCGTGCTCGAAGCCGAGGAGAAAGAAGCCGCCGAGGCCCAGGTCGAGATCGACGCGCTGCAAACCCTGGTCGAGGAAGCGCGCCGCCGCGACGAAGAGCTGCGCCAGCGCCGCACCGCCGAGAAGCAGGCCCAGGAGAAGGTGATCCGCGCCCAGCAGGCCCTCACCGCCATCGAAAACGCGCGCAAGCGCAAGGCCGACTTGCAGCGCCGCCAGGAAGAGCTGGCCGAGAGCAAGGGCATCTATGAGGACCTGCGCGCCGCATTTGGCAAGAACGGCATCCCGGCGATGATGATCGAAGCCGCCATTCCCGAACTCGAAGAGGAAGCCAACCGCCTGCTCTATAAGATGTCGGACGGGCGGATGTACGTGCGGCTGGACACCCAGCGCGAGAAGCGTACCGGTGGCATCGCCGAAACGCTCGACATTCTGATCAGCGACGACCTGGGCACGCGCAGCTACGAGTGCTATTCCGGCGGCGAAGCGTTCCGCGTCAACTTCGCGCTGCGGGTGGCGCTCAGCCAGATGCTCGCGCGGCGGGCCGGGGCGCAGCTGCGCACGCTGTTTCTGGACGAGGGTTTTGGCACGCAGGACGACATCGGGCGGCAGCGCCTGGTCGAGGCGATCAATTCCGTGCAGGACCAGTTCGATCTGCTGCTGGTGATCACCCACATCGACGATCTGCGCGACGCCTTCCCGGTCCAGATCGCGGTCAGCAAGACGCCCGACGGCAGCCGCGTCCTGGTGCGCTAGGATCGGGCCGCGCCATGTCGCTCTCACTCGACCGGCAAAACGCCTACCGCGCGCGCTATGCCGCCCGGCATCCCGGCTGGCGTCCGGCGACCGAAGTCTACGAGGCGCTGATCCGTGCCCGGCTGCGGCCCGGCCAGCGGGTGCTCGATCTGGGCTGTGGGCGCGGGGGCGTGCTGGAGCAGTTGGGCGCGGCGGTTGATCGTCCGCTGGGGCTGGACCCCGATTTCCGCTCGCTGGCCGAGCACCGCCTGCCCGATCTGCCGCGCGCGGTGGCCGCAGCCGACGCCCTGCCGCTGCCCCCCGCCAGCGTCGATCTGGTGCTGGCAAGTTGGGTGCTGGAACACCTGCCCGACCCGGCGCGCTCCTTCCGCGAGATCGCGCGCGTGCTGCGGCCAGGGGGTGCGTTCCTGTTCCTGACGCCCGGCGCGCGCAGCCCGGCGGCTCTGCTCAACCGGGCGCTGCACCCGCTCCAAAGCCGGTTGGTCCCGCTGCTGTATGGGCGCGACGAGAGCGACGCCTTCCCGGTGGTCTACCGCGCCAACGCGCCGCGTACGCTGGAAGCATTGGGGCGCGCGTGTGGGTTGCAGTTGGAGACGCTGCGCCATATCGAGGACCCGACCTACTTCGCCTTCCACCCGCTGCTGTACCGGCTCAACGCGGCGCTGGCGCGCAGCCTGCCGCGCAGCATGGCCGAGCACCTGGTCGGGATGTACGTGCGGCAGAATAAGCCGTGAGTCACGCGCCGAAAAACACTTCGTGCAATTGAAACATTTGCATAACCCGTACACCTGATGTAGGCTAGCATCATGCGAGAAACACAAGCGATCATCGAGCGTGTTCGGCGGCTGTCTGCCGATCTCCAGCAGCTCGAGCTTTCCATCGACCCGGCCCTGTCGCAGTTGCAGCCGGGACAGTCGGTGTTTGCCTGGGTGCTGGAAAATAACACTTGCAGCGCGTATCTGCGCGAGCAGTGGATTCCGATTGCGGTGCAGGCGTCTACGCTCGTCGTAGAGCTGCGCCCCCAACAGGTCTATGCGCCGGGGCAGGTCGTCAGCCTGCTGGCTCCGGTGGGCCGCCCGGTCCCGCTGCGCGCCGGGCTGAGCCGCCTGCTGCTGATCGCCGAGGACGAAGCGCCGACGCCGTTCCTGCTGCTCGCGCGGCGGGCGGTGACCGCCGGAATCGCCGTGACGCTCGTGCTGGGCGGCAGTGCGACCCGCTACCCGCTGGAGCAGTTCCCGGCTGAGGTCGAGATTCTGCGCAGCGATACCGAGTGGAAATGGCCCGACCAGGTGGAAACGCTCAACTGGGCCGATCAGGTGCTCGTGCTGGCCCCGCCGCAGGCCCAGAACGAAACCTATGGCTCGCTCTACAGCACGATCGGCCAGCTTCGCCACCATGATATTCCCGAAGGATTCGTGTCCGGGCTGTACTACCAGCGGCTCGCCTGCGGGACCGGGGCCTGCCAGTCGTGCCAGGTTCCGGGGCGGGGCAGCGATTTTCTGACCTGCACCCACGGCCCGGCGCTGGATTTGAAGGATATTGTCTTCCGGTGAGCGCGAATGCACGCCAACTCGCGGTTCTGTTTGTGGGGGCGCATCCCGACGACGAAACGATCATGGCCGCCGGCACGCTGGCGATGCTGCGCCAGCACGGCGTCAGGATTCACCTGCTGTGCGCGACGGATGGCCGGGGCGGTGAGTCCGGGGGTGTGCCGGGGATCAACTCGCCGGCAGACCTGGCACGTGTGCGCGAGTGCGAGCTGCGCTGTGTGGCCGATGCCCTTGAGGTGGACAGCCTGACGCTGCTCGGCTACGAGGACCCGGTCATGGGGCCGAACGAGAAGCTGTTCGGCTTTGCGGCGGACGACGACCGGCTGGCGCGCCAGATCGCGGACGTGATCGACGAGACGAACGTGGCGGTCGTGCTGGGGCACGGCAGCGACGGTGAGTACGGTCATCCCGCCCATGTGCAGATGCATCGCGCCACACTGCGCGCCATCCAGGAGCACGCGCCGGATGTGCTGTTCTACAGCGGCGCGGCGCTGCTGCCCGATGGTGAGGATCGCCTGTGGAACCGGCACGATCCGGCCCACGTGGCGCTGGACATCACGCCCTGGATCGAAACCAAGCACGCCGCGATGCTCTGCCACCGCACGCAGCACGCGCTGTTCATGCGGCGGCGTAAGCTGAGCGACGTGCGCGACGCGATCCGTGTGACAGAGAGCTTTCATCGACACTGGCCCGCCGCGCCGGGCAGCCCGCCGGATGATCTGTTCACGGCCTGGCTGCTGGATGCAGGCGCATGGCGGCCAGCCGAAACACCCCGTTCATAAGCTGCACCAATCCAAAGTGGTGACCGATGATAGAAATAACCCGGACCGGCAAAAATCCACTGGTCATCGATAACCCGGTGATGCCCGCGGCGGGCATCTTTGGCTATGATGGCTCGGCCTACAGCGAGCTGATCGACCTCTCCAAGCTCGGCGCGCTCGTGACCAACCCCATCACCTGGCGCGGACGCCGGGTGGCGCGCGGGCCGCGTCTCGTCTCGCTGCCGGCGGGCGTGCTGGTGCATACCGGCCTGCCGAATCCCGGCCTGCCGCGCGTCGTCGAGCAGTATGGCACGCGCTGGAAACGCGGGCTCCTGCCGGTGATCGTGCACATCGTGGCGACCACGCCCGAAGATGTCGTGCGCTGCGCCGATGTGCTCGACCGCTGCGACGGGGTGGCGGCGATTGAATTGGGCCTGCACGATCAGTCTACCCCGGCGGATGTCGAGACGATGATCGGCGCGGTGCTGGACCACACGCAGCTCGCGCTGCTGGTGCGCCTGCCGCTGTATACGGCGGTCGGGCTGGCGCGCGCTGCGTCGGATGCCGGGGCCGGGGCGCTGGTCGTGGCGGCTCCACCGCGCGGCACGGCCCGCGATCCGCTGACCGGCGTGCTGGCCGGGGGGCGGCTCTATGGTCCCTGGCTCAAGGCGCAGGCATTACGCGCCGTCGGGCAGATCGCGCCGATCGTGGAAGTGCCGGTGATCGGCAGCGGCGGGATTCACTCGCCGGACGACGCGCGCGACTTTCTGGAAGCGGGCGCGGTGGCGGTGCAGGTCGATACCCTGGTCTGGACGCAGCCGCACATGCTCGAAGTGATCGCGCGCAACCTGGGCGGGCTGGAACTGACGCGCGCGACCGGGGCACTGGCCGACGAGTGGCAGCCCGGCATGGGCCAGACCATGTTCCAGCAGCGGCAGAATCGGCCCACCCTGCTCGACGACGATACCGCCGCCGACCCACCCGACCGCCTGCCGGAGTAGCGGCTCCACCCACGCCCGGTGGGCACGCCCGCGGCACAATCTCACGTTGTAACGCCTTTCCCGACCCCTGAGCCGGCGCTCTTCCCGCGCCCTGCCTTTATCACCGCTGATCATTTCGTCACCAAAAGGGGGTAGTACACGATGGACAAAGCACAGATCATGGCCCTGTATGACCAGGAGCAGCGCCGGGACGTTGCGTATCCCGGCGTGCGGCGCGAGGTCACGCCCGACGTGGTGCGCCATATCGACCTGGCCGACGATGGCGAGGGGATGATCGTCTACAGCCAGCTCACGGAAGCGAACGCCGACGAGGTGATCCGCGCGGAAATTCGCTATTTCGAGGGTATCGGGCAGGCGTTCGAGTGGAAAGTCTACGATTACGATCAGCCGCCGGACTTGAAAGATCGCCTGGCCGCGCACGGGTTCGAAGTCGAAGAGGCCGAAGCGCTTATGGTGCTCGATCTGGACGACGCGCCGGAGAGGCTGTGGCAGCCCGTTCGCCATACCGTGCAGCGGCTCACCGATCCCGAAAAGCTGGCGGATGTGCAGACCATCGAGGAGCAGGTCTGGGGTGAGGATGCTGCCTGGGTATTCGATCTGCTGGGCGGCGCACTCACCGATCATCCCGACCAGATGAGCGTGTATGTGGCGTATGTCGATGGGCAGCCGGCCAGCGCCGCCTGGATACACTTTCCGGCGCGCAGCCAGTTCGCCAGCCTGTGGGGCGGCTCGACCATCAGCGGCTTTCGCAAGCAAGGGCTGTATACGGCGCTGCTATCCGCGCGCGCGCAGGAAGCCAGAGCGCGTGGGGTGCGGTTCCTGACGGTGGATGCCAGCCCGATGAGCCGCCCGATTTTAGAGAGGTTCGGCTTTGAGCTGTTCGCCTATTCGTACCCGTGCAAGTGGGCGCTCAAGTCCGGGGCATGATGTAATGAAATGGAGTAAAGGCTATGCAGGAGAAATTGAAGCAGTTCCGCGAAGCTGCACAGCATGATTATGTAGATATTTGCGACGATTTATTGCAAGAAATGTTTCTCGAACTGGATGTCAAGGCCCTCCTGTTATATGGCATCAAGAAAGCCAGGGAATACCTACCCATCTTTGAAAGCAGGTATCCTGAGCTTTCCTGGACACATGAATTCATAACTCTCCTGGAAAAACTTGAGGCTTTCAACTATCGGACCCCCGCCTTCAACTACTTTACGGAAACTGAGCAGGGTGAGATAGTCCAAAGATATGACGTGCCTGGAGTATGGTCTTTTCTTGATGGTTTGGATCTCCTAAAGCAAGCTTTGGAGTACTATCTAAAGAACCAGATCAAACTCAGCTTAGAGCTATCAGGGGGTGCGGTGAGCCAGTTTGTAGGAGCAGTTGTGGTTGATCATTGGGGGCAGTTATATCCGGAGGAATATGCCGCATACGGTGAAGGAATTTTGACCGAACCAGACAGACCAGATCATAGACAAAGGTGGGATGCGGCAGTCAAAATATACAGTGAAAATGTCGAGCGAAGAGAACTTCACCTCAAGCTGTTCTTAGAGCTTGCAGATGATCTTGAAGCCATTATCAACAAGGGCCGGAGATGATCCCCGGCCCCTGTGTGTGACTCGAACGGGTGCGCGGCTTAGCCGCAGGCGTCCAGGTCGCGCCACTTGGCGACGACCAGATCATCGACCGTCAGCGCGTCCTCGTCCTCGCCCACCTCGACCTTGAGGCGGCGGTTGGCGATCTCCTCGCATTCCGTACCCTTCTCGACCGCGTCCCACGTCCCGCGCACGAACTTGAACTCGACATTCGCGCCTTCGGGCAGGTCCAGGGTGATCGACCAGTGAGTCGGGTCAAGCTGCTCCATTTGCAGCCCGGCGGGGTCCCAGGACGGATAGTCGGTCGTGCCGAAGCTGCCCGCGATGAAAACCTCGCCCTCGGTGTACTCCGGCACTTCCACGATGAACGTCACCGGGATATTGAGCCGCTGGACCAGCACGTCCTCGGTCCACACGATCTCGGACTCGTTCAGCGACGCATCGACCGCCGCCACGCCGTAGCGGTAGCGCTGTCCCTCGGCCACGGTGCGATCGACGAACTGCGCGGCATCTGCTTCGGCCTCGCCAACCAGCGCCGACTCGCCATCCTCGCCGCTGCGATAGATGCGATAGGCGAACACGTCCTCGGACGGCGACGGTTCCCAGGCCACGATCACGCCCGACGCCGACGCCCGGCGCACCGTCACACTGGCGGGCGCTTGCGGCGGCTCGGTATCGTTCGACGGCTCGACCACCAGCGCCGGCAGCGATCCGTCGCGGTGCGTCACCACCTGCCAGCTTTCGCCCGCGTTGGTGCTGAAGCGCGCCACCGTCAGGTACTCTCCGGCGGCCTGGGGAGCCAGGTCCACCGCGTAGAGATCGGCGTTGTTCAACTCGCCCGCGTAGGTCATTGGCAGCCAGTCCGCGTCCGCCAGCTCGGCTTCGGACGCAACCATCGCCGCCTCAGCGCGCACGCCTACCGCCGGACCTCCTGCCTCGGTCATGCCGGGGATGCGGATCGCGGCTTGCAGCGTGTGCGTCGCGCCGACGGTCGGCTCGTAGGTCGTCTCCGGATCCGTCGCGTCGTCGCCCACGTAGAACGCCGCCTCGATCTGGGCACTGGGGATTGCCAGGGCGCTCGCGCTTAGCTCGCCGCGCAGCCCGTTCTCCCCGACCGCCGCGACCGCGTAGTAGTAGCGGAAGCCGTTGGCGACCGTCTCGTCGGCATAGCCGGTGTCCTGCACGGGCGATGCCGTGATCGGCTCGAAGCCGCCAGTCGCAACCGGGCTGCGATAGACGATGTAGCCCGCCGCGCCCTCGACCGGCTCCCAGGTCAGGTTGGCTGAGCCGAACACGCCCTCAGCCTGCACGCTGGCCGGGGCCGCCGGTGGGGTGAACGGCTCGGCGGTGACGGTCCAGACGTTGCCGCTGTGCGCGCCAACCGTGACGCTGGCGCTGCCCGCTTCAGTCGAAACCGGATCGGCCTCGAAGAGTGGCGTGAGCGTCAGGCCGGTGGGCAGCAGCCCGGCCAGGTCGAGATCGACCGCCTGCTCGCTGTCGCTGTTGTTGAGCACGACCAGCGCCGCGTTGCCCGCCGCCGCATCGACACGCAGGAAGGCGTAGACCCCGGCGGCGTCATCCGTCACCAGCGTGATCATCGCGCCCTCGCGCAGGGCCGGGTTGGCGTGGCGCAGCGCCGCGATCTGCTGGTAGTGGGCCAGCATATCCTCGTCGGGCGGCGGGTAGAAGTCGCCTGCGGTGTCCGGCCAGGGATAGGGCGCGCGGTTGTACGGATCGTCTTGCAGGTTGCCGCCGCTGTCGGGGATGCTCGGCGCGTCGATGGCGATCTCGTCGCCATAGTAAACCGTTGGTGCGCCGGGCAGCGTGAACTGGAGCAGTGCCGCCAGCTTTTGACGCTGGGGATCGTTATCGACGGCGAAGAACAGGCGCGTCGTGTCGTGGCTGTCGAGCAGGTTCATCAGTGCGTGATAGGCCATCGGCGGGTAGTCTTCCTCGATGGCGCGGATGATCGCGTCGGTTTCGCTCGGCGTCAGGGCATAGATGATCCGGTCGCCGTTGGCGTCGTTGTCGGTGAACATCTCGTCGCGCACGAAGCCGATGATCCCGTTGCGCAGCCGGTAGTTCATGGTCGAATCCCACTCGTTGCCGAGCAGCCAGCGCGATGCATCGGCCCATTCCTCGCCGATGATCACGGATTCGGGGTTGACCTGGCGCACAATCGAGCGGAAGGCTTCCCAGTAGATGATATCCGGGCCGCCGGGATCGATGTCTCCCGCCACGTCCAGCCGCCAGCCGCCGATGCCGGCCTCACCCCAGAGGCGCGCGACGCTGTCCTCGTCCAGGAAGAAGTACTCACGCGGCCCAAGCTGCGTGTTGTTGATTTTGGGGATGCTGTCGAACCCGGCCCACGAGACATAGTACGTCTCGTCGTTGGGCGTATCAACGCACGGCGAGGGCTGGTTGGCACGCGGCGGCGTGAAGAAGAACCAGCCGCGCCAGGGCGATTCCAGGCTTTCGCACGCGCCCTCAGTGCCCTCGAAGCGGTTGTAGCGGTCGAAGAAGAGGCTGTCGCTGGAGAGGTGGTTGAACACGCCATCCAGGATCACCACCATGCCGCGCGCTTCTGCTTCCGCGACGAGCGTCTGGAAGGTTTCCATATCGCCCAGGATCGGATCGATGGCCTTGAAGTCCGCCGTGTCGTAGCGGTGGTTGGAGCGCGCCTCGAAGATCGGGTTGAGATAGATCGCGGTCACGCCCAGGTCTTCGAGATAATCCAGCTTCTCGATGATCCCGGCCAGGTCGCCGCCGTAGAAGTCGCTGTTATAGTAGCCCACGCCGCTCTGCACGGTTTCCACGCGGCCATCGATTGGCGGCTCGTTCCACGTCTCGTGGAAGAACAGCGGCAGCTCACCGTAGAACAGCTCCGATCCGTCTTCGGGATCATTCGTCACGTCGCCGTTGCGGAAGCGGTCCGGGAAAATCTGGTAGATTACACCGTTGCGCATCCATTCCGGCGTGTAGAAGTCGGGCCGGTAGACCGTGATTTGGTAGCTGAGATCGGGGCTTTCGGTATAGACCGCGCCGGGGCCGCCCTCGCGCGCCGGGACGAAGTTGCCGCCATCGGGGCGCGTGTCGTCCTCATAGTAGAGCGTCTGGTCGCCCTTCGTGATCAGGAAGCGGTACCAGTAGATCGTGGGCTGGCGGCCCGTGTCGAGCGTCAGCTCCCACAGGTCGTAGCCGTCCGGCGTGGTCGTCACGACCGCCATCGGCAGCACGGATTGGGTATCGGTCCGGTCGTCGAAGACGCGCACGGATACGCCGTCCACGTCGCCCGCCGCCGTGCGGAAGCGCAGCGTGACCGGCGTCTCCAGCACCACCGCGCCGCCCGGCGTGCGATACAGGTTGTCGCGGCTGTCGTGCAGCAGCGCGCCCTGGTCGATCTCGGGTTCCTGGGCCGCGAGCAGCCCGACCGGCAGCAGCGACACGAGCAGGACGATCAGCCCCAGCCGCCGCACGGCCAAAGATATGCGATTGTGTCTCATAAACAGTCTCCTGTTTAACCTTTCACCGAGCCTAATGTCAGGCCGCTGATCAGATATTTCGAGCTGTACAGGAACAGCAGCACGACCGGGATCGTGATGATCACTGAGGCGGCGGCGTAGAGGCCCCACTGCGTCTGGAAGTTGCCGATGAAGTCGTTGAGGCCCAGCGGCCAGGTGCGCATATCGTCGGCCTTCAGGATCACGTTGGCGACCTGCCACTCGTTCCAGGCGTTCAGGAAGTTGAACAGGAAGATCACGGCCAGCGCGGGCGTCGAGAGCGGCAGGATGATCCGCCAGAAGGCTGACAGGCGCGTCGCGCCATCGACCATCGCCGCCTCTTCAAGATCGAATGGGATCGTGTCATAGTAGCCGCGCAGAATCCAGATCGAGAGCGGGACGGCGGTCGTGATATAGGCCAGCGAGAGGCCGAGCAGGTTGTCTTGCAGGCCCAGCCGCGCCACGATGATGAAGATCGGGATCAGCAGCATCCCGGCGGGGATCATCTGCGTCGAGAGCAGAATCAGCAGCCCTGCCGCGCGGCCCGGAAACGACCAGCGCGAGAAGGCATAGGCGCTCGTTGCCGCCACGATCACGCCGATGATCGAGACGGTGATCGTGATCAGGAAGCTGTTCCACAGCCAGATCGAAAACTGCTCTTCGGTGAAGAGATTGACGTAGTTGTTGAAGGTCGCGTTCGGCGGGATCAGCTCCAGTGAGGTCGAGAGCAGATTTTGGGTGGAGCGCAGCGACACCGTCACCACGCGTGAGATCGGGTAGAGCGTGAACAGGCTGTAGAAGATCAGGAAGCCGTGCGCCGGATGCGTGAGCACGATTATCAGCCACAGCGCGACCAGCAGGTAGATGATGTTGATTCCGTTGAGCAGTGTCAGCAGGACACCGGCGGCCAGGATCAGCGGGACGCCCACACCACGCAGGCGGCGCAGCCACAGGTTGCCCGACGACTCGTAGGGGCGTTCGGACCAGAAGCGCTGCTGCCATTGATCGATCATCGCCGTCATGATTCGTACACTCCTTTCAGCGCGCCACTGCTTGTCACCCAGAAGCTCGCAAACAAGAACAGCACCAGGAAGATCACCAGCGAGAAGGCCGCCGCAAAGCCAAGCTGGAACTGGCCGTTCTCGCCAAACGCGGCGTTATACAGCGCAGTGACCAGGATATTGGTGCTTTCGTTTGGCTCGCCTTTGGTGATCAGGTAGATCACATTGAAATTGTTGAAGGTCCAGATCACGTCGAGTGTGACAATTGGCACGGCCACCGGGCGGATCAGCGGGACCGTCACGTTCCGGAAGCGCTGCCACGAGTTCGCGCCGTCGATCTCCGCCGCTTCGTAGTATTCACCCGCGATCGATTGCAGGCCGCCCAGCAGCGTCACCATATAGAACGGGATGCCCAGCCAGATATTGACGAAGGTCACGGCGGCAAACGCCGGGCCGGGCGAGAAGAGCCAGTTGATCCGATCCAGACCGAAGTCGACCAGCAGGTTGTTAACGAAGCCATACTGGTAGTGGAATTCGCCCTTCCAGGCCAGCGCGATAATCACCTGCGGGATCGCCCAGGGCAGGATGATGATCGCGCGGTAGATGCCGCGCAGCTTCAGACCGGGTCGGTTGAGCATCAGCGCCAGGATCATCCCGAAGATCAGGTGGAAGAGCACGTTGAGGCTGGTCCAGGCGACGGTGGTACGCATCAGGCGCGGGAAGGTCGAGTTTTGCGTCTGAAGCAGGCGGCCCCAGCCTTCGATCTCGCCGGTCTGGTTGTTGGTCTTCACGAACACGCGCTTGAAGTTCGTCCAGCCATAGTTCAGGCTGTAGAGCACGATGTCGCGCTGCGTGGTCGTGACTTCGCGCGGGCGCTGGTTCACCCAGCCGACCGTGCCGTCGCGCAGCCGCACCTGATAGCGCGTGAAGGTCCGCATATCGTCGTTGACCAGCGTCACGCGCTGGCCTTCGGTCCGCTCGGCCACCACACCGCCGGCCCCGCCGATCTCGGCAAAGACCCCGGTATCTTCGGCAATCGAGAAGTTGGTCGCCGTTTCGCCGCCGACATTCACCCAGCCCATCTCGTTACCGTCCAGCCGCACACGCCGCCACGTGATGTCGTTCGAGTCGTCGCGCTCGATCACGGTCACGCGCTGCCCGGCAGGGGCCGTGCCGATCACGTCGCTCTCGGCGCTGGTTTCGCTGTAGAGCGTGGTTTCGTCGCCGAGCGTCATCACCTCGACCTCAGACAAGTCGGTCGGCGTGATGCCCGTCAGCCAGCCGGTTGTCTCGTCTTCGAGCTGGACCTGGTGCCACGTCACATCGACGCCTTCTTCTTCATCGGTGACGACCATCGTTTGCAGCAGTGTGACCTGAACACCTTCGGGCACGGTTGCGACCGGGGCGGTATCGGCGTTCTGCTCGGCATAGACTTCCGCCTCAGCCGGCAGGGTAAAGGTCTGGATTGTGCTGATGTTCTGAACCGGGATATTGATCCAGCCGATGGTTTCTTCGTCGGCGAAGATCTGGTACCACGTCATCGTCACAGCCTGCACCAGCCCGACTTCCTGCTCGGCAGAGAGCGTGTCCAGGACCGGGCTGCCGGCGGTCATCTCTTCATAGACCTCGGCCTCAGCTTCGGGAAAGAACGACTGGCGGCTGTCGATCATCTCCGCCGGGACCCAGCCGGTCTGGTCGCCTTCCAGTTGAAGCTCATACCACGTCGTGCGCTCGGCCCGGACCAGCCGCGCCTCGTCCCCCTGGGAGACTTCGGTCACGATCTCCTCGTCGCCGGTCGAGGTGCCAAACACCTGAGTATCCTCGGTGATGTAGAAAATCTGGTTGGGAATCCAGCCCGTCTGGCCGGTGCCGTCTTCAATCGGCCACCAGTCGCGCTCGTCCTGCACGTCGAGCACGTTGGCTTTGTACTCGTCGAAGGTGCGCTTACAGTTGATGTCTACCCCGCACACCCGGTTGGAGAGCGTGCCGTCCTCGTTGATATGGACCGGGCTGCCGGCATAGCGGACGTAATTATTGATCTTCGAGCTTTGGCCCGTGACGCGGACCTCGTCGCCTTCCTCAACCGTCCAGAGCACGTCGGCGGTTTCGTTTGGCTCGGCGCGCACCGGATATTCATTGACCCGGATATTCACCTCGGCTCCCGGCGCGGCGCGTCCCAGCGAGCACTCGGCGTTGGTCACGTCGGTGTTGGGGATATAGCAGGCCATCGTTTTCAGACGCAGGTCTGAGAACGCCAGCCGGATATTGTAGACGAACGGGTAGACGGTGAAGAGCAGCAGCGCGAGCGCCGCCGGCGCCACCAGCGTATAAGGCAGTGTAAAACGGCTTCGCAGAACTTTTTTAAAGAAGAGGTAGACTGCAATCTCTAGTAGGGCGACGCCGATTACCGTCACGGCCATCAACGGAAGCAGATCGAGCAGGCGCTCCAGGGCCAGCTCTCCTGTCAGACCTTGTGCCAGCAACATTACGTTGTCTCCTCAAATCTACGGCAAAAGCGAAACAGCGAGTAAAGCAAGCTCTACTCGCTGTCTGACGCTGCTTAACTGCCGGCGTTATTGGACTCGGAGCTTATCCGAGGTCCGCAACGCAGGTCTCAGCGAAGTCCTGTGCGTTGGCAGCCGCTTCTTCGGGGGTTTCCGAGCCGTTCATCACGGCCTGGTATTCCTGCTTGACGGCATCGAACAGGCAGCGCATCTCGACGTTGAGTGGGTTGGGTACGCCGGTCGCCAGGGCTTCGGCGCTCTGGGCGAGCAGCGCGTCTTCCTGGATGGCGGGGTCATCGAAGGCCGGCAGGTAGCCGGGCAGACGGCCCTGGTTGACCGTGTACTTGATGACTTCTTCCACGTTGGTGGTGTACCATTCCAGGAAGGCAACCGTGACATCCAGCTCGTCGCCAGAGGTGGCGGTCGGGATCATGGCGAAGGTGCCAGCGATCAGGGGCGCGGGCTGGCCGTCTTCGAACATCGGGTACGGCGCGAGGCCGAGGTCTTCACCCAGGGTCGCGATCATGCCCGTGTCACCGCCGAGGCTCCAGTCGCCGTTGATCGTCATCGCCGCCTTGCCTTCTTTGAAGAAGCCGTCGAGGCAGTCGTAGTTGCACTCGCTGGCGGTGATGTTGTACTCATTCTTGAACGCGTAGAGCAGCTCGTAGGTCTTGATCAGCGAATCGTTGTTCAGGTCGGGGGTCACACCGTCTTCGGCAAAGCCTACGAACGGCACGCCATCCGGATTGATCGCCTGCATCCAGGGGAATACCCAGAAGGATTCCTCGTGGCTGTAGAGGAACGGCGTGAAGCCTTCCACGTCGGCCATTTCTTCCTGAAGCTGCTGGCTGACTTCGATCAGCTCCTCGACCGTGGCCGGGGGCGTCTCGATCATCGATTTGTTGTAGATCAGCATCAGGTGGTTGCCGGCGCTGAAGGGGATGCCCCAAATCTGGCCGTTGAGGTTGGCGGTGTTCAGGTAGTCGGTCATATCGAACAGGTCATCGAGCGGCTGAATGATGCCTACCTCGGTGAACGGCCCGACATGGTCGGCCACTGTCCAGAGGAAGTGCGGCACACCCTCGCCGGCCAGCGCGACGGTCTGCAGCTCGGTGCGGACCTGCTCAACGTCCTTGGTTTCGATGGT